>CAYWCV010000003.1:55362-70237 GCA_964456845.1 uncultured Chitinophagales bacterium | reverse complement strand
CATTTCAGGTCGGTCGACTTTGTGAAGAAGTACATCGATCTGATGTCGCGGTTCAAGCTGAACACGTTCCACTGGCACCTCACCGAAGACCAAGGCTGGCGCATTGAAATCAAGGCTTACCCAAAGCTGACGCAGATCGGCGCTTGGCGCAAGGAAACGATGGTGGCCAAAAACTTCAATCCCTATATCGGCGACGGCATACCGCATGGCGGGTTTTACACCCAGGATGAAATCCGCGAGGTCGTAGCCTATGCCGCCGAACGACACATTACGGTCGTACCCGAGATTGAAATGCCCGGCCATGCCTTGGCAGCGTTGGCGGCATACCCCGAATTGGCCTGCACGCCCGGGCCGTTCGAGGTGGCGACCACTTGGGGGGTCTTCGAAGATGTGTTTTGCCCCACAGAAACGACGTTTGAGTTCCTTGAGAAGGTCCTTGACGAAGTGTTGGAGTTGTTTCCGTCCAAATACATCCACATCGGCGGAGACGAAGTGCCCAAGCGACGCTGGAGGGAATCTGATGAGGCTCAGGCCATCATGAGGCGAGAGGGGCTCAAGGACGAGGAAGAGCTTCAAAGCTGGTTCATCCGCAGGATCGAAACCTTCCTCAACGACCGCGACAGGCTCTTGATAGGATGGGACGAAATCCTCGAAGGAGGGCTTGCACCCAATGCGGCCGTGATGTCGTGGCGTGGCGAGGCCGGCGGCATCGAGGCGGCGAATGATGGCCACAATGTGGTGATGTCGCCAGGATTTGCGCTGTATTTCGACCATTACCAGGCCGAGCCTAGCAAGGAGCCATTGGCGATCGGTGGATTTAGCCCATTGGATAAGGTGTATGCTTATGAGCCGGTACCTGCCGAATTGGATCCATCTCGCACGCACCACGTGATGGGTGCTCAAGCCAATGTGTGGACCGAGTACATGAAAACGGGCGAACATGTGGAGTACATGGTTTTCCCCCGGTTGATGGCCTTGGCCGAGAGGGTATGGTCACCACAACAGCATCGCGATTTCGATGCGTTTCTGTCCAGGCTGAAGCCGCAGTACCGTATCCTCGACCAGCTTGACGTCAACTACCGCATCCCCGATCCGATCGGTTTTCAGCCGATTCAGACCTTGGCAGACGAGGCCCTCGTTGAACTGGTAGCATCCCATGAGGGCGGCTGCCTTCAATATACGCTCGACGGCACCGACCCTGCCGCCGATGCCTATTGCTTCCCGTCGTTCTCTCAGCGCATACCGCTGATGGATGGTGCGATGGCAACCGTGAGGGTGGTGTCGGTCACTGCAACAGGGCGACGTTCCGACGTGCGTGCACTCGAGGTCAAACATCTGCAGATGATGCCAGGTTTGCAGCGGACGGACCAATCGCCGGGTCTTGAACGAAAGATCTATCCCGCCTCGATCAACCGATGCCTGGCACTCGATCCTCAATCTACCCACGAAACCAGCACGGCAGACGCACCCAGCTTGCCTGAAGGCAGAACGGGTCCGTATGCACAGGTCTTCACGGGGTTCTTGGAAATACCGTTCGACGGTGTTTACACACTTTCTTTGACATCAGACGACGGATCCATACTTTGGATAGACAATCTCATCGAAATCGACAATGACGGCCTTCACAGTGCCGCAACTAAATCGGTGAAACTTGCGTTTGAATATGGCTTACACCCAATCAAGATCTGCCATTTTGAGGCAGGCGGCGGTGCAGCCCTCACATTGGAAGTAAAAAATGCCCAAGGTCAGACGGTCAACGTCAACTATTGGAAATAATCGTTAAACAGTCCACCTATGGAAGATCTCATTACTTTAGTCATCGCCATTGCAATCGGTCTGGCGTCCATGTTGGCTGGGCAGCGAAACAAGAATAAAAAGAAAACCCCACCTCAGCCATCCGAGGAATTGGACTACATACCGCCCGAAGTGCTCGAAAAAGAGATGAGTGTTGAGACGACAAGCGCTGCCAAGGCTTCGCAGCCGTCGGCGCTCGATATTTTGGGAAGAATACTGAGCGGCGATTTAAGCGACCTTACCGGTCAAACGAAGCCAAAACCCCAAGTGCTCGACAGTGAGTATGTCGATCCAATGCTTGCGGGTCGACAGCGGCAGTCGAAAAGAAACGCCGAGCAGAAGGAGCGTAGAGAACTTGAGGAACTGAAATTCACCCAACAGGTGAAGCCACCGTCACCCACAAGCCAGGCGCTCCACAACCCGGCCACGCTGCGTCAGGCCATCATCGTGAGCGAACTGCTCGACAAGCCCGTATCCATGAGGCGCCGCAAGAGAGTAGGATGAAATCTTCCTACCGGTTACTGGCCGACAGGCATATATTTTTGCTGAAGGAGTCGGTACCTGATTCATATGAACTCCACACGTTCGATCCAGACCTTGGCATACCTTCTGATGCTGGCGACTTCGATGCCTTGCTGTTGCGTACGGTCACAAAACTTAACCCAAAGACGCTGCCCGATCCCGGTCGCCTTAAGTGGGTGGGCACAGCCAGCGCCGGTTACGACCATATCGACATTGATTGGATGAAGGGAGAGGGTGTGGCCGTGGGGTTTGCAGCCGGCTGCAATGCGCGTGCCGTTGCCGAATATGTGCTCACGACAGCCATAGTTACGGCGAAGTCGCGCGGGTGGATGTTCGAAGGTAAGACATTGGGCATTGTCGGCGCAGGTTTTACCGGAACCACCGTAGCCAACATGGCAATGAATCTGGGGATTTCCGTAGTGGTCTACGATCCGCCAAGATCGTTGCGAGAGCACGGCTTCATCTCTTCCAGTCTCGATCAGGTGCTCGCGTGCGATGTGTTGTCGCTCCACACACCATTGGTTGAGTCGGGTCCATTTGCCACGAAAGGATGGCTCGACGCCGAAAAATTGTTCGCCAAGAAACGCACATTGCTGATACAGGCCTCTCGAGGAGGGGTTGCCGACGAATCCGCGGTGCTTTCGGCGCTGGATCAGGGATACCTTCGCGATGCGGTGATCGACGTTTGGCAGGGCGAACCAATGGTCAACAGGGATCTCTTGGAGCGGTCCATCGTGGCCACCCCGCATATTGCAGGTTACTCGAACCAGGCGAAACGACTCGCCACGGAAATGGCGCTTTCCGACATGGTGAGATGTCTCAGTGGCGGGTCTTCGATACACCCCGACCATGTGCTGCGGCCCGTTCTCCGAACTTCAGGAGAACCCCGTTTTAAGATTGACGACGTCTTAAACATGAACTCAGATCTTTTACCATCCGGTTTGCTCGACGATTATTGGGATTATGACAGGAGCCTCCGAAGCAGCATGGAACTGGAGGGCCCCGACGCAAGGATTCGGGAGTTCAGGCGCCTGCGAACCAAGCTGCCCTACCGGGATGAATATCGCGAAGCAGGCATCCGCCACCCGCGAGCAATGTGGCCGCTCCTAGATGTGCTAAGCGAAATTTGACACAAGTGTAACATTTTGTCAAAAAAACGGTAAACACAGATATTGTCACCCCAAAAACCTTTCGTCAGATGATTATGCCGCCAACAAAGTTGGTATGCATGACAATGTTCAAAAAGGTATATTCATCGTAGATATCTATAACCGGCGAAATCAACCAGCAAACTTCACATCATAATCTATCGGCACTATGTGGAAACGATTTGTTCGTGCAATAAAATCCCTTTTTGGTGGATTGGTAAGCAGCATCGAAGATCCGAAGCTCATTCTTGAGCAAAACATTCGCGAACTGAACGACCAAGTTCCGCGCATGAACGAAAATATCGCGACCGTCCGTGCGAACGTGATTCTGCTGCAAAAGGAACACGACAAGTACACCAAGAGCATTACGGAGCTCACCAGCAAAATCAAGAGCGCCATTAATGCCGGGCGTGACGACATCGCCGAAACCTACGCATTACAGCTCGAGAAAAGCCGTGAGCAGCTTGGTTCCATCACAGAACAGCTTGATTTTGCCAAGAAAGCCTACGAAAAGGCGCTTCAAGTCAAGAAGATCTTCATGCGCGAGAAAGACCGCAAGATCCGTGAAGCCCGCGAGGCCCTGCGAGCCAGCGAGCGCGCCGCTTGGCAGGCAAAGATTGCCGACACGCTCGAGCAGTTTGAGGTTGGCGGAATGGATCAGACCCATGACGAGATGCTCAACCGCATCAACGAGCAGACTGCCAAGAACGAGGCCCGCATGGAGATAGCACTCGACAGCATCGATACCAAGACCATGGAGATCGAGGTCGATGCCGAGCGTCTGCGCGCCAGCGAGCTGGTCAAGCAATTCAAGCTTGAAATGAATACCGAAACGGAGACCACCAAGCCGCTGCTCGACAAAGAAACCGAAGGCTCCGACACAGAAGGTGGCAAGTCGCTTGGTAAGACGAAAACAACCTAACCGAAGACATCATGAGCGGCGAAGAAGAACGCAATCGACTCAAAGAAGAGTATAAAGCGCACTATCTGAAAATTAAGGAGCTCAAGAACAAACTTGCAGAGGCCGAACGTGTTAAGAAGCTGACGAACGCCGTTCAACAGATCAATCCACAAGGCCTCATCGACCAGTTCGACGAAGCACTCGACAAAGTCCGCGAAAAGGTCTTCATGGCTGAGGCCCGCCTCGACATGGCAATGGAATCAGCCAAATCAGACGATGAGGTCACCCCTGTCGACGAAGACGCCATTCGCAAGCAGAAGGCCGCCGAAACCATGAAGCAGATGAAGATGGAGCTGGGGATGCTCAACGACGCCATCGACGAGCAGGCTGCCAACCATCCCGTCCAAAAGACGCTGGGTAAAAAGCCGGCAGACAACGAGTCGTTGTCGAATCCGCTCAGCCCCAACACGAGCAGCAAATCGCTCGGTCGCCCAACAACCGAAAACTAGTACTGACCCGAAAAACGAATGGCCGAAGAGAAGGGCACAAATTACAGCAGAGAGGCTTTCCTGCACCCGCTCAACTTGTTGATGCTGATTGTTGCGACAACGGCGGCATTTTTCCTCAATGATGTCGGGATGGTGCCGACCGTCATCTTCTCGCTTGCTTTTGGCGTCGAACTCATGTATCTGGGTACCGTGCCAAACTTGCCGAATTTTCGCAAAGCAGTCGATGCCAGGAAGGCTCGTGAGCGCAAGAAGGCCGAAGAGAACACGACCGTCTTTCAGGGACTTGACCGTGAGAGCCAGCAACGCTTCCTGGTTCTCAAACACCTCAGCAAACTGATCAAGGAGAACTTCCAGAAGCTTCCTTACACGTCTCAGGGCTTACTCGACAACATCAGCAACAAGATCGACGGGTTGCTTACGAATTACCTGAATCTGTTGGACATGTTCCGCAAGTACGAGACGTATCTGCGCTCATCCACCGAAAGCAAAGTGGCTGCCGAAATCGTAAGCGAGCGGCAAGAAATGGAAGAATCCACCTCCGAAAAGCTTCGCAGCATCAAGGCACGCAGAATCAACATCCTCAATAAACGTCTCGAACGCTTCAAGACGGCGAGGGAAAAGTTCGCCATCGCTGAAACCCAGCTCGAAACGATCGAAGATGCAGTACGGTACGTCTATGAGCAGTCGATGACCATGAACAACCCCGAAGAGATTGGGTTCCAGCTCGATAATTTGCTACTTGAAGTCGAAGAGACCGCGACCTTGATGGAAGAGGTTGAAGCCGACATGCTGCCTGGCCTAAATTTGCTTGACGATGTCGATCTGGGCATCAGCTCTGACGAATCAGATACGCTTAAGGCTTCAAAAAGAGCACGAGAAACATCCTGAGCCATGCATTACAACACCCTCATTGTAGAACGAATGGCTGATGGCATAGCCGTCATCACGATCAACCGCCCCGACAAGCTGAACGCCCTCAACGCAGTGGTCATGAAGGAACTCGACCATGCCGTCGAGGACATCATTGTCGACCCTTCCGTACGGGCCGTGATGGTGACGGGTGCCGGTGAGAAAGCTTTCGTTGCCGGCGCCGACATCGCCGAGCTGTCCAAACTTGACGACGAGTCGGGTCATGCATTGGCCACGAACGGGCAATCGGTGTTCATGCGCATCGCACGCAGCCCCAAGCCCTTTGTGGCGGTTGTGGAGGGCTACGCCCTTGGCGGCGGATGTGAACTGGCACTTGCCTGCCATATGCGAGTCGCAGGCGGTAACGCCGTTTTTGGATTGCCCGAAGTGACCTTGGGCCTCATTCCGGGTTACGGCGGCACACAACGGCTAACACGGCTCGTTGGGCAGGGAAGGGCGATGGAGATGATCCTTACCGGAAACCCCGTAAAGGCCGAACAGGCTCTCAGCATAGGGCTTGTGAATCGGTTGGTCGAGCCGGGTAAGGGTATCGAGGAGGCTCAATCCATACTTGGCAGCATCTTGAAAAGGGCTCCACTTGCAGTTGCAGCTGCCATCAAGGCGGTCATCGCCGCAGACGAGACACCTGAGAAGGGTTATGATATGGAAGCCGACCTTTTTGCGAACCTCTGCTCGACCGATGATTTCAAGGAGGGAACAAGAGCATTCCTTGCCAAAGAAAAGCCCTTGTTCAAAGGGGAATGATCAGGTGGTTGCCGTCTAGAATTGGTACGTGAAACCGATACCCAGTACCTGCTTGAACTGCACCTTGGGTCCAATCGACTCGGGCACGCCATCCCCGTTTTTGTCTACGGCAATATCGATGTCTTTGTCGTAGAGCAGATGTGTAGTTAGCGTGGCCGACATGAACCGGTTGATCTTGAATCCCAAAATGGTCTCCCAACTCACATCGATAGCATCAGGCTCCTTCAGGTAATTTGAGAACAAGTCGATCTTCGTCAGAATAGACACACTTTTGTCGCTGAACAGGCTCGTGCTGTACATAACTCTGGCATACCCACCAAATTCACCTCTGGTATTTTTGCCGGGTTCAACTCCGAAGGCCCCAGCGTCGGCAAGGCGTCGATCGTTCACGATGGTCAAGCGCCCGGTCAACGGCGATATGAATGCAGTGAAATTTGGCGTGGGCTTGTAATCCATGCCGGCTGCTCCCAAAACATAAGCCGGAGCCAAAAATCCGGATATCTTGGTTGAATCGTTTGGGTAATCGTACCCGGGCCTGAGTTGGGTCTTAAAATTGGCCAGAGCTGAATAATACCAGTGCTGTGTCGCACGGCGGCCATATTTCGAAAAAAGGTCGATCTTGTCGTCCGTCTTGATGAAATCACCTTTACCCTGACGAAGAACGCCGAATCCGAAGTCGAACAGATTGTCCCACGAATTACGGTCCTTCTCATAATTTGCGTGCAAACTTAGCAAGCCGTTGAATCCTATCGAGTTTTGGCCTCCGGCCGACCAATAGGTGAACGACGACTGCGAAAAGTGCAAACTTGAGACACCGCCCGTCTTCCATCCGCCGATGGAATCTGCCTTCTGAGTGCGCAAGTCCTTTTCGGCATCGGTAACTTGTGCCGACGAGTGGTTGACAACAGCGGTTGATACAAGGAGGAAAATTGAAAGGGCTATCGTTTGGATGCGTGTCATAGACTGAGTCTGATGTAATGATGGTCGCCTCGAAAACGTCTGGATCAATTTGGGATCCAGGCCACTATTCTGGCTGGTGCACCGCTTCCGCGCTCAATCTTCATGGGAAGTGCGATGACGTAGGCGCCAGTGGGGGGCAGTTGATCGAGATTTGCAACGTTCTCAAAGCCTGGGATATTGGCTGCGAACAGATGCCTGTGCGATTCGTACAGTTTGGATTGGCCATAATCGATCGAAGGTGTGTCGAGGCCAAACGCAATGATATCGCGTTCGTCGGCAAGCCATTTGGCCGCATCGGGGTGCAAGCCGGGGAATGACAGCGACAGAACGCCGACCAAGCCCTTTTTGTCCGTCCCCATATAGGCCACCGGGTCAGGCCAGAACTTGGAAGAGCCAGTATTCACAAGAACCACATGGTTATTCACCGTCGTCTGGTGCTCCGATTCCCATTTCAGGATGTCGTCGGTCGATATTTGATAATTGCGGTTTGTGCTGGCCGAATCACTGACATCTACCAAAGCGACCGGACCCATCATGGATGAAAGGGGCACCTCATGTGCCGTCTGTTTGCCTTCCGAGAAATGGATCGGCGCATCGAGGTGCGTTCCCCCGTGCTCTGCACCATACAGGTTGAACGCCTCGTAATAATAGCCGTTTTCGGTGATGCCAACGAAAACGGTATCTTTGCGGAAGTTATCGGCCGTTGGCCAATAGATGGTGTTGGACGAAAACGTGTGGGTCAGATCCACCCATGAACCTTGGTCAATCATTTCGGACAAAGAGAGGCTGTTTCTTTCGGTGGCTACGTTACACGAAGCCATTACAATAGTCAGTGGAATGCAGAACCGTAAAAATTTCATGTCGCTCCAGTTAACGTGTGTTTTTGTTTTCGAATTCATGACAAAATATTGTTTATGATAGTACACATCGTCGTGTTACTCTCCAATTTGCGTATTTTTACGGATATATTGAACCGTTAAAAACTGCTGATAGCCTTAATTACATGCGTCTAGTTAAGTTTTGGGAATGGTGGGTAGGAAGCAGCGAGGAATTCTCGCTCGAAATACGGGGGTTGCACGCCATTTTGGGGATATCCATCGTATTGTTGCTTACAATTATGCCGATCAATTCTGTGATCGGTTTAGATCTGGTGGTCAGAACCCTTTGGCTAGCTCTTATCGGGATCATCGTTGTTCACACGATGAGCCGCGTCTATCGCTTGCATACAGCTGCAATCTTGGTGTACGCACTCGGTAGCTATGGCCTGATGACGTTCAACTATTTTGCGAACTCAGGCTCCGTTGGTCCAACGCTCTTCCTGTTCTTTCTTACATTTCAGCTTCTGATCGCCACCACCACAGAAAAGCACCAGTGGGTATGGGTGTGGATGCATTTGGCCGTTCCTTCGTTTTTGCTCACGTTCGAGTTCATGATGCCAAACACCATACCGTCGTCATACGACAACCCCATATCACGCTATTTTGATCTCATTACCAGCTATTTGGTAAGCATTGTATTTATCTATTTCATCACTTTTTACCTCAGGCAGAACCTTGACAGAGAGAAGGAGGTCGCCCTCGATCGCGCCCGTGAAATTGACAAGCAGAACAAGGAGCTTGAGCGGCTCAACTATGATAAGTCGAAGCTTCTGTCGATCATATCGCATGACCTGCGAAGCCCGCTTTCGTCGATTCAGACCTATCTCGAAATGTTGAACAGAATGAACCTCGACACCGAGAAGCGCAACATGGTTCAACAGCAGCTGCTCGAACAGACTCGAAGCACGACTGCCATGTTGAACAACTTGGTGACGTGGTCAAAAGGTCAAATGCAGGGGATGAAGGCCCATCCAAAACCCTTCAGCCCCATCGTGGTTCTTGAAGAAATCGTGAAGGTGCACGATCCCATCGCCCAGCACAAGGGTATCGCTATCAACATACATACCAATACGGACCACAAGATCTATGCCGACCCCGACATGATCTCCATTGCCATCCGGAATCTCATCAATAATGCGATCAAGTTCACGCGCAACAATGGGAATGTCGACATCTACATCGAATCGGCCGACAACCAGCTCATCGTCAAGATCATTGACAATGGCGTTGGCATAAAGAAGGAGGAGGCCGCCAAGCTCCTTTCAGGATCGGCCACTGCTACGTATGGCACCAACAATGAGAAGGGGATGGGATTGGGCCTATTGTTGGCGAAAGAGTACATCGAGGCCAACGATGGCACACTAGCCTTCGATAGCGAGTACGGCAAAGGCACCACGTTCTCGATCAGTTTGCCGGTGGCTGAAACGGAATTATTTCAATAATCATTGTATCTTGATTTTTATTTTCTTTCGAAGCATTTTGCGCGGGTAGGTGCAGCCGACAGAAACTGCCACTACTTCCTATCAACGAATCACACCTTACTTGGAACCTCCGTCTCGAATAGGAGCCACGCATGATTGAGTGGTTCCTGATCCTGGTCACGATCATCTTGAGCAGCTTTTTCTCCGGATCGGAGATTGCCTATGTTACGGCGAACCGCCTCAAACTGGAGCTCAAAGTTCGTCAAAATGGACCAGCTTCTTCGTTTATTCAATATTTCATCAAGAATCCCGAGGCATTTCTCTCCACGACGCTGATTGGGAACAACATTGCGAACGTTCTGTATGCTACGTTCATGACGGTGTTCCTCACGGTGCCCATAGCCAACCTCTATGACGCCTGGGTCGGAGCCAGCCCCAGCGAGCTGATGGTCATGGTCATTCAGACAACCGTCGCGTCCATCGTGATTCTCATTTTCGGCGAAATAATGCCCAAGGCGCTATTTCGGGTGCACGCCGATTCCGCTTTCCCACTAATGGCCCCGGTGCTCCGTTTTGTGGGGATCGTTCTCAAACCGCTCGTCTGGGTTGCCGAATCGATGTCTAGGACCATCGTTCGAATACTCAAGATTGAGACGAACAAAGTCGAACAGCTTTTCCGCCGTCAAGACATTGAGCTGCTGCTTCACGAAATGGCCGAAGACGGCGACCATAGCGACATCGACAAGGAAGAGACCGAGATATTGACCAACGTTCTAAAATTGTCGGGAATGAGGGTGAAGGAATCCATGATCACCCGTACGGAGATTCAGGCGGTTGAGCGCACGGCCGAGATCCCCGAGGTCCTCAAGAAGTTTGTGAGCACCGGGTTCTCAAAGCTTCCCGTATACGACGAGTCGATCGACAACATCATCGGCCTGGTATATGCCTACGATTTATTCGACAGGCCACAATCGTTGGCTGAAATCATCCGACCCATCCGACTGGTGCCCTCCTCCAGAAAATCTAAGGACCTACTGGCAGAATTCAGGCGCAGCAACGACAACATGGCCGTTGTGATTGACGAGTACGGGGGCACTGCCGGGCTGATCACCATCGAAGACCTTCTTGAGGAGGTTGTGGGCGACATCCAGGATGAATATGACACCGAAGATGTGCTCATCAAAAAGATGAACGACAGTACCTGGATCATTGGCGGGATGGCGTACCTCGATGATATTGACGAGCGGTACCCCGAGCTTAAGATTCCTCGGCACAGCGACGACTATGAGACCTTGACCGGCCATATCACGTTCAATCTGGGCAGAATTCCGAAGGTGAACGAGGAGATACTGATCGATCGCTTCAAATTTGTGATCACGAAGGCGACCCCGACACGTATTGATACGGTGCGGGTCATAAAAATGGATTGAAATTGATGCAACCTTAATGCGGACTATGCGTTAAATTGGGTCAAACATCCATTGACGTCACACATCTGCCATGCTCGATCATTACCCTAACTGGGCGCGCGAATTTGCCCGTAAGTACTTCAGCAAGACCATCAATCAATTTATTCTGCACGGTAACGTAAGAGATTACGTGCAGTACTCACCGGCAGGAAAGCCCGAGTACCTCCGGATGCGTAATTTCCTGTCCGACGAGCTGTTCGGTGGGCGCGACATCGTCTTGTACTACGACCGTGCCAGCGGTGTCCAGTTTCGGGATAAAGCCTCGATGTCTGACTTCAACCGAGCCGTGAGCGGCTACGACACCCTTATGGGTACCGAGTATGCCGGCAAGATGCCGAAAGATCCCGTACGTGTGTTCACATTGATGGAGAACTACTTTCGGATGAGGGTTTCTGACGGTAAAAGCATCGCGGTCATCATCGATTACACCGAGACCATCGTGCCGGTGAATGAAGGGGGCGCGGCTAGTGCGGAAGACCGCAACGCCTTGGTTTACTTGTTGCGTTGGAGCCACGATCCGATGTTCCTTAACGCCGACTTTTCGTTGGTGATGATGACGGAGAATCTTTCCGACTTGAACCGGCAGCTGGTTCAGAACCCGTACACCACGGCATTGCGGGTCGATCTGCCCGGAATTGAGCAGCGCTCGAGCTTTATTCGGGCTTATGGATCTGAAGAGGAGTTCAATACATTTTGCACGGTGCCGATGGAAGTGCTCGCACAGCAGACCGCCGGTCTGAGCTTTGTCAACCTGCAGGCGGTTATGGCATCTGCCAAAGAGAACAAGCAGCCCATCACCTTCGACTCGCTGATCAGGAACAAAAAGGAGCTGATCGAAGCCGAAGCCTACGGATTGCTCGAGTTCGTCCAGACCCGTTTCAACCTCGATTTTGTGGCTGGCCATGCCAAGGTAAAGCTACATTTGCGCGAAGCGGCGAATGCGCTCAAGCAAGGTCGTGGCGACGTTCTGCCGATGGGTTATTTGGTGTGTGGACCCGTCGGTACGGGCAAGACCTTCATCGTGACATGCTTTGCATCGGAGGTGGGTGTGCCCATGGTCAAGCTCAAAAATTTCAGGTCGCAATGGCAAGGGGTTACCGAGGGGAATCTCGAGAAGATTCTGAACTTGCTCACGGCCATGGCTCCGGTTGCAGTGATGATCGACGAAGCTGACGCCTACCTTGGCGACCGCAATGCGTCGGGCGACAGTGGCGTCTCCAGCCGCGTGTTTGCCCAGATTGCCCAATTCATGAGCAACACCGAGAATCGAGGCCGTATCATGTGGTTTTTGATGACGGCAAGGCCAGACCTGATGCCTGTGGACTTAAAGCGCCAAGGACGAGCAGAAGAGCACCTGGCATTGTTCCCGCCATCGACCGAAGAGGAACGCATCGAACTGTATACCGCCATGAAGAAAAAGACGTCGCTGGCAACCGACACCGACGAAATCCCCGAGCTCATCAAGAAGGGTGCAGTGCGTTTCAGCGGTGCCGACATGGAGGCCGCCCTGACACGTGCGAAATTCCGTGCGGCCAGCTTGGGGCTTCCCAACGTTACCCTCGACGTGCTCAACTATACATTCGCCGATTTCCTCCCGCCCAACTACCCTGAGGAAGTAGAGCTCCAGACATTGTGCGCAGTTATGGAATGCACCAGCAGAGATCTGTTGCCCGAAGAGTACCGAGATATGGATCGCTCCGAGCTGTCGATGCGCATCGAGGAGCTGAAGATGATGATCGGTCAATGATCCGGGGCACCCACTAAATCCAGGGCATCCAGGAAATCGAGGCATCTCGGGCATCAAAAACGGAAGTTTCCATCGAATTTACCCCTGATGCCCTCGATTTCGTCCCCTCAAATCGGCCATTCGTCGGAAAATGGCATCTTGGGGTGAATTATGTCCGTTTCTTTGCAGCGAACCATCCTTTAATCTAACTTCGCTGTTATGGAAATCATGACCTATCTGATGTATGCCGTTGGTTTTGCCGCTTTTGGTGGCATGATCTATTTTGCCTTACCGCTTTACCGGAGCGGTTCGACGATGTCGATTTGGAATCAATTGGCCCGTATACTTGTACTGACACTGCTCTTTTCTTTGGTAATGAGCATCTTTATCGGCGAGGCCGATGAGCTGACAGAGCTCTTTAACCAGACAACGACGTACGCCCTTTTTTCCGGTTTCTTCGCTTTGTTGGCACTACGGTCTGCTCAAGCATTGTGCAAGAACATCCCACGCTTTGACTACCAGCAACTGATCGAATATGCGGCGATAAATGTCGGCAGTGTTGCTGGATTCTTTGCCGGAAATGTTGGAAACCACTTTATGTTGGGGGACGATTTAGTTTGGGAAACGTCGGGTCTGTTTGCTTCTTTTGCATACATCGATCTTTACATCGTACTTGTGATCGCAAACGTTGTGGCATTCATGCGTTTGTTGAGCAATTTCCAGGAAATGGGTATCCGCACCGAACAGGCCGAGCGTAACAGGGAGGTCGAGCAGTTGAAAGCGGCTGCCGACCGTTCCAGGCTTCAAGCCATCCAAGCTCGTCTGAATCCACACTTCCTGTACAATTCGCTCAATTCGTTGGCGTCGCAGATAGCTTCCAATCCGGCGGCCGCCGAAAAGATGAGCCTGGATTTGGCTCGGATGTTCCGCGAGCTTCTCGACAGGCAAGGGGAGGGTCCCGTATTGGTGCATGAGGCGATCGACTTATTAAGAACGTATCTCGACATAGAAAAAACGCGATTTGGCGACAAGCTGAGTTATCATTTGTCGGTGAGCGAGGAGGCGGCCGCCTGGAAAATGCCTCGATTCCTGATGCAGCCCATCGTCGAGAACGCCGTAATCCATGGCCGTCCGAGCGATGGATCGATGGTCCAGGTCGACGTCGACGCAAAAGTGAACCACGGCTGTCTCGTCCTGACGGTAAGTGACAATGGAAGCCCCTTTCCAAGCCCGATACCAGGTGGATTCGGTTTCCAAAGCGTATCTGACACTCTTGAGCTTTGCTACCCGGATGCGTACGAACTCGAGTTCAAGAATCCCCCCGATAAAGCAGTAGTTGTGTCATTAAAAACCATGTCTCCACGTCAATGACCTACATCAAGACCATCGTCGTAGATGATGAACCACTAGCACGAGAGCGACTTGTTCGGCAGCTGCAGACCCAGCCTCGCATTCGCGTGATCGATCAATGTGGGAGTGTTCGTGATGCCATCTCAAAAATCGACCAGCTTCTTCCCGACCTCGTTTTTTTGGACATACGTCTCGACGATGGCGATGCGTTCGACATATTGAGCGGCATCAGCCATGTGCCTCACATCATTTTTTCGACCGCTTACTCCGATTATGCATATAGAGCCTTTGAACACAAGGCCGTCGATTATCTGCTCAAGCCTGTAGATGATATGAGGCTTGCAGATGCCATACATCGCCTGCCAGATCATATCGTCCAACATTCTCGCACATCATTGGAGGCCCTGCTTGAACTTGCAGGTACCTTGCGCCATGAATCAAAGCCAATATCGTACCCAGTTACGGTTGGTGACAGGACGTTATTCATACGATTCGACGACATCACCCATTTTGAGGCTAGAGA
>CAYWCV010000003.1:38297-55262 GCA_964456845.1 uncultured Chitinophagales bacterium | reverse complement strand
GTCAGTCGTTGTTGTTGCCGCCTCCTGTGCGTGGCATCACGAACTCGACATTCGGACGGTAGTCGCCCAAGAGGTGCTCGGCGAAGTAGTCGAACATGCGGTACTCGAAATAAGCGCCATAATGCCCCGTAAAGCCGTGAGCAGCACCGGGGAAGATGATCATTTCGAACTTCTTGCCAGCGCGGATCAACGCCTCTGCAAGTCGATAAGTATTAGCTGGGTGTACGTTGTTATCGACTTCGCCGTGAACGAGCAACAGGCGCCCCTTCAAGTTTGGGGCAATCTGCGCGTTGGTCGGAATGCGCGAGCTGAAGGTCGTGCGCTCAACTTCGCGCTCTTCGCCGTTCTCGTCTTTTTCCTTGACCTTGCGTGTGGTTGCCTTGACACCGTGGTGCACTTCACCCCACCATATGTTGTAGATGTTGTTGTCGTGGTTACCCGCTGACGATACGGCCACCTTGTAGAAGTCAGGATAGCTCAATATGGCTGCCGAGCTCATAAATCCACCGCCGGAGTGGCCATAAATACCGACTCGGCTGATGTCGATGAAGCTGTGACGCGCAGCAAGTTGCTCGAGCCCATACTTGTTGTCGGCAAGGGCGTAGTCGCGCAGGTTGTCATAGCCGAATTGGTGGTAGGCCTTGTGACGGATCGGATTGCCGCCCCGGTTACCGATGGCTACTACAATGAAACCAACCTGGGCCAATGAATTGGAGCGGCCGGCATTTCCGGAGATGGAGAACGGAATCGGGAAAGGCTCCGTCTGTGGACCCGGATACACATACGTGATGATCGGGTACTTCTTGCTTGGGTCAAAATCGACCGGCTTCCACATTACACCATAAATGTCGGTCACATTGTCGGCTGCCTTCACCGAGAAGACCTCAGGGAGTTTATAGCCGATTTCGTCGAGACGCGCCATATTGACGGCCTCAAGGTCCATAACCACACGCCCCTCGCTGTCGCGCAACACCGTCTTCGTTGGCATATCAACCCTCGAGTAGTTGCTCACAAAATACTTGTTGGTCTCCGACATGCTGAACGTGTGGTTGGCATCTTCGGGTGTGAGATGCTTCATGCCCGATCCGTCAAACTTGATCTTGAAATAATTGGCATAATAGGGATGCTTGGCTGCCTCATGTCCAAAACCGGAGAAGTAGATCGTCTGTGCCGTCGTGTCGATGCGGGCAATGTCTCCAACCATAAAGTGGCCGTTTGTGATCCTGTTCTTCAGGTTGCCGTTTGCATCGTAGCGATAAAGCTGACCCCAACCTGTACGCTCGCTCCACCATAGGAATTCCTGACCTTCGTTGATGATGGCAAGTTGGGCGTACCGTGTGTTGAAGTACGGTTTGCTGGTTTCAGACCATAGTACCTGAACTTCGCCGGTGGCCGTGTTAGCCTTGCAGACATCGATTTCGTCCCATGTGCGATTACGGCGCAGGAAGTAGACGTAGTCTGACGTTTCGGTGGTGAATATACCGCCGCTGCTGCCGAAATACGTGCCCCCGATCGATTGATCCGGCCACTTGTCGGCATTGATCTTCACCATCTCCTTGGAGTTTGGGTCAAAAATCTCAAGATGGTCTACATAATGTTCCTTCTCGCCCGGCATTGCGTATTTGTAGGTGTTCAGGCTCGGACGGTTGTTTCCTAACGTGTTGATAACCCACAGCTCGCCAACTTTGCGGAAGTCCTGGCGCTTTACCATCATCTTCTTGCTGTCTTCGAACCACTGCGCACGTGCGCGCAGACGGCGTGTAGATGTCGTGTCGCCGTGGTTGGCTTGATAGCTGAACCATTTCTCACCGTCAGTAGTGAGCTGAATCTCGGTACTGTCGGGATCGTCGGCGCGCATCACGAATAGATTGTGGTTGCGGGCGAAGGAAATCCAGGTGCTGTCGGGAGAGTAGGATGCCCATGCTTCCGGGGTGTCACGTTTCAGCGAATCTCCCTTGATGAGCTCCATGCGCTCGGCATGATAGGTGAACTGTATGCTGTCGACGTGAAACGAGAACAGTTTCTTGTCTTCGTCAAAGCGGAAATTGCGTAACGGTAGATCCGTCGCTGGAATACCCTTGTTGAACTGCTCGCTCAGTTTGGCGGCTAAATCGTCTTGATCGAAAAGTGGTCGCTTGATCTTCTTTGCAACGTCGATGTACATCCAACGGCGTCCCTCACCGTCGTTCCATTGGTACCAAAACGTGTCGGCATCCTTAAGCCATTGGGCCGAGACGCTTGTGCTCCCTACTTTCTGTGACACGTTGGAAGCCGAGAATCTCTCAGCCAATTCAAAATTACCTGTCTCCTGGGCATTAGAAACAGAAGGTGCAAGGAGCAGGCAGCCGACAACGACAAGCCCCTTCACCATTCGGTGGTAGATGTTTTTCATATTTGGATGGTTTTTGACTGACACGGCCAACGTGTATGGCCGATATGGTGATCACGTGGTCTTAATATGAGAAACCGAACGGACAGATGCTTGGTTTTTACAATATTTAGCAAGACGAGGCGAGACGCGAGAATCAAGAATCGAGACACGAGATACGAGATGCGAGAACAAGGATGAAGTTGGGGCGTCTAAGGGGGAACAGCTTTTATTGGAGGCTATATGAAATCCCCGGCGCTGTCGCGCACCGCCCTTGTTTGGGCCTTCGCTCTCGTCGTGATACCACTTCGATTGTTAGCAACCGGCGAACCGAGCCGTCATGCCGTCGAACCATGGACCACGTTGTCGAACTTGACGGGTTACCTGTCAATGTCCCTGTTTGTGATATCGGTTATCCTGTTGGCAGCTTGGCCAGCCCTCGACAGGTTCGTCGGTACCAAAGGTCAGCGATTATGCCTGCATCATCAGCTTGGTTTGGCAGTTGTGCTATTGGCCCTCGTGCACGCTTTACTGCTAACGGCCCGTTTTTTGCCCGATGACCTGAATCGTGCATTCATGTCACTATTGCCATTACACCGCCGCTGGGAGGTGAATATCGGCATCTGGGGATTCTATGGCCTAGCGGTAACGATGTCTGCCATCGTGATCCATGGGGCACCGAAATTATGGCGGTGGATACACCGAACATCCATTATCTGGATTACACTTGCCGCAATACATACGCATTTGACGGGGCCGGATTGGTCCAATGGACTGCTCTTAAACATGTACCTGTACACGCTTTACATTACAGCTTCCTTCAGCTTGCTGTCGCTATATGTTCACAAATATGATAACCACAAACGGAAAGTGGTCACACCCTTCACGACACGCCATTGTTAGCAAAGGTAATTCGCGAGTCAACTCATTCCCATGTTCCCCGAACTTCGCCGCATGAGAGCATCATGGTTCCGAAGTAAGGATTTCGGATCTGCCGCTCCGCACTGATCCAATACGATCCCTTGTCCTCGAAAGCCATTGGGCAAAATTGTTTGTAAAGCGTGGTGCCCGAAATCCCATAGCGGTCTATCAGAGCAATAAGCGCGTTACTGAGGGTTTCAAAGTGAACCCTGCGATTCTCTAGGTCAGCCGCGCCGGCCGTGCTGCGGGCACCGCCCAAAACGGCCGTCTTCATGGTGTTGAACATATCTTTCTCATCCTCACTCTGTGGAGTGGTGGAAAAGCCGCCCCAAACGTTGACGACTTCGCGCGCATGATTGGCCGCCGCAGCATCGTCGGAGGCCACTAGCGCGTCCTTGAGGTCGAGATAGGGTTTCATGACCTTCACGATTGCCTTCTGCAATGCCTCGTCTTCAGCCGCCCGTTGAACACGTTGGCTCATCATGCTCTCCATTCCCATCAACTGTGCAGCCGAGTCGATGGTGAATGCGGCATGGACCACAATTTCATCGCCATTGTTCAGGCCCTTTTTTACCTCGTAGGAGTCGCCGATGCGAGGACCCAGTGTTACGTCTACCATTCGGAATCCACTTCCGTCAGAGTCGCTTCCCGGTTCCTTGACATAAACGACCGATCGTGTTCCAGTCCACAGTACCGCCGTCGTCGGGATGGTGATCGCTTGATTACGATTTCCTTTCTGCTGAAGCCGGGCACGAACCAGCATGTCGGGTTTGAGCTTGTTGCCGGGATTGCCAAGTTCGGCGCGTACGGCCACAGTGCGTGTTTCCGGATTCAACACCGGATCTATGAATCGAACCGATGCTTTGAAGGTTTCTCCTGGGAGGGCATCTGCCACGATATCGACGGTCTGGCCTATCCTCACGCGCGACAGATCTTGCTCATACGCATCGAGTATCACCCATACGGAGCTCAAATCGTCAATTTCGACCAGCATTTCCCCGCGCTCGACGTACATTCCCTTGCGAGCGTTCAGCGCCGTGACGATACCACTTCGCTCTGCCCTTATGGGGACGACTGCTTTAATCTCGGTTGAGGTAGCCATGGCGTCGATCTCTTGATCGGTGAATTTCCAAAGGGCGATCTTATCACGAGTGGCCTTATAGAGCGTCGGCTGTTCATCGCGGAACTGGTACATCTGCCGCAACTCCTGTTGCGCACTTAGGAGCTCCGGCGAGTAGATTTCGGCTACTATTTGGCCGGCATAGACTCTGCTGCCGGTGAAATCGACCATCAAGTTTTCGATTCTGCCGCCAACGTGCGCCGTAAGCACGGCACGAAGCCTTTCGTCGGGTGTGATGCGTCCCGTGAGCTGGATCGTGCCATCTGCGGAGCCGCCTCCAACCTTTGCGGTCCTCACACCCGACAGATTTAGTTCGTTTGCCGACAGACGGATGATACCCGCATCGGCACCAGCTCCACCCGATGCGCTTAGCGGGGTCAGATCCATGCCGCAAAGTGGGCATTTGCCGGGGCCATTCTCACGTATCTGCGGGTGCATGGAACACGTCCAAATAATTTCACCGTCTTCGGTAGTTTCATGGTCGTGTCCTGCATGAGGGTCGCCACCGCCCCAAATAAGGCGACCACCGAGCATGCCAAGTAAGAGGATACTTGCATAAACAGCCCAGGTGCGCCAGTTGTTTTTAAAACGGCCGATGAAAGAGTGGTTGGTTGTCATTGGTTGGTGCCTCCTGTAATGGAAGGTTGAAGTTCTTCGAGTTTGGCGAACGCCATGCGTTGCTTCATGGTGGCTGCGAGGGATTTTAAACGGTATCCCACCCAGCTCTCCTGGATTTCGAGCAACATCCCGAGGTTACCCATGCCCGTCTTGAATTGGACCAGTTCGTTTTCGTAAAGCTCCTTCGACAAGGCGCGTTGTCGATTGGCCGTAATCAGGTTCCGCTCGGCTTGCTGCAGTTCTGAGATAGCCTCAGCCCACTGTGTCTGCAGTTCGGCTATCTTGTCTTCGCGTGCCCTTTGGGCACTCAAGGACTCCGATCGAGCCGCCTCCGACGCTGCTCTGATTTTCTCTCTGGACGTTGGTATGCTCAGCTTCACCATGGGCATGATCATGTCGTTACCGTTCGTGCGCACACCCATCGCCTCCCTTGGCTTGAGGGGTGTATACTGTATGCCGACACCTATCATGGGGCGAATCATCAAGTCCGTCATCCCTGCGCGCGCATTCGCGGCATCGGCTTCATAGTCGAACATTCTGACAGCTGGATGGTCGTCGAACGCTGGCACTTGCCGTGCAAACCGATAGTTTGCAATCGACAGGCTGTCGACCAAAGGTATGGGCGATCGCTCGTGGTCGCCCGTCAGGCTCCAAATTTTCTGATCCAAGGCATCCATCTTGTCTTCCATGGCGGTATGCATGTCTTCCATGCCGATGATGCGCATTTCGATGCGGATCCAGTCGGAGTTGCTGGCTGTTGTTGCCACCCTTTCGCGTACGCTCGACTGCATTTGGTACATG
Source organism: uncultured Chitinophagales bacterium (assembly GCA_964456845.1). GTDB lineage: Bacteria > Bacteroidota > Rhodothermia > Balneolales > CAYWCV01 > CAYWCV01. The sequence continues at coordinate 49,434 of CAYWCV010000003.1, read as the reverse complement.
AGCTCGAGCGACTCGTCCATCAAGTTCATCTCCTGCTCGAGGGCAACCCGTTCCACCCATGCCTCCGTAAGCTCGCGTCGAAGCATGCGGGCCGTCTCGTCGAGGATGGCCTGCTCGGCTCCCGACATGGCAGCTATCTCCTCTCGCTGGAGCCTGAAATCGGCTGTCCAAGGCAGCATTTGCATCACCGAGAAACTGAACCGCTGATCGCCCATCATCTGCTCCATCGGGCGGGTGAGCACACCGGCTTCTACCTCGAGCGACGGCCAGGTTCCCACTGCCCGTATTCTCGCGTCTTGGGTTGCCAGGTTCTGCCGGTACATTTCAAGCCGTGGATTGTATTCAAGGGCCTTTTGCCATAGCGACTGCGGCAGAGGCTGCGCAACGGTGGATCTAGGCGCTAGAAGAAGCGACAACGGCAAGAACAAGAACAAGAGCAAGAACAACGGCAAGAACGTTGATTTACCACTGTCCTTTGGTGCCCCTTTCTCTTCTACTGCTTTAGGCGTTGCAATAGCGCTTGCTCTTGCTGTTGTTCTTGCTCTTGCACCTGTCTCGGCTTTCCAGCTATACAGAACGGGCACAACGAACAGCGTGATCAGCGCAACGGTCATCCCACCGAAGGCGGGTATCGCCATCGGGATCATGATGTCGGAGCCTCGTCCGCTTGAAGTCAGAATCGGGAGCAGGGCCAGAAGGGTGGTGGCAGTGGTCATCAGGCACGGACGGATGCGCTTCAATCCGGCCTCCATCACGGCTGCTCGGATCTCTTCAACCGAATGTGTGGCCCTTGCCGCAAAGGTTTGGTCGAGGTAGGTGGCCATCACCACGCCGTCGTCGGTGGCGATGCCGAACAAGGCGATGAACCCAACCCAAACCGCCACACTCAAGTTGACGGGCGATATCTGGAAAAGGGTCCTCATCTCGGTTCCAAAGATGCTGAAATCGAGGAACCATGGCTGCGCATATAACCAGACCATCAGGAATCCTCCCGAAAACGCCATTGCAATGGCCGTAAAGATCATCATGGCGGTACCGACAGAGCGGAACTGAAAGTACAAAATAATGAAAATCAACACCAAGCAGAGAGGGATCACAAATGCCAGCCGCTTCTCGGCCCTAACTTGGTTTTCGTAGCTGCCAGAGAAAACATACCTGACACCGTCGGGCAGCACCAGCTCTCCGGAGTCTATTTGGCTGTCGAGGTAGTTACGCGCATCTTCTACCGCCGTCACCTCGGCTACGCCCTCCTGGCGGTCGAAGAGGACATAACCCGTGAGGAAGGTGTCTTCGCCCCGAATCATCATCGGTCCACGGCGGTAGGTGATTTCGGCGATCTGACCCAGCGGTATCTGTGTTCCCATCATGGTCGGTATCAGGATGCCTTCGAGCGACTCCGGGCTGTCGCGGAAATCGCGTGCAAAGCGGGCACGAATGTTGTAGCGCTCGCGGCCCTCGACGGTGGTCGTGAGCGGCATGCCTCCAACGGCGACCTCGATCACCTCCTGCACCTCAGCCACCATGATGCCGTAGCGACCCATTGCTTGACGGTCGAGCTCGATTTCTAGGTAGGGCTTGCCGACGCTTCGCTCGGCAAATACCGACGCCTCCTTAAGGCTTGGCACCTCCTTGAGGCGAGATTCGAGCTCGATGCCGAACGCCTCGATGGTCTCCAGGTCGGGTCCGTACACCTTGATTCCCATTGGGGCCCTCATCCCTGTCTGAAGCATCACCAGCCGTGTCTCAATGGGCTGCAACTTCGGGGCGGAAGTGATTCCGGGCAGCGTAGTGGCAGTCACCACTTCCTGCCAGATGTCGTCGGGGGTACGGATATGGTCGCGCCATTGGCGATAATACTGGCCACGTCGGTCGGGGATGAGCTCACCCTGGTCGTCTGTCTCAAAATTCCCGTCTTCATCGACCCTGAACCGGAGTTTGCGTCCGTCGGCGTCCGTCTTAAACTCCGACTTGTACAAGATCACGTTCTCAAACATCGACAAGGGTGCCGGATCAAGGGCGCTTTCGGCACGCCCCGCCTTACCCACCACCGTCTCTACCTCAGGGATGGCCGTTACCAGACGGTCCAGGCGGCTGAGGTATTCACGACTTATCTCCACCCCTGCATGAGGCATGACGGTGGGCATCAACAGGAATGCACCTTCGTCGAGCGATGGCATGAACTCCTTGCCTAACCCCGGGAAGGCATGCGCCATATACGACCAAGGGGCCGTCACCCGCACATTCATTCCCAAGGAGTCTCCCGCATTAGCCACAAAACCGAACACACGGGGGAAACCGATCCAGACCATGGCGCCGAGCAAAATGATGGCAGTAGGCAGACTCAAGAACTTTAGCTTGTTTTCGAGGCACCACGTCAACAGATTGGGGTAGTACTTCATGAACAGATAGAACGCCCCCAACACCACTATCAGAATGAGGGCCACAAAAAGGAGATTTACCAACAACCCCACCTGCACTCCCAATGGCAGCCAGGTGGCCGTGAGGAAAATGCTCACGACAACAACGGCCAACCAGAGACCGTATCGCTCGAGTGGGCTTGCCTCCGATTTCGAACGGTCAGAGCCCCTCTTGAACCGAATCCCCATCAAGGCGTGCGCCAATGCCGGCAACATGGTTATGGTAATGACCACGGCAGCGATGAGCGCGAACGTCTTGGTCCATGCAAGCGGCGTAAAAAGCTTCCCTTCGGCCGCCTGTAATGTGAACACGGGCAGAAAACTGATGATGGTGGTCGATACGGCAGTCAAAATCGCAGGTGCAACCTCCACCGACGCCCGATAGATGATGTCTCTGAGGGGCTCGTCGTCCGATGCCTCCTCTTTGTGACGCAGAACGTTCTCGCTCAGAATGATGCCCAGATCGACCAAGGTGCCAATGGCGATCGCAATCCCCGACAAAGCGACGATGTTCGCGTCAACCCCGAAATATCGCATCAGGATGAAGGACATCAAGACAGCCACCGGCAATATCACGCTGATCATCACCGATGCCCTGAGGTTGCGGACCATTACCAAAATGACGATGATGGTGATCAGGATCTGCAGCTGGATGGCGTCGTTGAGCGTGCCGAGGGTCTCGCGGATGAGCACACTGCGGTCATAGAATGGCACAATGCTGACTTTGACGGTCCTGCCGTCGTCGAGCGTACGCTGCGGCAAACCGGGTTCCAATAGTGCGATGCGTTCCTTCAATGCCTCGATCACCTGCATCGGATTGTCGCCATATCGGGCAACAACCACACCACCCGTCACCTCTACGCCGTCACGGTCGAGAATCCCGCGCTCTCCTCGGGGAGCAGGTCCAATGTTCACCCTTCCGACATCGGCCACACGTATTGGCACATTGTTGCGCTCGGCGATGACCGATTCCTCGAGGTCGGAAACGGATCGAATGTACCCCAAGCCACGTACCAGATACTCGACTTGGTTGATCTCCATAGTATTCGCACCCACGTCCTGGTTTGAGGCACGGATGGCCTTCATGACGTCCATCACCGACACATTGTACAGACGCAGCGCCGATGGGTCGAGGTCGACCTGATACTCCATCACGTAGCCGCCAACGCTGGCAACCTCGCTCACACCCGGTGTCGCATTGAGCGCCGGTTTTACCTGGAAGTCCTGGATGGACCTTAACTCATGGAGATCCCAGACGCCGTTCACGATGTTGCCATCCTTGTCGAGAACCTCCAGGGTGTACCAGTACACCTGCCCTAGGGCGGTGGCATCCGGACCCAGCCTGGGTTGAATGCCGGCAGGAAGCAGATCGCCCGGAAGGGCGTTGATCTTTTCAAGTATCCGGGTTCGGCTCCAGTAATAGTCTACATCATCCTCAAAAATGATGTAGATGCTCGAGAACCCAAACATCGACGTGCTTCGTATGCTCTTGACACCGGGCAGGCCAAGCAGGGTGGAGGTGAGCGGATAGGTGATCTGATCCTCTACGTCCTGTGGTGAACGTCCCATCCATTCGGTGTAGACGATCTGTTGATTCTCGCCGATATCCGGAATGGCATCTACCGGCACGGGGTCGGAGGGAAGAAGGGGGATGTCCCACTTGAACGGCGCCGTGCTCAAGCCCCAGGCGATGAGGAGCACTGCAAGCAGGAAAGTGACCAATTTCTGGTCAAGGAAAAAACGAATAATGGATTGTAACATGCTGATTAGAGACGGACATGGCAAGTTTACAGTCTCGACAATATAAGTCGGACCGTGTTAAGTCTCACGAAATCAGCAGGCGTCGGGTATTCGCAGAGATTGGTTAGTGAGCCAGATGGGCACAATCGGCACAGGCTCGCTTGCCTGCAGACCCAAAGACGAGTTCACAAAATCGTTGGCTTCGACTTCAAGCATATGGCTGGGTTCAATCTCGCCCACAACAGAGTCGCTCGGGATCGCTGGGATTGATATCGGGGTAGCATCGTCCTGGTCAAAGTGTATCACCAATGTGTCGCAACAGGCGTTGTCCATGTCCTGTTTGTTGCAAGGACACTTTTTGGACTCCCCAGAAAACCACTCCAACCCCCGTATTTCGTTTTGACACAGATGCATCGTGGCAACGGCGCCACTCGATAGGAGGGCGAACACAAACAGGAAGACGATTCGGGTGTACGTGCGAAGCATGATGTGAATATACGTAACTAATGAAATTATGTTGTTCAAATGCAGCCCACAAAAAAAGGGGAACCTGTCGAAACAGGCTCCCCTCCCTCACACCATCAACAACAACTTAGTCGAGAAATGTAACAGCGCCTGTGCTGATGTCGTACATGGCGCCAACGATCAGGATCTTTCCTTCCTGCTCCATGCGTGTCAGCTCGGGGCTTGTGTCGCGCAGCTGCTTGACGCTTAGTTCCACGTTCTTGCGAGCCACCATGTCGGTGTAGGTCTCGCTGGAAGTTTCAATGATCGGATCCAACCCAACGCGCATGCTGTCGTCGGCCGGCTTGATCTTGTCGAGCAGCCCCGTGAGGTTGCCGTACTCGGCGTCGGCGATGGCACCCTTCACGGCACCGCAGCTCGTGTGGCCCATCACGAGCACCAGTTTGGCGCCGGCCAGGGCAGTGGCAAACTCCACACCACCCACCACATCAGAGTTGATTACGTTGCCAGCAAGGCGGCTGCTGAAGACCTCGCCGATGCGCTTGTCAAAGACGGTCTCGACGGGTACGCGGCTGTCGATGCAGCTAACCACGATGGCGTATGGATTTTGTCCGGTCGATGTCTGGTTGATTTCAGTCACGAACTCGCGTACACGCAGATCGCCAGCCAAAAAGCGCTGGTTGCCATCCTTGAATGCTTGAAGCACCTCTTGGGGTGTCATCGAGTCGCGAAGCTCCAACGATAACATTTCTGTGTCTTGTGTAGTCGTATTTTGGTCGACCGTCGTTTCAGGTGTGCTCGTCCCGGCGCAGGCCGAGAAAAGCAACATTGCTGGAAGTGCGGCCAAAACAAGGTTCTTCATGATAGAATTATTAAAAAATTTGGCGTTTATGTGGCAAAAAGATAAATCTTTTTCCAATTAGATACCTTTATCCAAATCTATTAAAGCTCTTTATGGGAACCATAAAAACTACTTATGCACAATGCGCCAGACGTGCCTGCGTCACACCCAGCCGGCGAGTTTTTCGATGGCCTGCGAGATATTTTTCCTGACATCGAGGATGTCGGCGTTCATCATGTAGCATGGAGCACTGATGATCCTCAGTTTTTCGTCCGTTGCTATTTCGCGCACCGATCTCATCACGGCCGACTGTCCGGCGCTGTTCATGCCTTCGCTGATGGCGCGTATATCGTAGGGTGATCCCTCGTCGGTGGTGCCCACGCTCAGTTCGGCGCTCATGCCGGACTCTTTGAGTGCAAGCGCAATGACCGTCGGACCCATGCATAGCCCGGCGACCGGCTTGCCAGCGAGAACGGTTTCGTTAATGATGCGCGAAACATCGGGCAGGATGTTGCCGTCTGGTCCGCTGAAAGCCCAGTCGGTCAAATTGGTCGCCGCTCCGAACCCTCCGGGGACAACTAGCCCGTCGAAGTCGGAAGCCGACATCTGCGCCAAGTCTCGGATATCGCCGCGTGCAATTCTGGCGGCTTCCACCATCATGTTTCTCGACTCGTCCATGGGTTGGTCGGTAACGTGGTTCGTGACATGTTGCTGGGGTGCGTTTGGTGCCATGCAGACGGCTTGCATACCCTGCTCGCGAATGGCCAGCAGGGTGAGCACAGCCTCATGTATTTCGGAACCGTCGGCCACACCGCAGCCCGAAAGTAGAACGCCTATCTTTTTCATGTTATCGCCTATTTGTTGGTAAGTGCTTTAACGACTTCGTCGGGTGCTTGCACCAGTTCGATAAGCACCCCTTCGCCCGAGACGGGCTTTTCGTCATTGCCCTTGGGGTGGATGAAGCACACGTCGTATCCAGACGCTCCCTTGCGAATCCCCCCGGGGGTGAAACGCATCCCCTGATTGCCGAGCCATTCGACGGCGGCATGGAGGTCGTCGACCCATAGGCCGATATGATTGAGCTTGGGTTCGTGCACCTTGGGGCTTCGTGTGGGGTCGATCGGCTCCATCAGATCGATCTCAACGGCATGTGGACCAGATCCTAGCGTCAGTATCGACTCGTCCACGTTTTCGGTATCAGACTTGAAGTGACCCGTTACCGGTATTCCGAACAGCACATTCCAAAGTTGCAGCAGCTTGATGCGGTCTTCGCCGCCGATGGCAATCTGTTGAATACCTAGAATATTGAAAGGTCTCATAGCATCTGTTTTCAGTTAATGGTAATCACAACGTTTATCCGCGTTAAATTACATGTTTTCGGCAAATGAGAATTGCCATTTTATGCTGGATTACAGACGAAACCCTAGGTATTAGTTAGCCGGGAGGGTGACACAGAAAAAAGCGCCGGGTTTGCCGTCATCGACAAGTTTGATCGAGCCTCCGACGTCATTCACTAGGTCGTATACAATGGCCAGGCCGAGCCCAGTGCTCGACTCATTCCCCGTGGGGCGCGCACTCAGTGTCGTGAACTTGCGAAACAGGAGGAGCTTGTCGTCGTCACTGAAACCGGGTCCGCTGTCTCTGACGCAGATCGAGATGTTTTTGCCTGAGGAGGTCAATGTCACGCGCACCTCAGTGTCGTTATAGGTGTACTTGATGGCATTAGAAACCAAGTTATCGATCACGCGACGTATGGCCTGAGCATCACTGTGAATAATGGGGCTGCCAGCTTCGTCGTCAAAAACCAATTGTATGTTCTTGTTCCGTGCCTGTGCCTCATACAAGCTCAAACTGCTGTCGATCACCCGGTGCAAATCGACTTCCACAAATTCTTTTGCTGACCCGTGCATGAACTTGTTGCTGTACGACTCCATCATCTGTGTGATGAGGGCCAGTCCGTTTCTCGTTGCCGAATCGATGAGCTGTACATACTCGATTTGTTCTTCTGAGATATTCTCAGATTCCTTCAGTAGTTCATTGAGCCCGCTTACTTGGGCAAGTGGGGTGCGAAGGTCGTGCGCCATGACGTGGATCAGGTTATTTCGCTCTTCGCTCATGTTGTTGAGTCGTGCATTGGCGTCGATCAGATCCCTGTTCAGGCGATTTGCGAATCTGTTTGCCTTTACCATCATGACGAGGGCCACCACAAATGCCACGAGCACAAGACTGACGACGATCAGGAACACCTGCTGGGTTGCAATGAGGCGATCTGACAATTCCTCCTGACTGCGCAGCCGTTCGATCTCTTGGGCAGCCTGCTCACTTTTATAGGATTCTGCCATATCCAGCACCATTCGCTCGCGGTCTGCGTCAAACAGTGAATCTCGTAAAGTATGACTATCCCTGTAATATCCGATAGCGGTCTCAAACCTTCCCATGCGCTCGTAAAGTGTGCTCAGTTTTTCGAGCAACATGGCCTGCTCGTAAAGGCCATCAAACTCCTTGGCTCGTTCATAGGATCTGAGCAGATAATCTTCGGCCTCTAGGTACTGTCTTTTCTCCATGCTCAGTATACCCAAGTTCATCAACGAGTACAGGGCCGTAAATCTCATGTCGTATGTTTCAAATCCCTCCAAGGCCTTCTCCGTGTAGACCAGCGCACTGTCCATGGAACCCAAATGCAGGAATATATCTCCAATATTGTGCAGATTTATCGGGATGTCTTCATCGCGCCCGATGAGGCGGTTTATTTTTAATGACTCCAGCTGGTAGGGCAATGCATCCTCAAACTTGCCTACATTCTGGTGCATGGTGCCTACGTCGCCCAAAAAACCGGCAATCGTTGAGCTGTCGCCAACACTTCTGATCACTCTGAGCGATTCCTTGCCGTATTGCAGCGCCAGATCATGAAGTTTTAACCTCTCGTGGACGATTCCCAGCTCTTTCAGCAATGTCGCCTTATTGAGTGAGTCGCCAGCGGCGTCGTATAACTCCAGGCTTTTGATGAATTTCTCCGACGCCAATTGATAGCGACCCTGCTGGCTGTCGATGATACCCAGCACTTGGTATAAGTAGGCTAGCTGTTTTTCGTTACCGGGCTCCTGGGCATGGGGCATCATGGAGGTCAACACTTCCCTCGACACTGAAAAGTCGTTCATGTAGCGCCTCAAGTTTGCGCTTTTTATAATCGTGAACAGCTCCGAACTGTCGGGTTTTTCGACAGCGAAGGCCTCAAAAATGGCGTCGGTGTAGAATCTGGCCGAATCGGGATATTGTGCCCTGGCGCCGATGGCCAGCTCGTAATGCCGATGTGCGTCAAAACCCTGACCAAGAAGCACTCCCGGAAGCAGTGATACCCATACTGCTAATGCAATGATCCGTCTCTTCGTATTGTTCGGCATGGTGTAAAAAAGTCTCTAATCGCATTGGGAACAGCTTCATTACTATTGAAAATAGTTTTCAGAATAAAAAAACTGATCTCAGAAATATACGGAACTGTGCAAAACGATCACGTACATTCTGTTTTTAGTGCGTTTTTTAAACATTTTGATCGGTTTATTTAAAATCCGGTCGTCTAAACAGGATCACTTACTATACTTAACTTTTTTACTCGTCGATTGACACCGACGTTTCTAAAGTTTACCATTACATGGAATCGACATCCCATACCAGAACAACATCTATGCTTTCGAAAATGTGCGCGGTTTTATTGACCGCATTGATCATCGCTTCTTGCACGTCCACTGCTGATGACAGCACGACTGCCGGTGATGCTGCATTTCCGCTAGACTCTTCCTATTATTTTGTGTTCTTGAACACAAATCCAGACCGTCCTACCATTTCGGAAGATTCTGCCGCGGTGCTCCAGTCGCTCCACATGGCGAACATCGGAAAGCTGTACAACGAAGGGAAACTCGATCTTGCCGGGCCCTTCAACGGCGGTGGGGGCATCTTTGTTCTCAAGGCCCCCGACTCGACGTCGGCCTGGGGCTACCTCCAAGGTGATGCGGCCGTCATGGCCGGCAGATTTAACATCGAGCTGCTGCCGTTTGAAGTGTCGGCTGGAGCACTGTGCAAGATCCCTGCCGACAACCAGATGGTGCAATATGGATTCATGCGCTTCAAAGCGAAGGTGGGTGGCGTGGAAGCCGACAACCCCGATCAGCGCATGGCGTTGATGGATTCGGGCGAACTGCTCTTCTCGGGTTGGTTCGGCAGCTCCGACGCCGGCATCATGGTCGTGCGGACAACCGCCGATTCGCTGCTCCAGTCGATCGCATCTGCTCATCCCGGAGTTTCGAATGGGCACCTGTCTGCCGAAATCAGGCAGCTGTGGGTGGGTCAGGGCATCTTTTGCGAACAATAAGGCAGACGACGGGGCTCAGTCGATAGCCAGCCCTGCCTGTCGCATGATGTGAAGTGCATTCGTCGATGTGCACGGGCCATTGAGCAATCGGTACGTGAAATGCATGTTGCCTGCCGTGAAGGTTTCCTCGAAGTGCAAGTTTCGCACCAAATCTGATTCTTGAGAAAGTTTGATCAGCTCCAGGTCGTGCGTTGCAACCAGACCAAAACCATTGCCGTGAACGAGTGAATGTATGTAGCCTCGGCTCCCGATCAGACGCTCTTTTGTATTTGTTCCCTTGAAGATCTCGTCTATCAGGTACAGCAATGGAGTTTGATCCTGCCTGTTAAGGTCGTCGTACAAGGACTTCAGCCTGCGCACTTCTGCGTAGAAGTACGAATAGCCCTCCGTTACCGAATCGCTGATCTTCATGCTGGTGAACACGCGAATGGGCTGCCATCTGAAGGATGTCGCAATCACAGGCGCGCCGGCATTCGCCAACACGGTATTGATTCCAACCGTCCGTAGAAAGGTGCTTTTGCCGGCCATGTTCGATCCGGTTATGAGCCCCAGTCTGCCAATCACGTCGAAGTGGTGCGTGTTGTAAACCCTCGACTCGCTGTGCAGCAGCGGGTGTGAGGCATCTTTGGCGTGCCATTCAGGCCAGGTGACGGCCACTGGCCAGCAATGGTCTGCGTTCAGGACGGCAATGTGTGCCAGGCTGGTGGCAGCCTCGAGGGTGTACCATTTGTCGAGCCAGCCGGGAAGTTGGTTGCGAAGCAGGGTCTTCTCCCTTTCGAGGAGTACGGCAAACATCAAGTTCCAGGGGACGAGTGCGTTCAATACGACGAACAGCACGTCGTTTCTGGTTACGCCGGCCCAAAGGGCGATTTTCCGAAGGCGCTTCAGGCTTGATAGCGGACCCTCCGCCTCGTCCCGAAACGGAAATGTCAGTTCGTAGGCCGCGATGGTCCATGATGGGATGCGCTTCGACAGGAATTTGAACAATGCCCGGAATCTCCCCAAGTTCTCGTGCAGATCGGCCGACTCCGTCGACAAGTGCACCAGGGCACCTCCGTTGAGACCATAGATGGCGACGTATGCGATGAAGCTGAAAACCCACCATCCTGACGTGAGCCCGATCATCCACAGGACGAAACCGACCATGTTGATCAGGCTCAAGGCAGACAGCACCTTGAGTAAGCCATCAAGCTTTCGGCCGGGCGATGTCTGCAGCCACTGCACAAGCTGGTTGGTATTCCAACGTCGACGGTCGGGACCGGCCTGCATGCGTGCCACCCATCGGAGCTTCTGGGTGGCATACGGGAT
>CAYWCV010000003.1:0-38197 GCA_964456845.1 uncultured Chitinophagales bacterium | reverse complement strand
CGGGACCGGCCTGCATGCGTGCCACCCATCGGAGCTTCTGGGTGGCATACGGGATGCTCGAAAGGTCCTGGATCAGGCGCTGGCGCTTGCGTATCACTTCAGGATCGAGTTCGGGTTCAAGCAGCCAATAGCCCAGGCGGTCGCTTCCGCTTTGGCTCACACACAAATCGACCAGATGCGTCAACGACCTGTTCCCGCAGATGTTCAGGTCGGAAGCATAAGGATGGTTTGGATTTGGCTCGGGGACTCCAGTAGCCGGTATATGTTCCCAATCGAGCCTTAAGCGGGCTAAATCCTCGTTGGTTACATGAAGCCACGTTGACCAACGCACAATGGCCTTCTCGATGCGCTGATGTACATAGATAAGGCTTCCGAAAGGAATCATCCCAATTAAAAAGGCGGTCCATCCGGCCGATTGACCGTAGGTGTATCCCAACAGTGCGGCAATAAACGAGGCCGACAGGAACGTGATCAGCCGCCACCTCGACAGCTGTCTGCTCCGTTCGGATAACCGCGCAATAATTCGGCCGGCGCGAATCGAACGCTGAATCAGTACCTGTTCGAGATCGCTCATGCGTTCATCATTAGCGGGTGCGGTGTGCCGTCATCATAATTTCAACCTTGGCGTCGCGTGGCAGGCGCGAAACCTCAACAACGGCCCTGGCGGGTGGGTTGGAGGGGAAATACTCCGCATAGACCTCATTGAACGTTTGGTAATCGTTCAGGTCGGCGAGATATACCTGTGTCTGTACCACATCCTTCAATTCAAGCCCTGCCGCAGCGAGCACGGCGATGATGTTCGACATCACCTGACGCGTCTCTATCTCGATGCTGCCCGTGATCAAGCCGCCGGTCACGGGATCTAGCGAGATCTGACCTGCTAGCCACACCGTTTCGCCGACTCTGACGGCCTGCGAATAGGGGCCGATGGCTGCCGGGGCGTCTTGGGAGGCGATGATCTCTTTTTCGGGAACAGGAACGGGCTCTGCAGTGGGCGGCTGTTGAGCCTGCGGGGCACATGATGCCAGAAAAATGACGATCGAGCTTAGAAGAAATGCTTTCATTGTTACGTAGGAAACATGGTTGGTTGAAGTTCTACAGGCAAGATAACAGATGGTTCGACATTATGGAACCATCTTGGGCGTGGTCATGACGGTATCCCGTGTTTTATCACATCGGTCATCGCTTCCACGAATCGGTCGATCTCGCCCGTGGTGGTGTAAACGTTCGGGGCGACCCGGATGCCCTTGGTAAAGGGCTCGTTGATGGGCACGACGATGATGCGGTGCTTTTTCCACAGGTGTTGAACGATGTCGGCGGGCTCAATTCCCTGTACATCTACGGTCGCCAACCCTGCAGCGCGGCCGGGTTTTAGGCTGGTGCGCATCGTGACACGGTCGTGCTTGGTCAGTTCGTCGGCCCAACGGTTGCGCAGCCACGTGAGGCGGGCTGTTTTTACGTCTTGGCCGATGCCTTCGGTGAAAGTGATGGCCTCGGCAATGGCCAAATAGTTGGCGGCAGGGTGTGTGCCAATCTCCTCAAATTTCCGAATGTCGGAATCCATATGGTCGGGAGCGGCCATCATAGGCCAGACACCGTCAATTCTTTCCTTCCTAATATATAGAAGACCTGTTCCGTGCGGCGCCATCAGCCATTTGTGGAGACTCGACGCGTAGTAGTCGATGTCGAGTTCGGCGATGGTGCCCGGTGCGTGCGAAAAGGCGTGCGCGCCGTCCACTAAAACAGGAATGCCCCGCTTGCGGCCGAGTTCGGCGACCCGTTTGACCGGCAGGATGTTCCCGTTCATGAATACCATGTGGCTGACCAAGATCATCTTGGTCTTGGGCGTGATATTCTGCTCGAAGAGCGATACGATGAGGTCGTCGTCCTCGGCCGGAGCGGGGATGTCAAACTGCTTGAGGACAATCCCCTCACGCCTTGCCCTCTGGCGGAACGTGGTGATCATGCGGGGATAATCCTGGGTGGTGGTGAGTACCTCGTCTCCCGGTTTCAGGTCGAAACCCAGCTGTAGGATTTGCAGGCTTTCGGATGCGTTTCGGGTAAGCGCAATTTCCTCCGGGTCGACGCCCTGCATGCGGGCGATGCTTTGCCTAACCGTTTCACGTTGGGGCTCGAGCACGCCCCACATGGTGTACACAGGTGCCAGGTTGGAGTAGTCGAGGTGCCGTTTCATGGCGTCCTGCACTACCGCGGGTGACGGGCTCACCCCGCCATTGTTCAAATTGATCAGGCTACGGTCGACGGTGAAGGCCTGTTGCACTCTAAACCAGAGGTCTTCATTTGCGGCGAGCTCCGCGGGAGAGCCCTTGAATGACGTGATTTCTGGCAGCAATTCGGCAGCAATGCCTGGATTGAAGACTGCAGCAATGGGCGCGGCGGCCAAAGGCAGTGCGAGCGAGTTCAAAAATTGGCGACGATCCATAATTCCCCCTCAGTTCGTTGATTCTTGGAGAATACTGAATTGATGCCAAATTATGAACCCGACCACCGAAAAAGGACGGATTTAATTCTTGGTCATGAAGTCCGGGTAGGCTGTGTGGCCATGATAATAGGCATCCATGCCCGATACTTCTGCCTCACTGTCGGCACGGATGCCAATCGTGTATTTGATGATGGTGAATGTCACCAATGAGAACAGTATCGTGAAACCGACAACGGAGAACGTTCCGACGATTTGACCCATCAGGGGCACATCCGCAAAGATGCCCACGGCAAGCGTGCCCCAGATTCCGCAGACGCCGTGCACCGATATCGCGCTGACGGGATCGTCGATGCCCAGACGCTCAAGCGCGATGATGGATGCCACCACCAATCCGCCCGACAAGGCTCCAATGATGATGGCGTTGCCGGGGTCGACCAGGTCGGCTCCGGCGGTGATGCCAACGAGTCCCCCGAGAATGCCGTTGAGGGCCATTCCCAAGTCCATCTTGTGCATTAGGAACGTGGCTGCAGCCATGGCAGCCAGCGATCCGGCAGCAGCTGCCAGCGCCGTGTTCACCAGAACCAAGCCGATGGCATCGGGCTGCGCGCTGAGCACCGATCCGCCGTTGAATCCAAACCAGCCGAACCACAGCAGCAGGACCCCTATGGTGGCGAGGGGAAGGTTGTGGCCGGGGATGTCGTTGGCTTTGCCGTTGGTGAATTTGCCAATGCGTGGACCCAGCATCCATGCGCCCACAAGTGCAGCGGCACCCCCGACGGCATGCACGAGCGTAGAACCCGCGAAATCATGGAACCCCATCGTGTCGAGCCAACCGGCACCCCATTTCCAGCTTCCTGTGATCGGGTACGAAATGGCGACCAACAGCCCCGTATAGATCATGTAGGATGGCATTTTGATCCGGCCTGTAACCGAGCCCGACACAATGGTGGCCGCAGTGGCGGCAAACATGGCCTGGAAGATGAAATCGCTCCAGATGGTCATGTCCATGCCGTAGTCGGTGGTGAGAAACGCCGTCGGGTTGTCGGGGTTGAACCCGATCCCAAAACCTGGGAAGCCCAGCACGCCCTCGATGATGTTGAAGTCGCCGGGGTACATCAGCCTGAAGCCCACGATGGCGTAGGTGAGGATGCCTGTGGTGAGGATGAAAATATTCTTATAGATGACGTTCACGGTGTTCTTGGCCGGCATGAAACCACTCTCGACGGAGGCAAATCCCAAGTGCATGATGAATACAAGGAACGCCGAAAGGAGGATCCAGACGTTGTCGACAACGAATTTGGTATATGTGCTGCTAGCCCGAAACTCATCCATGGTGCTGTATGCGTCAGCATCTGTGGCTGTACTGGTTGCGATGTCCTCGGCTACTAATGTTATATCATTGCCGGAAACGGAAGCGGCCGAGGAGTCGGCCGCTTGGGTTGTGTCTTTTCCGTTTACCAGGCTCGCGCCCAGCAGGAGGAGCACGATGATCAGTACTGCCTTTACATACTTGAACATGGGATAGAGTGTTTTGTTGCTTGGACCTTTCGAATTTAGTAATAATAACCGCTAATGCAATATTTAATTAAACAAAAGATCTTAAAATATTAACTAATTAACGCATAATGAATAAAAAAGCGCTTTTTGTTTGTCGTTGTATACTGCCTGTTTTCGGTTTCTACGCCTCGATTAGTGAAAACACACCTACATGTTTAAGCAAATCACCAAAATTGGTGAAATTTGTTTATACATAGTCTAAATTATTTTTCTTCTGTTCGCTATTGTTGCATAAGTTTGTATTATCGCTGAAAAGCGCTTTCTACGGTCGGGAAAGCTTGCAAAAACCAACTATATCATAATTGTATGAAGACATTGATTTACAAAGCGTTAGTGGTGTTTTCGTTTATTTTCGTGCACACGGTGCACGCTCAAGGTACCCTAAAGGGGGTCATAACTGACGCTAACAACGGAGAGACCCTCATCGGGGCGAATATTCTCTTGTCGTCTATGGATGCGTCGGTCTCGAAGGGTACCGTAACAAATGTCGATGGGCGTTTCGAAATTACCGGGCTCTTGGCCGGTGTCTATTTTGCGCGCATCAGCTATGTCGGCTTCACTGATCAACGCATCACCGACATCGTGATCGAGAATGGACAGGTCACGGAGCTCAACATCGCGCTCACACCGGGTATGAGTTTGAACCCGGTGGTCGTATCGGCGTCAAAGATCCGCGAAAAGGTGACGGAATCGCCATCGTCGATACAGGTGATCACGGCGCAACAGATCAAGAACATCACGACGACGTCGTCGGCCGACTTCATCAAGGGCGCAGCGGGTGTCGACGTAGCCCAGCAGGGCGTGGCATCGTCGACGGTGGTTGCCCGAGGTTTCAACAATATCTTCTCCGGCTCGTTGCTTCTGATGACCGACAACAGGATTGCAACAGTGCCATCACTTCGTGCCAACCTGATGCACTTCATTCCTCTGGTGAATGAGGACATCGAAAGCATCGAGGTCGTTTTGGGTCCCGGTGCGGCACTGTACGGACCAAATGCGAATTCAGGTGTCGTCAACATCCTGACCAAATCTCCGCTGGTCCATAGTGGCACCTCCATCGGTGTGTTCGGCGGCAACCAAAGCATGATGCGTGGCCAGTTTAGGACAGCCCACAACTTCAACAACAAAATTGGTATAAAACTATCTGGTTCTTATCTGTCGGCCGATGAGTTCAGGCTCGCCGACGACAATCCATATCTGCTCGACGAGGTTCAAGCGAGAAACCAATTTCTAGCAGGTGGTGGTGATCCAAATTCTGAAATTGGCAAGAGAATTGGCATCAGAGACTACGACATCGAGAAGATTGGATTCGATGCACGCGTGGATATCAATCCATCCGAGGACCTCGACATCATCTTCAATGCCGGACTCAACAGGTCCAGCAACATTGATCTCACGGGTCTTGGAACGGGGCAGGGTGTCAACTGGACATATGCCTACTACCAAGGGCGCATCACCTACAAAAATTGGTTTGCACAGGCATTCCTGAATACCTCCAATTCTGGCGACACCTACATCGTGCCCACTGGCTTGGGTATCATCGACAAATCGACCCAGTTTGTGGCGCAGTTGCAGCACAGCACCGATTGGAAACGCTTCAACTTCCTGTACGGCGGCGACTACATCATGACCAACCCGGTAACGGAGGGGACGATCAACGGCAGAAACGAAGACACGGACGGCTTCAACGAAATCGGAGGTTATCTTCAGACCAAGTACAGCCCTACGGGTAATGTGGACCTTCTGTTCTCGTTCCGTGCCGACAAGCACGAAGTGCTCGAAGATCCTCAGTTTTCGCCACGCGCCGCCGTCGTATTTCGTCCGATCGACAACCATAACTTCCGATTCACCTACAACAAGTCGTTCTCCACACCAAGCTCAAACGGACTCTTCCTCGACATTCTGGGTGCGTCGGTACCTGTGTATCCCGGATATAACGGTGGCAAGAACGTGCTCGATGTTCGTGCGCAGGGTGTGCCCAAGACCGGCTTCACCTTCACTCGGGGTGCCAACGGCGCACCACTGTGGCAGTCGAACGTGCTGCCCGCCGCAGTCGGCGCAAACATGATGCTCAATACTTCGAATATCGACGCCTTCCACTGGCAGGCGATCCGCCAATTGGCCGCAGCAGGACTCGCAGCTAACCCACAAACTGCGGCACTTGCGCCAGCACTTTTGCAGGCACCGGCACCCGGCACTAGTGGGCTGCCTAGCGTAGGCGTCAGAATGCTCAACCCGCTCACCGGTCTGCCGGTGTCAGACGTGACCGACATCGAAGCGCTCGACCCGACCACCTACAACACCTTCGAAGTGGGCTACAAGGGGATCTTCAACGACCGCCTGTTGGTAGCCGTTGACGTATACAACACCCGTGCCGAAAACTTCGTCGGTCCGCTCATCGTTGAAACGCCAACGGTCAACCTCGAGCCGGTTCAGCTTGCAACGTATCTGACTACGTATCTTGTGAATGTGGCACGTTTACCGCTTGCAAATGCGCAGGCTGTTGCTGCGAACCTCACTCAAAATCTTGCACGTATTCCCCTCGGCGTAGTAAGCCCGAACGAGGCGTTCGAGCGTAACTCCGTGATGCTCACCTACCGCAACTTCGGCGAGATCAACTACTACGGGATGGACCTCAACTTTGAGTACCTGCTGAACCAGAAAGTGACCCTCTCGGGCAACTACTCGTACGTGAGCAAAGACAAGTGGCTCGAGTTGGACGACAATCCGGACTTCAACGTCTTCTTGAACGCCCCTCAAAACAAGTTTGCCCTTGGCATGCGTTACGATAACCAAAAAGGCTTTGATGGCGGCGTCAAGTTCCGTTACATCGATGGATTCCCCATCCAGTCGGGGATCTATACGACCTACAACGCTACCACAGATACCTACGACTCGCTCGACAGCTACTACAGCCTAGACTTGAACATGGGCTATCAGTTCACGAAATCAGTGCGTGGTTCATTTGTAGTCAACAACTTGACCAACAACAAGAAGCCACAGTTTGCGGGTACACCCGATATCGGCTTGTTCGCCGTTGGCGGTGTGACCGTCACGTTTTAATCGTCCCTAAGAGAGACGTTACTAAAAAGCCCCGGGAGTATTACTCTCGGGGCTTTTTTAGTAAGAACTGAGGGTTGAGGATTGGGGACAGAAGTTAGGCTTGAGGCACAGAACTGAGAACGTAGGAGAGGATGGATGGGAAGGGTAAGGATACCTCCTCGCTGGCCTGCATGTTGCGGAGGACGAATTCACCCTTTTCCAGCTCGCTGTCGCCCACCACGATGGTCCATTTCGCACCCTCTCGGTTGGCCTCTTTCATCTGGGCCTTCACAGATCTGCCACCCGTGTCATATAGGGTGCTCACACCCGCATTTCGCAGTTCCTGAGCGGCTTTTACAGCCCATTTACGGGCATTGTCGCCGTGGCAGGCAATGTACACATCCGTTGTCGGTTCGCTGCCCAAGCCGATTCCAAGTGCCTCGCAGGCAATCATGAATCGCTCCATTCCAGAAGCAAATCCGACGGCCGGTGTCGGCTGGCCTCCAAGCTCCTCGACGAGCAGGTCGTACCTTCCGCCGCCGCCAAGGGCATCTTGTGACCCTAAGTCGGTGCTAGTGAGTTCAAACGCCGTCTTGGTATAATAGTCGAGCCCGCGCACCAACCGGTGGTCTTCGACGTACGGAATGCCCAATGCTTGAAGATGACCCTTCACCTTGCCATAGTGGTCGAGGCAGTCGTGGTTGAGGTAGTCGATGATGCTGGGCGCATCAGCGACCAAGGCTTGGTCCTCGGGCTCTTTCGAGTCGAGGATGCGCATCGGGTTGTTCTGCAAGCGTGTGCGCGACACCTCGCTGAGCTGTGTCTCAAGCGGCTTGAAATAGGCGATCAATGCCTCTCTGTACGACTGGCGGCTTTCGGGGTCACCCACCGAGTTGATGCGGAGGGTGGTGTTCGCAATTCCGGCCAAGCGGTACACTTCGGCCATGAAGGCGATCACTTCGGCATCGGCCATAGGATCGGCACTGCCAAGAATTTCGGCCCCGAACTGATGGAACTGCCGCTGACGTCCCTTTTGCGGGCGCTCGGCACGGAACATGGGTCCGATATAAAACAGACGCTGGGCTCCGCCGCGTTGGTCAAGGCGATGCTGGATATAGGCACGGCACACCGAGGCCGTCCCTTCAGGACGCAGCACGTAATGGTCGTCGCCACGGTCGAAGGCGAACATCTCCTTCGACACAATGTCGGTGAGCTGACCCACGCCCCGTGCGATCATCTCGGTGGGTTCCATGATCGGTGTGCGGATCTCCCGAAAATGGAACCTGCGGGCCACTTCGCGCACCAAGCCCTCCAAGAATTGCCATTTCTCCGATTCGCCGGGAAGGATGTCGACCATCCCTGTGTGTGTCGTAAATTGTGCCATGCAGATGGGTTATTTTTTGCGTAAAGATAGGGATTCCGATGCTCAGTCGGGGCGAAATCTCCTGCTTGCCTGCGAATCAGATCACGTGGCGTCCAGTTACAGACTCATACATCAATGCCAATTTACCCTTGAGGGTCCGGGCACAGCGCAAATGCACCACCTCGGCGGGATCCGGGTTGAACTTCCCGAAAAACTCGTTGATGCCGGCAATGCTCGATCCGTTGAAATCGAACAGCAAATTGCGGTCTTGGGCAAAGCGCAGCGCAAAATGAACCAGTAAGGCACCTGCATTACCGTTCAGGGCACTTCGGTCGGTGCCAGATACCACATAGAAGGCCCTTTTTTCGTCGTAGAAGAGCAGCAGGGCGGCTACTAACATCCCATTTTGGTCGCTCACCCCAGGTAGTGTCACGTTGCCGAATAGCGACAGGTGTCCCATCACCTGTAAAAAGTACGCTTTCGAAAATCTCGGTGCATCCCCTCTCGTTTGATATGCACTTTCAAAGAGTTCATATGCCAGGTCGGGATCTGACTCTTCCACAAAGTGTCCGCCTTCGTTGAGTGCATTCCTGATGTTGCGGCGGATGTTGCTCTGGTAGCTAGCAAGCAGCTCGTCCGGCGTGGATGGCAGTGCCTTGATGTTCGTCGGGAAACGCCGCTCCGATGCTCCAAGCACAGACTTCAGAAGCAGAGAGTCGTGCACGTCGGTGCTTGCCAGACCGATGAGGTCGTGGGGAGGCAGTGAGTTGAGAATCGCTTTGTAGACGACGCTCTTTTCGGCGTCTGAAAGGTGCGCGGCTACGAGGGGGCCGAAGCGTGCCGTCAGGGCCGGCTTCAGGATGCGACGGAGTCCGCCTCGGGTGTTCACTGCGTACGCGTAGCCGCCAAGGGGACTTCCTTGCGGGTCGCGGGCCATGATCAGGCCGGTGTTCGGCTGGGCTCCTGCGAGCAGCCAAGTCGAGCTGTGGTAGACGGTTCCCTGCGGGTGGGATGTCACGAAGGCGTCCCACTCGTCGTGATGCTCGGAACCGGCTTGAAAGACCTCCACTTCCATGAGATCTACCCTTGAAGTACTTCAACGATCGTATCGACCACTCGTTGCTGCTGTTTCTTCTTCAACTCCGGGTATATCGGAAGCGCCAGCGTTTGCTGTGATGCACAATGCGAAGCAGGGCAATCCTCTTTGGCATACCCTAAATGGGCAAAGCATTCCTGCTCATGAAGCGAAATGGGATAGTAGATGGCATTGCCGATCTCAGCCTCGTTCAAGGCCTTGACCACATCGTCGCGACGGCTGGTGCGAATCACGTACTGGTGGTAGATGTGCCTGCCGTTTCGTGCAGCCGATCCCGTGGTTTCGGACGGGATCACCACCATGTTCTGCTGAAGGCTCAATTCGCATGTAGCTCCACCCATGTGTCCACAATTGCCTTCACAGCCTAAATCTTCCCAACTGATGGCAACCCCCGCATCGCTGAACATCTTATTGTACCGATGCGCCACGTTGCGTCGGGCTTCTGTCCAGTCGTCGAGCAAGGGCAGCTTCACCCTCAGGATGGCCGCCTGCAAGGTGTCGAGCCTGCTGTTGATGCCTACCAGTTTGTGGTGATATTTGGGTTTGCTGCCATGAAGGCGCAAGATGCGCACCTTTTCGGCTAGATCGTCATCGTTTACGGTCACGAGTCCGCCGTCGCCGTAACATCCCAAGTTCTTGCTTGGGAAAAAGCTGAAGCAGCCAAACGTGCCGACGGTTCCGACCTGTCTGCCATCGATGGTCGCACCTATGGCTTGGGCGGCGTCTTCTATGACCGTGATTCCATGTTTATCGGCAATTCCCATCAGTTCCGACATGCGGGCAGCTTGACCGTATAGGTGCACCGGAATCATTGAACGCACTTTCTTGCCACGGGTCCACAGCCTTTTTGCTAATGGGTGCTTCTTGGTGAGGAAATCTTCCACCTGGTTGGGGTCGATGTTGAAGTCGGATGGGTCAATGTCCAGAAAGACGGGCGTCGCACCCAATCGCGCCACGGCACCGCCGGTCGCAAAAAAGGAATACGGCGTCGTGAGCACGAGGTCGTCGGGTCCGCAGTCGATGGCCATGAGCGACAGCAGCAGCGCATCGCTGCCCGATGCACATGCTATGGCGTGTTTCGCGCCGATGTAGCTGCGCATCTCCTCTTCAAAATCGCGCACCGGGTCGCCCATGATAAACTGTTGCGACTCGAGCACCGATTCGATGGCCTTGCGGATAGGCTTCCGGATGCTTTTGTATTGCGCATCTAAATCGAGTAGAGGTATCATATCACAGGCTTTAATGGAAAAAATTGCGTTGCGGATGGTATTTCTTAAGCCGGATGCACGTGGCCGTTGTTCAAAGCGTACAGCTCCCCTGTTTCAGGGCAGATTGCGTTACCGCCCTCGTCGAACATCAGGCGATGACCCGCCTTCGACACCCATCCGATCTGGCGCGCCGGCACTCCGACCACCATCGCATATGCAGGCACCGGCTTTGTCACAACTGAACCGGCACCCACAAAGGCAAAGGCACCAATCTGGTTGCCGCATACGATCGTGGCATTGGCGCCGATCGAGGCACCCTTTCCGACTCGTGTCTCCATATACTCGTCCTTCCTGTTCACATGGCTGCGCGGGTTGATCACGTTGGTGAACACCATGCTCGGGCCGCAGA
Source organism: uncultured Chitinophagales bacterium (assembly GCA_964456845.1). Classification (GTDB taxonomy): domain Bacteria; phylum Bacteroidota; class Rhodothermia; order Balneolales; family CAYWCV01; genus CAYWCV01. Next base: position 27,079 of record CAYWCV010000003.1, on the reverse strand, counting down.
AGACGTCATCCTCAAGAATGACGCTGTCGTATATGGAAACGTTGTTCTGCACCCGCACATTGTTGCCCAGCACCGCCTTGCCGCCTACGAACACATTTTGGCCAAGCACGCAATGTTCGCCGATCACAGCTCCCGCCATGACGTGCACCCAGTGCCAGATTTTCGTGCCCCTGCCGATGGTCACGGGTTCGTCGACCAAGGCGGTGGGATGGATGTAAATTTCTGATGATGCCATATCCTGATAATATCGGTTATGGTGCCAATATACCAATCATCTTAGCCTGCCAAGAATGGATTTCCACAATTTGTCGACATCTTCCGACACTCCCCATAACAGGATGATCGCACCATAGGCTGCCGTAATCGCCGCCGAACGAACCAAAAGGTCGAGAATCACGGAAGGCAGCACCGGCATGATGGCGGATACACCGTAGGCCACTGCTCCGGCGATGAGGACCTTAACAAAGGCGGAGGTAAATGGCTGGATGCCCAACTTTTTCTTTATGTAGACGAATTTGATGAGGTTATAGAGCGCGATGGTCAAGAACGAGGCCCATGCCGCCCCGTCGATCCCAAGCACCGGTATCAGCAGAAGATTGGTGACAATGGTGAGCACTACGAGGATCACGTTCAGGCCAAGGTCGAACCGGTACCATGGCGAATTCAACAATATGATGCTGTTGGCACCGGTGGCCATGTCGATCAGTTTTGCGGCGCTGATGATGATCATCACATTCTTGGCCACTTGGAACCCGCTGGGCAACAGTTCGACGGCGTTGTGCACATTGGCCCAGATCCCGACGAAAATGAGCAGCCCGATCACGACCTGGTTCAGCGAGGTCTTGGCATACATGGACGCGATGAGGTTCCTGTCGTCGTTCTGAAATGCCTGCGCGATGATCGGATAGCTGATCTTAGAGATGCTCCGCTCGGGTATCGAGATGAAGGTTCCGATAAAAAAGGCGATGGCATAGTAGCCAGCATTGGCCTCTCCGAGAAAGGCGCCCACCATGAGAAGGTCGAGGTTGGCGATGGCGATGGCCGATATGCCGCCAAGTATCGCGTATCCGGCGTAGGAACGCATTTCTGTGCTTATATCGGCTGACGGGGGCTTGTAGGGATGCCTTATCTTGAGCTCGCCGGATTGCCAGGTCCAATACACAATGAAAACCAAAACAAGGCCGTGTACGGCTGTAAAAGCGACCACAAACCCATGGAAGTCGATCAGCCCCAGCCAGTATAGGCCGATGGCCATCATCTGGAGCAACCGAAGGACCACATCCTTGAGGAACGAGCCCGACACGGTGCGGTACACCGACCGCAACCATGCGTCGAACACGTTGAAATACAGCGTAAACCCGACCAAGGGAATTAAATACAGGTCGAAACGGACGAACAGGGGCGCATTTTGGGAAAAAAGTGCCGCAAAAGGCTCACGAAATGCAAAAAAGAGTGCCAGATAGAGCAGGAATCCCACAAACGGCACCATCAACAGCACCCTCAGAAAGCCCCGATGGCCAGACGCTGCATCCTGAAACTTCGGGAAAAAACGAAACGTGACGTTCCCCATCCCCAACTGGGCAATCTGTGCAGCGATGAGCGAGGCTGAGAGCAGCAGGCGCGTAACACCGAATTGGGTGTCGCCCAACACGACCGGAAACAACCAGATCACATTGACGGCACCAAGAACGACGCCCGTGTACGACACCAACGTGTTCCAGAAGCTCTGTCGAATTACAATGCCCAAAACGTCGTTTCCAATTTGGATGGATCAAATAAAAGATAATATACGGCCGTGCACCGTATCTTGTTGTCTATGAGTGAACCACACTACGATACCGAAAAAGTCAGCGCATTTTACGACCGCTTCTCGCAGTATCAGAAGAAATCTGGCATCAATGACCGACACGCCCGAATCTTCAAATGGCTCAAGACATTTGGACTCAGCAAGAGCGACACGGTATTGGAGGTTGGGTGCGGTGTCGGGCAGCTCACGCAGCTGATGGCCGAATATGTGGGCAGCGGGGCGATCACGGCGGTTGACATCAGTCCCGAAAACATACGGCTTGCACGGGAGAGGCTCACAAGATTCAGAAACGTGGACTTAGAAATCAGCGACATGATGGATGCCTCGTTCCTAAAAACATTCGACTGGGTGGTGTTCCCCGATGTTCTCGAACACATTCCTGTCGACATGCACGCCAAGGTCCTTCAGTCGATATCGGTTGCGCTGAAACCCGGCGGGCGCGTCTTCGTGCATATACCGCATCCCAAGTACCAGGACTATATCCGCGAACACGAACCGGAGAAGCTGCAAATCATCGATCAGTCACTTTCGGCGGCTGACTTGATTCACCATGCCGAATCGGCAGGTTTGTCGTTGGAGTATTTCGAGTCCTACGCGTTGTTCAGACTTCCGGCCGATTATCAAGCCATCCTGTTTAAGAAACACGCATCGGTACCTGTACCCCATTTAAAGTCCTATTTGGCACGTGTGCTGCAACGATTCAGGCTGCGGGGGCTTAGGGGTTGACATGTCTGGAGAGAAGCCGAAAATTCTGTATTTCTACGCGAAGCGCAGCACGTTCATAGGTCGCGACATCGACATGCTTTCACAACGCTTTGAGGTTGTTGAGCATCATTTCGACGTTCGCAAGAAGTACCTGCTGCCGATGGCGTTCATCAGGCAGAAATGGTTCCTCTTCAGGCACGGTTCTAGTGCGGTTGCCACCGTTACGCACATTGCGGGATACGTGTCGTTTTTGCCAGCGCTATGGACCAAACTATTTCGATTGCCCTCGCTTGTGATCATTGCTGGAACAGACGGAGCCAAGTTTCCTGCGATCCGTTACGGTAATTTCAACCGCACGGTCATGGGCCTGTTTACGCGCTTGTCGTATCGTATGGCGAGTCATTTGGCTCCAGTCGATGAGTCGCTCGTCGATGTGGCGTACACGTACGATCCAGCCGGCGCACCTAGGCAAGGGTATCGGCATTTTTGTCCTGAAGTGACAACGCCGAGCACGGTGATTCACTACGGGTATGAGGTCGACGAATGGCCGACGTTGGGTAAGCAGCGCCCCGAAAACAGCTTCATTACGGTCATTGCCGGTATCGACTCGGAGGCCATTTTCTTGCGGAAGGGCGTAGATTTAATCATCGAAGCAGCAAAACGAGTGCCGGAGGCCCTGTTCACACTTGTAGGCGCCAATCCAGATAACCCGTGGTTGCAGAATTTGAGCCCCAATATTCATCTACACCCTGTAACCGACAGATCCGGGCTTGTGGATCTGCTGAACAAACACCGGTTTTACATGCAGCTGTCATTGATGGAAGGCTTTCCGAACGCCCTGTGCGAGGCCATGCTGTGTGGATGTATTCCAATCGGGTCGAATGTGGCCGCTATTCCCTTCATCATCGGACAAACGGGCTACGTGCTGCATCGGAAGGACGCGCAGCTGCTTGCCGATCTGATCAGGCGCGCCATGGTTGAGGGTTCCTTCTCGACAGATGAAGTGCGAAGCAACATTGCGGGAAGGTTCCCGTCGTCGCGCAGGCTCGAAGCCCTGACGGAACTACTTGACCATATCGTCCAGAATACCGGCCAGCGCCGAAGTGAGTGACTGTCGGCTGAATCGGTCGATGTTGGGTGAACGTGATGCCTGAGCGGGATGCGTTGCGATCTGATCGTGGATCCACGACCTGATGCTGGACACGTCGTCGTATTCGAAGCATACGCCGGATCCCGTCTCCCTCAGGATGGCGGCCGCATCACTGTCGGTTGGCCCAAGGCACAATATCGGCCTCCCGGTTGCCATGTACTCAAAAAACTTGCCGGGTAGAATCCCATGGGCATTTTTTGACTGATTGAGAAGCAGGAGAAGCACAGAGGCGCCCTGTTGCCAAGCCACCACCTCGTCGTGAGGCACGTAGTCCACATAGTCAGTGATGCTTTGAAGTCCGAAATCGTGTATGGCGGTCTTTATGGAATGATCCACCCGCCCAATCAGGCGAATGTTGAGGTTTTTGCATGCCGGATCGTCGTTTTTCGCGATTACGGACAGAGCCTCCCACAGCCCGAGTGGATTTCGGCTCGGATTCATGGTGCCAATGTGGGCAATTCCGAAGCGCTCGTCATTTGCGGGGAGTGTGTGTCCGCTTACGATGTCGTCGTCATCGAAGCCGTTCGTGAGCGTGATGATGTCGCGGTGGTGGGCCTCCCGGAACTCGCGTTCCATGGTCGGGCTGACTACCGTCACACGGTCGGCGCCACGAACTACCGATGCCTCCAACGCATGGTGGTTGCGGTCGGCGCGTTTGCCGAGCCTGAGCTCGTCGTAAAAGTCGATGTTCGTCCAAGGATCGCGAAAATCGGCCAACCAAGGCAATCCAGTTCGTTGTTTGACACCAGAAGCAATCAGATGCATGGAGTGTGGTGGCCCTGTGCTCACAATGGCATCGATTTCGTTGCTATCCAGCCATGCGCATAGGTACTTCACGGACGGCCGTATCCAAAATTTTCGGGCATCCGGGATGAAGAAGTTGCCCCGTATCCATCGAGACAGCTTTTCGAGGGATCCAACCTTGCCCGATTCGCTCACGAAACCTGCGCCAAGCGATTCTTTGCGTCCGGTCAGCACTTTATAGAAACCGTAGGGTTCAAAAATCGGTGTCTTCAGAACGGCGATACCTTTTGGTATGTCCTTTTCAAGGCTCGGGTCGACGGCGGCCATCTCGGGATTGTCGGGAGTGTAAATGACGGGCTCCCACCCGAAGTCGCGCAGGTACTTGCTGAACTTCAGCCAACGCTGCACACCCGACCCGCCTCCAGGCGGCCAGTAATACGTTATGATCAGTACTTTGCGCGGCATGGCATGACCGTTGCCGATCACTATGGTTTGCGTTGCGTCCGCAGGTGGACCAGCAGGGCCATTCCGCCCATGAGCAGCCAGGCAAGATGCCCGACCCAGGCTATCGTCGTGCCTGCGGTATGAGAGCCTGGTTCGAATCGGAACGTCACGGTATGCGTGCCTTCGGGCACGATTACACCCCGAAGTGCAAAATTGGTCTTGAAGATTTCGGTTGGCTCACCGTCAATGGTGGCTACCCAGCCTCTAGGATAATAGAGCTCGCCGATAACCAGTAGGCCACTTCCCATACTCCTGCTAACTTGCACATCGATCTGGCGAGCACTGTATGACGATACGGAGGCGCTCGCCGTGCTGTCGGCTGTGAGTTCAGGCAGCAGGCGCTCAGATTCTACCACCGCCTCGCGTGCTGGGTTGAAGGTGAATTGATTGATGCGTGCCAGTGAGTTATCCTTGTTCAGAACTACGTCTGCCCGATCGACAAACCATGCTTTCGGTAACACGTTCGTGTTTTCGTAGACCACGATATCATCGTCTTGGTGCACGGGTTCGAAACCAGGGAGCTCCAGTCCGGCCGCATAAGTGATATATTTCGTGTTCAACATGTTCAACATGGCGATGTTCAGCCCGAAGTCGCCTACAAAGATCGACCTCGACATGATATCGTCGTAGATGGCCATTCGCGCCCCGCTGTAACCACCCAATGACGGATAAAAGTACGAGGGCAGGGCATTGTTGAACGGGTTGTCGCTGAGCGGGAACACACGGTATGCCCATGGTTTATCCGTCTTCACATTGTCGGCGAGCCACGTGTCCACGGGCCGGCGAGTCTGCTCGATGGTTCGTTGAGCGTCAAAATCTTTCGGTACGAGGCTGTTGTCGTTGCTGTACCTTTGACCGACGCTGATCACGTCGTAACCGGCAATGAGCACGAGGATCAACGTTGCAGGACCGGCACTGAGCTTGCGGAATCCGAGTCCAACAATCACAGCAATCGAAAGCGTCACGATGATCAAAAACCTCAGGCCGTCTTTTTCGGCCATTGTGCGTCGCTCGGGCTTCAAGTTGGTCTCAATGAATTCGTTGACTTGCTGTTGCACCCTCGGGTCACTAGGGCTCAGCTGGTTAGCTGCGGCTAGTTGCTCGATAAATTGGTCTGCTTGGCCAGGTTTGTCGAACGAAAGAATGGTGCCACTTCCCAATGCCAAAACGATGGCCAGCAGAGCGACAGGTATGGTCGCCGGCAGCCAGTCAGACTTATGGATGCTCCCTACTTTCTTCGTGAGGAAGTCCAGGCCGGCCACAGCAACGACCGGGAAACAGAAACCTGCCACAACCAGCCACGTCTCGGGAGCCCTGAACTTATTGAACAACGGAAAGTAGTTGAACATGAATGTATTGAAGGCCATGAAGTTCTCTCCCAACGAGAAAAGCATGGTCAGGGCACCGGCGCCAAAGAAGACCCATTTGAGCTTGAAGTCCGATTTCCAAAGCCCGATCAGGAGGAACACCATCGTGATGGCTCCGAAGTAGTGCGGCCCGCTCGTCCCCGATTTGGGCCCCCAGTACGCGGCCGATCCACCATAGGCGTTCGGAACAAGCAGGGTGAGCAACTCACCCCAACCCTGCGACCATCTGAACGCATATTCCATGTCGAGCCCGGCACCTCCAGGCGCATCGGCGCCGCCGCCGCCGCGAATGCTGAACGGCGAGTATTCGTAAATGCTCCAGTAAGGCTGGGCGTTCGCGATCAATGTGACCACACCCGACACGATAACAAGCACCGCAACGCCCGTAAAGGGCTTGATACGGCCTTCCTTCCATGCCTGTGCGGCATCATATAGGAACCATATTCCGAGCAACCACATGAAATAATAGGTGATCTGTGGATGTCCGGCCCTTAGCTGCAGGATGAACGCCCCGGTAAAGACGAACGCAGAAAGCCATCTGTTGCGGTCCCCGTCGCGAAGCATCGCATAACCCAGCATCACCCAGGGAACGAAGCTGAGCGCGACAAACTTGGAATTGTGGCCTGCTCCCACGATGATGGGCAAATAGGTTGAGAAGCCTGCCAGTATGGACCCAAGAAGCGCTGATGCCGGTTTGAAGCCGAGTCTGATCAGAAACAGGTACATGCCTATGATCAACACCCAGAAGAAACTGGCAGGGTAGAGGGTCTCGGGCAATGTGAGGATATTGTCGATGTTCGGCACGCTTTTTTGATACGAGACCAAATAGGCAGGCATGCCTGAGAACTGGTTGGCAGCCCATAAGGGCTCCTCGCCGGTGGCGTTACGCTCCGATATGATGGATTCAGCGGAAGCCCTCCACTGAATCGTGTCGTGGGCTACGAAGCGCTTGTCGCCCAAAAAAACGTCCGGGAACAGAAATGTCGGGAGCAACAGCAGAATCAACAGACACACCACGTGCTTCACGACATTGGGTATGTTCTCCCAGGGGTCAAAGAGCGGCCGGCTCTCGGCCGTTTCTCCAGCACCTGAATGTGCTCTTGTTCCTGTTCTTGCTTTTGCCATGGCTGTTACTCGATTACCTTCGGTACGCGGAAATAGTCGCTGTCGGCGTCAGGCGCATTCGACAGGGCTTTGTCATGATCGAGGGGAGGAAGTGCGACGTCCTTGCGGTAGTCGGGGGGAATCTCGATCACGTGGTCGAGCGGCGCGACATCCGAGGTGTCGACCTTGTTCAGTTGCTCCATGTACTGCAAGATTCGGTTCATGTCGCGCATGAGGGTCTCGGTTTGTGCCTCATCGGGCTGAAGCCGTGCTAGGTTGGCAATGTATGCCACATCTTCTTTGGTGACCGACATAGGTATTGTGTCCTGAAATTGTGCTTGCAAAAGGTCAAAGTTAACAAAATCCGGAGTTTTATCCGGACTAGAAGATATTGCGCCTAAAAATGGCCAGACTTGCTCTTGATTTAAAACGTATGTGCAGTATTTTAATTGATAGCGTTTACTACTTCACAAAACCACACGAGCATGATCCGAAAAACCGCAGTAGTGCACAACCCTGCCGGGCTGCATGCCAGACCTGCGGCTCAACTGGTTCAGTTGGCATCAAAATTCAAGTCGGATTTCTTCATTCACATGTATGGATACCGGGTAAACGGGAAAAGCATCCTCGGAGTGATGACCCTCGCTGCAGAGCAGGGTGCCGAACTGGATCTCGAGTTTAATGGTCCGGACGAAGGCGACGCGTGTCGAGCTGTGATGGATCTTTTCAGCAAGGGTTTCAATGATGGTTGAGCGCGCCGCAACATGCACCATTCTCATTTAGCACCCGGGGTTCTCGAGGGTAAGGCCGGCACAGGCGGGATCGTGAGCGGGATTGCGTTAGTTTTGGGCGAAGATTTGCCCAAAATGGCAACAGACCAACTTATCTGCGAAGACCCTCAAGCTGAAATACTCAGATTCAACCAGAGCAAGCAGAAGGCTGAACAGGAACTTTCGGCCCTGATGGTCACCGCGCAGCGCCTCGGGGGCAGCGACGTGAAGAACATCATTCACACGCAACTTGAAATCCTCAACGATCCTGAACTGAGCTCCGAGCTTCATCGTACCATTCTCAACGAGCAGAGGACGGCCGAGTATGCCATCGAATACGTGTTCAGGTACTACATCAGCCGCATTGAGGAGACCGGCAGCGCCTACATGATGGAGCGCACCGCCGACCTTCGCGATCTTCGCGACCGCATCTATCGCCATCTCCACTTGGTAGCTACACCCACCGATGTGGGTGGAAATATCCTGGTTGCCAACGAAATCTCGCCCACTGAGCTCCTCGAATATGCCCCGCACATCCTTGGAGCAGTCGCCGCAAAAGGTGGCACGACATCGCACGTCACCATCATTGCCGCATCGATGGGGATTCCGTTTCTGGCCGGGGTGAGGGATCTCACCAAGCATGTGCATACCGGCGACCCCATTCTGATGGATGCCGACCAACTGGCGCTCTACTTGAAGCCGTCGGCAAGGTTAGTTTCCAGGCTCCGAAAGAAGTCGGTGCAACAGGAACAGGCCGGGAGGGTGACGGAACTTGACGCAAGGCCGGCATCAACGGCATGCGGACGGGCGATCGAGGTGAGGGCCAATGTCGAGTTCGAGTCGGAACTCGAACATTTCGCAACCTACAACCCCCAAGGTATCGGGCTCGTGAGGACAGAGTCTATGCTCATGGCCATTGGTGCCTCGGCGTCGGTCACGTCGCAGATAGGGTACTACCGAACCATGGCGGCCTCGGTTGGTGAACACGACGTGACCTTCCGCTTGCTTGACATCGGAGGCGACAAACTGACCGACAGGGATTCCGGCGAGGCAAATCCACACCTCGGCTGGAGAGGTGCCCGTCTGCTGCTCGACAGGCCCACGATTCTGGAGTCGCAACTGGACGCAATTTTACATGTTTCTGCCGAATTCCCCGGCCGCCTCAGACTGATGCTCCCTATGGTGAGCGTGCTTGACGAATGGTTGGCCTTCCGGAAAATACTCTCGTCCAGGATGGACCTCTTCTACAGAAACGGCATCCCTTTTGACAGAAGTATCCGGGTGGGAATGATGATAGAGGTGCCATCGGCAGCGATCATCGCAGGTACACTGGCCCGCCATGCCGACTTCCTCAGCATCGGCACAAACGACCTCACCCAATACATTTTGGCGGTCGACCGTGGAAATCCCTTGGTCTCCGACTTGTACGACAGCCTGAACCCGGCTGTCCTGCAATCGGTGCGTTGGGTCGTCGAAGCAGGGCAAGATGCCGGAGTGCCGGTTGCCGTGTGCGGTGAGATGGCCTCGCAGCCAACTGCCGCCGCATGTCTGCTGGGAATGGGCGTAACCGAACTCAGCATGTCGATCAGGTCGATTCCCGCCATCCGAAGGATGATCCGAAACTTCACGGCACAGGACTTCGAAGGTTTGTTGTCAGACATGATGAGCGCACACACGAAAGACGACCGCGAAATGGTGGCGGCGAATTGGCAGTCGAAGTTGGCTGCAACGAGCGGGTAACGCGAATCCTTAGGTTGCGAATTTCGGCATCACAACTTTAGTTATTTATATATCAATATGTCTGATGCTAAATAAATTAAGGTTTTAACGGTTCGGTGTACTGAAGAAAAGTATATGGAAGCGCTTTATAAACTAAATAATATATGCATTATCAAATAATTAAGTTAAATAAATAGGATATTGCGACTATTTATTAAAAAATAGAATTTGTGTATATTGAACCTATGGCTGGTACGGCTACTCAAACCTGCTTACATCAACAACACATTCAGGTATTACCATGATTTCGAAAGACTACACACCTAAACGTACCGTTTGTAAGGTGACATTTTCACTGCCTGCAGACAAGGCTGAAAATTCAGTATCTCTTGTGGGTGACTTCAACGACTGGGACACGAATTCAAACAAGCTTGAGCTCAAAGGCGACCAGTGGCAGACCACCGTGCGCATGACGCCAGGATCAGAAACGCGTTTCCGTTATTTCATTGACGGGTACTCCTGGGAGAACGACGATCAGGCAGACAGCTTCGTCGCCAACGACTTTGGTACGGAAGATTCCGTCGTAAAAATCGACTGATTTCATTGCAGTCCGAGCACATCACACCCCAGGCGACTTTCTCGTCTGGGGTTTTTTGTTTGCATAAGGTTTTATTTTGGCATGATTAGCCTCATTTTGACGCATGCGTGATTTTGATACCGCCTTATACTCCACCCATTTGAGGACGTCCAGTCTGGGAAGGGAACTTTTTGTCTTTCCAGAGCTGGAGTCTACAAACACGTGGTTGAAGGCCGCTCCATCCGGCTCTCTTCAAGACGGCATGATCTGCCTTACAGACTGGCAGACAAAGGGACGCGGGCAGTACGATCGGGACTGGGTGACCGAGCCGTGCTCCAACCTCACGTGGAGTTACCTTTTGCGTCCGGAAACGCACGATCGGCTGCTTTTGCTCACCTTGGCCTGCATCAATGCTGTTGCCGGTGTCGTGCAGAGGGAGTTCGGCCTGCAAACAAGCATCAAATGGCCCAACGATTTGCTGATCGGAGGGAAAAAGGTGGCCGGAGTGTTGGCGGAAGCCGTCTTCAGCGGTAACCATTTCGACAGATTCATCGTCGGCATTGGTCTGAACGTGAACCAGTCCACGTTTCCCGATTCTTTGACTGAAGCTGCCTCGCTGATGCAGCTTCTGGGTAGGCCATTGGTGCGCGAGCGGCTTTTGGCAGATATCGTAAACGAAACGGAAGGTATGATGAAGGCATGGGTTCGGAAGGATCCAGGCTTGGTAAAGCAGATCAACGAGCGTATCATCGGATATGGCGCGAAAGTGAAGGTGGAGGTCGACGGCAACATGCTCGACGGAAGCAGATTGTTGCTTGGGGTCAACGTGAACGGACACCTGCACTTTATGGACGACAACTTCACGGTACAGACGTTTTCATATGAGCAAGTCAGGATCTTTGCAGATAGAGTCTGAGTTTCGGCGAATTTTATTCTCCGAAGCGGGCTTGTCGCCCGACGCATCTGTTGTGGCGGGTGTGAGTGGTGGTGTCGACTCGATGGTGACGCTCCACCTTCTGAATCAGGCCGGTTTACGCATCAACGTCGTGCATGTGAACTACCACAGGCGCGGGGAAGCTTCAGACGCCGACGAAGCGCTTGTAAGGAGGTTTTGTTCAACATTGGGTGCTGATCTGGAAGTGGTGCACTGGGAATCCGCCGTAGATCCAGGCGGCAACTTTCAGGATGCGGCGCGGCAGTTCAGACGTGACCGCTTCCAAAAATCCCTGCATGAAACGGGGTCTGAGGCTGTCGTGCTCGGCCATAATAGGGACGATCTGTACGAAACCCTCATCATGCGCGTGCTCAGGGGAGCGGCACCGTCGAACTGGAATGCCCTTCCTGCGGTCGATCCGCCCTATGTGCGACCGCTGGTCACTACTACACGTGCTGACATCGAGCAGTACGCAAAGACGGGCAACATCGTATGGAGAGAGGACGAGAGCAACGCCTCGTCGGCCTACGCACGTAATTTTCTCAGGAACGAACTTATACCGGACATGGACCGCCTTTTTCCGGGATGGAAGACGAACGTGGAGAGGATCAAGATGTATGGCGAGGTCTATCGCATGGCGGTCGACCAGTTGCTTCTCCCGTACGGTGATGCGTCGAAGCTACCGGTCGACTGGCTGTCATCTATCGCCGAGCCGCTGAAATCGGCCATCATCCACCGGATTCACGAGCGCAAGGGCCTGCCGATAACGCCATCGCTGCCCGAAACCATTTGGTCTCTGCTCGGAAGCCAGCCGGGAAGGATGGTCGAGCTCGATGGCATGGTGGCGTGGCACAGGGACCATGACCACCTCGTCCTCGACCTCAAGGTCCACGACAGGGTAGTGATGCGCCATTTCTCCGTGTCGGACGTCATTGGCCGACCTTTGGACTTCGATTACGGAAGCGTGGTTTTAAGCGGCGAGAGTCCCGTTGGGTTAACGTTCTCGATACGGGCAGCTGATGGCGCGTACATCATGAGGGGCTATGAGTTCGGCGATCGACTGCCCATTCTGAACGGATCTAAACCGGTGTCAGACCTTCTGAACGAATGGGGTGTGCCTTTACGGCTGAAGCCAAGAGCCTACGTGTTGACCTTGGATGGATCGGTTGCCGCAGTTATATTTAGCCACCCAGGATACGAAACTCGATGGCGAATCGATCCCAAACTTGCATGTGAATCTCATGCATGCCTCCACTTTTCGATACATCACTAAGACGTTCTTCAAGATGGCCCTGAATTTACCCGATCATGTAGTGTGCAACGGTGAGCGCTTCAAGTTGTTTATCAGCAAAGAGCAGATTGATGCCAGACTCAGTGAGTTGGGTGACGTGATTAATCGAGATTATGCCGGCAAGCGTCCCATTCTTATCGGCATTTTGAATGGATCTTTCATTTTTCTGGCAGACCTCATGCGTCATGTTCACATTCCGTGTGAGGTTGACTTCTACAAGTTGAGCAGCTATGGCGACGAGAAGGTCTCGTCCGGCCAGGTCACGGAGCGAAAGGAGCTTGACGCTGCCATCAAGGGTCGCCACGTGATCGTGATCGAAGACATCATCGACACGGGGCTTTCGATGGACTATCTCCTCAAGAAGATCAAAGATCAAAAACCGGAGTCGGTAAGCGTCATGACGTTGCTGCATAAGCCGGACGCCACGCGTTATGATGTTCAAATCGACCATGTCGGCTTTGAGATCCCGACGCTCTTTGTGCTCGGATATGGTTTAGATTATGCCCAGGAGGGCCGGAACTTGGCACAAATCTACGTGCTCGACCCCGATCCCGCTTCATGACTCTTGCTCCCAAGTCGATTTTGCAATATCTTTACCTTCTGCACTGGAGAGATGGCTGAGTGGTCGAAAGCGGCATCCTGCTAAGATGTTGTATCCTCATAAGGGGTACCGAGGGTTCGAATCCCTCTCTCTCCGCCCCAAAAAGCCTCGTTTTTTTAACGAGGCTTTTTTGTTTGTAGAAAGTATATTGCCTGCCTCAAAAGTTGTCACATTTACAAAAAGCGGAATAATGCAGTGACATCGGGCTCCATGAAAATCGTCGCCGTACTGGCATTGGTACTTGCCATTCACTCATGCCAAGTGGATGAGGGGCAGCGTTTTGTACAGTCGATATCCGAGGACTATTATCACCAGGCGGTCAATGTCAACCGTACGATGGGGGCCGACGCCGCCCAACAGTATGCCGACTCGCTTTATTACGCACTAGCCAATCCGACCCCCGTCGACTATTGGAGGAAGCGTCTGTTCGATGCTTACTTGTCCGACGAGACAGGCCAGCACGACAGGTCGCTAGAAATCGTTGACAGCTTGATCGCCTACATCGAGGATCCATCCCGATATGCTGGCATGCAGAGCTACCTAGCGCTCACTTTTTTGCATAAGGGTGACATCTATAACAACTACCTCTTCCAAAACGACAGGGCCTACACCAATTATGTACGAGCAAGGATCATTGGCCTGGATTTGGAAGATAGATGCCTGACTTCAGCCTATGATGCACGGTTTGCCATCGTGTTATACAGGCGCCAAAACTATCTTGATGCCGTAAATTACTTTCAGAAAGCACTGTCGAATTACGACGGCTGCGACGATAATGTAGCCCATTTCACCAGGGAACAGCGGTGGATCGACGACATCGCAATCAGCTATGCAAAGGCTGGACGATACGACAGCGCTATGGTCTACCACGATCAAGCCCTCAACTACATACGGGAGAACCGTTTCGACGTGGATGTGGACAGCGCACTGGTCGAAATGGCTCAGGGGGTGATTTACGGGAACAAAGCACAGACCCTTGTGGCGTTGGGGCGCCTCGACGAAGCTGAACCCTTGTACCGAAGAAGCATCGAACTCAACGGCCGTACAGGATTCGACATCAACGATGCCAACCTAGCCAGGTTGCACTTGTCGAACCTTTTGATGAGCATTGGACGAACGGATGAGGTCGGGGCGTTGATAGCCGAGGTTGAAAGCTACACGCAACGTCATCCGAACCCGACCACCATCGCTCGTATGCTGGACACGAGGTCAAGGTTTAGGCAACTAAACGGCATCTATCAACTTGCATTACAGGACCGTCTGCTTCAGAACCAACTTCAGGACTCGTTGACCAGGGCGAACATGATGGTGTTCGATACAGACGCCACGAGTGAGTACAACTACATTTTGGCCCAGCAGGAAGTGGAGCGTCTCAAAAACGACAACCAGTTGCGCACCTTATGGCTGTTTGGTGGGAGCATAGTGTTCTCATTGTTTGCTGTTGTGCTTCTGCTGTTTTTCTATGCCTGGCGGCAGTCCAAAAGGAGCATGACGTTACTGCACGAACTCAACGAACAGATCAGTAAGCAAAAGCAGGAGCTCGAATCCACCGTTCAACAGCTTAGGGATGCAAGTATTGAGAAAGACCGAATCATGTGGATGGTAGCCCATGACCTCAGGAACCCACTAGGCGCCATCGACAGTCTGGCTCAGCTGCTGGAGCTCGAACCAGTCTCCGAAGATGGAAAAGAGCTCATGAATCAAATTCGGTTTGCCACCAGAAGTGCGCAAAAGTTCATTGGCGATATCTTGACGTTAGCCGACGAAGATCGCATCAAAGTAGATGCACGCATTACCGACATCGAGGAACTGATATACAGGACGGTCGAGATGATGCAGTTTCGGGCCAGGGATAAAGGCCAACAGCTGATTTACGATGGCCTGGGTTTCGAGAAGATGGTACGGATCGATCCTGAGAAGATTACAAGGGCTGTATTCAATCTCATCGGAAATGCAGTCAAATTCAGCCCCAAGGGTGCCGATATTGTTGTCAGCCTGAAAGATACGAGCGACAAAGTGGCCATTTCGGTAGTTGACCGCGGAATTGGTGTGCCAACCGACATGCGTGAGGCTATTTTTGAGTCGTTCACCAAAGCGAAACGCTCGGGCACCAGCGGGGAGAAACCCTACGGTTTGGGTTTGTCTATTGCCAAGAGCATAGTTGTGGCGCACCGTGGAGATCTCAAGCTCAGCGACAATCCTGAAGGAGGCTCTATATTCACGATCGAACTTCCAACATCTTGATGATACCCTTTTCGTAAAGAATTGAGTATCATGGAATATGCGACTTCTAAGCTCCACATCGTTTTGGCTCTCACTCATATGCCTTGTGGCTCTGTTGGCCGGATGGTTGGGGCCACTATTGGGATTGTTCGACGAAAGCCTATCTCGATGGATATTTATCGTATCGTACTTGTCAGGCGGATATTATGGTGTCAAGGAAGGGTACGAAGAGCTTAAGGAGGGTAAAGCATCCATCGACCTGTTGATGATCCTTGCGGCCATCGGCGCAGCCAGCATCAATCAATGGATGGAGGGCGCCATTCTGCTGTTCCTGTTCTCCTTGTCGAATGCCCTGCAGGATTTTGCACTCGAGAAAAGCAACCGGGCCATCGAGGCACTCATGGAACTCCGGCCCGACACCGCCAACGTGCGTCAGCCCGACGGTACTGAAAAGTCTGTCAAAGTGGAGGACGTAAACGTGGGCGACATTGTCGTGGTAAGGCCCGGCGAGCGCTTTCCAGTCGACGGAAGGGTCTTTGAAGGCGCCACGGCTGCCGATCAGAGCGCCATAACAGGGGAGAGCATCCCCGTCGACAAGCAGCCCGGCGACGAAATTTTCGGCGGCACCATGAACACCTTGGGTGCCGTGACCATAACCACCACACGGGTTGTTGAAGAGTCGACCTTGTCAAGAATTGTCGAAATGGTGCAAAAGGCACGCACCGGCAAGGCAAAGACACAGCGGATACTCGACGATTTCGAGCCCGCCTACGCCGCAGGTGTTATCATAGTGACCCTTTTGTTGGTCGCAGTGCCATGGCTGCTTGACTGGGGCACTTTCGACGATATCTTCTACCGTGCCATGACCATCCTGGTTGTAGCCTCACCCTGCGCTTTGGTGATTTCCACTCCTGCAACCATCCTTTCGGCCATCGCACATGCAGCCAGGAAAGGCGTCCTTTTCAAGGGTGGTGTTTACCTGGAGCAGGCTGCCTCGATCAAATATGTGGCAATGGACAAGACAGGGACACTGACAAAGGGGAAACCGGAGGTCACGGATGTGATTTCTGTGGGCGATATGCCACACGATGACCTGCTTCAGCTGGCCGCCAGTGCCGAGCACATGTCTGAGCATCCGTTGGCACAGGCGGTGGTGCGGGCTGCAGAAGCTGCCCAGTTGCCGCTCACAAAAGTGAGCAGCCTCCAGTCAGAGACCGGAAAAGGGGTCGTCGTCGAGATTGAGGGTGCCACTGTTCGGGTTGGAAGCAGGAAACTGATGGTAGAAAGTGGCATAGACATGCCCGAAAGGGTGTCGCTGAGTGCGGCCGATCTTGAAAAAAATGGGAATACCGTCATCTTTGTGGCCAGCGGCGATCAATTGAAGGGCATGATTGCCTTGGCAGACATACTCAAGCCCGAGGCCAAAGAGGCGCTCGACCAGCTGCATGCTCTCGGCATCGAAAAGGTGATGATGTTGACAGGCGACAGCCGATTCGTCGCCCAGGCCGTTGCCGACAAGCTGGGCATCGACGACGTGCGCGCCGAGCTCATGCCGGGAAGCAAGGAAGGCATCATCAGGGAACTCGCAGCTCTCGGTCCCGTTGCCATGGTCGGCGACGGCGTGAACGACGCACCCGCCCTCGCAAGCGGCAACCTCGGTGTTGCCATGGGGGCGGCCGGCAGCGACGTTGCCCTCGAGACGGCCGACGTCGTGCTCATGTCAGACGACCTGCTGAAGCTTCCCTGGATGATCAAGTTGTCGCGCAGAGCCCGCCGGGTGGTGTGGCAGAACATCATTTTTGCAATGGCTGTAATCCTCATGCTGGTTGCGTCGGTGTTTCTGTTCGACCTTCCGCTTCCCCTCGGCGTGGTAGGGCACGAAGGCAGCACGCTGCTCGTGGTGGCGAACGGGTTGAGGTTGCTTGGTGGGTCCGACTAGGATTGTTCGTATCTTTTAACAGCTTCTTACCCGTCTTGGGCGTTTCAATCTGAGTTCATGACCATGGATTTTCTGTTCACATCCTCCATCCTAACCTACGCATTCATCTTCTTCGCTCGCATTGGGGATGTATCCATCAACACAGTGAGAATTGTGTTCGTGTCGAGGGGGATGAAGATGCAGGCGACCATCCTTGGCTTCTTCGAGGCCCTCATATGGCTGATAGCCGTTGGTAAGATCATGCAAAATCTCAGCGATGTTGGCAGTTACATCGCTTATGCGGGTGGATTTTCGGCCGGTAACTACGTCGGTATGATGATCGAGAAGCGGCTCATGATCGGCAACCTGATATTTCGTGTGATCACCTATAAAGACAGCACGACATTGCAGGAACGGTTACGGTCGGCCGGGGCAACTGTTATCGCATTGTCTGCCGAGGCCGGTTATGGAAGTGCCACATTGCTCTTCGCCATCGTGCAGCGTCGCGACATGAACAGGACGATCGGCACCATCAAAGACTGCAACCCGAACGCCATCTACTCGATCGAGGACATGCGGTTGGTGAGCGAAAGCTCCGTTCCGGGCATTTCGACCGTCGACCGAAAACGCCGACGATTTCTGAACCGAAAATAGGAGCCAAGCCATGAAATTCCTCGTCACCGGTGCCGGATCCGGATTCGGCAAGGCCACCGCCATCAAACTCGCCTCTACGGGTCACGACGTTGTGGCCGTGGCGCGCACACAGGCCGATCTCGACAGCCTGAAGGCGTTACATCCAGACAGGATTACAACAAATGCGGCCGATGTGAAAGATGCATCGGCCATCGAAGCCCTCGCAGACCGCATGGTCGAATGGCAGCCCGACGGAATCGTGCTCAATGCCGGTGGTCCACCGGTGATGCAAAGCCTCGATGTGCAGCCCGCCGACTGGGACTCCGCCTGGGAGCTCATCTTCAAATGGAAGGTCGAACTGTGCCGGCGACTCGTGCCCGGCATGATGGAACGCTCGTTCGGGCGGGTGCTCTTCATCGAGAGCCAATCGGTGGTCAAACCCATACCCGGACTCGTGCTCAGTAACGCCGTGCGCGCCGCCGTGGTTGGCTATGCGAAGACCCTCAGCAGGGAAGTGGCTAGAAACGGCGTCACCGTCAACTGCATCCTCCCGGGCTCGCATGCCACGCCCGCCATCGAGCGCGTCGTCAAACTGAGGGCAAAAGAGCAGGGGGTAGATGTCGCGGTTGCGCGCAGCCGTATGGAGGAGCAGATCCCCGTCGGACGCATGGGCAAGGCCGAAGAGCTCGCATCGTTGGCCGCATGGCTGCTTTCGGAAGATGCCGCCTTCATGACCGGACAGGCCATCCTCCACGACGGTGGATTGTAGCCTACTTGGAAGGCAGCTCGTATTCGAACACTTTGGTTGGATCGGAATAGGAGTAGCCATAGATGCGACCGTGCTTTTCAGACACGACAAACGCGTGGATGAATCGATCGAGCGTATACCTTCGCAACGAGTTGCCCTCCCAATCCCAAACCTCAAAGATGGATTCCGTGTCGTAATCGGCCTTCGGCTCATACAGATCTGCAGCGTTGCCGTACACCCCCAGCGTATAGATGTGATCGTTGCTGGAATCTTGGATGTACCTGTAGGTATAGTTCATGGCCTCTTCTGGTATGACTGAATCAAAGCTAAACCCATCCACCCTGTACTCTCCGATCATTTCCCCATCCTTTCGGAAGAGTTTGAAAGCGTTCATGCTCATATAAAATGCTGCGAATATATCCTTTTCGGGGTTGTAGGCGTTCGACTTCATGTTGAGGAACATCTTACGTGTTGGCTCTAGATCGTTTATTGGGTAATTGCCAAACTTCTGAACCAACTGATCGTTGATATTCAGGATTCTGAACGGATTGAACAGGGAATCGGGACCCACATAGTTGACATTGTTCATAGAAGTGAGGGTGCCAGTAATCTCTGCCGAAATGACACCGTCATCATGATCATCCTCTAGTTCACTACAGTTCACGAGTGTAAGGCTAATGGCTGCAATTAGTGCAAATCGCTTCATTGAACGAAAGAAATTCAGTCTATTATTAATCATTATTGTCATCCTTCACCTGGTAGTGTTAAATCACATTTTCCTTTTGTCTCAATTGTGACTCTTGTCCATACATACTTGCAACGGCCGCACTCACCATCGCACTTCCTAGAGTCGATATTAATGCGACGAGAAGAATGATTACACCTTTACTAAAGGTCAGTATACTATATTTAATTTAATTGTTTTGGTTTGATTGTATGATAATACTAAACAATAAAAACAAACATGGCAACACTTCGTATCAAACTTACATTTAATACTCCAATTAAAAGTTGATGTGATAACTTACTTAAAAGGTGACTGGATATTCGTATATTACAAGGCTGTACCTACTTTTTTTATCTTTTACCCCGCATGCAAGCCCTCCGCAACATAGCCATCATTGCTCACGTCGACCACGGCAAAACAACACTCGTCGACCAACTTCTGAAACAGAGCGGCACATTCCGCGAAAACCAGGCCGTAGCCGACCGTGTGATGGACTCCAACGACCTCGAACGCGAGAAGGGCATCACCATCATGGCCAAAAACACGGCCGTGCTTTGGGGTGACATCAAGATCAACATCATCGACACCCCTGGCCACGCCGATTTCGGCGGCGAGGTGGAGCGCATCCTTAAGATGGTTGACGGCGTGATCCTGCTTGTCGACGCTGCGGAGGGACCACTGCCGCAGACGAAATTCGTGCTTCGCAAGTCATTGCAGCTGGGATACCGTCCTATCGTGCTCATCAACAAGATCGACCGTGGCGATGCCCGCCCCGACGCCGTTCTTAACATGATTTTTGACCTGTTTGTGAGCCTGCACGCCACCGACGAGCAGCTCGACTTCCCGGTACTCTACGCCATTGCACGCGAGGGCATCGCCAAAACGTCGCTGTCGGACGAAGGTGTTGACCTCACACCGCTGTTTGATTTAGTAGTCCAGCATGTGCCACCGCCGAAGGTGGATGTCGACAAGCCCTTCAAGATGCTCATCTCGAACGTAGAGTGGAACGACTACCTCGGCCGAATCGCAGTAGGTAAGGTTGATCAGGGTGTAGTAGTCCAGAACATGGATGTGAGTTTAGTGCGTCCCGATGGCGTAACCATCAAGAAAGCGCGTGCAACTAAGCTGTTCACCTTCAAGGGACTCATGCGCGAACCGACCGAGAAGGCCAATCCGGGCGACATCATCGCCCTTGCCGGCTTCGAAGAGTCTGAAATCGGATACACCCTCGCCGACGCCAGTGACACCACCCCCATCCCGTTCATGAACATCGACCAGCCGACCATCGCGATGTACTTCCGGGTGAACTCGTCGCCTTTTGCCGGACTCGAGGGTGATTTCGTGACCTCCAACCAAATTAAGGATCGCCTTCAGAAGGAAATCCGCACCAATGTGAGCATCCAGGTCGAGCCAACCGACAACCCCGACGTGTTCCGCGTGGCCGGCCGTGGTGAGCTCCAGCTGGCCATCCTCATCGAGACCATGCGCCGCGAAGGGTATGAATTTGCTGTATCGCGTCCTGAGGTGCTCTACCGCGACATCGACGGACAACGCCACGAGCCGATCGAAGAAGTTGTGGTCGACGTGCCGACCGAATATTCCAACAAGGTGATCGACAACCTCCTGCAGCGAAAAGGTGTGATGATGTCGATGGACCAAGAGGGCGAAAACAGCCGCATCACCTTCCGCGTGCCGTCGCGTGGCCTCATCGGATTCCGTGGAGAGATGCTCACCGATACCCGTGGAATGGGTATGGTGCACCAGCAGTTCGACGGATACGAGCCGTACAAAGGCGACATCAGTGGACGCAGCCGTGGTGCCCTCATCGCCCTCGAAAACGGTGAAGTGACCAGCTATGCCCTCGAAGGACTCCAAGACCGTGGTACATTTTTGTCCGAGCCGGGCGATCCGGTGTACATGGGTCAGGTCGTTGGCGTGAGCAACCGAGCAGGCGACATGGTGATAAATGTTGCCAAGAAGAAGCAGCTCACAAACCACCGCGCCAGCCAGAGCGCCGACGCCGTGAAGCTCAACACCGCCCGCAAGCTCAGCTTGGAGCAGTGCATCGAGTTCATCGACAACGACGAGCTTCTCGAAGTGACGCCGAAGAGCCTGCGCATCCGCAAGCTCTACCTCGACCACAACGAGCGCAAGCGCTACGACAAGAACTAGCCCAATTCAAAGAACCCACGCTTCTCCTCGAGGTAGGCCTCGAATTTGTGGCGCAGGGCAGAGTGCTCGGGTTTTAAGAGATCTGGGTCTTCACTTATGATGCGATCGGCATAATCCCGCGCCTTTTCCAGCAAATCTTGGTCGCGCAGGATGTCGGCGTACTTGAACGCCGGCAGGCCGCTCTGTCTTGTTCCGAGAAAGTCGCCGGGTCCACGGAGTTTTAAGTCAGCCTCGGCGATCTCAAACCCGTCGTTGGTTCGCTCCATGGTCGCAAGACGCTCGCGGGCCTCGGCGCTTCGCTTGAAGTCGGCCATGAGCACACAGTAACTTTGCCGCTCGCCACGGCCGATGCGCCCCCTTAGCTGATGCAGCTGCGAAAGACCGAAACGCTCAGCATGCTCAATGATCATCATGTTGGCATTGGGCACATCCACACCCACTTCGATCACGGTCGTGCTTACCAGGATGTCGAGCTCGCCGTCCTTGAAGAGCTTCATGCTGGCGTCCTTCTCGGCCGATTTCATACGCCCGTGTATGAGACCCACCCTGCGTCCGGGAAAACGGTCCTTCAGCATATCGAACCCCGCCGTGGCGTCCTTGAGGTCCATCACCTCCGATTCTTCGACTAGCGGATAGACCACGTAAACCTGGCCGCCCTCGTCGAGCAGCTCGTCGGCGAATGTGTACACATCCTCCCGCTGGTTGTCGTTACGCACCACCGTCCGCACCTGCTTTCGGCCGGCCGGCAGGCCTCGCACGACTGAGATGTCGAGCTCGCCGTAGAGTGTCAACGCCAACGACCGGGGTATTGGGGTCGCCGACATTACGAGCATGTGGGGGGAGGAGTCCTTAAGCTGTAGTTTGGCACGCTGCATGACCCCAAAACGATGCTGCTCGTCGACGACGACAAGCCCAAGCTTCGAAAAATGTACGTCGTCCTCGATCAGGGCATGGGTGCCGATGGCGATCGAGCTGACGCCGGACGCGATGGATGCCAGCACGTCCTTGCGTTGCCTGCCGGTTCTGCTTCCG
Source organism: uncultured Chitinophagales bacterium (assembly GCA_964456845.1). Lineage (GTDB taxonomy): Bacteria > Bacteroidota > Rhodothermia > Balneolales > CAYWCV01 > CAYWCV01. The sequence continues at coordinate 4,353 of CAYWCV010000003.1, read as the reverse complement.
GTCAGCAACACCACATCGATGCCGAGGTCGTTCACGTATTGCTTGATGGTTCTGTAATGCTGCTCCGCCAAAATTTCGGTCGGAGCCATCATGGCAGACTGAAAACCGAAGTCGGCCATCATGAGCATCGACGCGATTGCGACGACGGTCTTGCCGGCACCGACGTCGCCCTGAATCAGCCTGCTCATCTGTTTCCCCGATTTCAGATCCTTGAAAATCTCCCGAAGGGCCAATCGTTGCCCCTCGGTCAGATCGAAGGGCAGCGATGCGATGAACGTGCGGGTGAGGTCTCCCACCTCAGGGATCAGAATGCCGTCGCGGGTGACCCTGTTTCTTCCCTTGAGCTTCATGACGGCCAATTCGAAGAGGAAAAGCTCGTCGAACCGCATGCGTTTCAGGCCTGGTTCCCAGTCGCCGTAGCCTACGGGCGTGTGAATAAGCCTGTAGGCGTCCTCCAATGGCGGGAGATCCATCTCGCCGCGGATGTAGGATGGGATGTGATCGATGTACGACGTTCGCTCCAGGATGTGGACGATCCACTTCTGTATCTGGGCGTGAGTGATCCTGGTGGATTTCATTTCGCCGGTAGACGGGTATACCGGTGCATACGTAGCATCTGTGTCCGATTGGGGCAATCGGTCCGGACCCTCGACCCTCGTTATTTCAGGGTGTGTCATCTGCAGCTTGCCGCGGAAGCTGCCTATGGTGCCCTTGATCGTGTACCATGCGCCGGTTTCGATCAGGCGCTCGATCCAGGAGCTGCCTTTGAACCAAACGGCCTCCAGATTGAATCCGGAATCGGAGAACAGGACGATCAGGCGGCGGTTGCTGCCAAACCCTTCGGTGCGGCACGAGACGACCTTGCCGGTTGTGGTGGCCCTGCCGGCCGCTTCGTGCAGCTGCGCCATGGGCATGTGCAGGGCGGGCAGCTCGTATCGGATGGGCGGCCAGTCGACGATTTGGCTAGGATCGGAGGATCCGGCCTTGATGATGGCGGCCCTCCGCTTGTCGGTCATGCCTGGCAGGTCTTTCCAGTTCATTTGATATATTGATCTATATCGGTTGTACTATTTTTTAAACAAAAATGTGCTCAAACGACGTGTTTGGCGATTTTGGAGGACTTTTTTATCTCTTTTGATGCGTTGGATATGTGTACCTCTTGGATTATTGGTGGTGCTAGCAGTATCTTTGCCTTCCTGCAAACGAATTTTCAATCGTTCAATTAATCGGAAGTTTCGTGCCTACAATTCAACAGCTTATAAGAAAAGGCAGAAAGAGCAAGACAAGCAAGACTTCGTCTCCTGCTCTGCAGAATTGCCCTCAGCGTCGTGGCGTGTGCACCCGTGTGTACACCACGACTCCAAAGAAGCCAAATTCGGCTCTCCGTAAGGTAGCCAAGGTCAAGCTCACCAACAAGCTTGAGGTAATCGCCTACATCCCGGGCGAGGGCCACAACCTTCAGGAGCACTCCATCGTGATGATCCGCGGCGGCCGTGTGAAGGATTTGCCGGGCGTGCGTTACCACATCATCCGTGGCACGCTGGACACAAGCGGCGTGAGCGCCCGTAAAAAGAGCCGGAGTCTGTACGGTGCCAAGCGTCCGAAGCCGGGCCAGGCCGCCGCAGCAGCCAAAGGCAAAGGCAAGAAGTAATTTCCAACCGAGTATTTTAACCGTTTACGAGCATGCGCAGAAAATCAGCCGTTAAACGCATCGTCAAGCCTGATCCACAGTTTCAGGACCGCATGGTGACGCAGTTTGTCAACTTCCTGATGAAGGACGGCAAGAAGAACGTTGCCCGCAAGATCCTGTATCAGGCATTTGAGATCATCGAAGAAAAGACAGGTCAGCCTGGCATCGACGTCCTTCGCTCGGCGATGGGCAACGCATCGCCAGCCATCGAGGTGCGCAGCCGCCGTGTCGGCGGTTCGACCTACCAGGTTCCGGTGGAAGTGCGTTCCGAGCGCGCGTCCGCACTCGGAATGCGCTGGCTCATCAAGGCGGCAAAGAACCGCAACGACAAATCAATGGCAGCACGCCTCGCCCGCGAGATCGTGGATGCCGCCAACAACGAGGGTGGCGCCGTTCGCAAGCGCGACGAAACCCACCGCATGGCCGAAGCCAACAAGGCATTCGCCCACTTCCGTTTCTAATTGTACATATTTATCACACAGACAGATGGCTGAAGTAGCAGTATTAGAACAACTCAGGAAAACGCGCAACATCGGCATCATGGCCCACATCGATGCGGGCAAGACGACCACGTCGGAGCGTATCCTATATTACACGGGCATCAACCACCGTATCGGTGAGGTGCACGACGGCGGCGCGACCATGGACTGGATGGAGCAGGAGAAGGAGCGTGGAATCACGATCACATCCGCCGCCACCACATGCCATTGGAACGGCTACCGCATCAATCTCATCGACACACCGGGTCACGTCGACTTCACGGTCGAGGTTGAGCGTTCACTCCGTGTATTGGACGGTGCCGTCGGTGTGTTCTGCGCAGTGGGTGCTGTTCAGCCGCAATCTGAGACCGTATGGCGCCAGGCCAACAAGTACCGTGTGCCCCGTATTGCGTTCGTCAACAAGATGGACCGTACCGGTGCCGACTTCTTCAACGTGCTCGACAAAATGAAGAGCCGCCTGAACGCCAATCCGATCCCGCTGCAGATCCCGATCGGCAACGAGTCGGACTTCCGCGGCGTTGTGGACTTGGTCAAGATGACGGGCATCATCTGGGACGATTCGACCCAGGGAATGACCTACACTACGGTCGAAATTCCTGCCGAATTGGTTGAGAAGGCCAACGAATACCGTAAGATCATGGTCGAGGCCGTCGCTGATTACAGCGAGGAGATCATGGAGAAGTATTTGATGGAGGAGGAGATTTCCGAAGAGGAAATCCACGAGGCCATCCGTAAGGCGACGCTCGACCTGAGCATCACCCCCGTATTGTGCGGATCCGCCTTCAAGAACAAGGGTGTTCAGGCCATGCTCGACGCTGTGCTCCAGTATTTGCCTTCGCCTCTTGATGTCGAAGACGTCAAAGGCTCGGCAGTGGGTGACGAAGAGACCAAACTCACGCGTAAAACGGACTTCGACGAGCCTTTTGCGGCTCTCGCGTTCAAGATCATGACCGACCCTTACGTCGGCAAGCTCACGTTCTTCCGCGTATATTCCGGCACCTTGGAGGCAGGATCATACATCCTCAACTCCGTCACGGGCAAAAAGGAGCGCATCAGCCGTATCCTCAAAATGCATGCCAACACCAAGGAAGACATCAAAGTGGTACGTGCCGGCGACATCGCCGCAGCTGTGGGCATCAAGGAAGTGCGCACGGGCGACACGCTCTGCTCCGAAGACAAGCCGATCATCCTCGAGCGCATGGTGTTCCCTGAGCCGGTGATCAAGCTAGCCGTCGAGCCTAAGACGAAGGCCGACAGTGAGAAGCTTACGACCGGCCTTGTCAAGTTGGCCGAAGAAGATCCGACCTTCCGCGTCAGTGTTGACGACGAAACGGGTCAGACCACGATCGAGGGTATGGGCGAGCTCCACCTCGAGATCATTGTTGACCGTCTCAAGCGCGAATTCAAAGTTGAGGCAAATGTCGGTAATCCTCAGGTATCGTACCGCGAATCGATCACCAAGTCGGTGACGCACCGCGAAGTGTACAAGAAGCAGACCGGTGGTAAGGGTAAGTTTGCCGATGTCAGCTTCGAGATGATGCCGATTGAAGGCAACACAGGCTTCGAGTTTGTGAACGAGGTTACCGGAGGCAATATTCCTAGAGAATTTATTGCACCGGCAGAAAAAGGCTTCAAAGGTGCCCTTACTGGCGGTATCCGCGCCGGGTACATTGTTGAAGGCGTCAAAATCAGGCTGTTCGACGGAAGCTACCACGATGTGGATTCCGACGCGTTGAGCTTTGAATTGTGCGCACGTGGCGGCTTCCGCGAAGCTGCCCGCAAAGCAGGCCCAATCATCCTTGAGCCGGTGATGGCCGTAGAAGTCAATACTCCAGAGGAGTACATGGGTGATGTTATCGGCGACTTGAACAGCCGTCGTGGTATTATCGAAAACATGGAAAACAACATTGATGGCTCAATAGTAAAAGCCAAAGTGCCGCTGTCCGAGATGTTCGGCTACTCAACGACACTACGCTCCTTGTCGCAGGGACGTGCCGTCTACTCAATGGAATTCAGCAAGTATGTTCCAGTCCCTGAGTCGGTGGCCACCAAGATCCTTGAGGCCAAGGGCAACTAACAGAAATTTATAGACAAGCACTTAAATATATACGACCATGGCAAAAGAGTCCTTTGACAGAAGCAAACCCCACGTGAACATCGGCA
>CAYWCV010000002.1:179580-190839 GCA_964456845.1 uncultured Chitinophagales bacterium | reverse complement strand
CCGCTCAATAAAATGACAGGAAGCAGCAGGGCCCCAAGCGATATCATCATGGCCGTCTGCTGTGTGCTCGATCGTGTCGATATGAGCACTCCCAGTGCAAGTGATGCGATGATGTACACCATGGTTATAACCGAAAAGAGCAGTATGCCTCCTCGAAATGGCACTCCAAAGACGTAGACGGCAAGAATGGTTACCGTCAAGGCATTAAAGCAGGCAAGGGCTATGTAAGCCGACACTTTGCCAACGATGATGTCGATCGGCCTCAAAGGAGAGACCAACAACACCTCCATGGTGCCCATTTCCTTCTCGCGCGCAACCGCGATCGAGGTCATCAAGGATGACACCAACATTAAAATAAAGGCCATGAGCCCTGGAACAAACAGGTACACGCTCTTCATTTCGGGGTTATAGAGCAGGCGCACCTCCGTGCGGATCAATGGAGCTCCAACACCGGCGGTCTGGTGCCAGCCCATGATCATTGCGGACAGCTGTGACGATATCGTCTGCGCCGTATTGGGATCCGATCCGTCGGTCACGATCTGGATCTGCGACACCCCTGGTTGCATGATGTTGGAGGGATAGTCGGGCCCGACGACTACGGCAGCCTTGATGAGACCCGATTCAAATGCCGTCCAAATTTCCTTCTCGGTCCTGAATTCTCCAACGAGTATGAAATACCCTGATGCCGTGAGATGTCTCGACAGCACCTCAACATCTTCGGAGGCTGAGCTGTTGACGACGGCAATTGGCACGCTGCTCAGTTCGTTCCGAATGGCGTAGCCAAAGAGGATCAGCTGCACGATGGGCAGGCCAAATAGGATCAGCAAGGTACGCCTGTCGCGCAAAATGTGGCGAACCTCCTTAAGAATAAAGCTAAACAAGGAGCTCATTTACACCTCCGTTGGTCTAGCGACGCGAATAAACGCCTCGTTCATGGTATCGACTCCGAGTGTCCGCTTGATTTCGCTCGGAGTACCCATCACCTCGATCTTTCCGAAATTCATGATGCTCACCCGATCGCAATATTCGGCTTCGTCCATGTAGTGGGTCGTCACAAACACCGTTGTTCCAGTGCTGGCCGTTTCGTAGATCATCTCCCAAAACTGCCTTCTGGTGATCGGGTCGACCCCACCCGTGGGTTCATCGAGAAAAACGACCGGTGGATTGTGTATTTGGGCTATCGTGAATGCCAATTTTTGCTTCCACCCCAAGGGCAAACTGCTCAGAATCTGTTTTTTTTGCGATTCTAGGCCCAAACGTTGAAGAGCTTGGCCACTCTTCTGTTTAATCTCTGATCTAGTCAAGCCATAGATACCACCGTACAGTTCAAAATTTTCTATGACCGTAAGATCGTCGTAAAGGCTGAAGCGCTGGCTCATGTAGCCAATACTTTGCTTCACTTTCTCGGTCTGGGTATGAACATCGTAGCCAGCTACCGTTGCCCTGCCGCTCGATACCCGCAACAGGCCAATAAGCATGCGAATGGCCGTGGTTTTTCCGGCACCATTGGCACCCAGAAAACCGAAGACCTCACCTCGTTTAACATTAAAGTTTATATGGTCTACTGCGACAAAGTCACCAAATGTCCTGGTGAGATCAATCGCCTCAATGGCATACTCTGAATTGTGGTCATATGTTGGCATTGGCGGTCTCCAGCATCATTTGAATAAACACATCTTCAATGCCGGGTTCAAGCACTTCGACCGATACGGGTTGCGTCAGACGTTGTTCGAGCCATTGTTTGATTTCCAGTGGATCGAAATCACCCCGTTTGTCAGTGTAGTGAATCGATTCCCCAAAGGTTTGTGCCTGATCTACGTGGGGAAATGTCCTCAGCAGTTTCAGTGCATCGTATTTTTCAGAAGTCGTTATACCTGCGACGATACCCCTGTGCGATCTGACAATTTCTGCCGGTGACCCAGATTTCATGATCCTTCCATCCTGGATCAATGAGACGCTGCTGCATCTCGAAGCTTCGTCCATGTAGGGCGTCGATACCACAACTGTCATCCCATCTTTGTTTAGATCGGTGAGTACGTCCCAAAACTCGCTTCTCGATACCGCATCGACACCCGTAGTGGGTTCGTCGAGCAGCAGAAGCTCCGGTTTGTGCACGAGGGCACAGCAAAGAGCGAGTTTTTGCTTCATGCCGCCTGAAAGCGCACCCGCCCTACGGCTGGCATAGGGTGCCAGCTGGCTGTATATGCTGTCAACACGACGGAGGGCCTCCTTGATGTCTACACCGAATACGGATGCAAAAAAAGATATGTTCTCTAGCACGCTCAAGTCCTGATAGAGCGAAAATTTGCCGGGCATATACCCGATACGGACGCGAATCTTGCGATAGTCGATATCGGCGTTGAACCCAAGCACGGATGCGATACCGGCGTCGGGACGCATCACCGTGCTGATGATGCGCAAAATGGTGGTCTTACCCGCACCATCCGGACCAATGAGGCCCGTTATGAGACCACGTTCGATACGGTAGTCCAATGGATGGATACCCACCGTCGGCCCATAATTTTTTGTAACCCCCCTAAATTCGACGGCGGCTTCCATCATAGTGTCTGCTCATTTAAATGTTACTTCTGCGGGCATGCCAATGTTTAGCTTACCGTTGTTTCCTACTCTCAAGAGCACGGCATATACCATGGATGTGCGCTCTTCGCGCGTCTGCAGAAATTTCGGGGTAAATTCGGCTTGTGGAGAAATATGACTGATGACGCCTGGCACCGACTCGATTTCACCTCCAGTCACGTCGTAGCTCACTGTCACAACCATGCCAGGTTGAAGCGATGACAGTTGGTCGCCCGAAACGTAGACCCTCACATCAAGCGTGTCCAAGCTGGCTATGCTGTACAGGGGTTTGCCCGGGGCGGTCATCTCGTGCCTCTCGGCGTACGTGTGAAGTACGGTTCCCGATATCGGATTTCGAATGATTGACCTCCTTACTTGGTCGTCGACCATTTCAAGCTCCGTAGTCATGGCCCGTATCTCTGCTTCAAGCGACCTCTTGCTGCTGGCCTGCACGTCGAGTTGGCGTTCTGCCACCCGGCGCTGCGATTCCAGGTCGTCAACCTGCTTTGCAGTAGCCGCACCCCTTGCGAGCAGGTTCTTGAAGCGCATGATCTCGTTATCCAATGTTTTAATCTGCTCGTTCACCACATCCGACTGCGCTTGTATCGTGGGCAGCTTTGAACGGGATGCCGCCAATCTTGCTAGTATTTGAGTGCGCTGCAGGGCGAGCATCGACGTGTCAACAAGGCCCACGATTTGCCCCGCTTCAAGTTTTGCCCCCTCGCTGACGGAAAACTCCATCAGTGTCCCGGACCGCTCGGCCGAGACCGACACGGCACTCGACTCAAAGTGGCCGTAGGCGTCGGCAATGTCGTTCTCATTTTGGCACCCTGTCATTAAGAGCAGCATGCCTGTAAAGATGATTCCTGTGATTGGCCGCATCATAAGCCACCTCTGATAATTTGAATTTGTGTTTGGGCGTAACGGATGGCAATCTTTCTGGACTCATACTGCAGTCTCGCCTGCTCGACGGCACGCACGTCGGACAGATAGTCCGTTGAATGGATGATTCCCTCATCTAACTTGGCCTCCGACGCCGACTTAATACGCTCGTTGAGTTGCATGATGGTTTCATCACTTTTCAAGAGTTCCCGGTTTTTCTCGATTTCAGCCTCCTGATGGTGAACTGACAGCAAAATTCCACGATTGAACAGCGATTGATCGTTTTCGATTTGCTTTTTCGCAAGTTGGTTCGTCTCTTTGTCTCTCTTTGAACCGCCTTTGTCCCAAAGTGCCCAGCTGGTTCTGACCCCGACCTGCCAGAATGGCGAGAACGAATCTGCAAAGATGTCCAACCCGGGTTTTCCGTAGGCCCCCTGCAGATAGCCTGCAACCTTCGGCCGCCTGAGGGCTTTCTCGACGTGCATTCTTGCGTCAGCCATCTCTGCGGCCAAATCGAATAGTTTCACTTCAGGACGAACTGGTTGTGAGTTGATGCCTGGTCCATCGTCGGATGTCGGTGCAAAAACCGTTCGATCGGTGAACGTCATTCCGGTTATTTCGGACAGTACATCTATGATGCGGGCGCTGTCAGCATGTATCTGGGCATTTCGCTGCCTCACGCGCTCCAGTTCTACGGCAATCCTGTCGACATCCATCTGCATCACTACACCACCGTCGAGCCCGACTTGAAGCACGCGCAATCTGGCCTCCAAGTCTTCGAGCGTCAGCCTCAAGATGCTCCTTTGGATTGATATGAGCTCCAACCCATACCACGCATCCACTACCTGTTGCTGAATGGGAAAGCGCTCAACCATGATTCGTGTCTGGTTCATCTGCGATTCCACTTCAACCAACTGGGCTCTTCGCTCCGTAAGACCGCCATCATAGATCAACTGATTGAGGTCGATGCTGGCTTGATAACGGTCTTTGGGTATGTTGGGGGGGGCCATGCCGGGCAGCTGAAACGGAAGCTCCGGAACCAGACTCTGATATCCTGCCTGCGCATTCAGACTGATGTCGGGTAGGAGGGCGGACTTGATGCCGTCGGCCTTCACCTTCAGCAACTCGCCCTCCGAACTGATTTTATCCGTGTAGGGATGATGATCTAAAGCCGCCTTGATGAGCTGCTCGATCGTCACCGGCTGTGAGTGGACCGGGGATGCCAAGACCAATATGAAGACCCCGATTAAGCTTCTTTTAAGCATCATACACCTCCCCTTCGACATTTGGATCTGCCCTGTAACCCGCCAACAGCAATTTTGGGACTTCTTCCTTCCGTTCGGTCAAAAATTGGTTGAAACCTTGATCGTCGAAACCGAGCACCGACTGGAGCATAGGTCGCGCCACAAACGGGAACACGCAAAGCGAGAACATGCTCACTATGAAATGCCTGGCATCTTTGTACGGTAATCGTCCGCTGTAGATCTCCGCATCGATCTCCTTGAGGAAAGGACCGATGAGCTGCTCCATCATTTTGGGAAGGAAGTTCTTTAGGCGATCGGGATTTCTGTTCAGTTCATGCAGAATAAACCCCGGCATATAGGGATTGTCTCTCAGCGTGTCGATGTAGCCCGAAACGAAAAGGTGGACCTTCTGGGGGAGTGGATCGTCACTACGCAGCGACACCATGATGTTCGGGAAAAGTTTCTTCGCCGCAGCTTGGTAGACCTTCTCAAAAAGAAGGTCCTTGCTTCTGTAATAATAGTGCAACAGGGCTTTGTTGATCCCCGCCTTGTCAGCGATCTCCTGCATGCGCGCTCCATCAAACCCGCGTTCGTGAAAAATGTCGCGTGCCGCTTCATAGATTTTTTCGTCCGTTTCCTTCTCGATGCCAGCCATTGTTAAGCAGTTGGTTTAATTATTTGGTTTAACCATTTGGTTAAATATACGAAAATTTTACTCCAATACAAGAATAATCACTACGGGTTCCAGTGTGTGACTTCGTCAGGGCTTAGTCCATAGTAGTCGACCACGTCGGATATAAGCTCTGAGCGCACGACCCACAGCAGTTTTGTGGATGCGATCCTTCGGTTCCAGTTAAGGATCCTTCTGACGGCAGGCTCCAGTCCTTGACCTTGAAGCTCAAGGTATCCGATCTCATCGAACACGAGCCACTCGGGAACGCTCTCAAAACCGGCCCGCAGTACCCGATGTGCCCATCGAAACGATGCTTGGTCGAACCGATAGCGGCCGATTTCAATAATTCGTGACTCTGGAGTGGTCGAATCGGCCGTCAACATGTGCCTTTCGCCCGTCGAAATATCCTGAATCCACCTTGCTTCATGGTCGTCGGGTGCCAACACGCCGGCCACCGACCCCTTTGGGAGCGAGTCGATCCATTTGATCAATGCGGTTGTCTTGCCAGACCGCACTGGCCTGACCAAAAGATGTACCTCAGTCATGCAAAACCTCTGGGTTGCTTGTCAACGATACGTGCATAGTCACCCTCAAAAAGGTGCGTATTCGACCTATCCAGCCGGTCACCTCATTCGACTTTTTTTGTGCAAACGAGAGAATCGACCACATCCGTGGGAATTCATCCATGACAGCCCTGATGTCTGACTCGTTTCTGGTGGATGCAGTCCATCTTCGTGATAGGATGATCATTAGAGGCCTAGCCATCAGTTGCCAGCAAACGATAATCAGCAACGGCCGCCATAGCACATGAAACCAGCCGGGCAAATCAGTCTCAAATACGAAGAGCAGTGACAATGCCGCGACTGCGGCTGAAGACGAAACGATGTGCCGACGACCAAATATGCGGGCAGGTGTTTGTGTGGGCGGGGTCATTGTTTCCGTACGTTTCCACTCATCGTGCAACTCTAGCCTCGCACCATCGGGCATGCTCCAACGATGCAGCCATTTTGCCAGGAGAAATCCAGCCATGAGATGTGAACCAAACCACAGCACGAGTGGGAACATCAGAAACTCGCTTGTCGTAAGGTTAGGTGCAACCCAATCGCGAAGTTCACCCAGAACCACCGACAATCCCTGCTGGCCAAATGTGATGTAGAGAATCACCAGCTTCTGCAAAGGGGAGTACATGCTTGCCAAGAGGAACATTGCGGTCACCCAGATCCTTGACCGACCACGAGGTCCTGCCAACGGCATGCAGCAAAGTGACTGTATGGCCATCGCCAGATATGAAAACGGTGAAGCTTGGGGCGACGACATCATTTTGATGGCCGTTACGACAGAAAGCGCCTTTACAATTGACCGGTATTGGTTGGTTGTAATGGCAATAAGATACACACAGGCCAAGGCTGTTGAGCCTACTAACAAGCCTGTGAGGGGTATGCGCAACGCATGAAGCACACCTCCTAGCGTGATTTCCGTGAGTGCCCAAAGGGCACTTAGACGGGCGATGACCGGGTCGTTTCGGTTTGAGTATGACAAGCTAGGGCAATGTTGTGAGTCTCAATATGTTACTCAAAAAGACGATCAATCGGGATAAATTGCATACCTTACGATCACACATCCATTCTCAACAAATGAAATGAACCCCATTAAAGTAGCATTCGACACCATAGAGGAAGTTAGCGAATATCTTGATTCGTTCGAACAGCCTGAAGACGCCATAAAAATTGCACAATCGTTTGCCGACGAGCAACCTGCCGCAATGGCTTATTTGATGTCGCGTGCCGAAAACTTGAACGGCGACGATGAGGCGGAACTGCTTCTGTACATCGGAAATGTGATCTACCTGAGCTGCAAAAAAAGCAAGGAAGATCTGGGTCAAGTGAGCGCAGCCACTGTTGATGAGGCTGAGGAGGTTTTCCTGAACCAAATGCGCGCTATTGCCGACATGAGCGAAGAAGATGCTCGCGCCGGTTTTGGCCCCATTTTCGAAGCCCAACCCGACCTGAGCACCTACTTGGTTGGTTGGATTGAGCAACTTTCGGAGGATGGCGTCGACGAAGAGTCGATCAACGCGATGTATTCGATTCTCCAGGTCCTGGTGAACGCTTTCGACATGGTCATGAATCCCAAATAGACCTTCCGCTCTAATTGCTGTAGGCATGCGATCAATAAAGCGCTTCGCCATACGCCTTTTGTCACTGGGCCTGGTGGTTTTTGTCGGTGTGATCTCAGAGTCGGCATTTGCACAGACGGCCCCGTTCTCGTTTGTCGATGTATCCATAGGCGGATATCAGAACATCCCGGGGAACGAAGCATTCTACGAATATTTCGGAACTGGTTTTGGTGCCGGAGCCAGTCTGCGCACCCCATTCTATGTTGGAAACGCTGATATTGGGGTCCATTGGCACAAATACAGAAAAAACCTGGTCACCGTGCCGAAAATGACGGCATTATTCATGTATGCCGGCTGGGGCTACCCACTGCGCATGGGTAACGTCGAAATTGAACCAAGTATGCGATTGGGTAACTATCGGATGATGTTCGAGATGGATAACGCATTCCGGAGCGAGCTCGACGAAAGCGAATTCACAACCTCGGTGCAAGCTCGTGCCCAGATCGCCCTTGGCAACAAGGCATTTGTGCATCTTGAAGCATCGCGCATCACGGTCTATACGTACAATAGGTTGTACTATACCTACATCGGTGCAGGTTTCGCCTACCGCTTGAGCACCGGCCGTGGCCTTCAGGAGGCGCTGAGGCGATGAAAAAATACTCCGCAAATCTTGTGAGATTTTCTGCCACATGGTTAACACTGGCACTTATCCTTACAATATCCACACCTTCACACGCACAGACAAGCTGGAGAACGGTGTACGACCGCAATCAGCTGCTTGACTATGGTGTGCAACGACCGGCCGATCTGCTTGACATACTTCCCAATTGGAACTCTTGGTCGGTCGACGGCTTCAGCAATCACGTGTCGGCAAATGGCCTCTCGAACTACACCCACGAACGATGGGCGCTTTTTGTCGACAACCGGCGCATTGAACGCAGCCTGCTGGGGCTTCTCGACCTGAACCTGCTTCCCATCACAGTCCAACAAATTGACTCCGTAGAGGTATTTTCGATGTCCACCACCATCGCAGGCCAATGGGTGGGACATGGCGCCATCCATTTCCACATAAAAAGGGACCAAGATGGCATCGACCTCGGGGGCAGCATGTACACCGGCAATGAAATCAATGATCCAGGGCCGTTCCTCTACACGGAGTACCGCACTCAAAACATTGACCGGGTTGGACCAGACGGAAACGGTTATCTCCACGTGGCCTCAAAAGGGTTCTATGCATCCGCCTCGGCCTTGTATCGCGAACATCATTCCACCGACGAGCATATCGGTTATCGAACGAGAGTGCGACACGACAATAACAATCACAGCCCACGAAAGATGCTGTTTGCTCCACTGGTACGACTAGGTTATGCTGGCGAGAGAAGCGATGTGGAAGCCGTCATAACGCAGTCTGCATTCAACGACTTTGCCTACATACCAGGATTCGGGGCCGAGTTGCCCATGCGGCAAACATATACGAGCCTCTCGGCGCGCGGATCCTTCGTTATGGGTGAAAACCTGACGTTCTCAGCCGGTGTTTCCGCCACCGAGGACTTTAACCATGGACGCGATAACCTCCTCGCATGGGACCCCAACATCAAAGCAGACGCCGTTCGTGCAAGAGCCGGATTCACCGTCACGTCTGCAGCTTGGTCGCTCGCGTTCGGTGGCGGAGCCGACCTTTTCCGGGCCAGGCCATTTAACGACGTGCTTATCAGCGACCAATACCGCATCTATCACGGGTACTTTAACGCAGACCGCACAACACCAGATGCACAAACCCACATCGCGTCCGAGATTGCCCAGGTCGCAGGATCCTTCCTGCCCAAAATTTACGCGCATTACCGCAGGCACCCCATGTCACTTCACGCATCATACAGCCGCAATTCCATTTTTGAGCAGCAGTCGCTCTGGTACTGGATGTCGATGGGGTATCAAGGTTTCAATATGCTGACCCCGAATCCGACCGGTTTCGACAACATCGGAGTGAATTCACAAGCCACTGCTGACATAGAATTAGCCCTATTCACTTCACCGACGTCAGACCTGAAGGCGCACGGCGGAATACGACATACCAGTGGTGACTGGTCAACCGTGTCAGAATATACCTACCTGCCCGATCAGGTACGTTTTGAGGACGACCTTCGACTTGTGCCAGATCTTGGCGGAATGCTAGCCGTCGCTGGTATTGGAGGGCGCCTTCGAACCGGACGCGGATTCGAGCAGGAGGTCTACGGAGGTGTACAAAGTGCCGTGACGGGCGGCGACACCTATCGCGAGATAGGCAGAGAAGTTCCTAAACTTCGCGCATTCTATGGCTTGCGATATATCGGCGTTCCTGGCTTCGCCATGGCGGGACGCCTCGATGTTCAATCAGCCACGGAATGGAGTGCGTTTTTCAACACATCACGCGATGAGACGCCATACTATGATGGACCCGTAGTCCCTACCCATGTAAAGCTTAACCTTTTCGTCCGAAAGACGATTTTGAGTGAGCGGGCATGGGCTGCACTGAAATTTGAAAATGTACTGAACCGGTCGCTTCAAGAGTGGCCCGCTGGTGAGGTAAGAGACATGACCTTCCACATCTCGGTCGGTGCCTCTTTGAAGGGAAATTCAAGCTCACGATATTCAGATGATCCATTTAAACGACCTGTGTACTAGCAATGACACCATACCATGAAATTCCACAGCAGTACCTGCGCCTCACTCAGATGATGCATCTAGGCATCGGCCTCGCTGTAGTGCCTCTGACCATCATGATTCCGGTCGTGGCTGGCACAACGGCACCATCCGAAGGCGAAATAAACACCATCAAAATGCTGACGCAGTTTCACGTGTTCATTTTCTTGGTCAGCTTCTTTGCGGGTGGATTCGTAACCCCAAAACTGACCAAAGCCAGCAAGCAGCGCCTATTGGATGCATCAGCCTCAGAAAGGGATGCGGCATGGACCGCATGGTTGGAAGCCTATAAAAATGCGCATATCGTTTCGCTGGCGCTTCGCGAAGGACCTGCATTTCTTGGATTAGTCACCCTCATATTGGCCTCGATTTACGGTGTGCTATGGGAGAACGCCTACTTCTGGCTGAACTACTTCAGCACGGCGCTTTTTGTGCTGTTTCTGTTTTTATCGTTTCCAACGGAGGAAAAAATTGTTGCGGCGTCCCGCTTCTGATGCTCAGTCGGATTGCTGGTTCAGAATTTCAAGGGCACTTTTACACCAAGCCAACATGGCACGAGTGCTGTGGATGCTGTGGCTGACAGTCAACAACTGATAAACGGACGACGCGTTGTCTGCAGAATGACGGATTTCTGCAATGCGGCTTTCACTACGGCCCAACTCCTCCATTAATTCTCGCCTGAAGGCTTCAATATGGTCGGCAATATCTTCATTGGTGGATAGGGCTCCAAAAAAGACCTTCATCAGCAAGATGTTCCTTGGCGGCATCGGGTGGATTTCTTCAGCGAGCCAGCTGCGAAATACGATGATGCCTGCATCCGTGATCGTATAGACCCATTTGTCGGGCTTATCGGTCTGCTCAACTTGCCGTCTGTCCACGAGTCCACGCTGAAGCAACCGCTTGAGCATGGGGTAAATACTGGCATAGCTCTCACTCCAAAAATGCCCCATTAGCAGTTCCGTCTTACGCCGCAAATCATAACCTGAGGCAGGTTTCTGTGTCAACAACCCCAAAAGGGCGAATTCGGATGTGTTTTGTTTTGGCATAGGCAAGAGCAAGAGCAAGAGCAAGAGCAAGAGCAAGAGCAA
>CAYWCV010000002.1:150673-179480 GCA_964456845.1 uncultured Chitinophagales bacterium | reverse complement strand
TTTGTTTTGGCATAGGCAAGAGCAAGAGCAAGAGCAAGAGCAAGAGCAAGAGCAATATATAAAAATGATATACTATTTGCACCCTATTTCATAATTATCACCCAATTCCTAATTGTTCAATATTCAATTTTCAATTTTCATTGTTCACTATCTTTGGTCATGATCGTAGAAATAAAACTGAGTCCCTCAGATGCTGTGGACCCCGACCTGGTAAAGGCTGCCGCCATACAGCGTGCGTCTGTTCCGGCAAATAGAGTCCGGCATTGGGAAATTCATAAACGGTCGATCGATGCACGGGGCAAGAATCCTGTATTCGTGCTTCAAGTTAAACTCTATGTAGACGAGCTTCCCAAACCGGAACCACTGATTCGTGACTCCTACAAACCACTGGGAAACAAGCGCATCATCATTGTGGGTGCGGGTCCAGCCGGATACTTTGCGGCCCTTGAACTGCTCGAGCATGGGATTAAGCCCGTGATAGTTGACCGTGGCAAGGACGTGCAGGCCCGACGTATCGACCTCAAGAAAATTCAGCAGGATGGAATCGTTAACCCCCATTCAAACTACTGTTTTGGAGAGGGTGGTGCTGGCACGTACAGTGACGGAAAGCTGTACACACGCTCGCACAAGCGTGGCGACATTCGCAAAGCGTTGCAAATTTTCGTGGATCATGGCGCCAAAACGGATATTATGGTCGACGCACATCCACACATTGGATCCAACAAGCTCCCACGGGTTGTCAAGGCAATACGAGAAACCATCCTAGAATTCGGTGGTGAGATCCATTTTGACAGCCATGTCACCGATTTTATCCTCGAGGGTGGCACCATCTTGGGTGTTCGGGTCAACGACAACGCCGAAATCATTGGCGATGCCGTGATCTTGGCCACGGGACACTCTGCAAGGGACATTTTCTACTTGCTTCACCAAAAGGGTGTCTTGATCGAGGCGAAACCGTATGCCGTGGGTGTTCGGTTGGAGCACCCTCAACCGCTCATAGACCGCATTCAGTACGGATCGGCAGAGCGCGACCCCAATTTGCCGCCGTCGAGCTACAAACTTGTGTGCCAAGTGGAGCAACGAGGGGTCTTTTCGTTCTGTATGTGTCCGGGTGGATGGATCGTGCCAGCTTCCACGTCGCCGGGAGAGTTGGTCGTTAACGGAATGTCCCTTTCGAAGAGGGACAACGAGTACGCCAACAGCGGGATGGTTGTTGCTGTCGAGCTTGAAGATTTGGTGCCGTTTAGAAAGCATGGTGTCTTTGCAGGTTTGGAGTTCCAAAAAGCATTTGAACAGGCTGCTTTTGCCGCTGGCGGCGGAGTGACCCAACAAGCTCCGGCACAGCGGATGATCGATTTCGTGGAGGGAAGGTTGTCAGCCCATTTAGGAGGGACATCCTACATACCCGGCATCGTCAGCGCACCAATGCACGATATAGTCCCCGTGGGGATCAGCATGCGGCTCAGACATGCGTTTCGGCACTTTGGCAAGACCATGCGTGGTTACTATACCAACGAGGCTCAGGTGATCGGAGCAGAGAGCCGGACAAGTTCCCCCATACGCATCCCGCGCGACCCTGTGACGTTCATGCACCCTCAGATTCGGGGACTCTTTCCAGCAGGAGAGGGGGCTGGTTACGCCGGGGGCATTATTTCGGCGGCACTGGACGGGCAAAATACGGCCAATAAAGTAGCCGAGTATGTGAATAACACATAATTCATACATATATTCTTGGATGCTTCGTAAGATCATCCACATCGATATGGACGCCTTTTTCGCCGCAGTGGAACAGCGCGACAATCCATCGTTGCGCGGAAGGCCGATTGTCGTCGGCGGTCCGCCCGATAGCCGAGGTGTTGTGGCGACGTGCAGCTATGAGGCACGTAAGTTCGGTATACGTTCTGCCATGCCCTGTGCACAGGCGTACAGACTGTGCCCGTCCGCAATATTTGTCCCTCCAAGATTTGAGGCCTATAAAAATGTGGCCTACCAAATCAGGGACATCTTCCACGAGGTAACCGAGTTAGTCGAACCCCTCTCATTAGACGAGGCCTACCTCGATGTAACCGAGAACAAGCTTGACGAACCCATTGCTACGACTATTGCCATCTGGATTAAAAACCGCATCAAAACGGAGACGGGGCTTACGGCTTCGGCGGGTGTTGCTGGCGGCAAGTTTTTGGCTAAAATCGCATCAGACATCAAAAAACCAGATGGTCTTTTTGTGATCAGACCCGAAAAAGCACAACGTTTCATCGACCGGCTTCCAATCGGCAAGTTTCATGGCATCGGTCGTGTTACGGAGCAAAAAATGATTTCGCTCGGTATTAAAACGGGCCTAGATCTGCGAAGCACTCCATTGGAGGTGGTTATTCATCATTTTGGCAAATCTGGACTATATTATTACGATATAGCTAATGGAGTCGACGATCGTCCTGTGCAGCCAGACCACATCCGAAAAAGCGTAGGGGCCGAGAACACCTTCGAAGAAGACATGACGCAGTTGGGCGACATGGAGGCTGAACTGCAGCGAATTGCACTCACTGTATCAGACAGGATGAGGCGCATCGAAACGAAGGGTAGGACCATCACCCTCAAAGTGAGGTATCACGACTTTGAGAGAAGCACTCGCAGCTATAGCTTAAGCCGATATGTAGACGAACCCGAGATCCTGTATCATGTGGCCCGCGATCTGCTACCGGCCACCGACGCACACATTCGTCCAGTTCGGTTGCTTGGAATTGCCGTTAGCAACCTCGACTTGGAGGAAAGCCTAATGTATGGCCGCCAACTCGAATTTGATTTCATTGAAGACATGACCGAGAAAGGTCATTACTGATTTCGTCATATTCCGTATACGGTGCCTAAGCGTTGGTTACCTGATTGCATGATCAAGCAATACCAGATACTCCTCATGGGCGATTTCAACGCAGCCAAATCGGCCCAAGTGCTCCGTGTAATACTGGGTGTCCCACAACTCATAACCGTTCTGCAAAAGATATTGGTGACAATGCCATAGCGCAACTTTGTCCATGTCAGGTTCGAGATGGAACATGGATTCACCAAAAAAAGCACGCTCGATGCTTACGCCGTACAACCCGCCGACCATGCCGCCACCTTTCCATATCTCGACGGAATGTGCATAACCATCGGTCTGGAGTTGAGTGTAGGCTCGGATGATCTCGTCGGATATCCATGTTTGGTCCCGTTCGGCGCAACATCGCACCACTTCTTCGAACGATTGGTCCATCCGAACTTCGTATCCACCCCGTTTTATGAGCCGCATCACATTCTTGCTCATGTGAAAATCGGCCAAGGGAATTATCCCGCGGATTTCAGGTTGGTACCACCAGATGTTGTCATCTGCCCTACTGTCGGCCATAGGAAACCAGCCTTGGCTGTAAGCTCCAAGCAACAGTTCTGTATGCAGTACCTGCACCATGTAGGATCGTTTACTTACAGCTCCGTTTTCTTTAACGATGCCGCATTGATGCAGTAACGAAGTCCGCTGGGCTCGGGTCCATCAGGGAAAACGTGTCCCAGGTGGGCATCGCACGTGCTACAGATGGTCTCAACTCGCGTCATGCCGAATGAGTTGTCTATAATGTAGGATACAACATTGTCTTTCATCGGAAGCGAAAACGAAGGCCAGCCGGTGCCACTTTGATACTTGGTGGCCGAGTCGAAAAGGGGCGTACCACATCCGGCGCAGGCGTAAATGCCTGGTTCGAAACGTGAGCACATTTCTGTGCTGAACGGCCTCTCGGTTCCCTTTTTTCGCATCACGTAATACTGTTCTTCCGTGAGTACAGTCCTCCATTCGGCATCCGTCTTTTCAACCCGACGGTCAGGTCTTTTATTGCCGTTCTTAGCGAGTGCGATAACATCTTTCCACGTAAGGACCGTGTTGCCCGTGTCGATATTGTTTTGCTCCATGGAGGCCGGTGTTATGATGTTTTCGGATTGTTCCAATTGATTGCCGTTTGAGTTTAGATACCATATGGTGCCAGTGAGCACAGTAGCAAAACCAACCCATACTATGTAAGGTACGAGCAACCAAGCGGAGGTTTTATTGATTTGGTTGAATTTCATGATGGTGGCAGCGATGGTTATTAACAGGACAATGATCACAAAAAATGACCAGCCTATCTGATGGAGCCCGAAAAAGATGGGTGTCCAAATTAGGTTTAGCACTAACTGTAACACGAATATGGACATGGCCCGTTTCCGACTGGGGTGTTCGGAATGCCAGACGAGAGCAAATGATACGCCCATCAAGATATAAAGCGTGGTCCAAACCGGCCCAAACAACCAGCCGGGTGGATTCCATGAAGGCTTATTGATGGTTTGATACCACGTCGTTACCGAATCAACCGTAAAAAACCCACTGAGGCTCCCCAGTGTCAGGCATAGAACGGCCGATATGATCATCTTATTACGCTTGGATTCGAGCATTGCGTTCAGAGGGTTTTTTTAAGGATAGGGAAAAGGTTGACCCTACACCTGGAGTTGATTCAACCCGAATCGTACCATTATGCATGTCGACTACCTTTTTCACGATAGCCAGACCAATACCGGTACCGCCGTATTCCGATGTGGTATGAAGCCGCTGAAAAATGACGAAGATTTTTTCGAAGTATTCGCTGTCGATACCGATGCCGTTGTCGACTACCTTAATCTCTATTGTCGACTTGGTTTCCCTTGCAATAATTTCGACGTGCGGCGCAACATCCTTTTTGGAATACTTGATAGCATTCTGAACCAAGTTGCTGAGCATATGGATGAGTGGAACCCGATATCCAAGTAGGAGGGGTAGGTTGTCCGAGATGATGGTGGCCGACTTAGCCGTCATGATATCTCTGTTCAGTTGTTTCACTTCTTTGAGCACGTCGTTCAAATCGACGAGCTCGAGCTTGCTCATGGCCTCTCCAACTTGCGAATATTCGAGTAAGTCGATAATGAGCGTCCTCATCCTGTTCGCTCCGTCCACAGCAAAATGGATGTACTTACGAGCCTTGTCATCCAAATTTGCGCTGTAATTCTGATCCAGCTTTGACAGAAAGCTGGTGATCATTCTGAGCGGCTCCTGAAGGTCGTGCGAGGCTACGAAGGCAAACTGTTTCAGCTCGGCGTTTATGATCAACAGTCGGCTTCGTTGTTCTTCCAGCTCTAACAGCGCCTTTTCGAGCGACTCGGTCTTTTCGTGCACCATTCTCTCCAGTTTGTTGGGCTCGGAGGCCATGAACCAAGCCATGATGCCGATCACAACGGATAGGAGCAACCCTAAAATGAAGATCGGCGTCGCTCTGAGAATATGCAGTGGGTACCTCGCTTTAACAATGACGTTCCAATCGCCAATGGGGACGAAGCTGGAGTAATAAATCCCATTTTCAATTGGGTTCGGGTGATTGAACAGGCTCGTAAGAGTACTGTCGGCATTCATTTTGGTGATTTGGTACTGGTACTTATCGTCCAAGCCCGACTGGTCGACTCCAGATGCGGCGATAAGTGTTGCAGATCGTATCACCACGGCAGTAAACCCCCAAAGCTCCCCATTTTTATATATTGGACGTCGACCCACTATGCCTGTTCCTCCTTGACGCAAGTTGAATGGCCCTTCAAAGTAGAGCTGATTTCGAGTGATGGATTTCATCGACTCTAACACGTGCGACCTGTTGGTCGATATATCAAAACCAATCGTCGATTCGTTGCCCTCAAGGGGGTATGTATTCACAATTGTGGTGCCCTTAAGGAGCTGCAGGGCATCGATATACTTGTATTGCCCAAGCAGATCGCGACTTAAGGAATCGAAGTTATCCTGGATGATGTCGTTTTCGACCAGATATGCGATCATGCTAGTTGCAATCACGCTATTGGTCAGCGACCCCTCGAGATTGTCTCGAATCTCAAGGGATCTTCGCTCAACGTCATACATGGCGTTGCTTTTTTCGACGTTCAACATCCAAAGCGAAAATGCCACTGTAACCGACGTCAGGATAACATAGACGATCCAACCGACCAACACCGGGTATTTGGATGCGAATTTGAGGTAACCTTTCATCGTCGTCATAACATCGTCGACCTTTTATCGTAACATCTTACTCGCTTTGCTCAACAAGTGTGGATATCCTAATAGTTCAGCATTGTAGACATCGGCTGAGTGCTTCGAAGCCCATATAGTGGAAGTTAGGATATTTGGCGATATTCACAAGCTATAACGATTGGCAAAAACGTGACGAAAATTCGACAACTTATTGGTCGACATACTATTACTAACGATTATTTGCAGATGTGATGCTTACTGAGGATTCAAAAGAACCTGGGGATGGTGTGGTGCAGCTAGACAAAAGGTCGCTGTGGCGCGAGATGCGGAATGCGATCTCGGGTACTGAGGCCGATTATACACAAATTCCACTAAATCAAGCCATCTTCCTACTGTCCATCCCCATGATACTGGAATTGGTGATGGAGTCTACATTTGCGGTGGTTGACATCTACTTCGTGGGACGCCTGGGGGCGTCGGCCGTTGCGACAGTAGGTCTAACGGAGACGTATTTGTTTCTCCTTTACTCCGTTGGGATGGGGCTGTCGACGGCAGTGACGGCCGTCGTTGCGCGCCGCATTGGCGAGAAGAATGCGTCCGATGCCGGTCTGTCGGCTGTACAGTCCATCATCTTGGCTATGATTGCGTCTGCGCCATTTGCATTCATCGGGATTTTCTATGCCAAAGAGCTCCTTGCTCTGATGGGTGGTGATGCATGGGTAATCGAACATGGCTACCGTTACATGCAATGGATGCTGGGTTGCAATTTCGTCATCATGCTCCTTTTTGTTATCAACGCCATTTTTCGTGGTGCCGGCGATGCCGCCGTTGCCATGCGAGTGCTTTTTGTCGCCAACGGCATCAACATCATCCTGGACCCCATACTGATCTTCGGTTGGGGACCCATACCCGCCATGGGCTTGGAAGGGGCAGCAATTGCGACCACGATAGGGCGAGGGATTGGGGTATTGATGCAGCTTTGGATCCTGTTCAAAGGCGGCAAGCACTTGCGGGTGACGCGCGAGCAGTTGCGATATGACGGCGAAACATTGTTTCACATCTTCAAGACCTCCATCGGCGGTGTCGGTCAAATGATAGTAGGAATGACCTCGTGGATTTTCCTCATGCGGATATTGGCGTTCGTGGGCAGTGAGGCTGTTGCTGGTGCAACCATCGCCATGCGCATCATGATGTTCACCATGATGCCAGCATGGGGCTTTTCGAATGCCGCTGCCACATTGGTGGGACAAAACCTGGGTGCGAATAATCCGGCCCGGGCCGAAAGCTCCGTTTGGAGGATAGGTTCCTACAACATGGCGTTCCTCCTTGGTGTATCACTTATCTACTTCTTTTTCAACGAGCCACTCATGCGCATCTTCTCGTCAGATGAGCAGGTGGTTGCTGTCGGGGCCGAATGGCTTCAAATATTATCGTACTCCCTGTTTGTGTATGGGTGGTGGATGGTCTCAACACAGGCGTTCAATGGTGCCGGCGATACCATGACCCCAACAAAAATCAACCTCGTCTTCTTTTGGATGATCCAGATTCCATTGTGCTACTATCTGGCAATATCCGAAAACTGGCTGCAATCGGGCGTTTTTTGGGGAGTGTTTTTTTCGGAGACGGCAGTGGGGCTTTTCACTTTATGGTTATTCACCCGTGGTAAGTGGAAAACAACCTCGGTTTGATTGCGACTCGACCTGACTTATCCGATTATCGTCCGAAATGTCAAATTTATCCGGGGCTCGAATACACGCTTTGTTGTCGGCAGCCTGTGTAGCCAGTGTTTTTGGGTTTGGTCTAGCATCATCAGAAGGCTGCCATGGTCAAGAATTACCGAAACTAGCTCCTTGGTCAGTTTGTGTCGAAAATGGAATTTTCGGCTCGAGCCAAGGCTGACCGATGCTATGGCCCCGCCATCCAGAAGCTCCTTTTCGTCGTCGCTATGCCACGCCATTCCTTCATCGCCGTTGTGATAGAGGTTTAATAGACATGAATTATAGGTGCACCCTGAAGTCGCCTCAATAGCTGTCTTGATCTCGAGCAGCTCAGGTATCCATGGCAGCGCCCGTTTCGTAGTCTTCGAGTAGGTATATGCGTAGGCACTGTCGCCATACCAAGCCACCTTTCGACGCGTAATGATACGCTTGCCAAACAACACCACCTCGTCGTGATGCCAATCGACATTCTGCATTAAACCCTGAAAAAGGCGATTGGCCTCATCATGACCGAAGACATTCGGGTAATATCGAACGTTGCCATCGCGTGGAAGCAGATTATGTGTGGAGGAAGTGTCGTTCCCAAGTTCCATTTGAATCATTTCGTTGGAATTTAGATCAAATTTATGCCAACTTGTCGATGTCTGTCATCACCGAACACCATTTATTCGCCGCCCGTTGTCTCTACTAGAATTTTTACGAAAGAAACATCTCGAACAAGGTGTTGAAAAACACCAAGACGGAGAGGCATCCGATTTCTTGGATATGGTGATCAGTTCACAACAGCGCATGATTGCCGACGATGCACTTTCGATAGCCGATGCCTTCGATCCTGATACCGGATGGCCTTTGCCCGATGCCTATGAGCAACCCGATATGGATACCGCCACCGATGAGAAAGTGTCTTCGTTGATACATGTTGCAAGCAGCATTGAATCTCGAGTAGTCGATACAGTCGAAACGGAGTTGAAATCAGGATTTAAGGTACAGTATGCCTCTGAGCTCAATCGGGCACAACTGGCGGCTGTGGTCATTACCGACGAGCCACTTCTCGTCATTGCTGGTGCGGGCAGCGGAAAGACCCGCGTCATCACCTACAAGGTGAGTTACCTCATCGAAAATGGGATTCCCCCCCATCAGATCCTTCTGTTGACGTTCACACGAAAAGCAGCCAGGGAGATGATGGTGCGCATAAGTGCGTTATTGAAGAGCGGTGTTGGCCAGCAGGTAACAGGAGGGACATTTCATAGCTTTGCCGTTCAGATGCTTCGAACATATGCGTCACATATTGGGATTAATCCAAATTTCACAATTCTGGACAGCGATGATTCGGCCGACACCATCGACCTGGTTAAAGCGGGCATGCAGATCGAGCCGAGCGGCCGTGTGTTCCCCAAAAAGGGACGCATTCAGGAGCTCATCAGCAGCAGCAGGAACAACAACAGATCGCTGGCCAAAACCGTCGAGCTGGAATTTCCGGGCTTGGAGCACTTCCTTCCCGATCTTGAGCGCATCGCACAGGGGTACATGAGGTACAAGGCGGAGGCTGGCATTCTCGATTACGACGACCTGCTTGAGGTACTGCGCGATGCTTTGGCGTCGATTCCTGAGCTTCGGTCGATACTGCAGCAGCGGTTTAAGTACATCATGGTTGACGAATACCAGGATACCAACCTCGTGCAAAAGGAGTTGGTCGACCTTCTTGTTACAAACGGCAATATCACCGTGGTCGGCGACGATTCGCAGAGCATATATGCCTTCAGAGGGGCCAATTTCGAGAATATCCTGCGTTTCCCACAAACGTATCCCCATTGTCGTGTTGTCAAGATCGAGCAAAATTATCGGAGCAATCAGCCGATCCTGAATTTCACCAACGCAGTGATCAACAAAGCGGTATTGGGATATAAAAAACGCCTGTATTCAGAGCATCCATCGAGTATCTTGCCCCAAGTCAAACGATTCTTCCAGGGTGAGGACGAAGCCACGTGGATTGTGGACCGTATTGTGGAACACCATCAGCGGGGAGTTCCTCTCGACAACATGGCTGTTTTAGTGCGGGCACTCTGGCACAGTAACCTCGTACAGGCAGAGCTGTTGGGCCGCGGTATTCCATACGTGGTAGTCGGCGGCATCAAGTTCAATGAAAAACGCCATGTGAAGGACGTGATTGCACATCTCCGGCTGTCTGTCAACCCAATGGATGCCGTTGCTTGGATGCGTGTGCTCAAGCTTCTGAGCGGAGTTGGTCAGGGTACAGCAAAGAAGCTCATTGCACATATTGCAAACCAGAGCGGCGTTGTACGGTTTGAGCCGTTCGCGAAGAAGACCTATTATGGGCAACTTGAGCGTTTGGAGCGTCTGTTTGCCGAGCTGGGAAGGGATAGGGTCAGCGTAACCGAGGCCGTGAATATCGTGATTGACTATTATGTGCCCATTCTTCGCAGCATGGACGATGATGCCGACATCCGTCTGCAAGATTTAAAAATGTTGGCGCAGCTCGCCACGAAATACCGAAGCTTGGAAAGCTTTCTAACCGATTTTGCGCTTGATCCGCCGAGTGATAAATATCAAGATCGAACATTGCCACTCACAGATGCGAGCGAGGAGAAACCAGTGGTCGTCTCGACCGTCCATGGCGCAAAAGGGTTGGAGTGGCATGCCGTATTTATACCTTTTGCGCTCGACGGACTATTCCCTTCGGTGAGAGCCCTCAAACACATCGAAGCGCTCGAAGAGGAGAGGCGGCTTTTTTACGTGGCATGCAGCAGGGCTAAAGAGCAATTGACCGTAACACTGCCTGCCACGGTACGATCATGGGACAAAGTGTACAGCTACCCTTCCCGTTTCTTGGCCGAGCTTCCCAAAGAAGTCTTTTCGGTATCATAAAAAAGCCCATCCCCGGTTGAGGATGGGCTCGCGATCGGCGATCTAATTCCTGGTTATGGATCAGTTAAGGCCGCGTTTTTTCAGGAGCGGCTCAATGCTGGGTTCAGATCCACGAAATTTGACATATAGCTGCATCGGGTCTTCTGTGTTGCCTGTTTCCAGGATGTGTGTACGGAAGGCCTGAGCCGTTGCCTGGTCAAAAAGTCCACGCTGCTTGAATGCTTCGAAGGCATCCGAGTCTAATATTTCGGACCAGATGTAGCTGTAGTATCCAGATGAGTAACCACCGCTGAATATGTGGTTGAAAAACGTGCTACGGTACCTTAACCAAGAGGGATCGAGACCGATGTTATTCATCGATGTTGCCTCAAATGTGGCGGGATCAACCTGGGTTCCCGCCGGTAAGGTGTGATAGTCCATGTCTAAGAATGCCGCCGCAAGATACTGAACGGTATTGTAGCCTTGGTTGAAGGTCTGCGATGCCTGCATCTTGTCGATCAATTCATCCGGAATCATTTCGCCCGTCTTGTAGTGCTTGGCGAACGATTTCATCACTTCAGGCTCGGCTGGCCAGTTTTCCATGATTTGAGAAGGCAGCTCAACGAAATCGCGCGGCACTGCAGTACCAGTCAGGCTTTGATACGTGCGGTCAGACAGGAGTCCGTGCAGGGCGTGTCCGAATTCGTGGTAATAGGTTGTCACTTCGTCAAAACTCAACAAAGCCGGCGCATCGCCCGATGGACGACGGAAGTTGCCGACGATCGTCACGATGGGGTGCACATTATTACCGTCTTGGTCGACGTACTGCTTACGGAAGCTGGTCATCCAAGCTCCACCTCTCTTGCTCTCGCGAGGGAAGAAATCCATATAGACAAGACCACGATGTGATCCGTCGGCTTCAAAAACCTCGTAGACCTTCACCTCCTCGTGATAGACGGGTAAATCGGTGCGCTCCTTTAGCGACACTCCCCATAATTTGTTCACTACATCGAACAGGCCGTTCGTTACTTGGTCAATGGGGAAATATTCACGGACCGTTTCGGCATCGATGGCGTAGCGTTCTTTCCGCAGCTTTTCGGCATAATAGAACCAATCGTACACTTGCAGATCGTCAGTGATGCCATCCTGAGCCGCCATGGCGCGCATTTCGACGGCCTCTTGCTCAAACTTTGGCTTTGCAGCACTCCACAGGCGGTTCATGAGGTTGTACACGTTATCGGGGTTGGCAGCCATGGCTTCCTCCAATACGTAGGCGGCATGGTTCGGATACCCTAGCAAAGCAGCTCGCTCCGCGCGCAGTTCTGCCATCTTCTTCACAAGTGCCTTGTTGTCTTTGTCATCTCCATTGTTCCCTCGTTGGAGGTACGCCTCATACAGCTTCTTTCGTAGATCGCGATTTTCAGCATATTGCATAAATGGAGTCAGACTTGGCGCTTGCAGGGTGAATACCCAGCCATCCTTTTCGGATTTCGTTGCCACCTCGGAGGCTGCGTCCTTCACACCTTGGGGTAAACCCGCAAGGTCGGCCTCATCTGTGATGTGAAGCTGATAGCTGTTTGTTTCTGCAAGCACGTTAACGCCAAACGCGACCGATGCCTGCGACAGCTCGGAATTGATTTCGCGTAATCGCGTTTTCTGCTCTTCGGTCAATGCAGCTCCGGCCCTCACGAAACGTTTATAGGTTTCGTTCAGCAGGCGTTCTTGTTCGGACGAATAACCGAGCTCATCTCTGGTTGAGTATATGGTCTTTACTCTCTCGAATAACTGCGGATTCAGGTAGGTGTCATCGTTATGGGAAGACAGGATCGGTGCCATCTCCGACTGTATCTTTTGGATATCCGGATTCGTGTTGGCTGATGTCATCGGGTAAAAAACACTGCTAACCCTAGTTAGCAGAGCACCGCTGTATTCAAGCGCACGAATGGTGTTATCGAATGTTGGCGCCTCCGGGTTGCCGGCAATGGAGTCAATCTCCGCTTTGTGGTTCTTGATGGCCTCTTCAAATGCTGGCTTAAAGTGCTCCGTTTTAATCTTGTCGAAAGGTGGTGCTTGGAACGGTGTGTCCCAAGTCGTGAAAAATGGATTCTCTTGCATCGTAGGTGGGTTTGTACATCCGCTAACTGCGAGTACGACAGCTAGCGAAGTGAGAATAGCTTTCATAGGATTCCTGATGAAATTATCGGTCATGCTGTAAAGTTAATCAATCGCAAACCCAAATTGAATGATTTGTAAATCAATAGTAGCTTGGCACTTACAACATCGGCAGTAGCTGACGGTCATTGCATTACCTAACACAGACACTGCAGCCTTATTTTTTGTTGTATGTGCCGTCGTTTTGGTCGATCTTTATGCACCAACCAGAAGAATTAAGATGAACTCCGACAGCAATCATAAGGACCTTACAGGTGTTTGCGTACTCATTGTGGAAGACAACACGGTGAATGTGTTTGTGGCAAGGAAGTTCATCGAAAAATGGTCCGGCCATGTCGTTGTTGCCGAGAATGGCGCACAAGCTGTGATGATGGCGCGCGAAACTAAGCCATCCGTGATTTTGATGGACTTGCAAATGCCAATTATGGATGGTTACGAGGCAACGTCAAAGATCCGCGAGTTTGACAAAGAGACACCCATCATTGCGCTGACCGCTTCGGCCACTCTCGACACAAAACACAAGACATTTGATGTAGGGATGAACGACTATCTATCTAAACCGTTCAACCCAAACGATTTATACGATATTATCAAAAAGTATTCGACCACTACATGAATCAGGTTACACTTCGACCGGGTAACATCGGCGAAATTCTACCTATTGATCTGCTTAGGATGGCTGAGCCATCGATCGATGAGTTGAATTCGTATGTGGACAATGCCATCAGCTTCGTCGCAGAAATTGACAGTGTAATCATTGGAGCTTGTTTGATGACGCAAGTCACCCCAGAAACGATAGAGCTCAAAAATGTGAGCGTGTATCCAAAATATCGACAAATGGGTGTAGGTAGAAGCCTTGTCTCATTCGCTGCCGATATGGCATCAGAAGCCGGATGCCAAGAAATCATTGCAGGAACCGACAATACGAATGCTGAGGGCATTATTTTTCTTCAAAAGCTCGGCTTCGGCATGGACAGTATCGAAAAAAACTACTATTCGCAATACAGCAAGGTTATCCGCGGTTCCTATGGCCTTGACGCCAAGCATCGCATTTGGTTTCTGCGCACACTCGACTAATTGACCGCATTTAGATATTTATGAAGCCTATCGAAGTACACATCCAGCTAGCTTGCTCCGATGCTCGAGATTTCAATAGATACCAGTCGTTCATTCTTGCAGATCTCATACGTGAGTACTCCCAAAACGGAACGGAGATAAGCCTCCACACCCTCAGGGTCGCCGGTGCTTTTGTGACCCCCGATGTTGTGATGGACATCAAGCGGATCATTGAGGAAGTTCAGCGCACATTCGACAGTGACGACATCACCTATTACGTTCATATTCAGTCTCATGGGCACCTCGATGAGCAGTCGAACACAGACTATATCAGCCACATCTATGAAATGAACGTCATCCCAAGTTCGCCCCTCAATTGTGGAATGCTCGAAGCCACCACTGTTGGCATTGAACTTGAACAGCTTCTCATAAGCACCAAACCCGTTATTGAAGGACAAAACGGAACGTTCTCTATCGAGAACGAACGGGGGATCCGCCGACTGCTGCGAGAGTTCTACTCATGGGACGGCGACCTTGCAGGCGATTGGATCAAAAGCATCGACAAACTTCGGACGCATCCACGACTTCAGCGCACCTTGCTTGAGAAGGCCATTCGCAACGACCCAAATATGAGCAGCCTGGGAATAACGATTACGGCCGGCATCCACGACTACAGCATCCATGGCCTTATACGCCTCGACGGTGGCCTTCCTGAAGTGCCGTTTTGGGATACCGCCATGAAACGCGTTCGTGAACTTGCCGACAGCGACCATAAATCGTGGGCCAATCAGTCGACGAAGCAGAAACCGTTCGCTGGTCTTTTTTCGATGAGCGACCCAAAACCGGGCATCCGTGCGAAAGCAACCTTCTACTTTATGAAAAAGTATGACCTTCCCGATATTGATGCATCTCTGGTGAATACCGTGTTCCACATTACCGGCAGCAGCTTCGATTTGCCCGTGTCGCCGTTCGGTCCATACGTTATTGGTGGATTCTTCTTTGCCGTTAAGCACCTGGGACTCAAGGAATGGATGATAATGGGCAACACGCCCGAACAAACAGGACGGATGATGCGCAAACTCAAGAACGACCCCATCATCAAGCTGGTGACCGAAAAGTATGGCGTAACCTGGCTGCCCATCTCCGTGTCCGAGTTATAAAAGACAAGTTTGTCTTATTTAGGTTCTTTTGTTATATTAGGACAAAGAACTCCTAATTAAGTCCTCTTGCCATGATCCAGATTCCATCCCGTACGGGCAACCCCATTGTTGTCGACCCATCCGATTGCACTGTAGCAGAGCTTGTGAGCAAGGACTTACATCGGCATGTCTTTCTTGAGAACCATGTCCTTTTTGCCAAATATCAACGTATTGCAGGATTTGTGTCATGAAGAAAGCATTCAAGAACAACGGCTCAAGACACCCTTCGGTTGTGAGTTTTTCCCGTGAGCACCACTTTGGGCTCGTATTTTGCCGTCACATGAGTCGACTCATCGAGTCGAGGTCCAACGTAGACCATATCCGTCTCCTCTTCGGGCTTTTTTGGCAAAACGAGCTGAAGAGCCATACGGAGTCAGAAGATGTGTTCATGGCGACCCTAAAGCTGGTTCCTGCAGTCCAACAGGTCGAATCAGACCACCTTCGTATGGAAATCATGTTCAATGAGTGTGACGATTATGGCCATGAGGAGCTCAAGGAGCTAATCAGCCTCCTAGAAAAGCACATTCGCTTCGAGGAAAAGGTCCTTTTCCCCAGGGTGTCCGCTCTACTGTTGCCTGTTACGGCTGCTTAATTTCAGATCTTCCAGATGATGTTTTTCCGGTACATCCACAATAGGATGAAATACCACATCACGATCCAAGTAATCGCATAGGCGAGCGAGGCGTCGATCGTGGGCAGCCATGAGTTGAACATGTTTTGGAATATCCATGACTGAAGGCTCAAACTTGCCCCTTCGGGACCCACTCGAATCAAACCCATGGTCTTGGCCAAGATGCCGCTGAAGAAAAACACCGTTATGGCATTGACACCATACACGACAAAGGGCTGTGTCCACGACTTCTTGCCCTTAACGTCGGCAATCCAATAGCACAAGCCGAGTCCGAGCATGGCTTGCCCACCGGTGAAGATGGTGTACGAACTTGTCCAGATATTTTTGTTGATGGGGAAGTACAGATCCCAAATGTAGCCGATAATCAGCAACACCGCACCTCGCACCATAAGCTGCGCCGTTTTGTCTGTTGGCGTAAGATCTTTGTTCCTGAGAAGCAAACCTGTCCACACACCAAGCATGGTTGTGGCAATCGCTGGCAGACTACTGATCAGTCCTTCAGGATCCCATTCGCGTTGTGCACCCACCCAAAGGTGTTTACCAAAAATGAGGCGGTCGATGTATGCTGCAAGGTTACCCGTAGCGCTGTCGATCTGTCCCGCGCCGTATCCTGGAACTGGAATCCATGCCATTGCCGCCCAATATCCTAACAGCAAGCTCCAAAAAACCCAAACCATGGTCTTGGGTTTCATGTACACAAAAAAGATGGACACGATCAAATAGCAGACCGCAATTCGTTGCAAGACCCCCATGATGCGGAGTCCGTAGATTGACTCACGTATTCCAAAGGATGGCTCCAACTGAAAAAACGGATATGCCGCCATGATGAGGCCAAGACCAAATAACTTGAGAGAACGCACAGCAGCCTTTTTTACCAGATCTTTGCTGCTGGAGCCTCGTTCCATAGCCCCTGAATATGCATAGACGATTGCCACACCCACAATAAATAGAAAAAACGGGAACACCAGGTCGGTGGGGGTCCAACCATGCCAAGGGGCATGTTTCAGTGGTCCGTAAATGCTGGACCATGTCCCCGGGTTATTAACCAAAATCATTCCGGCAATGGTAATGCCTCGAAATGTGTCGAGCGAAACCAAACGTCCCGATACTGCAGGTGTGCTCATCCGATCCTCCAAATGGCCTGGTTGAGTGACTTATGCAAAGTACAAAACTAATCGGAAATTTGGACGCGAACCCACGTCCGAGGATTGCCTAAATACGGTCTGCGGCTGGCCATCCAATTAAATGTAGCCGTAGAGGTTGTTGGCGAGCCGGCATTTTCTACTGTTGTGAATAGGTTGAGACTCCAGTTAAGGAGTATTTCGTTACGTCCTTGTCTTGGGATTGCCGCCATAAGGAAGAACTCGCTTTTTTCGTTATACCCCTCCAACCGAACACCATCGAACAGAAGCCTGTCTTTTGATGAAGGCACAACGGCAAACTGATGGAAAAAACTGGATATCTGCCTCAGGTTGATGTCGGAGATGCCGCGTGAGGCAAATCCGCCAAGGTTAAGCGTGAAGCGGCTGAGCTCTATGAAGGGATCGCCCGGCGTGGTCACTACAAAAAGATCGGCCGGCGATGGATGCATTGCTGCAGTAGATGGATCGGCCGCAACCGCAAGAGTAGCCAGATTGCCGCCGTACATGGTCTGATTGTCTAGGTAGATGAATGTCCCTGTTTTGAACGATATGCGCGTGAAGAGTGTGTCGGGTGTGGCGGCATATTGAACATCATAATACACGATGTCTTGCTTGTCGACGACTCCATCTCGATATAGCCGATGACGTTTGACGTTTCGCCAGTCTCGTGATCGTACGGTTAACGTCCGACGGACCGTAGGCGCCGAGTATAGATCGAGTGCATCATTATAAGCCAGCTCGTCGCCGGCAATCGCATACTTAGCATCCGATTTCATGCCATCAAGACGCTGTTTCGATGCGTTCAAATACCCTTCCACCTCGCGAATGAGACCCGCAAGCCTCCGATTCCCGCTCGCGTAGGCACGCAAATCCCCTAATTGCAGCCCTAGGGTTGTAAGAGCCGAATCCAACTTGGTCACCATTATCGGTACACCGGGCTTATATAACCCACTCAAGAGATGATCCTCCCAGCCATAAGCCCCATAAAACTCGACGATCGGCTCCAACAACGGATACACCTCGTCGCCGAACAACCTCCGTAAGGCCCTTTCGTGGGCGACGGCAGGCTGGTAACCAGCAGGATCCTCAATGAGATCTGCCAATGTGGCTAGTCCCACCATACTACTGTATATCGACGGACCCGGATTCGCTATGAAACCAAGTGTAGACTTCACTCCATCGGCATCCCTTGCCGGATACGGACCCAAAAATGGCCTCCACACTTCATAGTCGTTTACAGGATAATTATCCCAAACAAGAGGTTTTGAACCCGTACGGTTTTTCCAACGCGACACATCGGCCGCCGTGATGTCGGGCGAAGCCACATCTGGGCCAGTCCATAGCAGTGGCACGCCGTCAGGCATTAATGGTCCAAGTGCATTAAGGTACATTTGGTCTCCAAACGAATCTGCGTAGACCGTCGGACAAACCCAAAGCGCTACACCCTGATCAACTAAATAGGCGTTCAGCCGCTGTATAATATCGGCATGCGCATAGGCAATGTTTGAATAAACTTCTCTGTCATCGGCATGCTGTAGCCGCTCGGGCACGTCGTCGAGAAAAAGTGCCACATTTCGAAATCCTGCTTTGATAACCTGATCTAACTTGTCGGTGAGCTTCTGAAAATCCTCGTCGCTTGAATAGCGAATGCTCAGGCCAGGGCTGATCGCAAACCAAATGGTGACGCCATTATCAATGCCGTGCTCTAGTAACTGGCCGAACTTCTGAAGTGTGGAGTCGGGATACGGTTCTGACCAGCGACTGCGATGGAGAGGGTCATCCTTCGGGGCGTAGACATAATGTTCAAGCCCGGTTTCTCCCATGAATGTGATCAAATCCAGACGCTGCTCTGGAGTCCATGGGGTGCCATAAAACCCCTCGACAACACCGGCAAGCAATTGCTGTTCATCGTTGGCTTGCCCTGATAGCTGCTGGGGCAACAACAAACTGGTAGCGATGATCACCCCAAATAAAGAATTCCATATCCTGATCATGCCGTAAGAACGTCAAACGACACCAATTTATCAAAAAAATAGGACGACCGGTTTCAGCCGATCGCCCTTGGGTTGTCACACGTGCACGATTGCACTCACGGAATTAGAAATAGGTTGCCTTACGAAACGAACGGTCGGTTACCTGTGAAAGGTATTCGGCCAAGTCGTAGTTACCGTATTGCGCCGCGATGGTAAATGCAGTTTGTTTGTTGGTAGTTTTCAGCTTGGCGTCGGCACCCGACTTGACAAGGACCTTACATAGCTTGATATGGTTATATTTGGCTGCCAACATGAGCGCTGTGGCACCGCTTTGGTTCTGTGCGTTCACATCAGCGCCATTTTCGACAAGTATTTTTACGATAGATACGTCACCAATGATAGAAGCGTACATTAGTGGCGTAAATCCGTGCTCATCCACAGCGTTTACCGTCGATTTGACACTACTCAACGACAAAAGCTGCGTTATCGATTGAATGTCGCCATTTTTGGCGGCACGGTGTAGTTCATTCGTCTCAGCATAGGAATTGCCCGCCATTGCGACAAAGCAAAACAGGAGCATCAGGGTTAACTTTTTCATGATTCTTGGATCTGTAGTTGAAGTGGATTGGGTAACCACTCCGATACTACGCCAAATGATTTCGCACGATCCTTAAATGTGACCGATCACAATATGCGGTGACGAACAGGTGTTTTTTCGTGCTGAAACGGCCGACTTCAGATGTGGCCCTGCATTCTCTTAAAGTAGTCTTTTGCAGCAGCAACCACTTTGGGCGACAGCAACAAGGCCGACGTCATGGTGGGTATGGCCATCATGGCGAACATCCCGTCCATAAAGCTTATCACAGCATCGATGGTTCCGATGGATCCTAAAAAGATCATGAACACATAGAAATAATTGTAATAGTGCTGTTTTTGTGCACCAATGAGGAATCCCAAGCATTTGCTCCCGTAGTATGAGTACGTGAACATGGTGGTTAGGGCAAAGACGGACACGGCCAAAACAAGTATGTATTTTCCGAAACCGGGCATGACCTCTTCGAAAGCCATGACGGTGACAGTCACACCATTTGTCACTTGGTCATCCCAGACACCGGTCATGATGATGGCGAGGGCTGTGAGGGTGCATACGATGTGGGTGTCGATCACTGGACCCATCATGGCAACTAGCCCTTCCCTTACGGGTTCCCTCGTCTTGGCGGCACCATGCGCCAGGGCTTCCGTTCCAATTCCGGCCTCGTTTGAGAATGCAGCCCTACGAATTCCTGTGATAATCAGGGCGCCCAATGCTCCACCTAGCACGGCATCGGCAGTGAAGGCATCGTGAAGAATTAGCCGAAGGTAGAATGGGATTTCTGACGCATGGTAAAAAACGATGACGAGAACCGTCACGAAATACAACAGCACCATGGCTGGAACCAGTTTCGCTGCAACGGTTCCGATTCGCTTGATGCCGCCGAAGATGACCATGCTGGTCAGTCCCACCAACAAAAGCCCAACAGCTGCATCAGAAAACAGTCTTGCTTCCTCAGGTAAACCATTTGGCACCAAAAGTACGTCACGGATGATCTGGGTGAGCTGATTCGACTGAAACATGGGCAAGCAGCCAAACAAGCCGGCTACACTAAAGAAAACGGCAAGTGGTTTCCACTTCTTTCCCAAGCCCTCGGTAATCACATACATTGGTCCACCCTGCAAATGACCTTTAGAGTCATATCCGCGGTACATTACCGCCAAGGTGCAGGTGAAAAATTTTGTCGCCATCCCTAGCAATCCGCTCACCCACATCCAAAAGATGGCACCTGGTCCTCCCATCACAATAGCTACAGCAACTCCACTGATGTTACCCATGCCAATGGTAGCAGCCAAGGCACTCGACAATGCCTGAAAATGGTTGATATCGCCTGGATCTTCCGGATTGTCGTACCTGCCCGTGAGCACCTGAAGACCATGCTTGAGGTGACGATATGGAATAAGCCTTGAAAAAAGTGCGAAGAAGACGCCGCCACCAACCAGAAGCACTAACAGTGGCATACCCCATGCATAGTTGCCGAAAGCGACTAATAATTCTTCTACAGCTGATAGAATGGAGTTAATGGTGTCCAGAGCGATAATCTTAAATCAATAAAACATCAAAAAACGGAATTCTGCTTCCGATTGCAAAGTTCAATAGCGAGAATTATCGCTCGCGTTTCTGTAATCCCAAAGTTTTTCGCTACGGTAGGCAGGATCTAGCCACGGATTGATCCATTTTCGGTCAATGTGGTGCTTGAGCCCAAGGGCAAAACGGTTTCGGAACCAAAAAGAGCCTGCCAACCACCATGCAGATGCCCCACCACTCGAAATAATAATGGGCGACACGGGATATGGCGCAAACGATCCCAACGATCCTTTTTCGTTCACGGTCGCTGCAATGTTGTCGAGAAGAATCGGCCCCTGCTTAACGGCATGTACGCCAATTCGGGCCAAACCTTCATACCCTTTTACAAGGGCGCTGTCTCCAGAAGCGAATATATTCGACCTCCCAATTACACGCAGCTGTTTGTCGGTATGCACAAAACCCCTCTGATCTGTGAGCAGGCCGGCTTCTTTGAAAAAATCGGGGCCTTTGGTGCCCGTTGCCCATAATATGGTGTCGTGAGTTAGCTCCCCAGCTGCTGATTTTATCGTGTTTCCCCCTGAATATACAGGCCTGTTGCCGATTTCGACGCGCACGCCAGCGTCAACCAGTAGACGCAGTGCGTCCTTCGACAAAGAGTTTGGAAACATGTGCAGCAGACGGTTGTTAGCCTCATGGAGATGTATCCGGATTCGTTGCTCTGCTCCGAGCTTACGAATTCTTTGGGCCAAGTTGAGTGCAACCTCAACGCCGGCGGCACCACCGCCTACGATTGCCACCGAGTGGCTTTTTTCGGATTCGACCATACCGTCTACCTGGGTCGCAAATTGCGTGATGCGATGCAGGGGCTTAGCCACAATGGCTTCGTCATTTGTGCCAGGCGTCATCGAGCCCACATCGAAGGCAATAACATCGCCTGCCACCACACGTCCATCCGCAAGGGTCACTTCATTTCGTCTCACATCCAAACCAGTGGCACGCCCATGCACCCAGTCAATTCCATACCGGTCGCATAGCGATATCAGATCCAAGCGTACCTCGTCTTCGCGGTAAACGCCGCCAAGGTACTCTGGTACCATACCCGAGTAATACAGATAGGGATGATCACTGACGAGAGTAACCTGGACAGATGACGGCACTTTTTCGCGGATGTGACGCACCGTCGGCATCATAGCATGTCCACCACCAACGAGTAAAATCGATTTGGGCATGGTATTTAACCCCTTAGTAAAGGCATTACGCCATTGATGATAAATTGAACTCCGATCGTCAGGCCCAGAAAACCCATCATTCGGGTCATGGCGTTCATCCCTGTCTTACCGAGGTATTTTACGCCAATAGGCGAAATTCGCAATATTGCCCACGACAATAGGGCCGTCACCACTATGGCGATGATCGTCAAAAGATATTGTTGCCACTCGGTGATAGTGGATGCCAGTCCCAACACGACAGCAATGCTGCCCGGTCCCGACAACATCGGCATGGCCATCGGGCTGAACGATATGTCTTCTTTTGTGATGGCCTCAGCCTCGTCCTCCGGGGTAAGCTTCTTGCCACCGTCGTTCGGGTTGAGCAGCGAATAGGATGCCCTCATGATCATGAGACCACCGGCAATTCGAATTCCCTCCAGGCTTATTCCGAAAAAACTCATGATGTAGCTGCCGGCAAGAAAGAATGTGACTAAAATGATCATCATCCAGATGGCGGACTTAAGCGCCTGCTTTTTACGGCTTGCTTCACTGTCGCCGGTAGTCAATGCCAAAAAGACCGGCATGGCGCTGATCGGATTGACCACCGAGAACAGTGAGGTGAATGCGGCTAGAAAAAAAGTGAACACATATCAAATATAAACGGACATTTGGGATTTTCGTACATTTGCTTCATGAATCTTGAATCTATCTACACACGGGCTAAGGCCATCATCGGTAGCGACGACACCGTAGAGTCGCGCCTGCTCGGCATATGCGAGCTCCTCAACGAAACACTCGACCATTACGACTGGGTTGGTTTTTACTTAGTTGACCGCAACGAAGAAAGGATGCTCTACTTGGGTCCCTATGTTGGAGCGCCAACCGACCACACCCGTATCCCATTTGGGACTGGCATCTGCGGTCAGGCTGCCGAAACGCTCGAAACGTTTGTGGTACCCGATGTGTCTAAAGCCACCAATTATCTGGCTTGCAGCCTTACGGTGAAATCAGAAATCGTCGTTCCAATCATGCATAATGGCATCTTTTTGGGTGAACTCGACATCGATTCGCATGTCATCGACAATTTCAGCGAAGACCACCGCAAGCTGCTTGAGCGCATCTGCGCAGACTTGGCTCCTATCATGGCCTAGGGAACACCGAAGCTCTACTGGAGTAATACGTTTTATGGATAGTGGTTCGTTATATGCTAATGACGAGCGTTTTCTGTTGCATATCTGCATTGAGAATACTACACTATCACCTGCATCACACACAACCAAGGCCATGAAACGCGTATTCCTTTTGCTGGTTGTCATTCTCGGATTATCCGGCTTTGTAACACATGCTCAGGATCTTCCAGACGACGTCATTTACAGTGAGCTGATGATCGCAGCGCGGGATGGGCAGGTCCAACAGGTAGCAACGCTGATCCGCAGCGGTGCAGAGGTAAATCTGAAGACAAGTCCATATGGTTTCACTGCCCTGATCATTGCCTCGATGTGGGGTAACGAGGGTGTCACACGCCTGCTTCTCGACAACGGCGCAAGAATCAACGAAAAAGACGAGCAGGGTAACAGTTCCCTCATCTATGCATCACAGTTTGGGCATGTAGAGGTAATTCGCCTCCTCTTAGCCGGTGGAGCGCAAATCAATGATATGAACAACGACGGAAAGAGTGCGTTGTACAATGCAAGCATACTCGGTTATGACGACATTGTCGAGATGCTGATCGAGGCGAAGGCCAATGTGAACCTGCGCACAAATGTCGGCGACACCGCACTCATTGCCGCGGCATCATGGGGGCAGCTTGAGGTTGTCAAACGGCTTTTGGATGCCGGTGCCGACAAAACCGTCCGAAACGACAAGGGAAAGACGGCGATCGACATTGCCCGCGAGAAACGTCACAATCAGATTGTAGCCCTGCTGAACTAGATTCGGTTAGAGCAAGTCTCGCAGATATCTTCCCGTATAGCTTTCGGCTACGTTTGCAATATCCTCAGGCGTGCCTTCGGCCACGATATTGCCACCGCCGAAGCCCCCTTCAGGGCCCACGTCGATAACCCAGTCGGCACTTTTTATGATGTCGAGATTGTGCTCGATTATGATCACGGAATGCCCCTGTTGCACCAGTCGGTTGAAGCTTTCCAAAAGGCGGGCAACATCTTCGAAGTGGAGGCCTGTTGATGGCTCGTCGAAGAAATAAAGCGTATGGTTAGAGGGACTCTTTGCCAAAAAGCGGGCCAACTTAACCCTCTGGGCTTCTCCACCACTTAAGGTAGTACCACTTTGCCCGAGTTTCAGATAACCTAGACCTACATCGTCCAATACTTGGAATTTGTTGACGATGGTCTTCTCGTCCACAAAAAAATCCAACGCATCGCCAATCGACATCTCAAGCACATCGTATATGTTCTTGCCGCGGTATTTAACCTGTAGAATGTCCTTTCTGTAGCGCTTCCCTCCACATGTTTCGCAAGGAAGCTCGATGTCGGCCAAAAACTGCATCTCTATGTGCTGCACGCCTTCTCCTTGGCATGTTTCGCAACGGCCTCCAGGAACATTGAACGAAAAGTGTCCAGGGGTATATCCGTTCATCTTCGAAAGACGAGCACTGGCAAAGAGCTCCCGAATATCGTCGAACGCCTTCGTGTATGTGGCTGGATTTGACCTGGAAGACCGCCCTATTGGACTTTGGTCTACCATTTCGACACTCTCAATGTTGTTGATCCCCGTGATTCTGCGGCATTTGCCGACCTTCTCAACCACGCCTCCAAGCTCCTTCACGATGCCGGAATACAAGGTGTCGTGCACGAGCGTAGACTTACCGGAGCCGGATACTCCCGTCACCACCACCATCTTCTGAAGAGGAAAGGCAACGTTCACGCCTTTCAGGTTGTGCTCGTAGGCACCTTCAACGGATATGCTCTTACCATTTCCCTTGCGCCGCTTGGCGGGCACCTCAATCTTCTTGCGGCCACTCAGGTATTTGCCGGTGAGCGTGTCGGCCTTCAGCAGCGCGTCGTAATTGCCCGCGAATACCACCTCGCCGCCATAATTGCCCGCAAATGGGCCAATATCGATGATGTTGTCGGCGGCCTTCATCATCTCTGGGTCGTGCTCAACGATCAACACGGTGTTGCCAATGTCCCTAAGCGACTTCAATATGGCAATCAATCGGTCGTTGTCGCGCGGATGAAGTCCAATAGTCGGTTCGTCAAGCACATACAGGCTGCCAATGAGCGAGCTGCCCAATGCATTTGCCAGGTTGATACGCTGCGATTCACCGCCACTCAGCGAGTTCGTAAGGCGATCGAGCGTCAAATAGTCGAGGCCAACTTCGTTGAGGTAGTTGAGACGCTTCTGAATTTCGATGAGGATACGCCCTGCAACCTGTTGCTCATAATCGGTCAATTCAAGCGACCTGAAATGTTCGTGGGCATGTCCGATCGTCATCTCGGATACCTGACCGATATGTAAATCGCCCACCTTCACGTAAAGGGCATCTTTACGGATGCGATAACCATCACAATCCGGGCAGCGCGAGTACCCCCGATATCGCGCATACATGATGCGCATATGCACCTTGTAGAATTCTCCGCGTATCTCGTCAAAGAATCCTTTCACCCCTTTATATTCATCTTTGCCATTCCAGATGATGCTCTTTACATCGCGGCCGAGATCCTTGTAGGGCGTGTCGATTGGCAGGCTGTACCTTGCCGCGATCTTGATCAGGTCGCGTTGGTTCAAATTGAACTTGGGAGATGAGAACGGGACAAT
Organism: uncultured Chitinophagales bacterium; assembly: GCA_964456845.1. Classification (GTDB taxonomy): domain Bacteria; phylum Bacteroidota; class Rhodothermia; order Balneolales; family CAYWCV01; genus CAYWCV01. The sequence goes on along the minus strand of CAYWCV010000002.1, from coordinate 153,577 downwards.
CACCCCTTCGCGAATAGTGAGTGATGGATCGGGGATGACCAAGTCTTCGTCGATACCGGCAACACGACCAAATCCTTCACAAGTCGTACAGGCTCCAAACGGGTTGTTGAATGAGAACATCTGTGGACTCGGCTCGGTGAACTCCATGCCGTCGCGCTCGAAACGGTCGCTGAACGGCCATGTCTCTCCACCTCGGAACATGATGCTACATCGCCCCTTGCCCTCACGAAAGGCACTCTCCACCGAGTCGGCCAGACGCGTGCGAAGTTCATCGGAATCTGACACTGCCAAGCGGTCGACCAACACCGCCCAGGAACTGCGTTCGATGCTTGTAGGCAGTGCATCAGGGGTGATGTCGAGCAACTCCTCGTTTGGTGCCAACAACCGGAAAAAACCCTTCTCAAGCAACAACCTCAGTTCGTCTTCCAACGAATGGCCCGGGTGCGACGGGATCGGAAAAAGCACATAAAATCGTGCATTCGGTGCGGCCCTCTTTAAAACTTCGTCGACGACAGAACCGGGGGTGTCTTTTTTCACCTCTAGACCCGATACAGGTGAAAGTGTCCTGCCAACACGCGCATATAGCAATCGAAGGTAATCGTATATCTCCGTCGATGTGCCGACCGTAGACCTCGGATTGGTGGTCGCATTCTTCTGTTGTATCGCCATGGCTGGCGATATTCCCTGCATGAAATCGACGTCGGGTTTGTCCATCCGCTCGAGAAATTGGCGGGCATAGCTCGATAAGCTTTCGACGTACCGCCGCTGGCCCTCCGCATATATCGTGTCGAATGCCAGGCTTGATTTCCCCGACCCCGACACACCCGTCACGACCGTCATGCGATTACGGGGAATTTCGACGTCGATATTCTTGAGGTTGTTCACCCGAATGCCTTTCAACACAATCGGGCGCTCAGAATGGCTTACAGTAGGGGTGTCGGTAGTGCTCATGGGTAACATCCAAACCCAAAGGTACGGATTTTCATTCAGCATGGCGAATGTAATCGGATACGAGAATACCCTCCAAAGCATGGCGACAATCAATACGTAAGCGCTTACATTTGGTCAGAATTTCTTAGATTGTACCAATCCATCATAACAATCCATCGTATATGTTGCGTACACTGAGTCTGTTATCAATCGGTTGGGCACTACTTATTTCAGGTTGCTCCAATTCTGGACAAGTATCCACGGTTGTCGAATCGCCTGGCGGAGTAAACGTCATCTCGTTCCAGCTGGTTGAGGGGGCGCCCACCTACTCGGTCTCCCACAATGGAAACACGTTGGTCGAGCCGTCAAAACTGGGTTTTTTACTGAAGGACATGCCAGACCTTGCTGGTCCGTTCGAGATCGTTGCCATCGAACAGACGTCATTCGATGAGACATGGACACAGGTTTGGGGAGAGAAAAAAGACATCCGAAACAACTATAACGAAATGCGCATCCGGCTTCGGGAGTCGCAAGATCCCGGCCGCCACATGGAGCTGGTGTTCAGGTCATTCGACGACGGCATCGGATTTCGGTATGAAATTCCGGAGCAAGATGGACTCGAAGATTTTGTGATCATGGACGAGCTCACCGAATTCCGCCTCACGGGCAACCACCGTACGTGGTCGATCGATGCCTACCAGTGGAATCGTTACGAGTTTCTTTACGAAGACCGACCATTGGCTGCCCTCGACACGGTGCATACGCCCATCACGATGGTCACGTCCGACAGCCTGTACCTGAGTTTCCACGAAGCGGCATTGGTTGATTATAGCAGCATGAGCCTTGAGCTGATCGGCGGCAACACGCTGAAAGCGAACCTTTTCCCGTGGGGCGATGGCGATCGAGTCAAAACCCGCGCACCGATGGTATCGCCATGGCGAACCATCCAGATTGCCGATAAACCGGGCGACCTGATAACCTCGTACCTGATATTGAATCTGAACGAGCCAAACAAGCTCGAGGACACAAGCTGGATCAAACCCGGAAAATATGTGGGCATCTGGTGGGAGATGCACCTCGACAAGTCGACATGGGGCTCGGGTCCCAAGCATGGCGCAACGACCGAAAGTACCCGAAGATATATCGACTTTGCCGCCGAGCATGGTTTCGACGGGGTGCTGGTTGAGGGATGGAACCTAGGTTGGGACGGCGACTGGATTGCCAACCGCGACAAATTCGACTTTCTCAACCCATATCCCGATTTCGACCTCAACGGATTGGCGGAATATGCCCTTTCTAAGGGCACTCGACTGATCGGCCACCACGAAACGGCCACAGGCATTTCGAATTATGAGCGCCAGATGACGGAAGCCTTTGCTTTGTACCAAGGTTTAGGAGTTCGTGCGGTGAAAACAGGCTACGTCGGACATCGCCAAGAGATCGAAAACGTGGATGAAGAGGGCAAAACCTGGCTCGAATGGCACCATGGGCAGTTCATGGTCCGGCATCATGACCTCGCCGTGCGTGAAGCCGCAAAGCATCAGATCATGCTCAACGTGCACGAGCCCATCAAAGATACCGGACTGCGCCGCACATGGCCGAATCTGATGACCCGCGAGGGTGCCCGTGGACAGGAATACAATGCCTGGGGTAGCGAGGGCGGAAATCCACCAAACCATGTGCTGCTGCTTCCGTTTACGAGGATGCTCTCGGGTCCAATGGACTATACACCGGGCGTTCTCCAGTTAACGTATCCCGAGTATAGACCCGAGAACCGCGTCAACCACACCATGGCCAAGGAGCTGGCTCTATATGTGGTGCTCTACAGTCCTTTACAGATGGCCGCTGATCTGCCCGAGAACTATGAAAAGCACCGTGAGCCGTTTCAGTTCATCCTCGACGTGCCTGCAGATTGGGAAGACACCAAGGTGCTGAACGCCAAAATCGGTGAATATCTGACAATGGTTCGAAAAG
>CAYWCV010000002.1:146378-150573 GCA_964456845.1 uncultured Chitinophagales bacterium | reverse complement strand
GATACAACATTTTACATAATGCCCAAACATTAGATTGATACCATCGTTGCACCAACATTTCATTCGTGGTAGCTTCCAATACCTATTAACCAATGTTGTTTGTGCAGTGAAGTACATAAAAAACCTATTCTTTGGTGTGGCGCTTGGAGGTCTGACGGCAGTCTCAGGCATGGCGCAATCACCCGGGTTTCTGAATGCCGCCGATGAATCGCGTCAATTGACGGACTTGGCAAACCGTTTTCGAAATCTGTCGGCCGTCACCGAAATTGGAAAGTCTGCCGGTGGTAGATCTATCATGGCGATTGAGATAGGATCTGGCGACAGATCCAAAAAGCCCGCTCTCCTCGTAATGGGGGGCGTAGATCCCGAAGATTTGAGCGGACCGGCGGCAAGCCTTCACTTTGCAAAGTACTTGCTAGAGCAGTCGGCTGTCGATTCTGTGAAGTCCGTGCTCGACAAGTACACCATATACATTATCCCTCGCGTTTCGCCCGATCCGCTTGAGGCCTATTTCCGCAAGCCACTTATGGCGATGCAAGGAAACGACAAAAAGGATGACGCCGACCGCGACGGCAAGATGGACGAAGACGGCCCATCTGATGTAAACGGTGATGGAATCGTGTCGATGATGCGCGTGCTCGACCCTGCAGGTGAGTGGGTTCTTCACCCCGACAACAATAAACTGTTACGCAAGGCCGACTCCCGTAAAGGTGAGGTGGGTCAGTATTTGTTGATGCGCGAAGGCAAGGACGATGATGGCGACAAGAAGATCAACGAAGATGGTCTCGGTGGCATCAATGTGAACATGAACACGACCTACAATCCGATCACGTATACATCTGATGGCGGCCGTCACCCGTTCGAAGCCGTTGAGGCACGCGCAATGGCCGATTTCATCTTCGAGCGCCCAAACATTATCGCGACGTTCACATTTAGCTACGTGGACAATATCAGTCGTCCATGGAGAATCAAGTATCCTCGCACACCGGGTCCAAACCGATTCACGGCCGACTCAACCGCACACGCTTACCTTACCAATTGGATTCGCCCCATGTCGAAATACACGGGCACTGACAGCAATGGTGGCGATGTTACCAATTGGGCATACTGGCATGCCGGTCGCTTTAGTTTTGGTGCCCCGGCGTGGTCGTTCCCGGCCGACAGTACACGCCGTCCGGCAGGTGGTCAAAGTGGGCAACAGCCTGCACCAAACATGGAATTGCTAGCCCTCAAATGGTTTGAGGCCAACGATCCGAGCGGCTTCTTGAACTGGTCGCCGATTACACACCCCGATTTCCCGGGCAGAACGGTAGAATTAGGCTGGTTTAAGCCCTTTGCGCTCCAAAACGCACCGACAGCCGCGCTTGTCGCCGATGCCGGCATCAACGCCAACAAGATGTTGTTCCGATTGGCGTCCGGTCTACCGGAGTTGGAAGTTCCACAGCCACGCGTAGAAAGCCTTGGTGGCGGCGTGTACAGAGTGACCGTGATGGCCACCAACAAGGGCAAAATTCCGACACACTCCGAAATAGGACGCAGTGTTAAGGGACACAACGCGTTCTTAATCCGCACGAAGCTTGGCAGCAGCCAAAAATTGACCATGGGCAGCCCAACGACCTTCATCAACCAGCCCGTGAAGGGCGGCGAAACGGTGATGGAGACATTCGTCATAACTGGACGCGGTAATGTGCAGTTTGAGGTCGGCTCCCCCTACACAGGGATGCGTACCGTTAGTGTAAACCTGAACTAAGCGGTGCCACAAGGAGATTTATTATGAAATTCACTTCCATTAAAATGATGAAATCCATCAAGCTGCTTGCAGCTGTAATTGTACTTGCGGGATTCGGCAATCCGGCTATCGCACAGAATGCAACTCCAGTTCCATTCTCTGCCCAAATGGCGGCCGGAGCACCCAACAACCCCAAAGTTGAGGTTGCCTGGAACCGTTACTACGATTACAAGGCATATACCTCCATCCTTCAGAACTTGAACAAGGCTTATCCGGACCTCAGCGATTTGAAGAGCATCGGTAAATCGTATGAGGGTAAAGACATCTGGGTAATGACCATCACGAACAAAAAGACGGGCGACCACTCCACGAAGCCTGGTATGTACATCGCTGGCAACATTCATGCCAACGAAATCCAGGCTACAGAGGTCACCCTTTACACAGCGTGGTATCTGCTTGAGAACTACAATCGCAATGCCTGGATCAAGGATCTCGTCGATACACGTACGTTCTATATCATCCCGACCCAAAGCCCAGACAGCCGCGACAAGTTCATGTATGAAGCAAACACGGCTAATTCGCCGCGTACAGGCCAAGTGCCACGCGACGACGACGGCGACGGATTGATCAACGAAGATCGCCCGAACGACCTCAACGGAGACGGCCACATCACCATGATGCGCAAAAAGGTTGAAAAGGGCTTGGGTACTTGGAAGATACACCCCGACGACGACCGTCTGATGATGCGGTGCGAGATCAACGAGATGTGTGAGTACGAGATGCTCGGTCAGGAAGGCTTCGACATGGACGGAGACGGACGGGTAAACGAGGACGGCGACGGTTCATACGATCCGAACCGTAACTGGGGCTGGAACTGGCAGCCCAACTACATACAGGGCGGCGCCGACCGCTATCCTTTCAACTTGCCCGAAACGAAGGCCGTATCCGATTTTGTCAAGTCTCATACCAACATCATCGGTGGACAAAGCTACCACAATACGGGAGGGATGATCCTTCGCGGACCGGGTGCGCGCGACGACCGGGTTGAGCCTGCCGATGAGCGTGCTTTCGATTACATCGGTGCTATTGGCGAACGTCAATTACCAGGGTACAGGTATCTGATTACCTGGCGCGATCTGTACACCGTTTATGGCGGCGAAACCGACTGGCTCTATGCCGGCGAGGGAATCATGCCGTTTGTAAACGAGCTCTGGGCTCAATACAACATGTTCCGCCAGAACCCGCAAGGCGGCGGGGGCGGTGGTGGTGGAAATACGACCTTGGCCGAGTTCGATCGCTTGCTTCTGTTTGGTGATGCCTATGTGGACTGGGAGGAAGTGGACCATCCTGTATTTGGAAAAGTTGAGGTTGGCGGTACCAAAAAGTATGTCGGTCGTATGCCGCCGTCGTTCCTGCTTGAGGAGGAGTGCCACCGAAATATGGCCTTTACCCTACACCATGCGTGGCACTTACCCACGATTCGTATCCATTCCATAGAGACCAAATCGCTCGGAAACGGCCTAACGGAAGTTGTGGCAAATATTGTGAATGAGCGCACGGTTCCAAGCCGGTTGGCCGTTGACGTTCGCAACAACATCCATAGGCCAGACTGGGTTACACTAACCGGTGGTAACGTCATTTCAAGCGGCATCCGCACGAATCGCTTCAACGATACCTTCAACGAGCAGCCTGGCCGCCCGGAACGCGTCGATGTTGACGCTGTTCCAGGCAACGGAAATGTGCAAGTCGTATGGATCGTACAAGGCAACGGGCCATTCGAGGTAACCTACGACGGCGTCAAAGCCGGCAAGCAAACGCTAAGGAAGTAGAGTGGTAGAGTTGTTAGTAGTTGGTGCTGTTGTTAAAGAAAAGGCCTACTGGTGTAAAACGTCAGTGGGCCTTTTCGTTTACGTTAATTTCAACGTGTTTGTCATCTGTACGCCGTCCCAAAGTCGTGCAGAATGACATTCAGCAGGATCCCACACTGAACGTTACACACCACTCTGCCACTCTACCACTAAAACAAATACTGCGCCTTCAAAAAATACTGCCTGTCTCGGAGCTTGATCGTGGTTGCACCATCCCACTCGGAGTACAGCCTGTTGGTGCCTAGGTAAAACACAGAAAACGGATTGATCTTGTACGTCAGCAACGGTTGGATATCAAAATTCCCGTTTCCGTTGTTGTATTCAGTGATGACTCTCAAAAAGAGCTCGCGCGTAAATTGGTAGTTTAGTCTGGTTCTCAAGATGTACACGGAAAACAGCTCTTCGTCCGTGTACGGATTGTTCAGTTCTTCCCATGCAATCGACGGACGAATTTCAAGTTGACTACTAGGGGTCAATCGGAGATAAAAATCTAGTTGGTGACCCTCACCCAGAAATGCGGGGCGCGCAAATCGAGCAACAAAGTTGCCCTTTTCAAAGGAGAATCCACTAGACACCGACGCACTGAAGCTGGTCATGA
>CAYWCV010000002.1:85742-146278 GCA_964456845.1 uncultured Chitinophagales bacterium | reverse complement strand
GAGAAATTGCGTTGGCTGTTGGTGTTTACAAATCCAGCATGGGCTCGAAATTCTGGGCTGAGCTGAGTATAATTTAATGTTGAACGAAAGTGTCGGCCGTTTTGCGAGAGGCCAACTCCAAGTCCTGAACCAATAAACGATTCGCCGTCGAAGGCGATCGTGTGATTGCCAAGCCGTATTGAAGAGCCTCCGAGGCGCTCATTCAGCGATGGGTCGTCACCCTCGTCGGTTTGAGAGACAACAAGATGGTATGATGCCGAGAGTTTCCTCGTAAACCGTACTCTGCCATCCAAACCAACGGTGGAACCGCTGCCGCCTTCCTCATAGCGTCGATCGGTGAATATTAGTCCAAGGTCGTTGTCATTGCCGAATGAGTGCTTATATCTGCCAATGTTCACAAGGCTGCCGGTCCTCTGCACCAAACGACTGCGCTCTTCCAGGGGAATGATCACGGGTGTCTGTTCATCCCAGGCGCTGAGCCAAGCAAAATTTGATTTCGATGTCCGCCCAATCAGCTTGACGGCTGCGATGGGCGCATTCACCGATCGCGTGTACAACTGGTTGATGCGCGAGGAGTATAAATCGCTCCCGTCCTGGAAGAATGGGCGCCTTTCGTTGAAGAACAAAGCAGTGGTGGTGTTGACGTCGATCTGCCCGGCGTCGCTTTCGATCTGGCTGAAATCCGGATTCAGGGTTAGCTCTGCAGTCACACTCGAGCTTAGATTGTAGCTTACACCCAAAGATGGCTGTAGCTCGATCCTGTTGTTATCGATGGATGCCTCCGGAGCTTGACGGGCGCCGCTTTGGGTGACGGTGAGCGACGGTAATAATCGCAGCTGCTTTCCCGACTCGACACCTTCGATACCCTTCAAGGTGCCCAGCTGACACAGGAAGCATGGATCATCGCGCGAAATGGCAGCCCAAGAAGAGCGCTCACGGCTGCTTCGAGGTCTCGTGCGCCAAAATGTGACCCTCCACTCTTGCTCGTAGGTTGCTGGAAAACGCAGTTCACTGAAGGGGATCGCTACCTCAACGACATATCCTTCATCGGTTATCCGGCCTTCGGAGTACTGTACAATATGAAAACTTGCATCCTCGTTTCCGCCTGATATCCTCATGTCGCCCTGTATACCCCGGGGATTGAAAAACAACTGGTATCCCCAGGTCCCATTACCGTAGGTATCGATGATGATGCCCACGAAATCGTCATTGAAAATGGCATCCCTATCGGTCAGGTTCGAACGGATGGTCGATGGATTGTCGTAGGCTATGATACCCAGATACAAGAAGGCATCATCGTATGTAAGCTTGACCTTAGTGTCGTACGGCGGACGCACTTGGTCGCCGGGAAACGTTTCGGTGAATCCCTCGGCGTAGGCTGCCGTCGACCAGGCATCTTCGTCCAAGAAACCATCGACAGTAATTGGACCGCTAGTTCTTTGTATCGTCAGTTCTGGCCGAAGTTTTGGGGAAAAATCCTGCGACATCGCCCAATTAGGCAGGAATGAACCGATGGTGATGGCTAAAAGGGCCATCACCACATAGCTAGTATACTTTTTCATGGCCAAGAAGATACCGCTAAACGCCGTGTCAGCGTATCTGTCCGTCACATTTTTGCTTCAGCCAGTTTTGTTTCGGCGATGATCTGCTTGAGGCTGCGGCGGGCTAAAATGATGAGTGTTATGCTGAGCACCGATAACAAGATGGCGATCACTCCCAAAAAGTACTGGTTCGCCGAAAAGTTCTTGTAGGCGAAGATAAACAAGGAGCTCAACGTAACGGCAAACATAAAGATCATCGGAAGAAGCGTGAACATTGGATTCACCCCTATGCGGTACAACCAAACCGTTACAGCTAATAATGCAAGGGCGGCCAAAAGCTGATTCGCTGAGCCAAAAATCGGCCAAAGCGTCGTAAACTCTCCGCTAAAAAGCAGCAATATTGCCAACAGAAGTGGCAGCAGGGTTGCCGCAAAACGATTATTTGCAAAGAAGTCGGCTCCTGGCAGGAGGTTTCCTTCGCACAATTCCTGCATCGAAAAACGGGCGAGACGCGTGCAGGTATCAAGCGTAGTCAAAGCAAATGCTGACACGGTGAGGGCCACAAACGATATTGCGATTACGGACGGTATCCCCAAGGATGCAATCATTCCACCAAGCCCCTGCGAAAACAATGTGACTGGGCCTAAAGCCGATAACTGGGCAACGTAATCGCCCCGATCGAGCACGATAACGGCGCAGACTGAAATCACGGCCAAGAACGACTCGATCAACATGCCTCCATAACCGACAATTTTGGCATCCTCCTCTCGGTCGAGCTGCTTAGCGGTGGTACCTGATGCCACCAACGAGTGAAACCCTGAGATGGCACCACAAGCGATGGTCACGAACAATACCGGGAACATATACCCCAACGCGGGCGAATTGTAGGTAACCTCGGTGGTCATCTGGATTTCTGGGTTGGCCCAAAATATTCCGACGACGCCGAACAACATCAATCCGTACAACAAGAAGGAATTCAGGTAGTCGCGTGGTTGCAGTATCAAAGAAACGGGTGTAACGGATGCAACAAAGGCATATAGCAGCAGCAATCCAACCCATATGGTGTAGGTGAGTTCGAGCGGCAGCTGGCTGCCTAGATAGATCATTCCATACATCGTAAGTACTCCAACTACAGTCAACACCAAGAAGGCTTTCTTGGAGTTGTACTTACGATTGATGATCCCAAAAATGACGGCAAGGGCTATGAAAAACACGGAAGCCGAGGCGGCTCCTGGATCAGAGACGAAGGTCTTGGCGACGATGTCCGCAAATACAGCAATGATGAGCACCAGCGTGGAGAAGCTGAATATCAGGAACAGGAGTTTCCCGCTGTCTCCAATGTGTTTGTGGATGATCACTCCAATGCTTTTACCCTGATGGCGTAACGACGCCACCATGGAGCTCACATCATGGACGGCACCGAAAAATACGCCACCGATCAATATCCAAATGATGGCAGGAATCCATCCGAACGTTACCGCAATGATCGGGCCAACGATAGGTCCGGCACCTGCAATCGAGGCAAAGTGATGCCCAAGAACGACCGCTGGCTTACTTGGGATATAATCGACACCGTCGGCAAGCCTGTGTGCCGGTGTCACATTTTTGTTGTCGATGCTCAGCTTGTTGGCTATGAACCTTCCGTAGGTTCGATAGGCAATAAGGAGGATGATGGCCGATACGGCCAGAATTGCTGGTAATGACATAGTAGGGTTGGCGGATGAAAACGCTTTTCCTTGTTAGCAAGCGTAGTCGAGAGTAGGTTGGAACATGTTGTGAGCTATAAGTACGGTGATTTTACGACTTTTTCAAGCCACTTTCAGGCCTGCTAGATTCTCAAACCATGCGAAATGTGATATATCCTCAGAATTGGGCTTGTTTTCACAAGTTTTTTCAAACGAATGTCCATCCTGCATCCTATTTTCAGATACGAATCTACCCAAAAATTCCTACATCATGATCAAAACCCTACGTCTCATTCTTTTGGCTGTGTTGGCACTTTGTATCAACGTAACAACCAGTGCTGCCCAAACAGACTTATCCTACTATCTGCCTGAAGGTGTCCGGTACAATCCCGAAATTCCGACTCCTAAGTCATACCTCGGTTATGAGGTCGGCGAGTGGCATGTGGAACACGATAAATTGGTTGGATACATGAAGCTGTTATCGGAAGCATCCGACAGGGTCTCTTTCGAGATCATCGGACGCACTTACGAGCTTCGGCCGCTTGTTCACATCACCATCACCAGTCCAGCCAACCACGCAAGGCTAGAGGAGATACGTCGTAACCATGTTGCAAAGGCGTATCCCGACCAGCCGGGCACTTCCGATATGACCAATGCCCCATCGGTGGTCTGGTCGGGGTACAGCGTGCATGGAAACGAACCCAGTGCTGCAAATTCGGCCCTGCTGGTTGCCTACCACTATGCAGCTGCTACCGGCCCTGAAATCGACGATCTGCTCAATAATGTTGTGATTCTACTCGACCCTGTTCTTAATCCTGACGGACTGAACCGTTTTGCACATTGGGTGAACACCAATAGAAGCAAAAACATCAATGCTGATCCGGCAACCCGCGAGCACAGCGAGACTTGGCCCGGTGGACGTACCAACCATTACTGGTTCGACCTGAACCGCGACTGGCTGCCTGTGCAGCACCCGGAGTCGCAAGCACGGATTCGCCAGTTCCACAAGTGGAAGCCAAATGTGGTGCTCGACTTCCATGAGATGGGCACGAACTCCACCTTTTTCTTCCAGCCAGGCATACCGTCGCGCAACAACCCGCTCACACCCAAGAAAAACTTTGAGCTGACGGCCGAAATTGCCAAATACAATGCTTCGGGCCTAAACGAAATCGGCTCGATGTACTACACGCGTCAAAGCTTCGACGACTTTTACTACGGCAAAGGATCCACGTATCCTGACGGAAACGGCTCAATCGGAATTCTCTTCGAGCAGGCCAGCTCACGCGGACACATTCAGGAAAGCGTGAACGGCATCGTGACATTCCCGTTCACCATCAAGAACCAGTTCGTGGCAAGCTTGGCTTCCATCAAAGCCTCGAAGGAAATGCGCCAGTCGCTGTTAAGCTACCAAAAAGAATTCTACGACACCGCCATGCGCGAGGCAGCCGCCTCTCCCATCAAGGCATACGTCTTCGGCGACCAGTTTGATGCTGGAAGAACCGCCCACATGGCCGAGATGTTCACCTATCACGATATCAAGATGTATAAGCTGGCAAGCGACCTTCGTTCGGGGGGCAAGGAATTCAAAGCAGGTTCAGCATACATAATCCCCACCAACCAGCCTCAATACCGCCTGATCACGGCCATGTTCGAGCGTCGCACCAGCTTCGAAGACAGTCTGTTCTACGACATTTCGGCTTGGACCATTCCGCTCGGTTACGGAATGCCGTTCGCTGAATTGGGTTCAAGTGAGTACCGTGCAAATTTGCAGGGCGATCAGGTTACATCTGTGGCTTGGAATGCCGGCCAAGTTGTGGGTCGCAGCGACTATGCGTACCTGTTTGAGTGGGACGAATATTACGCGCCACGTCTGCTGAGCGGCTTGATGCAGCGTGGACTCATGGCCAGAGTGGCAACAAGTGAACTACGTATTGCTACAACCCAGGGGATGCGCGATTTCAGCCATGGCACAGTCTTAATTCCCATCACCAATCAACCTGTGTCATCAGCTGAAATTCATTCGATGATGCAAGAATTTGCGGTACGCGACGGCGTCACCGTATATGGTGTGAGCACGGGATTGGTTGAAACCGGTATTGACCTGGGCAGCCCCAGCTTTGCTGAGGTCACCAACCCGAACACGCTCATGCTCGTGGGTCCCGGCGTTGACTCCGGAAGTGCCGGCGAGATCTGGCACCTGCTCGACCAACGCTTCGACATGCCTTTGGCATTGGTCGAAACAGCCGCCTTTGGGCGCGTCGACTTGAGCAAATACAGCGTCCTGGTGATGGCAGCAGGCAACTACGGCTCACTTGGTGCGAACGGTGTCGAGCGCATCCAAAGCTGGGTGCGTGGCGGCGGTACATTGATCGCGATCGAGAGCGCCGTCAACTGGGCAGCATCCAACAATCTGCTTAACGTGAAAAGCAAAAGCCGCGAAGGACGCGACGAAGATCCCACCAGTATGCCCGATTATGCGAATATGACGGCTGCCCGTGCTGGTGGTTCCATTCCTGGTACCATATTCGAGGCTCAGATCGACTTGACGCATCCGCTCGGTTACGGATACAACTACCGCAACTTCAGCATCTTCAAGGCCAATAACATCATTCTTGAGAACACTACAAATCCGTATGCCAGCCCGGTTCGATACACGAATCGCCCGTTACAGGCCGGGTACGCCTCTGTTCAAAACCAAAACCTGCTAGCCGGTGCTCCAGCAGTGGTTGTAAGTTCGGCCGGTTCTGGTAGAGTGATCGGCATCGTCGACGACCCAAATTTCCGCGCTTTTTGGCAGGGAACGAACAAGATGTTTTTCAACGCCATGTTTTTTGGCCGGACCATCAGCGGAGGTGCGACGGCAGACGAAGAGGAGGCACTCGATGCCAATGACGATATGGATAACTAACGCCCCCAGTTAACAAAAAACCCCACCCGATGTATACTTGGGTGGGGTTTTTTTTATGTCTGATATTACGATTCCGTCAGTTTCTAGGGGTCTGTCGAGTCGCTTCTATGAACTCTTGGTTATCGACAATCGGGCGCTTCTCCGAGTTTGCGATCTCAAGCGTATTCTGATAGATCAATTGGGTGATCTTGGTAAATTTCTCGAAGTTGATTTTATCAACCTCGTCTGATGGTCGGTGATAGTCTTCGTGAATCCCGGTGAAATAGAACACAAAGGGGATGCCTAACCTACCAAAATTCCAATGGTCACTGCGCCGGTATATCTGTTGTGGATCACGGACGTTGTTCAAGCTCATGTCCAAGTTCAGATTGTGTGTCTTTGAGTTGGATACCGTCAGTAACGAGTCGAGTGTTGATGAGATAAGGCTCGCACCGATGATGTACACTCCATCAACGATCCCTTTCTCTTGATGCTCGGTGGCATCGCGACCAATCATATCCATATTGATATTGGCAATGTGGTTTTCGATCGGAAACACAGGGTTATCGGAATAGTACCTTGAGCCAAGCAGGCCTTTTTCTTCAGCCGTCACATTGATGAATAAAATGCTCCGCCGTGGTCGGTAGCCACTCTCGGCGGCCTGGGCAAATGCCGTGGCCACGACAAGGACACCCGCTGTTCCCGACCCGTCGTCGTCGGCGCCGTTATTGATGTAATCTCCGCTGGCATCAGGCAAACTGATTCCAACATGGTCGTAGTGCGACGACAAGACAACGATCTCGTCCTTAAGCACAGGGTCGCTACCTTCCAAGAAAGCCAATACGTTACGCGAAGGCACCTCAACGTGTTGTTCTTCGACCGTCATCGTCAATCCAACGTCAAGAAACCGGGCGCTGAAGCCGCGCATGTCTGATTGCACCTCGGCTTTGAGCGCATTCAATCCGGCCATGCCGTCGACGCCCAACAAGTGAGCTGCAAGTTCAGGATGAATCCGAAGGTATCCTCCTGCGAGCGTGTTAGGAGCCGGGCGGTCGGCAAACCGGATATTGCCCGGTGTTTCAATCTGCTTACGGAAAGCCTCAACATAAATTTCAAAAGGAAGGGTCGGTTCAGTGTCGACCAAAATCACACCCGCTGCTTCGCGGCGAACGATGAGATCAAGCAGGCGACTTTGATTGCTCACTCGCGGGCCGAGCAGCGTATCTCCATCTACCACGCGGGGTAGATCTTGAAAAATGAGCACCCAGCTGCCTTTGATGTTCATTTCGCCGAAAGGATCGACACCATTTGTGGTGTCGACGGCTCCGAATCCGGCAAAAAGGATGTCGCCGACCATCCCTCCTTTACCGCCCTGCATGCGCGTGAATAGAAGATTTGTATCGTTGAGCGGAGAAGGCGCCGTGTAGGCCACCACACCAGAATCCGTTCGCTTGCTCAGCGAGAACTTCAAATACTGAACTTTTGTGCCCATGAATGGTACCGTCTGGAAATAGGTGCCACTTTCGCCGGGAGCCACTAGTCCCATTTTGGCATATTGTTGTGCAAGGTATTCGGCAGCCTTCTCAATTCCGACCGAACCCGTGTTCCGGCCCTCCATTTCGTCGCTAGCTAAAATCGAAAGATGCTGATACAGCAGGTCGCTCGATATCACATCGACGAATTGATCGATCGATTTTCGTTCTTTCTTTGTGGTAGTGGGATCATTACTTCCCATAGCACCGGTGTACCATCCCGCCAACAATGACAAGGATAATACACCCATTTTCAGGGCACGAAACTTCATGATGTTAGTTATTTGGCTGATTTGGGTTGTATTCGATATAAAAAAGCTCTGCACGCTCATCCTCATAGAGTAAAACGACCTGTTCGCGGATCAACTCAAGTACCGCCAGGAAGGTGGTGACAATGCGGACCTTCGACTTCATCCGACCAACAATATCGGTGAACGATGTCCGACCATGTACGCGTATCCAGTCGACCACGAAACGGCCCATTTCCTCGATGGTAGTCTCCTCTCGCTCTACTTTGTGCACCGGCTCTGTCCGCACCTCCATCATCACCTTGCGGAACGCTGCAATCAAGTCGAAGATGGTTATGTTCTTAAGCGATTCTCCTTCACTCGCTGGGGCATCGACAATGTCGACGGCTGTGTTCTCACGGAAATATCTCTCACGAACCCGATAGTCGATCATGTTCAGCTCATCCGACATCTCTTTGTATCGTTTGTATTCCAACAAGCGCTGAACGAGATCCTGACGTGGATCTAACTCGGGATCCTCCATCATTTCTTCTAGTGTGCGAGGAATCATCATCCTGGCTTTGATGGCCATTAACGTGCTTGCCATTAGGATGAACTCGCTGGCAACCGACAGATCCAATTCCTCCAAATATTGGATGTACCCTAAAAACTGGTCCGTTATATACGCAATGGGGATGTCATAGACGTTAAGTTCATCCCTTCGGATAAAAAACAGGAGTAAATCTAACGGACCCTCAAAATTATCGAGGTTGATACGGTACATATACGGTCAAGATTTCATCCTGTTCCGAAAATAGCCGACCGTTTCGGCGAGACCAACCTTGAGGTCGTACTGACGCCGCCAGCCGATGGTTTCTTCGATGAGCTTCGTGCCAATGACCGACCGTACTTGCTCGCCAGGCTTGGCGTCGGCATGAGCCTCGGGGATTTTGCTGCCGGTGAGAGCCTTTAAATGCCTGAAAAGGGTGATCAGATTCGTTTCGATACCCGTTCCGACGTTGAAAATACCGTTTCCACTGAATTTGAGAGCCCTCATGTTGGCATCGACCACATCTTTCACATACACAAAATCGCGGGTCTGCAGTCCATCTCCATTAATGTAGCACTGCTCATTTCTCAACATCTTCTGCGTGAAAATGGCCACTACCCCTGCTTCGCCATGAGCATTTTGGCGCGGGCCATATACGTTGGCATATCGTAGCGCCACCCATTCAAGTCCATATGTGGCCCCATAAAACCGCAGATAGTGCTCGCTCACCAGCTTCGTGATACCATAGGGCGACTCAGGACGGTTCACATGCGTCTCGTCTTGCGGAACAAAGTCGGGTTCGCCATAAATGGCACCACCCGTGCTGGAGAAGATCACTTTACGAAGACCGTTTTTCCTACCGACCTCAAGTAGATGAAGTAAACCCAGTACATTGATCCTAGCATCAAACACCGGGTCGGCAACCGACTTGCGAACGTCCATTTGTGCAGCCAGGTGAAACATCACCTCAAAGCGGTGTTGTGCCCACAAATCCCCCACATCGTCATGCTCGATACTCAACTTGTGAAGCGTGGCTCCACTGTTCACATTTTGTTCAAAACCGCCGCTCAAATCGTCGAGTACATGTACTTCATGTCCTTGCAGGACAAGCGCATCGACAATATGTGAGCCAATGAAACCGGCACCACCTGTTACTAGGATGTTCATTCTGAAAGTGACAAAAATTCAAAATTGTTGAATTCTGCTTGCCTACATGAAAAGCATTTCGTAGAATATACATGTTGTTGTCAGAATTCCCTACTCATCAATAGAACCGTGCCTGCCACTTGGCGGATTTGCGACTCTCTGACCGCATGAACTAAGCACCCACATGCTAAGCAACGAATTTTATCAAGCCGTCATCGATGGTGACGACAGGGGCATATCTCGTGCCATCGATAAGCTGTTCCCTAGTCTTGTTGCCTATTTGAAGGCGACTATGGGGTGTTGCGACGACGACTGTCAAGAAAGTGTTCAGTTGACGTTGATTCAGACGATTAATCGCATCCGGATTGGTGAAATACGGGAGCCTTCAAGCCTGAAGTCGTATATGAAGACGACAGCAAAAAACAACTTGCTTCGAGCGGTCAGAAAGGGGCCCATCGAAGTTTTTGATGAAACGGCCAACTACTCAGTCGTGGCTGAAGATCAGGCCGATAACCTGATCAACACAGACACTCACCGTATTCTGGTTGCGTGTCTGAATAAGCTCGATCCCTTCAATCGTGCATTCATGGACTATTGGATACAAAATCCAGGAGTTGGCCACGAAGAGGTGGCCGAAGCGTTTGGTTTGAGTGTAAATGCAACTTGGCAACGTAAGTACCGTTTAATACGATTCCTTCATAAATGTGCAAAAAAGAATGGTTTGTGATGTCTATTAAATAAGATTTCACCTAATTTGGTATCGGTTGTGACTTTTAACGCACACATTTGGAACTTAACAACCATGTTCATGTTAAACCCTCAAAAAGCGAGGGACTATGTCAGACAGAGATCTTCTTCTTCGAATTGAACAATATATTGAGGGCACACTTCCCGAGCAGGAAGTGGAGGCGCTTTGGGATGAGTTGATTGATAGGCCCGATTACCGGGAGTATCTAGAAACTCTGAACAACCTGAAGCAAACGAGACGATCCACGGGCCCGGCCGACAAAACGTCCGATTAAACCATCGGAATCGGCTCGGCGTTGTTTTTTGCCTGCTTCATCAGCTGAAGATGGGTGGACACCTCTGTAGTCTTCGGAAGCCGTGAGGCCCGTGTGTATAAGCCGTCTACGCCAAGTACCCATCGTTGCCGGTTGTCGCGCATGATCAAGTTCAGCAAATACTGCAGATACTTTTTCAGTGAAGGCTGGAAAATCGGTGTGATGGCCTCTACTCGGGCATCCAGGTTACGGTGCATCCAATCGGCCGATCCAATGAAATAGAGGTCCTCGCCGCCGTGCAGGAAATAGTAGATGCGTGAGTGCTCCAGAAACCTTCCGATGACGGAGTGGACCCGAATATTTTCGGACAAGCCCTCACGCCCAGGGTACAGCCTGCAGACACCGCGTACCACCAAATCGATCTGAACACCAGCCTGCGATGCTTCATAAAGCTTCTGAATGATGTGGGGATCTTCCAAGCTGTTCATCTTGGCAATAATACGCGCAGGCTTTCCTTCCCTTGCCTGCACCGTCTCGAACTCAATCATGTCGGTCATGCGGTTGCGCATGTAGTGGGGAGCCACCAACATGTGCTTATAGTCCTGATTGGGCGCATAACCGGTTAGGTAGTTGAACAATGATGTGACGTCGGTGGCAATTTCCTCGTCGCAGGTGAAAAGACCCAAGTCCTCGTATAAATTTGCGGTACCGGGGTTATAGTTGCCCGTTCCCACATGCACATACCGACGAATGCCGTCTTCTTCCTCACGCACGACAAAGGTAAGCTTCGTGTGAATCTTAAGCCCAGGAAGACCATAGGCGACGTGCACCCCGGCTTTTTCGAGCTTTTGAGCCCACTCGATATTTCGCTCCTCATCGAATCGTGCCTTTAACTCAACAAGTACCGCAACCTGTTTGCCCATGTCGGCCGCCCGAATGAGGGCATTCATAACCGGCGAGTCGGAGGACGTACGGTACAGGGTTTGCTTGATGGCCAACACTTTGGGGTCGATCGCAGCCTGCTGCACAAAATGTTGCACAGAGGTGGTAAAGCTATGGTACGGGTGGTGCACCATGAAGTCGCCCCTGCGAATGACATTGAAGATGTCGGGAGCGTCCTCATCAAAGGCGTGTTGAAGGGCTGGATGCTGAATCGGGGCCCAAGGCTTGAACTTGAGGTGGTTGAATCCGTTCAGATTGGCAATCTGCGTGGCATCGGCCAATCCCAGGGCGCCTTCGATTTCGATCACATCGTGCCAGCCTATCTCCATTTTGTCGAGCAAAAGCTCTTTTATGCGTAACGGGGTCTTGCTCTCGATCTCAAGGCGCACGATGTCGGCGAATCGCCGCTCGCGCACTTCGTCGGAGATAAGCTCCAAGAGATCGTCGGCTTCTTCCTCGTTGAGTTCTACGTCGGCATTACGGGTCACCCTGAAAATATTTGCCGACAAAATGGCCATGCCCGGAAAGAGACGGTCTATATGATGGGCAATCACATCGTCGAGCAGAACAAGGGTGGTCGATTTTGGACTGCTTTCGACAGTAAGCCAACGTGGACGGTTATGCGGTATCTTAACCCTTGCAAACAGAATATCCTCTGGGTATCGAGGATCGTACAGCTCGACTGCAAACGACCGGCTTTTATTGGATATCAACGGAAACGGGTGTGCCTGATCGACCGCCAGTGGCGTCAGTATGGGAAAAAGTTGCTTGTCGAAATAGGCATCGATAAAGTCGCGTTGCGGTTTGCTGAGATCGTCGTACGACTTGATGTGGATGCCCTCTTTATCTAGGAGGGGGACCAAATCAAAGAAGAAGCAGCTCCGTGTTGCGGATATCAGCTTCTTTACCTCATCTCGTATCATCTTCAGCTGTGCGCGCGGTGTCATGCCGTCGACGGGCAGGTTGTCGACACCCGCCAGAAGCTGCCTTTTGAGGCCGCCCACCCTTTTTTGGAAGAACTCATCAAGGTTGCTGCAAACGATGCCGATAAAACGCACCCTCTCCAGTAGTGGGTTTCTGGCATCCAAGGCTTCGGCAAGGACCCGCTCATTAAACTGTAGCCAACTTATCTCGTAATTTTGGTAGTAATCCCGACCGTAATACTTGAGATCTTCGTGACGGGGCGATGGTACCGCACGATACCTTGGCCCATAAACCGGTTTTGACCCATTCTCAACCTTGCGCTCAGATTTTCTTATGAGTGCCGGGGCCTCGGGGCGCATGATGTCTGGAGAGTAGGAGGATTTTGGCATAATCGTTCTTTTGAGGCAATATACCGCAATTTCGAGTGATTGAATAATACGTGCTGGTGTTCCGAGGTTGACGCGATAAACGTTTATAACGTTGGTTTATGTCATCAGGTTTCGGATTGGTAGCGTTGAATCGTATTTTATCGCCATGCAGAACCCTCTTTTGAACCCCAACCAGCGCGATGCCGCATTCGAGGCCAGCATTCGTCCCGTTCGAATGGACGACTTCATTGGCCAGCGCAAGATCATCGACAATTTGTCGGTGTTTATACAAGCCGCCAGGAAGAGGGGGGAGGCACTCGACCATGTGCTATTATCAGGCCCGCCAGGGCTGGGGAAAACGACCCTCGCGTACATCATAGCCCGAGAAATGGGGGGGCACATTCGTCCAACCACAGGTCCGGTACTCGAAAAGCCTGGCGACCTCGCCGGGCTTCTCACAAACCTTGACGACGGGGATGTGCTCTTCATCGACGAAATACACCGGTTAAGCCCAGTGGTCGAAGAATACCTGTATTCAGCCATGGAAGACTACAAGCTCGACATCGTGATCGACTCCGGTCCAAATGCCCGCAGCATTCAGATTGACCTCAAGCAGTTCACGTTAGTTGGAGCCACTACGCGCAAAGGCCTATTGACGGCCCCCCTTCGTGCTCGCTTCGGCATCGATTTCCGCCTCGACTACTACGACGTCGAGCTGCTCACCTCCATTACACACCGTTCGTCCGGAATTCTGGGAATTGGGGTGACCGAAGACGGGGCACACGAGATTGCGCGACGCAGCAGGGGTACCCCCCGCATCGTAAATCGCCTCCTGCGCCGTACACGCGACTTCGCCGAAGTGGCCGGAAAGAACATGATCGACAAGCTCGTTGCAGACAAGGCCTTGAATGCGCTAGACGTCGACCGTAACGGCCTCGACGAAATGGACATCCGTCTGCTCACAGCCATGATAGACAATTACAAGGGCGGTCCGGTGGGGCTCGGCACGCTCGCCGTTGCCATCGGCGAGGACAAAGGTACCATCGAAGAGGTGTACGAACCCTTCCTTATACAGGAGGGTTTTTTACAACGCACTCCCAAAGGCCGCATTGCCACACGTAAAGCCTTCGATTATTTGGGTTTCAAACCTGCCAACGATACAGGTTCCCTTTTCGGATAATCAGTTTGACTTTCTTGGGGGACCATTTGTTTTCCGTTTTCCGTATCTTGTGGGTTTGTGGGTACCCCTGAGGCCGACCGAGCCAAGCCCCGTTAATCGTCAACGCATAACCACTTTTTTTAAAATGAAGAGACTATTTACATCGGAGTCTGTCTCTGAAGGGCATCCCGACAAGGTTGCCGACCAGATATCGGACGCCATCCTCGACGCAATGCTCCAAGAGGACCCAGATTCGCGTGTTGCCGTCGAGACCCTTGTAACCACCGGTTTGGCCGTTATTTCGGGGGAAGTCACGACCAAGGCATACGTAGAAGTGCAGGATCTTGTTCGCAAGGTGATCAATGAAATTGGATACACCAAAGCCAGCTACCGATTCGACGGAGACTCTTGCGGCGTGCTGGTGAGCATCCACAAGCAGAGCTCCGACATCGCGCAAGGCGTCGACAGCGACTCCTCCAAAGAGCAGGGTGCCGGCGACCAGGGCATGATGTTTGGCTACGCATGCACCGAGACCGAGCAGTACATGCCGATGTCGATACAGTATTCGCATGAACTCGTTCGCGAGCTGGCCAACATCCGCAAGCACACCAATCTGATGCCGTATCTGGGCCCTGACAGCAAGAGCCAGGTCACCGTCGAATACGACGAGAACGGCAAGCCGTTCCGCGTCGACACCATTGTCATCTCGACCCAGCACGACGACAACGTGGAGCAGTCGCAGATCCACCACGACATCAAGACCATTTTGATCCCTCGTGTGATACCCTCCGAGCTGCTCGACGACAAAACCATCTACCACATCAACCCGACGGGTAAATTTGTGATTGGTGGCCCTCACGGCGACACCGGACTCACAGGACGCAAGATCATCGTCGACACCTACGGTGGGCACGGTGCTCACGGCGGCGGTGCCTTCTCGGGCAAGGATCCATCTAAGGTTGACCGCAGCGCCGCATACGCAGCCCGCCACATCGCCAAGAACGTGGTAGCCGCAGGGCTTGCCGACCGTTGCCTTGTGCAATTGGCCTACGCCATCGGCGTTGCCAAGCCTGTATCCATAAGTGTGAACACCTATGGAACCGGCACGATCGACGACCTCAAGCTCAGCTCCATCGTAAGCGTTCTGTTCGACTGCCGTCCAGCCGAGATCATCAAGCGCTTCGACCTGAAGCGCCCAATCTACCGTGCCTCAGCCGCCTACGGTCACTTCGGCCGCGATGAGTTCCCCTGGGAAAAGCTCGACTTCGTCGATAAACTCAAAGCGATGGCTTAATCGGTGATCGGTGATCGGTGATCGGTGATCGGTGATCGGTGATCGGTGATCGGTGATCGGAAGATTCAAATTATAAAAAAGGCTTGCCAATTTTGGCAGGCCTTTTTTTATTGTAGAAAAGATAAGGTTGTTCGACTGACTTCTCACTGCGCTCGAAGATGGGCTCACAATGACACGTCAGGCTTTGAAGAGGGAGGCACTGCTACGCGCTGCCTAAGAGCTCTTGACTTTTTTGGTTAACTGTACTATCCTTCTCTTCTAGACGTTATTATCAGATACAACAAACGGCTGCCTTGGGGGTGACTATATTACAGTGGCTTAGTCCCGACCCACCTGGCGGCCATTTTTTTTCAAGAGAGACAACATGGGACGAAGTTTTGCAATCTTCTTGGATGCCGGATTTGTCAAACATAAACTATGGGACTCCAAAAAACGTGTTGTTACTGCCTCCCAGGTTTCTGATCTAATTGATGAAATCAGGAATCACCCAAATCTGAAGTCTTTGGATTTGCACCGTGCATACTTTTATGATGCAAGACCGATGTAGGGTATGGTCACTAAACCCGATGGAACTCAAATTGATTTTGGGAAAAGTGATCTTGCGCAGAAGAACAAAGCTCTTCATAGAGATTTGATACATGTGCCATTTCTGTCACTTAGATTCGGAGAGCTTCGTCTTCAGGGTTGGAAGTATAGCATCAAAGCAAACAAAAATTAAGAGGGAGCATATTCGTAGATGCAAACAACCTCATACCTGACGTTCAGCAGAAGGGTGTCGATATGCGAATCGGTCTTGATATGGCTAGTTTAACATTGAAAGACCATGTTAAAGTAATTGCTTTGGTAACAGCTGATAGTGACTTTATCCCAGCCATGAAATTTGCCCGAAGGGAAGGGGCCCAAGTTTTGCTGTTTACCCTGGGTCATGGAGTTAAAGACGGACTAATTGAGCATGCGGATCTTGTCGTTATAGATAAACCGGGAAGTCTTCCAAGCTAATTTTTAATATTCGACCGAAAAGTCCACAAGAAATTCACTTAGGGAATTGGTATCTATTAAGTTGATGTACTGACTATATCAATGTTTAGGTTTAAAACAATCCTTAGCCTTGAAATACATTCTTGAAGTGCCATTCTAAACGGTCGCGATCAGGTCGCATACTCTTTGATATTGGAACTACTGACAATGTCTCGTTATCAAGCCGATAGTATGCTTTGCCATTAAAGTACGATTCGCGAATGCGCGGGCTAATCTTGATCTTGTATTCTGGCGTGACAGAGACCAAACCGTTGTCGAATAATTTGTGAAAGTCAGAGCGTAGTAGCAATCCATTTGACACTTCATGGGTGCCCTCATTAGAGTACGGAACAATGTGGGCTGCGTCTAAAACAACAAGTGTGTTTTCACCAGTGATCGCACAACGTCTATTATATGCCTCAGTAACGAGCATTCGAAATGCCGATTGACCAAGTCTAGGTTTTACTAACACTGGTTCACCATATTTTTCTCCATCATCCAGTGTTTGAATTTCCTGCTGTGCTGCAAAATAAGACCTATCTGCAGGAGCTAAGAAGTGCTCTGCCATTTTGTCCCATATTTTTGCTCCTTCAATTGTAGCTGTGTCATACATCTTGCCACGTACAATTGGAGATGACCAACCAGGTGGATTCTCAAACCAGTCGTCTCTTTTTAAGAAAAAGGCGTTTGTCAATATAATGCAACCAATCACTGGGTCTATGCGGTTTCCCTTGAGATGATGACCGATCAATGATCTGAATTCATCATATGTAGAAGCGCCATTTTTAACCCCAAAAACATCCCAGGCTAGTGATAGAGGAAGTGTGCTATATCCGACAAAGAACCCACCCCCTGCGACATGGTTAAAAGGACTTTTTAACTTAAATAAAAAAGGCAATCCTACTGGTGCGGAATTAAGCAGTGGTTTCTCGCTGGGAATCCAAAAGTTAACTTCATCAAGCTCTCTTTGCGCAAGAAACTTGAACCAATTGTTGTCCGTTGGACCAAGCCAAAAGTTCATTGTAAAACCACCAAGACTACAATTATGAGATTCTACTGTATTCTACCAAATAACTTCACGATGAAGAAACCCACATCAACTTTAACTTGCAAAATTCTCTAGTTAAAGAAACCGCATTTTCTTTAACTAGGCAACTCTTCTCATGTGGCACATTTACAAAAAGACAATACCACAATTCAACATTTGATCATATCGATCTTAAATATCCGCGGTCTATCTTCCGCGGTCACAGGCGCTCGCCAAACAGCGCGTCGACAAAGGCTTCACGGTCGAATACCTGGAGGTCGCCGATCTTCTCGCCGACGCCGATGTACTTCACCGGCACGCTCAGCTCGTCGCTGATGGCGATCACGATGCCGCCTTTGGCAGTGCCGTCAAGCTTGGTGATGGCCAGGCCGGTGATGTCTACAACCTGCGTGAAGGCCTTGGCCTGCTGGATGGCATTCTGACCCGTAGAGCCGTCGAGCACAAGGATAACTTCATGTGGCGCCGTTTCGACCACTTTGCTCATCACCCGCTTGATCTTGCCAAGCTCGTTCATCAGGGTAACCTTGTTGTGTAGGCGCCCTGCGGTGTCGACGATAAGCACATCTGCTTCCCGAGCAACCGCAGCCTGCACGGCATCGAAGGCCACCGATGCAGGATCTGCACCTTGGCCCTGCTGAATGATGCCCACACCTGCGCGTTCGCTCCAGACCGTGAGCTGCGACACCGCCGCGGCACGGAAGGTGTCCGCCGCGCCAAGAAGCACGCTCTTGCCAGCCATTTGGTACATGCTGGCCAGTTTACCGATGGTCGTTGTCTTACCAACACCGTTCACACCGACCACCATGATCACGTGCGGCTTGTTGGGGAAGGCTGCATCGAAATCTGCCGGACGGTTGGCGTCCTGGGGTTTGAGCAGCTCGGAAACCTCTTCGCGCAGAATACGGTGCAAATCGGACGTCGATACGTATTTGTCTCGCTTTACCCGGGCCTGAAGCTTGTCGATGATCTTCAATGTGGTACTCACGCCCACGTCCGACATCACCAGAACTTCCTCCAGCTGGTCAAGAACGTCGTCGTCGACTTGATCCTTGCCCATCACAACCTTGCCGAGCTTCGAAAGCAGGCCCTCTCGGCTCTTCTCAAGACCCTGCTCAACCGTCTCCTTCTTCTTGAATCCTAAACGTTCGAAAAATCCCATAATAGTCTCTAATTAAAGCTGGCGCCCTTCCGAATTTGGAAATATCGCCACGCATATTCTGATGTGGAATATACCATCATTACCAACGATAAACCCATCAGGAATGTGGTCCACCAGTCGGCATTCGGGAAATACATGACCACAATCCACAACACCGCCAAAACATTGACCGTAACCTTTCCCGACATGACCGACATGGCCACTTTTCGGTGCTGGCTTAAAATGATCCACGAACCAAAAAGTATCAGTACGTCTCGACCTATAAGTACGGTGAGAAACCACACCGGAATTCGGCCAATCCAAACGGCATAGATAAATAGTAATGCCGCGCACACCTTGTCGGCAATCGGATCGAGCACCTTGCCAAGCTCGGTTATCTGATTCATCCACCTGGCCAGAATACCGTCAAGGAAATCGCTCAAAATGGCCCAGGCTACCAGCAGCGAGAATGCCAAGCTGGGGCTGCCTTCCGGTGGACCCATGAACGCCAGGGGAATGGGTACCAAGATCCGCGACAACGACACAAGGTTCGACAGGGTAAAAAAGTCTTTTTTTACTTCGATTACCTTGTCGTCGATATTTTTTGATGCTTCCAAGCTGCCGATTGGCTTATTTTAATCCGACTGATGCAAGGATACGGAAATCCCGCCTCCTTATGTACTCCCCAACACCCAAATTGTGATGATACGATCACTCCCAGATCTTAACGACGGAATCGAACGGTTTTCAGAGGTCCGCTTGTCCTCAAAGCTGGTGTACGACGGCAACCTCCTTAAGGTGCATGAAGACGTCTCCGAGCTGCCCGACGGCTCGAAGGCTCGACGGGAGTGGATCAAACACCCTGGCGCATGTGCAATAGTCCCCATCTTCGAAAACGGCGACACCCTGCTGCTACGCCAATACCGTTACGGTCCTGCAAAGATGTTTTGGGAAGTTCCTGCGGGGAAAATCGATCCTGGTGAGCCAATCGATGAAACGGCCCGACGAGAGCTATTGGAAGAAACGGGGCTCGAAGCTTCCGACGTGCAAAAAATCGGACACTTCTACCCGGCAATCGGCTTTTGCGACGAAATCATCCACATATTCATAGCACGTGGCCTGCGGCAAACATCGAGCCATACCGACGACGATGAATTTGTTGAGACGGTGCGGATGCCTTTAACACAGGCGCTTGCCATGTTGGATGATGGCACCATCGACGATGGCAAGACCTGTGTCGTGCTGCAAAAAGTCAGAACCGTATTAGGCTTTTAATTGCCCTCTCAGTGGTTCTCACCGTGTTCGTGACCCTCGGTGTGCTCATGCTTTTTGGTTGTATCGACGGGAGCAAGCGGGGCAACCGGGTCAAATGGCATGGCTCCGTAGCCAGCTTCGTCGACGGCAGCTGCAAGCTTCATGATGTCGAGGCTTCCACCCTTCACCACGGCAGTCTGGTTCTCGAGCGATACTTCAACTTCAGCGACACCCTCAACGCCTTTGATCGCTTCGGTCACCGATTTGACGCAACCGTCGCAATCCATGCCCGAAATACTTAGGGTGATGGTCTCGGCGGCCTGAACCACCGGGGCTTCGGTAGATTCGGTGTTTTCAGGAGCTGGTGCCGTACAGGCTCCAAGTGCAAGCACAAGTGCAGCTACAGGGATAAACTTCTTCATGTTTGTAGTGGATTTGGTTGTTATTGGAAGGCTAACGTTGACGAAAAACAATGTGCAAATATAACCATTCAGCCATTAAGGTTCTCCCAACGAGGCAACCCGGTGTTATACACTAGTCAAGTAAGGAGATCATAATTTTATCGACTCGCCTGTGGTCCATGTCGACCACCTCCAATTTGTAGTTCTTCCAATGCACGACATCGCCCGTCGCCGGCAGTTTTTTTAGCTTGTTGATCATAAAGCCGGCTACAGTGTGGAAATGTGCACTCCTGTACGGTTCGTCGTCGATTTCAAATTGCTTTAAGAGATCTATAAAAGGGTACATTCCGTCTACCAGCCACGACGTTTCGTCTCTTTGAATAAACTCGTACGATATTGACTCCTCTTCCGACAAATTGCCCACCAGGTCGTTTAGCAAATCGTTCATCGTTACCAACCCAAGCAGACTTCCGAATTCGTCGACAATGATGCCATGGTGTATCTTGGACTCCATGAACGTTTCGAGCACTTTGTACGATCTGGTATACTCAGGAAAGAAATGGATCGGCCTCAGGATTGAATTTATCGTAAAATCTTGCGTGTCGGTAAGGGTAAAAACTTCTTTTATGGATATTAGACCAATGATGCGGTCCTTCTCTCCTTCGTGTACGGGATATGTTGAAAACTTATGTTCTCGAAACACCCCGAGCACGTCTTCGTAGGTTGCTGTCGATTCGATGGTGACAACGTCCGAGATGTGGGTCATCAGAGACTCCAGCCTTTTGTCTCCCAAATAGAAGATGTTCTCCATGATGTCCTGCTCAATCTCCTCGACTGAGCCTGATGTCGTGCCCTCGTCGATGAGCGCCAGAATCTCCTCTTCAGTTACTTTGTTGTCGTCGGCCTGTATGTTCATCAGACGGTAGATCAAGTGCGTGGAGGCGCTCAGGAGACTCACAAACGGCCTCGATACCATCGACACAAAACTCATGGGCACCGCAACGAGAGAAGCTATTCTTTCGGGATTTCCCATTCCTAGCCGCTTTGGAATCAGCTCCCCAAATACCAATGTCAAATAGGTCACAATCAACACGACAATGGTTGTGGCTATAATGTTCGAATAGGCTGCCAATGCAGGAAATGTTGCTATCCATGCACCCAATTCCGTCGCAATTTGCGCACCGGAAAACAAACCGGTTAGAATGCCGATGAGCGTGATCCCGATTTGAACGGTCGAAAGGAAACGTGTTGGCTCATCGAGCAAGACACTAGCCACCTCGGCCCCCTTGCTCCCTTTTTTTCTGAGAATCTCGAGGCGCGCCTTTCTGGACGACACCAAGGCGATTTCAGACATCGAGAAGATGCCGTTTAGGACTATGAGACCAAGAATGACAAAAAGTTCAACTAGCATATGGTGCAAAATTACTAAAAAACTATACGATCTCAGTTAATTCGTTCTTAGTAGCATCTGCACCAACTGCGACATTCATTTTTTTCGCATTTGTGATGCCGTTAAACAATGATGGCTTCTTACGGTTGATGCCAGTCTTCATCAGCTGGGGCTCTGGTATGTAACGGTAGATGATAATTCCTGCTGCCAATACGAAAATCGCCGAGAAGATCGTGTTACTTGTATATCCGCTCATCGTATACGTCAATCCCGCAAGTGCACCTCCGGCACCAAAACCGACCTGGCCTAACGAAACCGTCAGCGACATGAGGGTCCCACGATTGTTGCCGGCCACTATTTCGCTTAGAAGTGCCTGAAAAGGGCTGATTCTCATCGCGACTAAAACCATGATGACGAAAAACAGCACATAGACGACAGAGAAATGTACCACCAAATAGGTGGTGCTGAACATGACAGCAGAGGTACCGATACACGAAATCAGGATCATCCGCTTCCGACCAATTCTGTCGGATATGCGGCCTGCTTGTGGACCCGTGATCACATTGGCCACACCCCCAATGAGGAACATGGTCGCAATGTCTTTTGCACCGACCGAAAACGTTTCGGTTAGCCATGTCGGTAAATAAACGACATACATCGATATGCTCAGAAACATCACGAAATATGCGAGGCTTGCGGCCGCTACGTCACTTCGCTGAAGCATGGCACTGTATTGCTTCAGCGCACCGCCAATACCGATCGGTGTCGTATTTCTTTCGACATCCGGTTGTGGTAGAAACTTCCAAACAAAAACAAACGTCACCGCCATGGAAGCCGAGAAGAGGAGGAACGGTGCATAAAAGGCAATTGCCTCCGACAGGATCGTCCCAAGCGGAATCCCGACGATCTGGCCTGTTGCAGCACCACTCATGACCCATCCGTTTGCCCAACCCCTCCGTTCGTACGGAAAGTAGTCGCCGATGTATGACACCGCCGATCCACTCAATACGCCACCGGCAGCGCCAGCTATCGCACGGATGATCAACATCGACGTATATCCTGTAGCTGTGGCATGTAAGGCCAGGGCTATGGTCATGGCTAAGGTGCCATAGAGCAGTATTTGACGACGCCCAATTCGGTCTGAAACCGGACCCATGATTAGGGCAAATATTCCCACCATGAACGCATACGCCGAGATGAGCGTACCCTGCAAAGATTCCGGGATGTCAAGTTGTACGCCCAGTTGGGGTAAAATGGGTGCAATGATCATGATCTGGCTGCTGGCCGAGAAGATCATGAGCCAGAGGGGTAACAAAATCCAAAAATCCCCAAGCTTGGCTGATTTCGAATCTGGAGGGTTCAACGGGTTTGAGATATGAACCTCTATGCTTTATTGTTGTGAACAAATGTACGACGGAACAACGAAAAAGACTGTAAAAAGATTCGTTTCCGCATAATTCACACAAAATAGTAAGCCGTCTGTAGATGATATGCACACTTCTACGTAGACTTGCCTCAAAAGATTCAGAACGCCGTTGTTTACATTCGAATCGTCTCTGTCATGGGTTTATGACGTATAGGCGCTCCTGAAATGCCGTATGGCGTCCGACACCGCATCCATCATCATGTCTTCTGCCTTTGCGGATTCTCGATTGACCAAGAGTGACTGAAGGGAAGACATGTCCAATTTGCTGGCCGTCTGCTCGCAGGCATCCCAACTCAAGATGCTGCGGATCACCCGGTCAACAGCCTGCCTTTCGTTGTCGTAAGGTCGTGGCTGCATGTCGTGACCCTTCCAACGCCGGTAGCCGGCATCCTGCATCAGCCTTGCCAGAGAGATGTTGAACCCGTTTACCCTTACTCCGTGATCGATGTCGAATTTACCCGGTCCACCGAGAATGATGCCGTCGTTGTAGCCCTGGCTGTTCAGGTGCGAGTGTGTCATCATGCCGTGGTCCAATTCCTCGACAGTGTCGATAATCGCATCCAACCCGATCATCTCTGAGTGGCCGATCTCCTTGTTCACCCCCTTTTTGTCGAGGCTGATGCCAAATTCGTCGCGGAGTCTGTACCAAAACGCAATGGCGCTGGCAACGGTTGGCAATAACATGGCGGGATGCCCTTCGTTGGGCTTGGGCTCGAGCCCCCAAAAAAGCTCGCCGCCGAGAGTTGACTCAAATTTGACGAGACCCGCAATTCCCTCTTTCAGGTGGTGCATCATCTGCCTGATGGCGGGCGTACCTAGATCGTATCCCCAAGATCCGTTCCATAGCACCAATGTGGGGGCGTGAAGTGGGTGCCAGTTGACCTTAAACGATTCGTAGGTGATTTCGATGGTGCGACGTGTGTATCGCTCTGCCCAGGCACGCTCGTTCGGATCAAGCGAAGCTGGTCCGCCATAGCCCATGTGCGGGTGCAGGCCGGGTGTGGTCATTGCCACGGGTATGCCCGCTTCGGAAAGCGCGTCTGATATGCGGCCTGCATTGGAATCGTTGAACTCGTAATCGTAGTGCATTTCAAAACCGAGAACGATGTGCTCAGGCAGCCTTGGGACGATTTCATCCTTTATCAGCTTGATCTTCTCGACCGATCCAAAGCTGTCGCCGGGCCAGTTTGGTCTGATGTTGCCCGGAGTAAATCCCCCTTTGCCTGAATTGAAGGTCCATGCGCATACACTGTGGAAAGATTTATGTAACATTGAAGTATATAGATTAATTTAACATTGAACTTATTTTCTCGTAATAACTGCCTCGTAATAGTCCAAATTGATCCTCATGATCCGGCTTCTTCCGGAATATAATGGGATCACCCAATAAATCAGACGGCTTTCTGGTGCTGTCTATCATGTTTGCCCCAAAAGCTGCACCTTTGGCTGCTGCAGAAGCGCCGTCGGAGTCGAACAAATACAGGTCGACTCGCGCCATACAGGAAATTAGCTCGCAAAAGACGGGGCTCAGAAAAAGGTTTGCCCTGCCGGCGTGCACGTTGTCGATTTGCACCCCAAGCGATCGCATGTGATCGATACCATAAGAGAGCGCTGCCGCAATGCCCTCCAGCGATGCCCTAAAAAAGTGCGCATCGCCATGCCGCACAAGATCCCAGCCAATGACCGATGCTCCCGGGTTTTTGTTGCCCAACATCCGTTCAGCGCCATTTCCGAATGGCAATATGCGCAGCCCTTCAGATCCCATGGCTATACCTCCTGCCAAGGCATTCATTTCTTCATAGCTGCCTGCTTTTGTCAGACGCCTCATTTGGGCGTTGAGTATTCCACACCCATTTAGACAGAGCAGGAGTCCGATTCGTCTGTGTTGCTCGTTGTCGTTCACATGCAGGAATGGGTTGAAGGCTTCTGACTCGTCAACGACGGGCTTGTCGGTTACCGCATACACCACGCCCGATGTACCTGCGTTTACGGCGACTGAACCCGGATCTGTGACCCCCAAACCGAAGGCGTTGTTCGGTTGGTCGCCAGCTCGATAGGCAAGTACCAAACCCTTCTTGAGTCCTAGTAGGGAAGCAACTTCATCCGTTACAGTTTCGGATACACCAATGTTGGCTACAATCGGCGGTAAAAGGCTTCTGATGGTTGATTTATTGTTTAATATTAAACTATCTGTTTTGTTGTCTAAGAAATTCCAGAGCGCCATCTCCGACAGGCCAGACCTGGTTGTGGACATGTTGCCACTCAGGCGGTAGGCAATGTAGTCGCCTGGTAGCATGACCGTTGCCACCCTTGACCATGCATCCGGCTCATTCTCCATCATCCATGCCATCTTTGATGCCGTGAAGTTGCCCGGGGTGTTAAGGTTTGATTGTAACAGCGCCTTACGCCCGATCGCCTCCGTCATTTTGTTTCCGTTTTCTACGGCACGGCTGTCGCACCATATAATCGATGGCCTCACCGGTTTTCCGGCTTTATCCAACACGACCAGACCATGCATCTGATACGCAATACCGATGGCTTGTATAGCTGCCCAATCCGCGGGGTGCCTACGCCGAAGTTCGCCGCAGCACTCCATTACGTGGTGCCACCAGAGCTCCGGGTCCTGTTCGGCCCATCCCGTCTTTGGAGACGAAATGGCCATTTCGTCGGTCGGCGACGTGCTTGAACCAACAACCCGAAGTGTGTCTGCATCATAGAGACATGCTTTGACAGAAGAGCTGCCTATGTCTAGACCAAGAGAAAACATGGTACAGTGATGTTATCAGTGATGAATTTACCGGTTACGTTTCGCCTAGTTTGTTGTATTTCCGCCGCAGCTGCTTCCTGCACCTGCCGTGCAACCGAAACAATGCCGGTTCACGACGATGTTTCGCCTGTTGAGCAGCTCTTTGTCGAATTCGGAGATATGGGCCGAGGAGGGAGCCGCCACCTTTAAATCCAGCATCTGGTTAAAGTCGCAATCATAGAGCCATCCGTCCCAGCCAACCGACAGTGTGTTCCTGCACATTACGCCGAGTGCTGCGGCAGGATTGAAGGCATTCACGAGCTTCTCCATGTATGCGTCGTAATTGCCGCTTACAATGAGGTACTCCAAAAATCTGGAGATGGGCATATTGGTGATGCTGAACAGGCTGTTGAATACAATACCGTGCCTTTGCTCTAACTGGCGCTTAAAATCACGCTCCAATTGCAACTGCGCCGCCGGCAGAAAGGCACCGTTCGGATTGTACACGAGGTTGAGCTTCAATGCGCCACCTTCTTTTCCGTAGCCGACTGCGTTAAGCATCTGCAGGGCTTCGATGGATCGCTCGAATACCCCGTCTCCGCGTTGACGATCGGTGTGCGAGGCGCTGTAGAATGGAAGCGAGGAGATGACCTCAACGTTATGATCGCGGTAGAACACCGGCAACTGTCGGTATGTGGGGTTTACCGTTAGAATGGTGAGATTGCAGCGCACCATCACATGTCGGTCCAGAGCGCGAATCTGCTCCACGAACCAGCGAAAGTGCGGGTTCATTTCGGGGGCGCCGCCCGTGAGGTCGACCGTTTGAATATCGGTCTGCCTGAGCACATCCAAGCACAGCTCCATCGTCTGGCGGGTCATGATCTCTTTTCGGTCGGGTCCGGCATCCACGTGGCAATGTTTGCAGGTCTGATTGCACATGTACCCGAGATTGACCTGCAGAATGTCTATTCCCGTCGGTTTGAGGGGCAGCAGGCCAACCGAGTCGAGTTTTTCCTCGAATGTGGGGAGTGCGGGAAGGGTGTCGGAGTCTCCCTCAAGTATGCCGATCTGTATTTCGGGATCGGCGAGGGCATTGCCGATTGCATGGAGGGTTTTCATCCTACATTCCGATCTGTTTGGCCTTGTTCATCATCTGCACTCCATGCACCAGGCTTGCGCCGCCCCTGATGGCGGCCGCAACATGCACCGCCTCCATCATCATGGCTTCGTCGGCGCCTTTTTCGAGGGAGTCGGTGGTGTACGCATCTATGCAGTACGGGCACTGAATGGCATGGGCCACTGCCAAGGCTATCAGCGACTTCTCCCTGACCGAAAGGGCTCCCTCCTCAAATACTTCGCCATACCAGTTAAAGAACTTTTTTGCCAGCTTTGGTTCAAATTCGGCAATATCGCCAAACTTTTTCAGATCGGCAGGATTATAATATGTCTTGTCCATCAGGTATTGGGGTCTCTGGTTGTCTTCAAATATGTGAAAGGGGCAATTTATCGAAAGAGCGGGCAAATGCGGAAATCATTTGATGCAAAGTTGCTTATGTGTCGGACTTTGCCAAACTTAACCTATTCGTGCTTAATCCAACCAACTATTTTCTTATCAAACGATTATGGCCAAATATGGTTTTTTTGAACAGGTAAACCGCAACTTTGACAAGGCAGCGGCCTATACAAAGCATGACAAGGGTTTGTTAAATCAGATCAAGATCTGCAACAGTGTTTACAAGATGCAGTTTCCGCTGCGTCGCGACGACGGCACCATCGAGGTCATCTATGCCTGGCGGGCACAGCACAGCCAGCACAAGTCGCCGACCAAAGGCGGCATCAGGTACAGTATGGAGGTGAACGAAGATGAGGTTATGGCCTTGGCGGCGCTCATGACGTACAAGTGTGCCGTGGTGGATGTACCATTCGGTGGCGCAAAGGGCGGGGTGATGATCGACAAATCGAAGTACTCCGACGGCGAATTGGAGCGCGTGACCCGGCGATTCACCTACGAACTGATTCGCAAAAACTTCATCGGAACCGGCATTGACGTACCCGCACCCGATTACGGCACCGGCGAGCGCGAGATGGCGTGGATCGTCGACACCTACAGCTCCATTGCCGGCGGCGTTGACTCTGCCGGATGCGTCACAGGCAAGCCAATTGCACAGGGTGGCATCAGGGGGCGCCGTGAGGCTACGGGACGTGGCGTTTACTACGGCGTTCGCGAAATATGCAACTATGCCGACGAGATGAATAAACTAGGCCTCTCTACAGGGTTGGAAGGTAAAACTGTCGTGATCCAAGGTTTGGGAAATGTCGGCTACTACGCCGGGAAGTTCTTCCAGGAAGGCGGCGCCATTTTAGTAGGGCTTGCCGAAATGGAGGGGGGCATATATGACCCTAAGGGTCTTGATATCGACAAAGTGATCGCACATCGTAAGGAGACGGGTTCCATACTTGATTATCCTGGGGCAAAAAACATCATTCCAACATTGAAGACCTTAGAGTTGGAATGCGACATCCTTATCCCGGCAGCATTGGAAAACCAGATAACAGGCGAAAACGCACACCTTATCAAGGCAAAGATCATCGGTGAAGCGGCAAATGGACCAACTACCGCCGAGGCACACGACATCATCAAATCGCGGGGCGCCCTCATCATACCTGACACCTACCTTAATGCCGGCGGGGTCACGGTGTCTTATTTTGAGTGGCTGAAAAACCTGAGTCACGTCCGCTTCGGCCGCCTGGATCGCCGTTTTGAGGAAAATGCGACCACTAAACTGCTTGAGGCCATCGAAAAGGCGACCAATACCAAGTTCAGCGATAACGATCTCAAGCGCCTGTCGCATGGAGCGAACGAGGAGGACTTGGTAAACTCAGGCCTCGAGGACACGATGATCACGGCACTCGACCAAATTGTGGAGATCCGCCGTGAGTACAGCGTAGACTTAAGGACGGCAGCGTTTATCAGCGCCATCAACAAGGTTGCTGTGTCGTACCAGCAGCTGGGAATTTTCCCGTAATACCGGGATACGAAGAAGGTCCCTCGTGGATGTTAATCCAAGGGGGACCTTTTTTTATTTCCGTAGGTGGTCGGTCTCTTTTCGAATCGACTCAAACTCGGATCCTTGCACCCATTGAGGCCATGTGTTGGTGTTAGCCAACTCGTACGCCATGCGGAATGCCACCCTTGCCTGCTGTAGGGTTCCTTCCATCATCCACTCAGGGTCAAAGTTGTCGGACGGCTGGTGATAGCTTCCGGCATAGGCGGCAGACTTGCCGTCCACAAACTCCTGATACCCTTCATGGTAACGGCTGCCCGAAAGGAGGTAAAGGGCTGGTACGCCACCCTGGGCGAATGGGAGCTGGTCGCTGCGAAAGAAAATACCACCGGCGATATTTGGAAATGGTACCAGTTCCATATTTTCAATGGACGACTTTTCTCTAAGGAGATTTCCTAGGTCGCTGTATTCGGGTCCGACAGCCGTGATGTCGTAGGTGGGCCCAAACATGTTCGTGCAGTCGATGTTGATGTTGGCAACCGTCTGAGCCAGTGGATATGCTGGATTAAAGCTATAGTAGTATGCTCCAAGAAGGCCAGATTCTTCGGCCGTCACCGTAAGGAACATGATGCTTCTCTTTGGCTTATAGGGCATTTTTGCAAAGGCTTGAGCCAGCATCAGTACGGTTGCGGTTCCCGAGGCGTTGTCGACGGCACCGTTATAGATTGAGTCGCCTTTGGCGTCAGGAATGCCCACTCCCAAATGGTCGTGGTGCGCCGTGTACAGCACCACTTCGTCGGGTCGCTCATATCCCCTGAGGATAGCGCCCACATTTTGCCCATTGATGCGCCGAATCTGGTAGGTGGTGCTGCTTTCCATCGTGACCGGAAGCGATTGGGCCGTGAAGCCCCGTTGTCCGGCAAGCGACCTCCATTCCTCCAGGTTACTGCCGTTCATGCGTGCGAGGTTGCCGGCGGCTTCGTTGGACAGGTATACCTTCACATCAAGTAAACCGTCGCGTTGTTGTGTGAGCTGAATCTGTTCCGTTGTTGCACGCATCCTGTTTCTTGCGAAGAAGACCGGATTTTCTATGATGATGATGCCAGAAGCCCCACGTCGGCGTGCCTCTTCGATTTTAAAAGTGAACCTCCCGTAGTAGGTAAGGGTGTCGGCCTTGAATAGATTTGGCTCAGTTTCAGTGGCGGCAGGCTCGCCGTCGAACACCAAAACGACCTTGCCCGCAACATCAACACCAGCGTAGTCGTCCCAACCGAATTCGGGCGCGGTAATACCATGACCCGCAAAAACAACGTCACCTGTGGTTTGTATGTCGTCGCGCTCCGTATCGGTAAAAACGCGGTAATCGTCAACGAATGTAAGATCCTGGCGGATTCCGTCTCCATGAGTGAACGAGAGCTGTGGGGTGCCCGACACCTTTGTGGCTATCAGGGGTACATCCTGTGTGAACGAGCCGTTAAACGCTGGCTCTAGACCCGCTTTTTCGAAAACACCCTTGATGTATCGGATGGTTCGCACTTCGCCAAGGGTCCCCGGAGCACGCCCCTCGAGGCTGTCGTGGCTAATTACCATGAGGTGGTTTCTGACCGTGGCACTGTCTAGCACCGTTAAAAGGACCTCGTCGAATTCTGCTGGGGCTTTGGGTGTCTCTGACGAGCAGTTGGCTAGAACCAGTGGCAGCAGGAACAGTGCCGCCATATATACCGTTTTAGTTTTCATGGCACATGAACTATGTGAAGATGTCAACCAATATAGCAATAGGCACCTAGATATGCCCAAATTTCGGATGTTCCCTCTTTGCTGTGATACCTGATATCGAGATATTTGAGTATGAAACTGAACGTACCGGCTGCAAGTCATTCACATCACGAAGACCCACTCGATTTAGACTACATCGACTCTCTCAGGGTCAACGTGCTAGATCCCATCATCGACCACTGGTTCAGGGCATCATTGCATGGAGCAGAACAGCTGCCTAAAACCGGTCCACTCATCCTTGCCAGCAACCACAGCGGCAATGCCTTTCCACACGATGCGCTTGTGCTCGACGCATTATTATGGCGGCAAGACGGTAATGTGCCAGAGCGCAAGTTTCGGTCGGTCTACTCACCCAAACTGGCCCGAACATGGCTGATGCGCCTTTTTGGCATCGACAATTTTTGGCGTCGTTGTGGGGCGGTCGATATGACATACTACAACTTTCGGGAATTGATCAAGCATGACGAGAGGATCGTCTATTACCCTGAGGGTATTCCAGGTATTGGCAAGGGTTTCAATCGTCGATATCAGCTGCAGCCGTTTTCGAGAAGCTTCGTCGTGTTGTCAGCCGAGCACGAGGTGCCTGTTTACCCAGTTTACACGATCAACGCCGAATGGGTGAATCCGACCAGCTTCACGCTGCCATGGCTAGACAAATTGGTGGACCGCTATACAGGAGTTCCCTTTTTTCCCATTCCGGCCGCACTCATTGCCATCCTGTTTCCATTCTTCTTCTACTTCGGTTTTCCATGTAAAATGAAGTTTTTTGTGGGAGATCCGCTTCCGATTCCGACATGGTTGGGCGATGTCGGTTGCAAACCGGGGGCAAAGCCGACACGAAGCCAAACCGACAAAGTCGCTGAGTTGGCGCGCACCCGAATGCAGAGCAACCTCGATGACCTTGTGGCCGAACACGGGCAAAAGCCATATGATTTGCCCGATCTCAGACGCTCGATACGTAAGATTCCGGGTAAGGCGTGGCCTGTAATTGGTCCAGGTTGGCCTTATGGTTTCATCCGGCACGAAAGGGACCTTGCTCGACCACCTGCAAAAAACAGCTTGTTTCGTTGGCTGCGCGACATAGACCTGATCGCCTACTACCTCCCGTTGATCGGATGGCCGATCATAGCATTGATCCGCTTGACCCGAAAACCACCCTACGGTTACCGCGGACTCACCAGGCCAGAAAAGCGCAAGCGCCAGGGTGGGTATTTATGGTCGTTGCTGCAGATTCCACTCAACCCTCGATCCTTGCGTTTTAAGGACAAAAAGGACAATTAGGTGCAAGCCGGCTACTACTCCCTGCGGCTGCGAAGATCCAATTCTGATTTTTTGATGGTGTAATCCCAAAGCAGCTTCCCGTCGACATCGTAATTTTCTAGCGTAAGCGTTCGGTCATTGCCCTTGCCACTTACTTTCACGAGCCCAAAGTTTCGCTGATGGCTCAGTTTTCCATCCACACGCAACGGGTTGCTTCGCTCTTCGGGAACCAGCTGTCGTGAGGATCCAGCAGTAAGGGGCGACACCGTAAATTCGTGCAGCGGATACTGGCCGATGCTCTCGTATTTGAGCAGCTCCGAATGATGGCGATCGCCCGACACGAACACAACACCGGGCACACCCTGCCGCTCAATGAAACCCATTAGATCCTGATATTCTGCCGCGTATGCGGGAAATGCCTCAAAGGGTGACCCCGTATTGATGGCCTGGTTGCCAAAAACCACAATCTTGAATGGGGCCCGACTGTTCGCCAGACCGTCTTTTAGCCATTGCATCTGTTCGCTTCCGAGATAGGCTTTTTCGTGGTCCTTGAGTGCGTTCGGAGCCCTGTGGTAACGACCGTCGGTCACAAAAAAGTCAATGTCGGCCCATTGAAATCTGAAATAGACCCCTTTGTTTCCATCATGCCCGGCCTTGGGATTGCCCCAGTATGAATTGAAAATATTCAGCACATCCTCCTTCATCGCATAGTTGCGGTCTGCGTTGTTCGGTCCATAATCATGGTCGTCCCAAGTGGCGTAATGGGCTGATGTGGCCAATAGACGTTGTAGTTGTGGAACTCGGCGCGTGTGGCTGTAGCGGTGGTTGATGCGGGCCACGGAGTAAAAGTCAGCTTCTCTTAGGTACATATTGTCTCCGAGCCAGATCATGAAATCAGGCTTTTTGTCGGCTATGCTTTCGACAATTTCGTATTCGCCGCCATACGGGTTGCCTGGACGGTCGTATTCTTCTTCGTTGATGTAGAAGCAACTGCCGAGTGCGAATGTGAAATCGGGTGGATCTGTTCGCCACTGCCAAAGCGCCTGGGTTGTTACAGAGGTTGGGTACGAGAAGGCAGCAACAGTGCCATCGATGATTACATTGTACCGATATGTCGTTGATGGCTGTAGGTTTGTAAGTGCAATTTTAGCGATTAAAAAGCCTTTTTGGCTTGTTTTGAATACGTCGGTACGATATTTCGTTGCGTTTTGAGCATCCTCCCAATATTCGATCAAAACATCGGCAGGGGATTTGGTCTGCAACCAGATCATCACCTCCTGCATTTCTACATACCCTACCATTGGACCAGATTCTAGGTTGGCATGCTGGGAATAGGACGGTATGGCGGCCGCTAGTTGCAGAACAAGTGCTAGAAATAGGATGATCGTAGGGTAGGGTGATGTTTGGTTCATGGCCGTTGATCTTGGTTGCGACATTTGGGTAGTTCGTTGTTTTTCTTGATGCTGCAAAGTAATACTCCTATTTTACCTATTTATTTTCTGTAGCCAAACATTACCCCATGAATATCATCCTATTTGGTCCTCCAGGTGCTGGAAAAGGCACCCAGGCTAAATTGATTCAGTCCGAGCTCAACCATCCCCAACTGTCTACCGGCGACATGTTTCGCCACAATATCAAGAACGAGACCCCTCTGGGATTAAAAGTGAAGTCAATTCTCGATTCTGGGCAATTGGTGGGCGACGACGTGGTAGTGGAGCTCGTCGAAGATGCGCTCGACAAACCGGAGTATGCGAACGGATATGTGCTCGACGGATTTCCGCGCACAGTGGCCCAGGCCGAGGCTCTCGACAGCATACTGGCAGCCCGGGGTCAAAAGGTGGATGCCTTCATCACCCTCGAAGTAGCAGACGACATCCTGATCGGTCGCCTGCTGAACAGGGGTGAAGGGCGCGCCGACGACACAGAGGACAAAATTCGTGTGCGACTCGAGGTCTACAAGAACGAGACGGCTCCTGTCATGAACTACTACAAGGACAAAGGCGCATACCATGCGGTTGACGGCGTTGGAACAATCGAAGAGATCTTCGGCAGGCTGAAGGCCATCATCAATCCTTGATCAGTCAAATAGTTTCATAAGATTCGGTACCACATCCTCGATGGAACTGGTATCATAAAATGCGTCTGCACCGCCACCATAAGCGATAAGCGGCACGTGGTTCGTTGTATGGGTTTTTATGCTC
This sequence comes from uncultured Chitinophagales bacterium, assembly GCA_964456845.1. GTDB lineage: Bacteria > Bacteroidota > Rhodothermia > Balneolales > CAYWCV01 > CAYWCV01. Next base: position 112,360 of record CAYWCV010000002.1, on the reverse strand, counting down.
AAGTCCTCGACATTGCCATGGTCGCTGCTTATGAGCAACACATCGTGAGAGCGCAACCCATCAATGATCGCCGATAGGAATCGGTCTATTCTGATCAGTACGTTTCGGGCCATGTGTTGGTCCATCGCGTGTCCAGCTTTATCGGTGAGGTAGTATTCATACATCACGATGTCGTTTTTTCGAGCAGCCTTGAGCATCCTTTCGGCAGCTTGGCTCTCAGATATGGTCGGAAGGTCGATACCGAGACGTTCGTGCCATATTTCCTGTGTTATTTCGGCCGTAATTCCAAGACCCGAACGAACGTCATCCTCGGTAAACAGGGGCATAGACTGCTGTCTGCACATCAGCGTTGTCGTGCTCCAACGATCCCTTTGTGAACTGAGCCTAAAAAAAATGGGCGGGTAGGCATTCATGAACTGAAATGACAATCCCTTTCTGGAGGCTCTTGCTGCAATGCTGTCTGTGGCCAGCATCTCCTTGGTTGAACTGTGCGGATATGGGCCAAAATGCTTCCCTACATGCCCAGGTGCGTTCAAGCCGGAAAACAACGACACTTGGCCAGTGCCGCTCTGGGGCAAACCAGCCATTCCCAGGGTGGCGTCGATGGGTTTGAACACGTGGTTCGTTTTCATTAATTCGGGGGCAGATCGGGTAAGCCTCATATTACCGGCCATTTTTTCAAAAAACGGATATACTTCCGTGAAAAGTGGGTTCCGAGCATCATCCCCTCCTATACCAATGCCATCGATAAACACAAAGAAGACAGCCATCAGCGTTCAATGATGATCGTGACTGGACCTATGTTCACAAGTGAAACTTCCATCATTGCCCCGAAGAGCCCCGTCTCGACGTGCAACCCAAGTTCTTTAAGTTTATCGATCATGGCTTCATACATAGGAATGGCAACTTCTGGCCTGGCGGCTTCAATAAAACTGGGGCGAGTTCCTTTTTTTAGGTCGCCGTACAGGGTAAACTGTGAAACGACGAGGATCGACCCACCTACATCCAAAACAGACCGGTTCATTTTACCCTCCTCGTCCTCGAAAATGCGCAACTTCGCGATCTTCTCAGACATCCAATCAAGTTTATCGGGCGTATCGTCCTGATGCACGCCCAACAGCACCAATAGGCCCTTGCGGATACTTCCGGTTACGATTCCGTCAACCTCAACCGAGGCTTTAGAAACTCTTTGCACGACAGCCTTCATGTTGATAAGTGGCCTTTTTTGATCGTTTTTATTGTTGGTAACATGTGGATAAGAGCGGGTTGTCCACAACGCCCGAAGAATACTCCTCTTATCAACAATCTTCAAGGGAGAAAGGGGTTCGATTGTGGATGGGGGATATCTTGTTGATAAAATATGTGCGAGATATGTGTTGTTGTGGATAACTTACAAAAAGATATTATAAGTTGTTGTGCCCCATATAAGTATAATCCACCACTTAATCCACATTCCTCATTGAGTTTGTTTTTGTGTTTGGGATAAAGTACTTATGCACATAAACCCCGCACTGATGGTGATGATGAATATTAATTCTTTAAATACATATAAATACCATAAGAGACTATTTATGTGGGTAACTCCCTTTGACGTGATTAGTCCCAAATTCTCGGGTTTATTCGTTATATTTTGAGCAAAATTACACCGTTTATGAGCTCATCACCATTTAGTTACAAGTCGTCTGGAGTGGACGTCAAGGCAGGGGAGGCGTTGGTCGACTCCATTAAGGACATGGTCAAGTCAACCCATACGCAAGGTGTGCTTGCCAACATCGGCGGATTCGGAGGCTTCTTCAAACCGGATTTCGCCGCCTACCGCAATCCGGTGCTCGTGAGCAGTACAGACGGTGTCGGCACAAAACTCAAGGTTGCTTTTAAGACGGGCGTTTACCACACCATTGGCCAAGATTTGGTCAATCATTGTGTGAACGATATTGCAGTTTGCGGTGCCGAGCCACTTTTCTTCCTTGATTACTTTGCCACGGGCAAATTGGATCAAACCGTCGCCCAAAAAGTGATCGAAGGAATAACCATAGCCTGTAGGGAGAATGGCTGCGCCTTGATCGGCGGAGAAACCGCCGAAATGCCCGATATCTACTCTGACGGCGAATTCGACATGGCCGGCACGATTGTGGGGATGGTCGACCAAGACCATGTCTACGATGGGAGCAAGGTCCAGAAAGGAGACGTCGTCATAGGGATAGAAAGCAGCGGTCTTCACACGAACGGCTATTCGCTGGCACGTAAAGTCTTGTTTCATCATTTCGATGTAGACTACTTCGCCCCTGAACTCGGTAAAACGATCGGTGAAGCATTATTGGCTGTGCACAGGTCATATCTGTCGCACATTAAGGAACTTAAAAAAAATACTGGGGTACATGCGTTTTCGCACATTACCGGCGGCGGTATTGTGGGGAACACCAAAAGAGTCGTCCCAGCAGGAATGAGTCTTAAAATTAATTGGGATTCCTGGACCATGCCGCCTCTTTTTCAGATGATTCAGGAACTTGGCAATGTCGACATCAACGACATGCGCGAAGCTTTCAACCTGGGAATAGGGCTTTGCATCATCGTTTCTCCATCGTCTGTGGGATCGGCTGTGGCAACCCTGGAGTCTATGGGCGAAAAAACAACGATTATTGGAAAGGTCGATTAAGATGGCTGTCGTACACCTGTTGGAAATTGCACATGGACGCAGCGGCGATAAAGGAAGCGGAAGTAATGTCGGAATCATAGCAAGACATCCAGATATCTATCCCTTTTTACTCGAATACCTGACAGCCGAACGAGTGAAGGAGCATGTTGGTCCGTTATGCAACGGGGATGTCATACGATATGAGCTACCAAACCTGAATGCCCTGAATTTCTTGCTCAACGACAGCCTCGACGGAGGCGGTACTGTTTCCCTGAAATTAGACGCCCAGGGTAAGACACACGCTAGCATCGTGTTGAGGATGAAATTGGATGTGCCCGACAACCTGCTAGAATTGGTCAAACAAAAAACCCCGGACTCTCATTGAAAAAGGCCGGGGTTTGAAAAAGGGATGCCTTTCGATCAGAGTCGAATCGGTGCTGTGACATGCACCAAATCCCACATCAGGTGCATATCTGTGCCACCCTCTGCCTCAGTGAACGAAATCGTGAATGCCTCATACATCTTTTCGGATGCTTTCACAGGCACGTCAAATCGTACGACATCTTTACTTTCGTCATATTGGAAGGCTCCAGACTGACCCAACGCACCATTCAGAATGATGGTCCAGCTGTCTTTGTTTGGGATCGTAAACAATGAATAGGTACCTGCCGACACACGTGTTCCACCAAAATTTACATCGGTGGAAAAGGTGATTTCGGTAGATTCATTGGCTCCAGTGCGCCAAACTTTACCAAACGGCTCGAGTTCGCCGAAGATAACGCGACCCTTTTTGAGTGGCTGTCCATAGACCACCTTCACATACGTGTCGCCAACCATCGTGCGGGATATGGCTACAGCGCTTAAACGTGGTTTTGGTGCATCGACAACCTCTTGTGCGATTACAGCCACATTTGCACCGAGGACCAGCAATAAAGCAAGCAAAGTGAAATAGATGTTTTTCATATACTTTTTAATCAGTTGATAACAGAATTACAGACCAATCTACAAATATGTAGGTCTTCAAGTTCCAAATAAACGAAATTATCGTCTCTTATTGTATAAAAATTACACTCTCATTCCGCAACGGTTCATACCCGATTCCCACTCCTATATTTATCCGGAAGTTTGGAAAGCCAGTAACAAACCTCCACTCAATTCCAAAACTCGTTCTTGATTCGTTGAATGGATCAAATCCTGAAGCGCTTCCGATTGGACTCACCGTATTGCTGAACAATACGAGCCAGCTGCTTTCCAAGTACCATGGTATCAGGAAACTTCCCCTGTCAGGGTAGATGAGCGGTATGGCATAGCGTAACTGAAGGTTTGTGAGATTTCTTTCAGATGGGTAGGGCGTTTTCAAAAATTGGTTTCGGTGTAAACTGCTGCTTCCAAAGTAGAGGCCGCCATCTTGCGTGAGTATTTGGGTCCTGATTTGTAGACCATGGTTTCTTCTGCTCAATACTGGAGTGTAAACATCTAGGCCGGTCCTTAAAGCTCTCCCTCTTTTCGTCATGTAGGTCTTTAAATCTTGTCTTCCGTCTGCAAATAACACCATTCCCCTGCGTGGCTGTACGTCTCTCAGCGCTTGCTCCAGCCTTTGGGCATACACGAGGTAACCTCTTAGGGTTTGGACGCGCCTGGGATCACTCAGGGACGTACCAGACCCACTGTCGATTGCCTTGATCGATCTGAACTGAACCTCCGGTCGAAACTGAATTAGCGATGTTTCTACATTTTGTTTTAACAGCCAACTAAACGGCAAGGCGATCTTGGTGTTTCTGTCATCTATGATGGTTGGAACAATAGAGCTGCCGGTGTTCAGAAAGCCAAATTGTGGCTCACTGCCGGTCGAAACGATGAAACCGGGATAAAAACCCGAATATCTGTATTCGACATTGTACCAAACTCTGTTGTTCGACGTGCTCAGATCTAGGCTGTACGTGTGTTTTCGCAGAAGCTCCGTTGATTGTAACGACAATCCGTAGCGCGTATCCAAAAGCCCGTCCTCTTCGACGGCATATGGACTGGCAAGCCGCGGTTTCAGCCATTCCAAGCCAGCTTTGTACGGTTTTGAGTTCCAATCCATCGAAAGATCATGCAGGTGGCTCCCCAACCTCTCGCGCTCAATAAGCGTTGAAACATCTGCTTGCCAGGTCTCTTTAGGAATATCTTTCGCATCAAAGGAATCATATGGAAGGATCCCGACCAGATACTCTTCACCCGATGGATAAACATAGGCGACCATACGATTGTCCGGGCTCATCGAAGGTTCGATCATGACCGGCCGACCAGATTCGAGATGACGAACCCTACCTTCGTCCATGAGATATTCATGCAGCTGAACACCGCCTGAAATATCCACGGTATACAGAAGACGTGTGCCATCCTGGCTCCAGGCAATATCTAATACGGCCCCGTTTGCAAATCGGATATCTGGTATGTTGTTTTTCAGTTCGTGCTCTTTGCCTCGGCTCACGAACCATATTGCCTGCAAGCCGTTCTTATTGGCGATAACGGCATAGTCATCAGAATTCGGACGCTGCTGCACCTGAACAATCAGGTCGGGGTGGAGAGTCAAAACAGTGTCCCACATGGCCTCATTTTTGCGCATCCATACCGACGATTCGCGGTAATACCCTATGGCGTCCAGTTGCGTTGCTGTGGCGGAGGGCGCATGCATGCGGTCGCTATTTTCCACCCTCCGAGAAACATTTCCTTCAAGGCTGTATCGATGGATGGAAGCAGTCGAGCGATTCTCTTGAAAGGGGTGCGGTTCGTAGACACTGTAAACAATCTCGTTTAATAAAGGTTGATACGTATATATAAAATCCTCTACCGTCGACGTTTTTATTAGTTTTTTAAACTCTCCGGTTCGTGTTTGGTATCGATAAAAGCCAGCAGTCTCATTGTACGACGATCCATGCAAGATGATCGTTTCTGTATCCATCCAAACTGGGCGACGCATTCGTGAGCCGCTCCAATGTGTTTTGATGGATGTTTCATCCAAATGTGCGATTCGTTCGTGTTGCACCCGTGTGCTGTCGTACCAATTAGTGAACGAGCGCTTCATCTGAAGGGGTGAATCGCCCGTTTTGACCCAGTTAGCTACACCGAACCCCAAAAATGGCCACCTTGAATGGAAGTCGATGATGTCGCGGATAGACTTCTCTCCATATTTCTCCACAAGCCACTTCGTGTACTGGTACCCACCCATGTAATGTCGCGATGCCGGGTGTGACGCACCTGACGGAGAGAGGGTCGTACCCAGGCCCCAGCGTCTGCTACCGTTTTCATTTCTCCAATTTGTGTCGAATTCATACAAAAAGGTAGACAAGTTACCCCTTCCTCCGTCTATGCCGACAGAACTCTCATGGTAAACAGCTATTCCCTCCAGGAAACCCGAGTGAGCAAACGTGTTCAGCCCGCGGCCGATGTCGGGCGACAACAACGAGAAAGCCCACGACAAACCCGGTGCGGGCATCACGTTCATATGCTGTGCGTGCACAAGCTCATGCGGAAGCACCGTTTCGAGCCAGCCTCCGGTTCGAGGGCTCAGATTCTTCCCTTTAATAGGAGCAACTTCGATTTCGGTGCGGAAAAGCAGGGGTGATACATACCCGTTCGATCGGTCGTTGTAGTCGTTCAAGATTACAGGGAACCGTTTAAGGGTGCCACCCGTCAGCTTCGAGGTAAGCACATACTGCGATTCGAGAATCCTGCCAGTTGCCCGCGCCAGAGAGTCTTGCCCCTTGCTGTACAGAACCCTGAAGTGGGGTGTTTCCATTTGCATCCAACGCTGAGATGGACGATATACCTGCGCGTTCGTCGCTGTCGCCACTGCAAGGCATACGAAAAGGATGAGGGATAGAAAGCGATGTATCATGACGATAAATACGAAATCGCCGTTTACCCCGCAATACGTGGTGTGCTTACAGCTTGTCGGTGATGCACCCCTCCGATGCGCTTGAAACGGTGCGGATGTACTTGAGCAAGACCCCCTGTGTAGCCTTCGGTGGGGGGCTTTGCCAGCCGGAACGCCTTTCGTCAAGAATAGATTCGTCGAGCTCAACATCCAATCTGTTTTGATCTGCATCGATGGTGATGATGTCGCCGTCTTCGAGCAGGGCGATCGTACCGCCCGTCTGAGCCTCCGGCGTCACATGGCCGACCACGAACCCATGGGAACCACCCGAAAAGCGCCCGTCTGTAATGAGTGCCACCGTCTTGCCGAGGCCAGCCCCCATGATGGCAGACGTAATTGTGAGCATTTCGCGCATACCAGGTCCGCCCTTGGGTCCCTCGAATCGTATCACGACGACCATGCCATCTTTGACGCGGCCTTCTTCAATGCCAATCAGTGCGTCCTCTTCCGAATCGAAAACAATTGCCGGTCCACTGAAAAGAAGCCCTTCTTTACCGGTAATTTTGGCCACCGCTCCCTCAGGCGCCAAGTTTCCATACAAGATTTGGATGTGTCCCGTCGCCTTCAACGGCGACGACAGGGGCATCACGATGGTTTGGTTCGAGTCCAACCCGGGGAGCTCGTCCAAGTTTTCGGCCAACGTCTTACCTGTCACGGTCATGCAGTCGCCATGCAGGAGTCCCTCCCGAAGCAGCAGTTTTTGTACGGCGGGCACGCCGCCGGCTTCGTACAGATCCTCCATCACATATGTGCCACTCGGTTTCAGATCGGCGATGTACGGTGTTCGGTCGCTGACGCGCTGAAAATCGTTTATGGTTAAACTAATTCCAACCGAATGGGCCATTGCAATCAAATGCAATACGGCATTCGTCGATCCCCCTAACGCAATGACTACGGCGATGGCATTTTCAAAGGCCCGCATGGTCATGATGTCGCGCGGCTTCAGATCCATTTCGAGCAGCTTCAATATGATCTTACCTGCTTGGTGGCACTCATCTACTTTTTTCGGGTGTGTTGCCGGAATGGAACTAGAATAGGGCATCGACATTCCCAGAGTTTCGATAGCCGATGCCATCGTGTTGGCCGTGTACATTCCGCCGCATGCACCCGCGCCAGGACAAGCGTGCATCAGGAGTTCGTCGAGTGCATGTTCGTCAATTTTTTTGGAGACATACTCTCCATAGGCCTCAAAAGCGGAAACGATGTCCAACTTTTTCGCACCCAACAAACCGGGCTTTATGGTACCGCCGTAAATCATGAGCGACGGACGGTTAAGGCGTCCCATGGCGATGAGCGATCCAGGCATGTTTTTGTCGCATCCGGGCAAAGAAATATTCGCGTCGTACCATTGGGCACCCATCACGGTTTCGATGGAATCGGCGATCAGGTCGCGAGAAGGCAGAGAGTATTTCATGCCGGTCGTTCCCATCGAGATACCGTCGCTCACACCAATTGTATGAAAGATGTACCCGACTAAACCGGCCGCCTCAACACCCTTTCTTACCTCCGAGGCAAGGTCGTTCAGATGCATGTTGCATGGATTGCCCTGCCAGCCCATGCTGGCGATTCCGACTTGGGCCTTGCCCAGATCTTCGGGCTTCAAGCCTGTTGCATAGAGCATGGCCCTGGAGCCAGCCTGAGAACGTTTCTGGGTAAGGGTGCTGCTGTAGGTATTCAGTGGTTTAGACATCGAGGTATCCTGGCGCATAAATGGTTAAAGAGGACCACAAAGGCATGAAATTTCGGGTAAAGTACAGATTCCGTCGAAGAAAATGGCAACAATCGAAGGATGTAATCAACGCCAAAGTCTCCGTATATTTACCGACTATTGTCCAATCCATCACAAAAGCGCTTACATGAAATTACCTTTCGCCCTTGCCAGACGGTTTGTTGCCGGTGAGACATTCAAGGCAGCCATCCCCAAAGTGAAGGAATTGAACGATAAAGGCATCAAGGTCAGTCTCGATCTTCTGGGCGAAAACGTAAAGGAACGCAATACGGCCGACCAAACCACCGTCGAGTACGTCGATCTCCTCAAGGGCATCCGCGACATGGGGCTCGATTCGAACATCTCCATCAAGCTCACCATGATTGGCCTCGACATCGACGAGTCGTACTGTGTCGACAACCTGTACACTCTGCTTGATGTCGCAAAGCAGAATGGTCAGTTCATCCGTCTCGATATGGAGGGGTCTCCATACACCCAGCGCACCATCGATATTCTGAAAAATGCCCATCAGGAATACCCCGGACACGTTGGCACGGTAATTCAGGCGATGATGCACAGGACCCGCAACGACATACCCGACCTTGCTTCGATAGGTGCAGACGTTCGTCTATGCAAGGGCGCTTACAAAGAACCCGCGAGTCTAGCCATCCAAAACATGCCGGAAATTCGGGAGGCGTTTAAATCGTATGCAAAGCAATTGCTGGGGGTTACACCTTATCCCAGAATGGCAACCCACGACGACGAGCTCGTGAAATTCGTGCTTGATTACACCAAGGAGCAAGGCATCTCTAAGGATCGATTCGAGATGCAGATGCTGTACGGCCTGCGCCAGAGCACGTGTGAAGAAATGGCTTCAAATGGTTACAATGTGCGCGTTTATGTACCTTACGGAACCATGTGGGTGCCCTACTTCACTCGCCGTCTGCGCGAAAGGAAAGAAAATGTCTGGTTTGTCGTTTCCAACTTGTTCAGAAAGTAAGCCATCTTGATTAGGGGGAGGTTCATACCGCCCCTTGTCGCATTTATTGCGGGAACATTGATGCTACTGTTCCCGCTGCTACGCGACCTGCATGTCGAGTCGGCATCCGTCGCAACCGCACTCGGCACCCTTCTCGCCACATGGCGCTTCTCGCGCCCGAAAGAGACCGGGGCCCCTTCGCCTTGGCCCATGCTTGCCCTGACGCTGGCTGCCTTTGCAGCCCCCATCTTCGCCAGGGCCCTGTTTGCCTCCTGTTTGTCGATCGACGGTGTCCTTTTCTGGGTCACCTATCCAACAACGGCACTCCTGTTTGGCGCGGCCGTAGGATCCTTCTTCCGTTCCTGGAACGTCCGACGCCCATGGGTGCCCGCATTTGTGCTCCTTTTATGGATAGCCCTCGGTGTTTGGCTCGTCGAGTTCTACACCCTGCCCCAGGTGCGTTTCTTCAATCATGTCTGGGGACATTTTCCTGGACCCGTCTACGACGAAGAAGTGCTGTTCACATACGCAAGTGTGCACTTCCGGTTCATCACAGTGTTATGGGCCGCGGTTTTTTGGTTGTTATCGCAGCGTCCGCTTCGCGATTGGGCCCAGTGGATTCTTTTAGCCACGGCTGTCTTGTTGGTCACTTCATACCTCAGGTTGCCCGAGCACGGCGTAGTTACACCACGTAGCCACATCCAGCACGTGCTCGGTGGTGAATATCGGTCGAATCATTTCACCGTCTATTACGATACGCTGGCTTACTCAGCAGATGAAATTCAGATGTGGGCGACACTCCATGAGTTGTATAGGCTGCATATTCTGGAAACACTCGAGCTGGATCCATCCGGCCACATGCTCCACACAGAGAGCTACCTGTATCGGCATGTGTGGCAAAAGAAGCAGCTGACCGGTGCAAAGTACACAAGTTATGTGCCGGTGTGGAACACGATCGACCAGACCCATATAGCAAAGGAGGCGCTCGATGGCACGCTGCACCATGAACTGGTGCATGTTGCAGCGAAGGCTTTCGGAAACCGAGTATTCAATGCGAGCTGGAGTTTTGGCCTAATCGAGGGACTCGCGGTGGCGGTGGTGCCCGACATGTCTGACGTATCGACCATCGACCAGATGGTGGCAGCCTCACCAAGCCGACCCGATGCTGAAAACCTGGAGGCATCGCTCTCGATCCGTGGATTCTACTCGGGAAGGGGTGGGGTAAACTATACGACAGCAGGCTCTTTTGTAAGGTGGTTGATGAATGAGTATCCGGTCGACGACATCAAGCAAGCCTACCGAACAGGATCTTTTCAACACTACGCGGTGCCATTCGAATCGTTAGTGGACGGCTGGAGTGCCATGCTCGACACGATCACCGTCGATTCGACTGACCAACAGACGACGGAGCGAGTCTTCGGCAGGCTCAGCCTGTTCGAGCTCGACTGTCCAAGGCACGTAACCCCATTGTACAGTGCCTTCGACCGATCGAAAAATCTCCTCATGGAGGGCGACACGCTATCATCCGCCCATTTTGCCGCGAAGGCACTTTCGTACGAACCGGCCAATACACGATTGTGGCAAGACGCAGCCCGTTTGTGGCTAATGGCACGAAAACCTGAAAACGTACTGAAAATGGATGCCGATTCGATGACGGTTGTGCCTTTTAAGCAGATGTATCGAGCAGATGCGCATTTTATGATGGGTGACACCACGGCTGCTGGACAGATACTGTCAGACCTACTATCAGAGAACCCAACTCCAGCAATCGAACGGGCCGTTCAGCGGCGGCAGGATCATGAATGGTGGAACTCTTGGTTGGCCATTCAGTATAGAACGCCCGATCACTGGCCGGCGCTCGACCGATCGAGTGCACCGATCGTTCAGGCTACCATCTCAAAGGGAGGCCTAGTGGGGCGCTTGGCAATACCCATGCATGTTGATACGTGGTTGCCTGCTGCGCTCGATTTCGGCACACTCGAGCGTATCATCCTTCAGCTTCGTCTTGCGAACCGCTCGGCGGAAGCCCGTTGGGTACTCGATCAGATACTGAACGTAAACGTTCGTCAGCGAGAGGATGAGCGTTTGGAGCTGCTTCAACGATTGATTCGGTAGGATTTTTTTCCTCAAGGTCTTTGGAGGAAACGGAAGATTCACGCCACTTTTTGGTGATACCATCCATAAACCAATCCCTGAATTCGGGCTGCTGTTCCACACCGAGGTAAGAAATTCCGTACACAAGATTCTTCGATACGCTTGCCAAGGTGATGGAATATGACCACAGATCGCGACGATGTAGAAGCGGATTCCATTTAAACTCGGTCGATTGCACACGGTTGCGTTTAATGACGACACTCGTCCTGCCGATAGACCGCGTGCGAAGCAGCAGTTTGTCGCCCGAGATCAAGTAACCGGCCGTCTGGTACTGCGCCATCCCTAACAAGACTGAAAGCGGTATGAGCACCAAGGAAATCCAGCCATATGGAATAAACCACCAGGCCAGAGCAACGATGACGGCCACCGGACGAATCAACCGAAGCACATATCGCCATTGGGCGCGGGTGGGTGGAGCAGTAAGGTCAACAACGTCCAGTTTGAGGTCGGGCAAGATTTCGGACAAAACGCGGTCGATTTCATCAACATGGATAAAGGGTGCGATCATACAGGAGCTTTGCTGCTTCTCGTCGCCCTGACCTGCCGACTCGACATACAGGGCTCCATACCCAAACGGCTGGCGCAGGATGCCCTCCGAAAAGCGAACCGCCTGTACCCTGTTGAAGGGAATCGACACCTGCTTGGTTTTGAGAAGCCCGTATCGCACCACCAACTCCTTCTCCTTGCGCACGAGGGTGAAGTTGAAATAGGTCACAATAGTGCCTATGATGGCGAAGAGCCAGGTCCCAATGATCGCCGTGGCTGCAATAAGAAAGGTCGAGTTTGCCAGAAACGGGGCCCATTCTTCAAACGCGCGAATGATCGCGTCGATGTCGATCATGTCGTCGAACTGACTGAAAATGGTAAAGACAACAGACAGGATCACCCCAATTTGACCAGACGTGGCTCCTGCCGCCAGTAATTGCTTCATCGTGATGCCGTACACCTCTGGAACATCATCGGATGTGGCCACAAGGGTTATATCAGCGTCCGATACCGAATCACCCCTCAGGGTTTCGACAATCAGTCGCGCTTCCTCGTTGGTTATAGCCGTCAGGTCAACCGCGGCCTCGTTGTTGCCCGCCGTCTTGACCTTAACCGAAACCAGACCAAATATCCGCTGTACGATACCGGCGGTGATGTCGACACTTTGAACCCTGTTTTTGGGCACGGTTACTTTCTTTCGGACGAAAAGACCCTCATTTACCTTAAGGGTTGTTCCTTCGATATGGTATGTAAACCGAAACCAGCGGCCGATTCCAGCGACAAACGGGATGAATAACACAACCCCAAACAGCCATTCGTACTGATTGCCGCCCCTGCCAAAGAAGTAGATCAGCACCAATGGCACGATGAACTCCTTCAAGGCTGCGATCAGTCCGGAGATTGCAGCTACGGGGTGCATTCTTCTGGGTTCAGACATCGACATCATGCAGATGTGCCTGTTCAGCTATGTGGTTTCGTAAACGTTCTGCCTCACCGTCGGGAAGGGCAGGGATGGAGTGGTCGCCGCCGGCAGTCGATATGCTCAGGTTCATGAGTCCGTAAGAGCGCATGATGGGCCCATGACTGGTGTCGACAAGCTGCACACGCGAAAAGGGGATCACGACCTCTCGCTTGAAGAAGATGCCATACTTGATGAGGATGTAATTTTGGTCAAGCATGTATTTCCAATATTTCCACCGCAGAGCCGGCAACCACCAGGCAAACAGAAAAAGGGAGCCGGCAACAAGGGCAAAAGCCAAAGCCATCATCCAGATCGGGTTTTCTATATTCCACCAATTGAATACAACGATATACACGGGTATCAAATAAATGGGAAGCCAGAAAAAGCCGTTCATTCTCCATACCTGTATGGCATTTTCGTCGATGGGACGAAGTTCACCGGTTGCCAGTTCGGGCTGGGTTGTCGTTCCGAAATCTTCCATGTCTGTGTTCAAATCAGGCAAAACGGTCGGCTAGGCGGTTGATGAGGTAGCCACTTTCGTGCAGCGCTTGTGGGGCAAAATCACCGAAAAAGTGCGTGATGTCAGAAAAGACCTTTACGAACTGCTCTTTATCGCCGTTTACGACCATTTCGGCCAAATAGTTGTGATGTTGCCTGAAAGACTCAAGCAAATCGATGCGTTCGGCATTCGCAAATACAATGTCGGCATATAGCTCAGGGTCTTGGGCAAAGATACGCCCGGTCATCATGAGCTCCGCCCGGTAAATCGGACTCGAAAAGTCGATCATGTCCTCCGGCTTCAGATCGTATTTTTGCATGAAAGAACCATGCAAGAGCGCTACGAAGTGTCGCAGTCCCTGAATAAGGTGCATCGCATGGTCATGTTTGGCTGGATCCACGTATTTTACGCGTAGTCCCCAAAGCTCAAATTGTTCGAGGAACCACGATCCCGCCTCTGGATTTCGTCCTTCGCATACGAGCATCAGCTGCCGCGACAGGTTGGCCACGTCTGGGCCGTGCATCGGGTGCAATCCGATTACGGGACCGTCCCAAGCGGCCAGCATATGATGGAGTACAGTAGCTTTGTTGCTTGTAAAGTCTGTCAGAACGGTGCCGGGTTTCAAGTAGGGTACAAGTCGTGATATCACATCCTCCGTGATGTGGATTGGCACTGTAACCACAACCAAGTCAACCCCGTCGGTCAGCTCGGCCACCCTGTTCCAGTCATTTTTGTCGAGTATCCGAACATGATATCCCGATGCAGAAGAAATTCGCCCATAAAGCGAACCCATCCCGCCTGATCCGCCCACATACAGGATGGTCTTCTCCTCCGAGGTGGCCTTCGGGAAATTGGCCATCGACTGGCTGGCACGCGAAGAACTCATGATCATGCGCAGAAAGTCCTCTGCCCAGTCGGCATCCAAACCGTGGGCAGCCGCCTTTTCCCTGAACGAGTCGATCTTCTCCCTCTCGCGCTTAGGCACATAAATGGGCAGCGTATTCTTGACTTTTGTCTCGAGAACGTCGAGGACAATCTCTTTGCGCTCCTTCAGCAAATCCAAGATTTTGTCGTCGATAGCATCAATTTTTTCTCGGTGTTCTTGCAAGAAACGTTGAATATGGGGCATCACTTTAATCGTTTTGGTGTTATTATGTAAATATCGCCATTTAAGGAATGCTTTACACATCACAATGTTGTTGACGGGCTTTGTAATTCCCTAGTCTCTATGTCTTCGTTTAAACTTGAGTCGCCATACAAACCGGCAGGAGACCAGCCCCAGGCAATTCGCGAGTTGGTCGATGGCCTAAACTCAGGGGTCCAATTTCAGACACTGCTAGGCATCACGGGATCGGGCAAAACGCGGACCATTGCATCCGTCATCGAGCAGGTTGACCGGCCCACGTTGGTCATGAGCCACAACAAGACGCTCGCTGCCCAGCTTTTCAGGGAGTTCAGCGACTTTTTCCCAAACAATTGCGTCGAGTTCTTCATTTCATATTACGATTACTATCAGCCTGAAGCCTACATGGTGAGCCAGGACAAGTATATCGAGAAGGACTTGTCGATCAACGACGAGATTCAGCGTCTGCGGCTACGCGCCACATCGTCGCTTCTGTCGGGGCGCAGAGACGTGATCATCGTTTCTTCGGTAAGCTGTATTTATGGCATTGGATCGCCGCTGGAATACGCCCAGATGATCATACCGCTCAAAGTTGGGAAGGTGATATCCCGAAATTCGCTTCTCTATGATTTAGTTGAGCTACACTACTCACGTAATGACATTGAGTTCACACGATCAAAGTTCAGGGTGCGTGGCGACGTCGTTGACGTCATTCCAGCTTATGAGGACAACGCGCTCAGAATCACCTTCTGGGGCGACGAAATTGAAAAACTCGAGATTATTGAGCCAGTTAGCGGAAGCCTGATACAAGCCGTCGACGAATATACGATCTATCCGGCAAGTCACTACGTGACCACCAAAGACCGCCTCACCGAAGCTGTGAACAAGATCCGTGACGAGCTCGATTGGCGAATAAAGGTCCTGGAAGAGGACGAAAAGTACCTCGAGGCAAAGCGTCTCGAACAGCGCACGCTGTTCGACCTCGAAATGATTCAAGAGATCGGTTATTGCTCCGGCATCGAGAACTACTCGCGCTACCTTGCCAACCGGGAGCCCGGGCAGCGGCCATATTGTTTATTGGATTACTTCCCTGAAGATTTTCTCATCGTCGTGGACGAAAGCCATCAAACGATACCGCAAATCAATGCGATGTATGGTGGCGACCGCTCCAGGAAGATAGCACTTGTGGAGCATGGTTTCAGGCTTCCATCGGCCCTCGACAATCGACCGCTTACCTTCCCAGAGTGGGAGACGATGGCCACGCAGTGCATCTTTGTGTCAGCCACTCCTGCCGATTATGAACTTGAGAAAAGCCAGGGGGTTGTCGTGGAGCAGATCATTCGACCGACCGGCCTGATGGAGCCCGAAATCGAGATTCGTCCCATTAAGAACCAGATCGACGACCTGATCGAAGAAATCCGAGTGCGTGTACCTCGCAAGGAACGTGTACTTGTGATGGCCCTGACAAAACGCCTCAGTGAGGAAATATCTGAATACCTCAAAAATTTGGGCATCCGTGCGGCGTACATGCACAGCGAGCTCGACGCCATCGAGCGAATCGAGGTTCTGTACCGCTTCAGAAGAGGCGATTTTGATGTGCTCGTCGGCATCAACCTGCTCAGGGAGGGAATCGACATCCCAGAATTGACCCTTGTTGCTATATTGGATGCCGACAAGGAAGGTTTCCTGAGGTCTGTCACATCACTGTTTCAGATAGCAGGGCGTGCCGCAAGAAACGTTGGTGGGAAGGTGATTTTCTATGCCGACAAGCATACCGACAGCATCAAACGGGTGATCGCCGAGACAGAGCGTAGGCGGACCATACAACGCGAATACAACGAAACGCATGGCATCACACCACAGACGGTCACAAAGGAGCTGAAGATGATGGTGGATCCGTCGCTGATATCCAACAAAACCATTGATCTCGACGCCCCATTCTCGTACGACTCCATCCCAATCGACGAAATCAAGGTCAGCGACGGCGTGATACATTACAAGCCGTCGCCAGCCATGAAGGAGGTTGTTTTCCACGACAAATCTAAGTTTCTTGACTTTCTTAAAGAATCGATGCGGACTGCCGCCAAAAACCTCGAATACGAAGAGGCGGCTCGAATTCGCGATCAAATTGCCAATCTCGAAAAGGAAATGGGTTAACAAGGTCTAAGTCATGATCGAACAGAGCATCACCTACATCAAGAACCTGATCAAGGATCCGAGGGTCGCTTCCGTTTCGCCCACGTCAGCTCATGCAATCGAAAAAATGCTCAGGGGGGTCGACTTTAGCCAAATTGACACCATGGTAGAATATGGGCCGGGTGACGGTGTAATAACCAGGGAGCTTCTTCAACGCCTTAAACCCGACGCACGGCTTTTTGCCATCGAGGTGAATGAGCCGTTTGCAAAAGTGTTGGCCAGAACCAAAGACGACAGGCTTACCGTCATCCATGGAACAGCCGAAGACGTACATCAAATGATCGCGGCGCATGGAATCGAGGAAGTCGACATGGTGCTGTCTGGTATTCCGTTTTCATTGATCAAGTACCGTACACGAGTAAAGATCATTTCGGAAACAAGGGCGATCTTAAAACCAGACGGGTTGTTCCTCGTCTATCAGGCCAGCATCCAGGTCAATGGAATCCTAAAGAAATTTTTCAAAGAGGTGGATGTGCAATATGCCTGGAAAAATATTCCGCCGCTCGTCATTTTTAAGGCGAGGGGTCATCTTCATCATCTAGCCCGTCAACCGAGACAGAAGGAGAGATAGAGGCGCAAAGACGTATCAGGCGCTTTTGGTCTTTACCGGGCAATGAATCGAAGATATTGACATAAGTGTCGATAAAAGTAGGGTATATCGACATAAAAAGATCATAACCCTCCGATGTCATGCTGATCTTCCGTTGCCTTCCATCTACCCCAGATCGTTCTTGGCGCACGTAGCCAGCCTTGACGAGGTTGCGTATGACCATGGTAATGTTACCTCCTGATCGGCCGATGATCTCCCCGATTGACTTCTGAATGAGAGGCCCATTGTGGGCCAACGACTCCATAACCAAGAACTGGCTAAGGGTCAGGTTTGCGGCGCTTAAAAGGAATAGCGACGCTGCCTCCAACTGGTCGGATGTTGACCGGATCGTGTGGAACAGCCGGATTGCGCGTGACTCTTTTTTCTGCGGGTTTTTCGATTTTGCCATGATTCCTCCAATAAAGCAGTTAGACGGCTAATCTGCAATACGAAGGAATATTAAAATCGATCCGTATTGTAGGTGCATGTAACGGGGGCGTGGTCTGATACAACCAAATCTGTCTCGATCCGAGCATTATGAACCGACGGAGCCAACGCATCACTGGCAAGATGATAGTCAATTCTCCAGCCCTTATTGTTGCCGCGCGACCCAGCCCTGAAGCTCCACCAGCTGTAGACGTCTCTGACATCCGGGTTTTTGAGCCGGAAAACGTCAACAAATCCAGCATCCAGGAACCTGGTGAACCACTCCCGCTCCTCGGGCAGAAAACCAGAAGTGTTTTTATTTGAAACTGGATTGTGGATATCCACCTCACGGTGTGCGATGTTGATGTCGCCGGTAAAGATCACATGTTTTCCCCGATGCCGGAAACTTTGGGCGAAATCCAAGAAGACATCCAAAAAGCGGTATTTAACTTCTTGCCTGACGTCACCTGTTGTGCCGCTAGGTGCATAAACGGAACAGATGCACCAGGAGCCAAAATCTGCAGTGAGAATCCTTCCTTCCCTGTCCACCCAATCGACCCCCATGCCGTATGTGACTGATTCCGGCTTTATCTTTGTCATGATCCCAACACCGGAGTAGCCCTTTTTCTCGGCTGGATGGTAGTACTGATGGTACTCAAGCGACCGTATTTCGGCAGGCACATCAGCTTCCAATGCCTTCAGTTCTTGAAAGCATACGATGTCGTGGCCTTTCTCGCCGATCCAGTTGGCCAATCCCTTCGAAGTGGCCGACCGGATGCCGTTTACGTTCACGGTCGAAATCGTGATGTTCGGCATCAGCTCGTGATTCGTGCGTAGCGGCGCTTTCCGACCTTCAGCACAACGGAGGTTTCGCCATTGACGACGACTTCAAAGCCGGCGTCGGCAACGGTTACACCGTCTATGCTCACGCCGCCCTGCTGCACGAGGCGTCGAGCTTCACCGCCGCTTGGTGCAAGGCCGTGGTCGCGAATAAGCGCAACGAGACCATGTGAACCTTGAGGCAGCCTTATCTCCGGGATGTCGTCGGGAATCTCCTTTTTGATCACGGTCTGCTCAAAGTGCGACCGGGCCGCGTCGGCAGCTTCCGCGCCATGGTACATGCGGGTCAGCTCCCAAGCAAGCTCGTGCTTGGTGTTACGGGGATCGGCCGGTATACGCGTTTTAAGATCTTCAAGGCGTTCGATCGACACATCGGTCACCAGCTCAAACCACGAGTATATCATGTTGTCGGGTATCGACAAGGCCTTGCCGTACATGTTGTTCGGGTGCTCGTCGATACCGATGTAGTTGTCGTAGCTCTTCGACATCTTCATCGTGCCGTCGGTTCCGACCAAAAGCGGCATCATCAGGCAGACCTGTGGTTCAAGGTCGAACTCCTTCTGCAGTTGCCGTCCAACCAACAGATTGAATTTTTGGTCCGTGCCACCAAGTTCGACGTCCGACTTCAGGTGCACCGAGTCCATACCCTGCGCCAACGGGTACAGAAACTCATGCAGAAGTATCGGTTCGTTGTTGTTGTACCGATTGGTGAAGTCGTCGCGTTCGAGCATTCTGGCAACGGTGTATTTTGAGCTTAGCCTGATCACGTCGGCAAAACTCATGGGGCTTAGCCATTCGGAGTTGTAGACGATCTCGGTCTTCTCGGGATCGAGGATCTTGGAGGCCTGCTCAAAATATGATTTCCCATTTTCCTTCACTTCTTCGATGGTCAAGGACGGGCGGGTCTTATTTTGACCGGAGGGGTCGCCGATCATGCCGGTGAAATCTCCGATGATCAGAATGGCGTGATGTCCCAGATCTTGGAATTGCCGAAGTTTGCGCAGAATCACGGAGTGGCCAAGGTGCAGGTCCGGTCGTGTCGGATCGCAGCCGAGCTTGATTCGGAGCGGCTTGCCCGTTGTAATCGACCGTTTGAGCTTGTCGACAAGCTCGCTCTCGGGCACAATTTCGGTCGTCCCACGGTGGATGACCGCAAGCTGCTCTTCTAGTGAGGGAAAATTCATGTTATCGTATGGGGTACAGGTAGTTATCGAGACTGATTATCGTCACCGTTTAGTTCTTCTATTGTGTTGGCAATCTTTTCAGCGAAGGATTTTGCCTCAGGTACGACCGCCATGAAGGCGTTATATACAACCGGACCAGCATTAAGAACAATTGGGTATAGAAAGGACGCTTCGCGCGACTGACTGCCGGGGGTTCCGAAAGGCTTGACCAGCTGAAGGATGATGCTCACGATGACGGCACCCTTCAACAGGCCGAACAACAGTCCCATTATTCGGTTCGGGATGCTCAAGATGGTTTTTTCTACGATTTTAACAAATGCGTAGATCACGAATGCGCCCAAACCCAATGTCATCAGAAAGAGCACCGATCCCGAGACGATGCCAAACCCAGGGGTCTCTGGATCCATGAACAGTGACATTGGAGTTGCGATGATCGTCCAGCTGCTGATCGCGAAAAGCAGTGCAAACAGCGTAAGGGCAATGGACAGTGCTTCTTTCACAAAACCGCGCTGAAAGCCTAAGAAGGCAAAAATGGCAAGTGGTGCGAGTAAAACAAGGTCCAGGCTGTTCATGGCTGTAGTTTTAATTTCACGATTCTGCTGATTTCGGATCCATCGGCGCGTCCTTTTAGGCGCGGTGTGAGGTAACCCATAACTTTGCCCATATCTGACGGAGCCGTAGCTCCAAGAGAAGAAATGGCTGAATTGATCTCGGCCTCCAACTCGTCAGGGCTTAGTTTTTTTGGCAGATAGTTTTCGATTACGGCCAATTCCTCACGCTCGATCGACGCCAGGTCTTCTCTGCCGGCATTCTCAAATTGTTGAAGCGAGTCTTTGCGCTGCTTGGTTGCTTTGATGAATACGTCCATGACCTGCTCTTCGGTCAAGGTGGCTTCGCCACCGGTGCGTATGCTCACTTCTTTCTCAAGAAGCGCGGCTTTGAGTGAGCGCAATACTCGCGTGGTTTTTTCGTCACGCGCGAGCATTGCTTTTTTCAGGTCGGATAGAAGTGTTTCGTAAGTAGACATGGTGGTAAAATAGGAACAATTAAACAAAAAAAGGGTTGCCGCACAGTGAGACAACCCTAAAAAAGAGACTTGGACAATCCGACACGGATATGGCTACGGTACGTCTGCCGAAACGGTTACGTTGTTGTCTCGGTCAGCGCTGCGCACAACTGCGGATTACTTGCTGTCGATAAATTCTTTGGCCTTCTCCAGCTCCACGATAGACTCGCGGTAATTGTAGGTGCCTGCTTTGGCTTTGACGGCCACGATCACTTTAGCCATCTTGCGGCTGGACATCTTGGTGGCAAGGGCCTTGTCACCGAATGTTTGCTTCTTTGCCATGGGTTAACCTCGTCGGAATCTTATTTAATTTCCTTATGCACCGTGTGCTTGCGCAGCACAGGGTTGTACTTCTTCAACTCCAAGCGGTTGGTCGTGTTGCGACGGTTCTTCATCGTCACATAACGGGATGTTCCTGGAGATTCGGTGCACTCAAGGATGACTTGAATGCGTATGCCTTTTGCTTTAGCCATATCAGCTCCTCAGTATCGGCTTAAATGTCTTTTTTTAGCAAGCCGGCTGCACGCGATTTAGCGATGGTCGCGGTGATGCCGTTCTTGTTGATGGTGCGAAGCGTCTTTGCGGTCACCTTAAGCTCCACCCAGCGGTCTTCCTCCGGGATGTAGAACTTGCGCTTCTGCAAATTCGGGTAGAATTTGCGCTTCGTCTTGTTGTTGGCCTTTGACGAGTTGAACCCGTTCATAGGCGTTACGCCTGAAATGTCGTCTCTGCGTGCCATGTCGGTTGCAAAGTGGATGTGCAAAATTTGGTTAGAAAAGAAAGATAAGCAACCTTGGGGAGATTGCAAAAAAGATATGCACAGGTTATCAACAAAAACGGAATTGTGCGAGCACCCCAATTTTGGCCAGGAGTCGCTATCGCAATTCTCTTCGATAAATTTATCGTCTCCTTTGAAATCGGGCTCTTTTAACGTATTTTATAGGGTCCTGAGCGGCTATTTATACATTTTTGCCACCCTGCCAAGATTCTATGTCACAGACTAATCCCGCCGAGTACAAGGCGTCGAACATCCAGGTCCTCGAAGGCCTGGAAGCTGTCCGCAAACGTCCATCCATGTATATCGGCGACACAGGCACCAGAGGCCTGCATCACCTCATCAACGAGGTGGTCGACAATTCGATCGACGAAGCCCTTGGTGGACACTGCGACTATATCATCGTGACCATCAACAAAGACGGCTCCCTCACCGTAGAAGATAACGGACGCGGCATCCCCGTCGACATCCACGAAAAGGAAGGCATACCCGCCCTAGAGGTGGTGCTCACCAAGCTGCACGCCGGCGGCAAGTTCGACAAGAGCAGCTACAAGGTGTCGGGTGGCTTGCACGGCGTCGGCGTATCGTGCGTGAACGCATTGTCAACCCTCTTCATCGCAGAAGTGCACCGTGATGGCAAGATCCACACCATGCAGTTCTCCGAGGGCATCACCAAGCAGGGACTCAAGGTGATTGGCGACACTGACAAGCGCGGAACCATCATCACCTTCTTTCCGGATGCATCCATCTTCACTCAGACCGTGGAGTTCAAGTTCGACGTCATTGCCCAGCGCATGCGCGAACTGGCGTTTCTGAACCCACAGATCACCATCGAAGTGAACGACCTCCGCGAAGAGGACACGATTACGGAGCTGTTCCATTATGACGGCGGTGTACGTGATTTTGTCAGGTATCTGGACGAAAACCGCGACCCCCTCATTCCGATGCCGGTCTACATTACCGGAGAAATCGACGGAGTTCCTGTTGAGCTTGCCCTTCAGTACAACAAGTCGTACTCCGAGAACGTGCACACCTATGTGAACAATATTAATACGCACGAGGGAGGAACACACGTCTCCGGTTTCCGCCGCGCGTTGACCAGGGCACTCAAAAGCTACGCCGAGAAGAACAACCTCATCAAGGGCAAGCTTGCACTGAGCGGCGAGGATTTCCGCGAGGGACTCACGGCTGTACTCTCCATCAAGGTGGCCGAACCGCAATTTGAGGGTCAGACCAAGACCAAACTGGGCAATTCTGAGGTACAGAGTGCCGTGGAGGTTGTGGTGTACGAAAAGCTCGTCGAGTATCTCGAGCAGAACCCCAAGATGGCACGGGGCATCCTCGACAAGGTCATCCTTGCTGCCGAGGCACGCGAAGCAGCTCGCAAGGCACGTCAGTTGGTTCAGCGAAAGAGCGTCATGTTCGGCGAAGGCCTTCCAGGAAAACTCGCCGACTGCTCGATCAACGAACCTGAGCACTGCGAAATTTACATCGTCGAGGGTGATTCGGCCGGTGGATCCGCAAAGATGGGACGAAACCGCAGCTTCCAGGCCATCCTGCCGTTGCGTGGTAAGATCCTCAACGTTGAAAAGTCGCGTCTGAGCAAAATTCTCGAAAACAAGGAAATCCGCGCTATCATCACGGCGCTCGGAACAGGTGTAGGACACGGCGAAGATTTTGACATTACGGCACTTCGCTACCATAAGATCATCATCATGACAGATGCCGACGTCGACGGCTCGCACATCCGAACCCTGCTGTTGACGTTCTTCTATCGCTACATGCACGCGCTAATAGAAAATGGGCACATTTATATTGCCACACCGCCACTTTACAAGATATCACAGGGTAAAAATGTGGAGTACGCTTGGGACGACTCAAACCGGGACCAGATTATCAGCCGCATCCGCAAGGATGGCAAGAAAGCAGAGATCTCGCGTTACAAGGGTCTCGGCGAAATGAATCCGGAGCAGCTTTGGGAGACAACGATGGATCCCGACACGCGCACATTGCAGAAAGTGTCCATCGAAAGTGCCGCGGCGACCGATCGACTCTTCTCCATCCTGATGGGCGACGCGGTTGAACCACGACGCGAGTTCATTGAACGTAACGCAAAGTACGCCAAGCTCGATATCTGATCCGTCCCTTCTACGAAATTTGTAATTAAATCTATATGTCACGAGATAAAATCGTACAGGTTACGCTCGAAGATGAAATGCAGTCGTCCTACATCGACTATTCGATGTCGGTCATTGTCTCTCGAGCCCTGCCTGATGTACGTGATGGTTTGAAACCTGTGCACCGCCGCGCACTGTTTGGAATGAGCGAGCTTGGCATGCTCCATAATCGCGGCTATAAGAAGAGTGCCCGTATCGTAGGCGATGTTCTAGGCAAGTACCACCCTCACGGCGACTCGGCCGTTTACGACACCATCGTTCGTATGGTGCAGGATTTCAGCCTTCGGTATCCGTTAGTTGACGGTCAGGGTAACTTTGGCTCTATTGACGGCGACTCTGCAGCGGCCATGCGTTATACCGAATGCCGGATGAAGCGCATCGCTGAGGAGCTTTTATCAGACCTTGACAAGAACACAGTCGATTACCAGCCAAACTACGACGACACGACAGTTGAGCCGACGGTTCTCCCTGGCAAGGTTCCGAATCTGCTCATAAATGGTTCATCGGGCATTGCGGTTGGCATGGCAACAAACATGCCGCCTCACAACCTGAATGAAATTGTGGATGCGATCACGGCTTTCATCGACGCTCCCGACATCACCGTGTATGAGCTGATGAAATTTGTCACAGCTCCGGACTTCCCGACGGGCGGTATCATCTACGGCTATGAGGGCGTCAAGGATGCCTACACAACGGGACGTGGAAAGATCACCATTCGCGCACGTGCCAATACGGAGGAACTTCGCGGCAACCGCGAACAGATCGTGGTTACTGAGATCCCGTACCAGGTCAACAAGTCGCTGCTCATCCAGAAGATCGCAGAATTGACTCAGGAAGGTAAGCTTGCAGACGTGGCCGATGTACGCGATGAGTCCGACCGTGAGGGCATGCGTATCGTTATCATCTTGAAGCGTAACGCAAACGCGTCAGTGGTTCTGAATCAGCTGTACAATTACACGCAGATGCAGCAGACGTTCGGCGTTATCAATCTCGCGCTCGTAAAAGGGCGTCCTAAGGTGATGACGCTCAAAGAGTTGATCAAACATTATGTGGATCACCGAATTGAGGTCATCATACGTCGTACACTGTATGATCTCGATCAGGCCGAGGCTCGCGCCCACATTCTTGAGGGTCTCAAGATAGCCATCGACAATCTTGACGAGGTTATCAAAACGATCCGTGCATCAAAGACGGTGGCAGAAGCAAACGAGGCGCTCCGCCGCAAGTACGGTTTGTCCGACCTTCAGGCGAAGGCCATCCTAGACATGCGCCTCCAGAAGCTTACGGCTTTGGAGCGCGACAAAATCGACATCGAGTATCGCGAGATCCTTGACGAGATCAAAGAATTCCGTCGCATCCTGTCCAGCCGGGAGGCCCAGCTTGCCATCATCAAGGAAGAACTGGCCGACATCAAGAACCGGTACGGCGACAAGCGACGCACACAGATTGTTTATTCAGCCGACGACTTCACCGTTGAGGACATGATTGCTGACGAGGACGTAGTCGTCACCATCTCGAATACGGGCTACATCAAGCGCACGCTTGTAAGTGGCTATCGTCGCCAGAAGCGCGGCGGTGTCGGCATGAAGGGGACGACCGTCAAAGAAGAGGAATATGTAGAACACCTTTTTGTTGCCACGAACCACAACTACATCCTGTTCTTCACCGAGAAGGGCAAGTGTTATTGGCTCAAGGTGTACGAAATTCCAGAGGGAACGCGTCTGAGCCGCGGTCGCGCCATTGTGAACCTCATCGAGATCGACAAGGACGACCGGGTCAAGACATTTGTCCCTGTCAAGAGCCTTCAGGACGAAGACTACATCAACAATCACTTTATCGTGATGGCTACTCGCAAGGGCATCGTCAAGAAGACGAAACTCGAGGCGTACAGCCGACCACGTCGCGACGGTATCATCGCCATCAATATCAATGACGACGACACGTTGCTGGGTGCCAACCTGACCGATGGCAACAGCACCATCATTCTTGGTACGCGCGACGGTAGGGCCATCCGCTTCAGTGAAACGGATGTCCGCGAGATGGGTCGCAACACCACCGGTGTGCGTGGCATCAACATCGAAGACGAAGACAACGAAGTGATCGACGTGGTTGTGGTACGGAACATCCACGAAGCGACGGTATTGGCCATTAGTGAGAGTGGATACGGCAAACGAAGCCTTGTCGATGATTACCGCCATCAGACCAGGGGCGGCAAGGGCGTGATCACAATGAAGATTACACCTAAGACAGGCAAACTCATCGCGCTCAAAGAGGTCTCCGACAAGGACGACCTGATGGTCATCACCGTGAACGGGAAGATCATTCGTATGCATTGCGACGATATCCGTTCGATGGGACGTAATACGCAAGGCGTGCGCATCATGCGCCTGAATAACGATGACAATATTGCAGCTGTGACAAAAGTGGTTCGCGAGGACGACGAAGAGGAAGAAATTGGTATTCCTGGCGAAACGCCGTCGATCGAACCAGACGCAGCAGGCGAAGCACCACAAACAGGGGAGCTGTTCGAAGAATAAGTTGTGCTTCAGGTAAGGCAATCAAAAGGGCGAGTCGTTACTACGGCTTGCCCTTTTTTGTTATTCAGGCTAGCAGCTCGAGCAACAGCCTTTTACGGTCTTCGATCATTTCGGCCGGCTCGAGAACAGTGACGGATGCTCCGTATTGCAGCAGCCACTGGTTCATCCATCGCACGTTGTCAAAACCGAATGTGATAACAGCGGTATTGTCCTGTCTCTTAATATCCATGATCTGCGCAGGCAAGCCGAGCAGCAAACGGTCGAGTTCATTTTCGGCTACTTCCAACCGCATCGTTAGGTTAGTATTCGTGTTTCGGTGGATGATCTCGTCGTTGCTCAGTCCGTCGCGAGTGAAATACGA
>CAYWCV010000002.1:0-85642 GCA_964456845.1 uncultured Chitinophagales bacterium | reverse complement strand
TCGTGTTTCGGTGGATGATCTCGTCGTTGCTCAGTCCGTCGCGAGTGAAATACGACGAATGATCGACACTTAGATTTGAAATACGCTTTAACACAAAGGTGCGCAATGAGTTAGAGTCGTGACACTTGCCGATTAGATCCCAGTGATCGGTGTAGTACACCAACAGATAGGGGTCGATGTTGCGTTTGGTGGTCTTGTTTTGTCCCAGGCTGTGATACGTGCACGAAATAGTGTTGCGCTTATGTATCGCCGTGAGAATGTCGTACCATGACTCGTTTGTTTTCTCCCAAACTTCCTCGTG
This sequence comes from uncultured Chitinophagales bacterium, assembly GCA_964456845.1. Classification (GTDB taxonomy): domain Bacteria; phylum Bacteroidota; class Rhodothermia; order Balneolales; family CAYWCV01; genus CAYWCV01. The sequence goes on along the minus strand of CAYWCV010000002.1, from coordinate 85,341 downwards.
ATTGTACGGGTATAATATTATGGATTGAGAGACTGCTCTGATATATCTCTTTTGATCATTGTTGAGCTTACTCAATATCATTAGCTCTACATCCCTTGCGCTTTGTGAGAGTCCTTGGTCAACCTGTCCTTTCAGATATCCCAGGCCGACCATCAGGGTTGACAATTCCTTTTCCGTGAACATAAACGGGGGCATCGTGTAGCTGCTGTTGATGCTGTACCCACGATCGCGATCAGAGGTCAAGGGAATGCCCATTTCGGAGAGGGCGATGATGTCGCGAAACACGGTACGCCTACTGATGCCATACTCTTCGGCGATTTCATTGACCGTGACATAGCGTTTCGATTGGATGAAGGTCACGAGTTTAAGGCGCCGTGTGCTGCTGTTGATTGCGTCGGACATATTCGTATCAGGTATTTTCCATCAAAGAATGAGGTTGGAGCAGCTGAAGCAAGTGACGTTGCAACAACACTCAAGTGTGAGGTTTGTAGGTCATTAAGCTCGGACATATAATCTGAACCCTTTAACATAAGCAGTTCTGACCAAGATTTCCCATTAAGTCTTCTTAGTAGATCCCCCACTTTAAAGGCGTGTTTGCTTACGACCCCAAAGTCGGAATGTGCATCAAACGCAGCGACATCCCGAATGTTGACCGAGACATTATGCAGCCCAAGTGATGCCACGAGATCTTTCAATACGACCCCTTTCTTTTCGACGACGTCATTAAGCACAAACAGAACGTCTTTACACACGATTGCAAGAGGGATTCCCGGCAGCCCGCCGCCTGTGCCGGTATCTAGCCACAGAGGAATACCTGTCTCCAGTATTCGGGTTGCCGGTGTCAATGAATGCTTGACATGCAAGACGACATCCTCGCGCTTTAATTCACGACTGACCAGGTTCACCTTTTTATTCCACCACATCAGCCTATCAACGTACTCATTAATGGGTGCATCAAAATGGACCATCATGTCGTCTACAAACGTCAATGTTTCACGTGAAACATCCTCTAACAGTAAGTTATTCAATCGCTTATGGGTTGTGGGTTATAATATTCGCATGATGTATGTCGAAATATCCAAATCGCCGTCGATAAAAACAAGAATAACCACTCTAGCCGAACGGTATCTACGGCATCTTGTGCAACTATGAGATCTAATACCATGCGCTACAATAAGATAACAGCAGATGTTTCACGTGAAACATGGGGGTTGCTGTCATCCCTTGATGTACACCATCAATACGGCAACATCGGAGGGGGAGACGCCGCTGATGCGCGACGCCTGGCCGATGGTTTCGGGTTGCACCTTAGAAAGCTTGTGGACGGCCTCATTGGAAAGGCTGCGTATGCTTCCATAGTTGATGCTGTCGGGGATACGCAGGTTTTCCTGTTTGTTCATCTCCTCGGCCAATTCGAACTCTTTCTGAATATAGCCTTCGTACTTCAGCATGATTTCAACCTGTTCAATGACGTACGGATCAGATGTGATCGACGCTACCTTTTCGCGTAATTCCGTATCGACTTGGAGTAAATCGTTCAGGGAAACCTGGGGACGGTTGATGATAGACGGAAGTTTGATCCCGTGCTTCAGGGGTGCGGTTCCAAGCGATTCCAGTAGCGTGTCATAGATCGACGGTTGTGCCGTATGCTGCTCAGTGACCTTGCGCACCTTGGTTATGGCATCTCGCTTCGTGATGAAGCGATCATACCGGGTGTCTTCAACGAGACCGATTTGGCGTCCAATAGGGGTCAGTCTCAGATCGGCATTGTCTTGGCGCAAAAGAATCCGGTGTTCAGCTCGGGAAGTGAACATGCGGTAGGGCTCGTCAGTGCCTTTACCGACGAGGTCGTCTATAAGGACACCGATATACGCATCGGAACGCTTTAACACTAAAGGATCTTTATCCTGCACGTGCAAAGCGGCATTAATTCCCGCCATAAGTCCTTGGCAGGCAGCCTCTTCGTATCCTGTTGTGCCGTTAATCTGCCCCGCAAAGAATAGTCCGGATACGATCTTGGTCTCAAGGCTTCTGCGAATCTGATGCGGAGGGAAGTAATCGTACTCGATGGCATATCCGGGACGCAGCATGACTGCGTTCTCAAAGCCGGGTATGGTCCTTAAGGCGTGGTATTGCACATCTTCTGGCAGACTGGTTGAAAATCCGTTCAGGTACATCTCATAGGTATTCCATCCTTCTGGCTCCAGAAACAGCTGATGGCGGTCGCGGTCGGCGAATCGGCTGATCTTGTCCTCGATGCTTGGGCAATATCGGGGACCTGTACCTTGGATGCGTCCATTGAACATGGGGCTCCGGTCAAACCCAGTACGCAGCACATCGTGCACATGGTCGTTGGTGTAACCGATCCAACATGTGAGCTGCTGATCACGAGGGAGGGTGCCGTCGTTCATGAAGGAGAAGGGTGCGGCATCGTCGTCGCCGTACTGTATCTCAAGCTTTGAGTAGTCGATGCTGCGTCCGTCGAGTCGCGGCGGTGTTCCCGTCTTTAGTCGGCCGCTCTCGAAACCGAGGGCCTCCAAACAGGCGGTGATTCCTACGGACGCCTTCTCGCCCGAGCGCCCGCCTCCGAACCGTGTCTCCCCAATGTGGATGATCCCATTGAGGAATGTCCCACTGGTGAGAATCACAGATTTCGCGTAAATCCTTTGGCCCGTTTGAGTTACGACTCCTGACACGTGAATGTCGGGTGCTGTTCCTTCGGTGATGATCTCGATGACGTTGTCCTGACGGAAGAACAGGTTGGGTTTTGCCTCAAGAAGTTCTCGCATCACCGTAGCGTACATCATGCGGTCGCACTGAGCACGTGGGCTCCACATAGCTGGACCCTTACTACGGTTGAGCATACGGAACTGCACTCCCGACTTGTCGGTCACGATGCCTGAGAGTCCGCCAAGAGCGTCGATCTCGCGCACGATTTGTCCTTTGGCCACGCCGCCCATGGCGGGGTTGCAGCTCATCTGTGCGATGGCGTTCAGGTTCATCGATATGAGCAGGGTACGGTGGCCCATCTGGGCCGCTGCGCCGGCCGCTTCGGAACCGGCGTGTCCACCACCCACTACGATGACGTCATAGGTCGGATAAATCGAATTCGCCGCAGAGCTCATGTCTTCGCAAGTAACGGGTATAAAAAAAGGCCCGACAGATGACCTGTCGGGCCTTGCGATCCGGAAGGGACTCGAACCCTCGACCTCCTGCGTGACAGGCAGGCGTTCTAACCAACTGAACTACCGGACCAGCTTAGACTATCAAGATAACCACTCTGTTACCATCATGTCAATAGATATCGATCTAAATCACCTAAAAAATGGGGATATGATGTGGATAAACAGCACGATTCCCCAATATTCCGTATTTTTAGAACCGAATATGAACAACCTCGACATCACCTCCGACATCATCGTGAAGGCCGTGCCCGTCTACCTCGAGAAGGAATCTTCGTCGATGGAGCCAAAGCACGTGTTTGCCTACCACATCGAAATTATCAATAACGGCGACGAAACCGTCCAACTCCTCAGGCGTCATTGGGACATAAGCGACGAAGGCGGCGAGGATTACATCGTGGAGGGAAAGGGCGTGATCGGCAAGCAACCCCATATCGCACCCGGCCAAAGTCACCGCTACCAAAGCTTCTGCGTACTTAAAGGCATGAAGGGCTCCATGAAGGGATGGTATGAATTCGTACGCGCCGACGGCGTGCCTGTCAAAGCAATGATTCCACAGTTCAACCTAGTATCACATCTACTCAATTAATCGACCATGAAACGGTTTCTACCTGTTATGCTCGTGGCGGCGGCGCTTATGAGCGGAGCTTGCTCCCAAACGACAACTACTGACCAGGCCACCACTGAAACGGCCTACGACCCGTCGACCGACTCGTTGCGCTTCGAGGGTGAGGTACACCTGCGCAACATCCGACAGCTCACCTTCGGCGGCAATAATGCCGAGGCCTACTGGAGCTTCGACGACACGGAGCTGGTGTTCCAAAGCGATTGGTCCGAAATCAATTCCGCAGGCTGCGACCAAATCTTCCGCATGAGGGCGGACGGACAGCCGATCGACGGCAAGCAATACGTGCCCGTTTCCAGCGGTGAAGGTCGCACGACATGCTCCTACTTCATGCCCGACGGACGCATTATTTACGGATCTACCCACGGCAAGATGGAGACCTGTCCGGCACCCGTCATGTTCGCAGGCAACCGCTACGTATGGCCGATCTACCCCGAGTATGACATCTACATCGCCAACCCAGACGGCAGTAATGCCGAAATGCTCATTGGCGGCGACTCCTACGACGCTGAGGCGACCGTGTCGCCCGACGGCAAGTACATCATCTTTACCAGCACACGTTCGGGCGACCTCGACCTGTGGCGTTATGAAATCGCCACCGGCGACTTGCTGCAGCTCACCAGCGAAATCGGCTACGACGGCGGGGCCTTCTTCTCGCGCGACTCCCAAAAGATCGTCTGGCGTGCCAGCCGTCCAGAAGGTGACGACAAGACCAACTACCAGGATCTGCTCACCAAAAACATGGTGGAACCAGGCGCTCTCGATATTTATGTTGCCGACATCGATGGTAGCAATGTCGTGAAGATCACAGATCTCCCCGGGGCAAACTGGGCGCCGTTCTTCCACCCGGATGGCAAACGCATCCTTTTCTCATCGAACCACCACACCCTGGATCAAGGGGGACGCATCTTTGATATCTTCATGGTGAACCTGGACGGCACAGGTTTGGAGCAGATCACCCACTCAGGCACGTTCGACGCGTTCCCAATGTTCTCGTTCGACGGCACCAAACTGGTGTTTGCGTCAAATCGGAACGTTTCGAGAACGGATTCGCGCGACACCAACATCTTTGTGGCTGATTGGGTGGACTAGCCAATGGGTATTGATCATAAAAAAAGCCCGACACATCGAAGAGCCGGGCTTTTTTTATGACCGTTGCTGAGGGTTACAGCAGCTTCTTGATGGCCGAAAGCATTTCATCGCTCATTGGCTCGGTCTTGCTGCGGAAACGGTGAACCAGCTTGCCGTTTTTATCAACCAGGAATTTCTCGAAGTTCCAATTGATGTCGCCGGTAAAATTGGGGTTCTCCGCCTTGGTCAATTCGGCGAACAACGGGTGTATGTCGTCGCCTTTGACGGAGATTTTCGAAAACATCGGAAACTGCACATCGTAGTTCTCGGAGCAGAACAGCTTGATCTGCTCGTTGCTGCCAGGCTCCTGGCCTCCAAAGTTGTTGGCTGGGAAACCGAGCACAACCAACCCCTGGTCTTTGTATTGATCATACAATTTTTGAAGATCGGCATATTGCTTGGTGTAACCGCAGTTTGAGGCTACATTAACGATGAGAACAACTTTTCCTTTGTAGGATTCAAGTTTGGTATCCTTGCCGTCAATATCTTTGACGGTGAAACTATGGACGCTGGTGTTACCGTTGTAAGTAAACATCATCCCGGTTAGTATGATTAGGATGGTTAAGATTTTCATTCAACTTGCGATTAGAGATTTTGTAAGGATATACTCTTCAATATGAAAAATATTCAAAAGCGTTCCAATATCAAGCATATTGCACGCATCACAGTTGTAATAGTTTGTCTTTTGCTGGTTGCAAGACCAAGTGAAGCCCAGATGTTCAGTGTCGACGACAACGCCGACCGAGCTGCTCGTCCAACCTTGAACAGCCTTATGATAGGGATTGCACCGATAAACTTCAGCTTTCAGGGATCGACCCAGACCGAAGTGTTGCGCCTCGACTTTAACGACGTGATGTACCGGGCAACGCTCGAGACCCCCACGCTCAACATCTACACCGCTTATGGTGTGAACTTGGGCGACAACGACGACATCACTTCCTTCAATTTGGGTGCAGCCGCGACCAACAGGGTTCCATTGAGCCGCGGCTCCCGCTCAATGGCCTATTTGCCACTGAGGCTCATGACCGATTGGCGAACGGCGCGCAACACACGGGCCGGCACAAGCAACGACGAGTTTCAGCAGAGCTCAGTGATGGTAGGAACCGGATTCGGAACGATTATCCGCACAGGCAGCAAATCGGCGCTGGACATTTCGGCCAACGGAAACTACGGATATGCCGTGCGGTCGTTCGGCGCCGACGGCGGGCAGACATTTCTGCTCGAAGGCAAAGCCCGTTATATTGTCAACAACCTCACAAACTCCATTGGTCTGAGTTTCGGTTACGATTATAGCTTTCAGGAGTATTATATTGGGGGAGACCAGTTTGACTACAGGCTAAGTGGACACAGCTTTTTTGTTGGCATACGTTTCTGATGAAAGCGGATAAATTACTTTTGGAATTGGAGGACCTGCTCGTTGCAAAGGGCTACCGCATCAGGCGTGAGCGGGGTAACTTTCGCAACGGAAACTGCCTGCTTGAAGGAGAAAAGCTAATCATGCTCAACAGGCTGCTTCCCCCCGAGTCGCAGATCGCCAGCATTTGTGCGCTATTCCGTGAGTCCGATTTCGAAGATCAGTTCGTCAAACCTGCCGTCCGCAAGGAGTTGGACAAATATTGGGACCGTCTGAACCGACTGAAGACCCCAGACTTATGGGACAACCCCGTGGATGAGGACCAAGCATGAAGGTGACCTTCCTAGGAACGGGCACGTCCATGGGGGTTCCGGTAGCGGGTGGATTTGGACACAGCAGCGACGATCCAAGGGATTTCAGGTATCGTTGCTCGGTCTGGGTGAGGACGGACAACATTTCCATCCTTATTGATATCGGACCTGAGTTTCGGCTGCAGACTCTGCGAGCCGGCATCAAACAGATCGACCTGTTGCTTATCACCCACGAGCATAATGACCATGTAGCCGGGTTGGACGACCTGAGGCCGTTCAACTACCATCAGAATCAGGTTATTCCCGCCTATGCAACCCAGACCTGCATCGACAGCATCCTCCACCGATTTCATTATATGTTTGAACCAGGAAAAGTGCCCGGTTCTGTTGATATCGATCTGCAACTGATGGAGAGGCCCCTCACGGTGGCAGACGTGCGCATCACGCCATTGCCGGCAAAACATGGAGAACTCGACATACTTGGATTTCGAATCAACGATTTCTGTTATCTCACGGATGTGAGCGATGTGCCGGCAGAAACGCGTGCTCTCATGAAGGGAGCGAAAGTCGTCGTACTCAGTGCACTGCGTTGGGGGCCGTTGCACCCGACACACATGACCATACCCGAGTCGGTTGAGGTTGCCAAGCAGATAGGAGCCCCGCAAACGTACTTCGTGCACATGTCGTCGTATGTTGTGCATCAGGAAACGGAGGACCGGTTGCCGAAAGGCATCAACCTCGCATACGACGAACTGACGATATCGGTCTGATTAGAGGTATTTGTCGCCGTGTTCGGGCAGATGTTTGTCCATCAAGGTGCGAATTTCTTGGCTCTTTGCACGCGGCATGATCAATATGGCGTCGTCTGTGTCAACTACGACCACATCCTCCATTCCAACAAGGGCAATAAGTTTGTCGCCCGTGTTGCGCACGTAGCTGTTTTTCGTGTCAACCATCTCGATGAGACTGCCATTGATGCTGTTGCCTGACGCGTCTTTTTCGGCCAATTCCCATGCCGCATGCCAGCTCCCAACGTCCGACCATCCGATATTGGCCGGGATTACACGTACATCACCGGCTTTTTCCATAATGCCGTAGTCAATGGAGATCGATACGACAGACTGGTAAAACGCATCAATGGCGTCCTGTCGTGCAACGGTCGGCATCGAAGCCACCAAGTTCGCACACAGCAGTGACACGTTTGGAAGATGTGCGTCGAACTCCCTCATGATGGAATCGGCACGCCAAACGAACATGCCGCTGTTCCAAAGGAAGTCGCCAGACTTCAAGAAGGACAGTGCAGTGTCGAAGTCTGGTTTTTCGGCAAATGTTTTTACTGGGAAAACGGGAGAAGATGCCGTTGAGGCCTTGTCATATTGAATGTACCCGTACCCAGTTTCGGGTCTATCAGGACGAATGCCTATGGTGAAGAGCGCCCCGGTGTTCGAAGCCTGGTTCATTGAAAGCTGCAGTATTTCGAGGAAACTGTCGTCATCGGCGATGGAATGGTCGGACGGAAGCACCGCCATCACGGCGTCGGAATCGGCAGTGAGAATAAGCGAGGCAGCCATGGCGACGCAGGGGGCCGTGTTTTTGGCGGCGACTTCTCCGATGATATTGTCAAGTTGGAGTTCTGGCAGCTGTGCTTGCACCAAGTTGACATATCTGGAATTCGTTACGACGAAAATCCTTTCGTCGGGGAACAGAGGACGTATGCGTTCGTAGGTTTGCCTTAGGAGGCTGGTTCCTCCAAATAGGCTCAAAAACTGCTTCGGAAGTGCTTTGCGGCTCAGTGGCCAAAAGCGGGTGCCGGATCCACCGGCCATGATGATGGCGTAGTTCATAGTACAGGAAAGTTCGTGTCGTAGACCTTAAGGTAACCAACAAGCACGTCATCCCGAAATGGAAGCGGCGTTTTGCAGAGTAAACGAGAACGTGGATCCGATGTTTGGGGTGCTTTCGACAGTGAGCTGCTCGTGGTGGGCCTCGATGATGTGCTTCACGATCGAAAGTCCCAAGCCCGTGCCCCCCTTGTCGCGCGATCGCGATTTGTCGATGCGGTAAAACCGCTCCGTCACCCTCGGCAAATGCTTGGCCTCTATCCCGATACCCGAATCCTGCACAAAAACCGCGATTTTCTTACCGCTCTGTGGCGTGGGCTTGATGCCGATGACCACACTGCCGCCCGGGCGGTTGTACTTGATGGCATTCTCGACCAAGTTCAGCATCACCTGTCGTATTTGGTTTCGGTCGGCGAAGACGGCCAGGTTGGGGTCGACTTCTTGCACGGTGATCGAGATTTGCTCGCGCTCGGCTTTATAGTAAAGTGTTTCCACGATTTCCGTGATCATTGCCCGAAGCGGAACGACCACGGGGTTCACCTTGAGTTCGCCGGTTTCCAATTTGGCGATCTCCATCAAGTCGTTGGTGAGTGTGATGAGGCGGTTCACATTTCGCATCGCCTTTTGCAAAAACTCCCTGTTCACCTCGGGATCCTCAAGGGCTCCGTTCAATAAGGTTTCAATGAATCCCTGTATGGCAAATATGGGGGTCTTCAGCTCATGCGACAGGTCTCCGATGAACTCCTTGCGGTAATTTTCCATCCGTTTGAGGCGCTGTATCTCGCGCTCGATGGTGTCGGATGTGTCGTTGAGCCTGTTGAGGATAAAATCGAGTTCGTCGCGCTTCTTCACCTCCAGATGCTCGTGGTCAAAGAAACGCTTGTTGGCGAGGTTGTCGAGCTCACTGATCACCAAGTGTATCCTTCGCCGCAGAAACAGGTGACCTACGAAATAGGTGATGATAAAGGTCAACAGGCTACCGGCAGCCGTGTAGGGGAAAAAGACCTTCCATGGGTAGTTGGCAAAACCCCAGGCGCTTGATATCATAAAAACAGCCACACCAACCACCACGGCGATGCGCAAGGCGAGCACCAAAAAAACAGGATTCTGCACGATGCCTATTCCTTGAATCGATAGCCGACACCCTTTACGGTCTCAATATAATTGTCGCCCAACTTCTCCCTGATTTTGCGGACGTGAACGTCTATCGTCCGGTCGATCACATAGATGTTATTTCCCCAGACCTCGTTCAGCAAGGTTTGCCGGTCGAGCACTTTGCCCTTGCGGGAGGCCAAAAAGTAGAGCAATTCAAACTCCTTCTTTGGCAAATGATGTTCGACGCCATTCCGGATCACTATATAGCGGTCTCGGTCGATGGTGAGGTCGTGACGAGTTATCACCCTCTCTTCGACAGCCTCTTCCGCATACCGGCGCAGGACCGCCTTGATCCTCGAAACCAGTTTTGTCGTCGAAATGGGCTTTGTCAGAAAGTCGTCTGCACCACGGTCGAGACCTTTGACCTCAGTCTTTTCGTCACTGCGTGCGGTAAGAAAAATTACGGGGATGTCCTTCAAATTCGAATCCTGCCGCATCAAGTCGATCACTTCCAAGCCGTCCATCTTGGGCATCATGATGTCGAGCAGCACAAGGTCGGGCTTGATCTGGCGTGCACGTTGAATCCCCTCCTCGCCGTCTTCAGCCGTGACCACCACGAAGCCTTCTTTTTTAAGATTGTACTCGATCAGGTCGAGGATGTCTCTCTCGTCGTCGACGATAAGGATGGTGCTTTTCGACACGGTATCAGAATCCTTATTAACGTTCTGAGTACTTGATAGATCTGTCATATATCCTCCCAAATTAAGGGTTCAACATCAACGAATCGTTAATTCCGGATTATGAAATCATTACGTCTGGATTGATTTCAACGCCATTCGAATGACATCCGATGCTGTCGGAGGCGCATCGGGAGAACGTAATATCGTTGAAACGATCTGATCCATCGAGCCGCGTCGGTATCCAAGAGCCTCAAGGGCCGCAATGGCTTCACGCGCAATATCAACATCTGGTGTGCCTGATGGAACCGAAATATCGTTTCTTTTTTTGTCGACGCGGTCGCGAAGTTCAAGGATGATCCGTTCGGCAGTTTTTTTCCCGATCCCTGGGATGCGCGACAAGCCGACAACGTCCTGACGGACGATGGCCTCCATGAGATCGGAGGTGCTCATGCCCGACAAAATACCCAGCGCCAGTTTAGGTCCGACGCTCTTAACCGTGATAAGTTCTTCGAAAAGGGCCATGTCCTCGCGGCGTATGAACCCGTAGAGCGCCTGACCAGCTTCGGTGATATGGTGGTGGATGAACAACATGACCGGTTCGTCGCCATCGGGCAGCGATTGGCTTGTGATGCGCGACACACCCACCACGTATCCTACGCCGTTTACGTCGACGATGACCTTGTCTGGATTTCGCTCGTATAGTGTTCCACGCAGAAATGCTATCATAGGATCAATGCTTTTTTACCCTTGCTGGATTGCTGTCGACAAAGTCGGCCCAGGCGCTTTTTTTGTCCTGTCCGCGTCGCCTCACCACAGGTATGGGAGAAGCGGCCGACTGGCTTTGATGAACATGGCACCACGCTACGGCCAGTGCATCGGTTGCATCGGCTGGAAATTTTTCGTCCGTGAGGTGCACGGTCTTGTTCAGCATGAAGGCCACCTGCGACTTGCTCGCATTGCCGTTTCCGGTCACGCTTTTCTTCACCATTTTTGGATAGTATTCGCACACTTCGACCGATCTGAGTCTTGCCGCCAGGATGCAGGCCGCCTGTGCCCGGCCAAGCTTCAGCATGGCCAATGGGTCTTTGCCATAGACGGGTGTCTCGACGGCCACGGCAACGGGGGCATACTCTGCAATCAGGGAAGTTACTAGGTCGAAGATGCGCTCTAGACGGTCGGGGTGTGCGGGTGTATCGTGCAGGCGAAGCACGCCGATGTCGACCGCGTTCATCGTTTTGCCTTCACAGCGCAGAATTGCGTATCCCATCACCCTGGATCCAGGGTCCAGCCCGAGCACATTGTACGATGATGGGAGTTCGCTCATGCTGTCATTTATTCACCCTGCTTTGCTGCATAAACGGCAGCCAAGTCGTTGAGCATTTCCTCGCTGACGCCATTCGACGAGAATCCACCGTCATGGAAGAGGTTCTGCATGGTGACTTTGCGGGTGAGATCCGAGAAGAGGGTGACGCAGTAATCGGCACACTCGTCAGCCGTAGGGTTACCCATGGGGGCTAGTTTCTCGGCGAACGTGAACATCCCGTCGAAGCCCTTGATGCCCGAGCCTGCCGACGTGATGGTAGGCGCCTGCGATACGGTGTTCACGCGGATGCCGCGCTTGCCGAGACGGCTGCCGTAATTACGTGCGATGCTTTCGAGCAGGGCTTTCGCGTCGTTCATGTCGCTATATTTCGAAAAGATGCGCTGTGCGCCGATATAGCTCAGGGCTACCACACTGCCGCCGTCGCTTAGAACGTCGACACCAACGGTGGCGTGGTGAAGGATGCGATGCAGCGAGATGGCAGAGATATCCAGGGTCTGGTGCATCCAGTCGTAGTTTAGGTCGGTGTACTCTTTTGTCTTCCGGATGTTGGGTGACATGCCGATCGCGTGCAGGATGAAGTCGATGCTGCCAAAGCGTTCCTTCACTTGCTGCATGAGCGACTCGACCTCTTCGTCCTTGCTGACGTCGCAGCCGATGACGGGTGCTCCCGTTGATTCGGAGAGTGCATTTAACTGACCCAGGCGAAGTGCGATCGGTGCGTTCGAAAGAACGAATTCGGCTCCTTCGCGATGGCATGCCAGTGCCACGCGCCATGCGATGCTGCGCTCGTCGAGAGCGCCAAAGATGATGCCTTTCTTGCCTTTGAGTAATCCGTAACCTTTTGATGTCGACATTCTGATGTGTGAGAGGGTTTTCTGGAAACGTACTGTGAGAATATAAGCCAAAAAAGAACATTGAGCATCGAACTTATGCCACCACCCCCTTCCCCTCCACCGCGGTAGGTCTCTCGCAAGCTCGAGATAAATTCTGGGGAAGGGGGTGGTGGCATAAGAACAGGATATTTTTATTCTTCATAAAATTCTCCTATCTTCCTGTTCTCTGCACCGAAGCATTCGTGCTACACCGCATAACCTAAGGCATTTTGCCATGTTTGACGATCTCTCATCAAAGTTTACTGACGCTTTTAAGTCCCTGTCGGGCAAAAACCGGATCAGCGAGGTCAACGTCGCCGAAACGGTGCGGGAGATCAGAAGGGCGCTGCTCGACGCCGACGTCAATTACGACGTTGCCCGCGAATTCACCCGCCGCATCAAGGATGCGGCCGAGGGAGAAGGCGTAATCTCCAATGTGTCGCCGGGTCAGATGTTCACCAAGATCGTCTATGACGAGCTGGTTCGCATCCTCGGCAAGGAGAAGGAAGACATCCGGATGGCGGCCAATCCGCCAACGGTCATCCTTATTGCGGGTCTTCAAGGTTCCGGTAAGACGACGTTTACCGCCAAACTAGCGAACCACCTCAAAAGCAAGGGGCACAAGCCCATGCTGGCCGCCGCCGACGTGTATCGTCCGGCAGCCATCGAGCAGCTGAAGACCCTTGCCGGCCAGATTAACGTGCCCGTTTACTCCATAGAGGAGAAGAACGCCGTGCGGGTGGCCACCGAGGCACTCGATGCGTGCAAGAAAGCCATGTGCGACGTGCTGATTGTCGATACTGCAGGTCGACTCCACGTTGACGACGAAATGATGTCAGAGGTGGCCAAAATCAAGGGCATCCTCAAGCCGCACGAGACTCTCTTTGTGGTCGACGCCATGACCGGCCAGGATGCCGTCAACACCGCACGCGAATTCAACAAGCGCATCGACTTCGACGGCGTGGTGTTGTCAAAGCTCGACGGCGACACCCGTGGCGGCGCGGCTCTTTCGGTGACCTACGTGGTCGAGAAGCCGATCAAATTCATGAGCACCGGCGAAAAGCTCGACGCCATCTCCGTGTTCTACCCCGACCGCATGGCCCAGCGCATCCTGGGCATGGGCGACGTCATCTCCCTGGTTGAGCGCGCGCAGCAGCAGATCGACGAGGAGCAGGCAAAGAAGCTCAACACGAAAATCCGGTCCAACACCTTCAACCTCGAAGACTTCCTCGATCAACTGCAGCAGATTAAGCGCATGGGATCGATGAAGGACCTGTTGGCCATGATTCCCGGCATGGGAAATGCCATGAAGGACCTGCCCATCGACGACGACGCCTTCAAGCCCATCGAAGCCATCATCAGATCGATGACGCTCGACGAGCGTCGTAATCCCGACAAGATCAATGCAAGTCGCCGCAAGCGCATCGCATCCGGATCCGGAACAACGGTCCGCGACGTGAACGACCTCATCAAGCAGTTCGAGCAGATGCGCAAGATGATGAAGCAGATGTCAGGGATGGGAAAGATGGGCAAGGCGATGCAGGGCCTCGCCGGTATGGGCCTGCCAAGTCCAAGACGATAATCCATTAACAACCAGAAACAACACTTAACCAGAGGAGCTAACATTGGTTAAAATCCGCCTCCAACGGCACGGTCGCAAGAAGAAGCCGTACTATCATATCGTGGTAGCCGACGTGCGTGCCAAGCGTGATGGTCGAATCATTGAAGACCTGGGTCGCTACGACCCTGTAAATGCCACAACGAAAGTGACCATAAAGACCGACCGAGTCATTCACTGGCTCAAGACCGGTGCTCAGCCTACCGACACGGTGCGTTCCATCCTCAAGAAGGAAGGTATCCTGTACCGCGTCCACCTTCTTGGCTGGGGCAAGTCGGAAGAAGAGATCAACTCAACCATCGATGCCTGGAAAGCTTCTAAAGGCGACAAGACCGTCAAGACGGGTACCGAAGAAATGCGTGCCCGCCTGAAAGCTGAAGAAGAAGCCTACAAGAAGTCGCAGGTAGAGAAAGCCAAAGCCGCTGAAGCCGCCGCCATTGCCGCTGCCGAAGAAGCCAAAGCCGCTGCCGCCGCTGCCGCTGCCCAAGCTGAAGCCGCTGAAACAGCCGCCGCCACGGAAGTTACCGAAGAAGCACCTGCCGAAGAAGCCGCTGCCGAGGTAACGGAAGCCACAGAGGAAGAAGCAACCGAGGCTCCTGCCGAAGAGGCAACAGCAAACGAAGCTCCTGCCGAAGAGGCCCCCGCAGCTGAAAGCGCCGAAGGCGAAGAGAACAAGGAAGCCTAATCCTCCAGGCAGAGGGGATGGGTACCGACATGAAACCTCAATCCAATCCTGATCCATCATTCGATGCCATTGGCACGGTGACCAAAGTTCACGGATTGAAGGGTGAAATCGGCATCCGCATCGACCTGCCAATGCCAAACCAGCTCCTGGATGTCGAAACCGTCTACATGGCGGGCGATTTCGGGATGCTGCAGCCCTGGCGCATACAGTCTTCAAGGCTGTCGGTTCAGGGCGAACGGCAAATGTTCTTTGTGATTTTGGAAATGGTAGCTGACCGCAACGCTGCAACAGCCCTCGTTGGTCGTCACGTACTTGTCGAACCCGGAAATGTCGACTTCTTCGAAGAGGATGCCGACGACCTGTCCGGTTACTCGGTGCTCGACACCGACGGGAACAACATTGGCGACGTGATCGAAACACTCGACAACCCTGCACACCCCATCCTTCGAATGCATATCAAGGGAAAAGGTGAGGTTCTGATTCCGTTCGTCGACGCTTATGTCGACGAGGTGGACGATGATGAACGCACGGTTACGGTGGTCGACATCGACGAACTATTGGAGCTGTGATGCGTTTCGACCTCATCAGTGCCGTGCCCGACTTGCTGCGCTCACCCCTTGAGCACAGCATCGTGAAGAAGGCCCGCGACAAGGGCCTGTTGGATGTACACATCCATGATCTTCGCGACTACTCGGAAGACAAGCACCGAAAGGTCGACGACACCCCCTATGGAGGTGGACCCGGCATGGTTCTCACTCCGCAACCCATCTACTCGTGCATTGAGTCGTTGAAAGCGGACGGAAATTATGACGAGATCCTCTTCATGGCACCAGATGGAATCCCCTTCACACAGACCGAAGCCAACAAGCTGTCGGGTTTGAAGAAGGTCATCATCTTGTGTGGGCATTACAAGGGTGTCGATCAGCGGATACGCGACCATGTGGTTACCAAAGAGTACAGCCTTGGCGACTTTGTCCTTTCGGGAGGCGAGCTTCCCGCATTGGTCATCGTCGACGCCGTGGCGAGGTTGCTCCCGGGGGTGCTCGGAGATGCGGTCAGCGCATTGAACGACTCCTTTCAGGATGGACTTCTCGACTGCGAAGCGTACACAAGGCCGGCAGAATTCAACGGGTGGAAGGTTCCTGACACCCTGTTGAGCGGCGACCACTCCAAAATCGAAGCATGGAGGCACGACAACGCCCTTGAACGGACGAAGCGTCTTCGCCCTGATCTCTACGACAAATTTTTGAATGAACACTAAACAGCCCAGCCAGTTAAGGAAGAAACGATGAACATCATCAAACTTATCGACAATACCCAGGCACGCGAATTGCCTGAATTCAATCCTGGCGATACCGTAAATATCCACTACCGTGTGCGTGAAGGCGAAAAAGAGCGTATTCAGCAGTACGAAGGTGTTGTGATCGCAATCCGTGGCGCAGGCGCAAGCCGCACGTTCACAGTTCGCAAGATCTCCAACAACGTGGGTGTTGAGCGTATCTTCCCGATAGTTTCGCCCTACATTGCGCAGATCGACATAAAGAAGCGTGGACGCGTACGTCGTGCCAAGCTTTTCTACCTGCGTAATCTCAAAGGTAAAGCAGCCCGTATCCGCGAAAAGGGTCAAAGCCGCTAAGAACGCGCTCAAGACCTCAGGGCAGAACATAAAAAAGGGGACAGAAGATGCCTGTTGGTATCGTCTGTCCCCTCTTTCTGTTTACGGTTATCGGAAAAGAATCTCGATCTTTTTCGTAGCCGGCAACGAGGCGTTTCGAACGGAAATCGACTGTGCGGCGCGCTCCGATATTTCGACGAGGGCCTTGGCACCAGCCGACTCAGGGTTGCGTAACACAACTGGGACTCCCTCGTCGCCCCCCTCACGCACACTCTGCTCCAAGGGGACTTCTCCCAAGAATGGGATTTCGAGGGACTCGGCAAGCCTTCTGGCTCCATCCTTCCCGAAAATATGGTGCTTGTTGCCGGCTGGGTCCATGAACCATGCCATGTTCTCGACGATGCCCAGAATCGGCACATTCACCTTCTTGAACATAGCGACACCTTTTCGGGCGTCTTCCAGTGCCACATCTTGAGGCGTCGAGACCACGATGGCGCCCGTCAAAGGCACGTTTTGGACAATCGTCAATTGGATATCACCCGTGCCTGGAGGCAGGTCTAACAGCAGATAGTCCAAATCGCCCCACTCGGCATCGCTCAGGAATTGGCGGACGGCACTCGAAACCATCGGTCCACGCCAGATTACGGCCTGGTCAGGGTCGACCATGAAACCCATCGACAGAATTTTTACCCCGTATTTTTCGAGGGGCACGATCTTGCGGCGGACACTGATGTCGGGACGCTCATTCACGCCGAACATCATGGGGATGCTGGGTCCATAGATGTCGGTATCGACAAGGCCGACTTTTGCGCCGGCCTGGGCCAATGCAATAGCCAAATTTACGGCAACCGTCGACTTACCAACACCGCCCTTACCCGATGCCACGGCAATTATGTTCGCAACCTCGCTCACCAAAGTCTGGTCGCCCTGTCCGTCAATGCGGGCTTTTTGGACATTCGCCGTCATGTTCACGGTAACATTGGCGTCGATATCAACCAAGTGCTTAACTGCGTTTATGCACGCGCGCTCGATCTCGGCCTTGAGCGGGCAGGCCGGGGTGGTGAGATTTACGGTGAAGGAGACATCCTTGCCACTCACCTCGATGTCGAAAACCATGTTGAGTGTGATCAGATCCTGACCCAAATCCGGTTCAATCACGTTGCTCAAGGCATCGCGGACGCTTTCTACTGATAAAGACATAGTTGGTATCCTGCATTAAGATTTACTGCCAAAGATACAAACCTTTACGCCCCCATATTCATTCAAATCGTCGGAAACTATAACGCCCGATGTGAATATACTCATAGAGAATCGCCCGATAGGTCGTAAATTTGAGCTCATTCATCGCCACTTCTAACCGAGATAATGAAATACGCAGTCCGCGAAAAGCCAGTGGTCATACCGGTGCCCGGCAACAAGATCATCGAAGAACATGTTGGCCTTGCCTCTACGGGTCACGCTCACGTATCTGTCGCACACATGATAGCGCCGCCACAGTGGAACGAACCTCCCCAAACGCCATTATTCGACGAGGTCACCATTGTGGTTCGGGGGCGCATGAGGGTCATTATCGACACTGCGGAATCAGTCGACATTGGGGCTGGGCAATCCGTCTATGTCAATAAAGGCGTGAACGTTCAGTACGGAAACCCATTCAATGAAGAATGTGAGTATTGGGCCATATGCACGCCTGCATTTTCGGTAAGTGATGCGGGCCGCGACGAATCGAACTAACAACCACATTTGATATCATGTTGAAAAGAACTCCCTTCTACGAAACACACAAAAAAGCCGGAGCGAAACTGATCGACTTCGGCGGTTTCGAAATGCCCGTTCAATACGATGGAATCAAGATTGAGCATGCCGCAGTCCGTAACGACGCCGGGCTTTTCGATGTGAGCCACATGGGGGAAGTCTTTGTAAGCGGGCCGGGTTCTCTTGGCTTCTTGCAGCGTATCACCATCAACGATGTGTCTAAGCTTGTGCCAGGCAAAGCGCAATATTCGGCCATGTGTTATCCGAACGGGGGCATAGTCGACGATCTGATCGTCTACATGATGGGAGAAAACAGCTACATGGTGGTGGTCAACGCCTCCAACCGTGACAAAGATGTTGCTTGGATGAAAGATCACAAAACGAACGATGTCACCATCGACGACAGATCTGACGATTATGCCCTATTGGCGCTACAGGGACCAAAATCAGCACAGATCCTTTCGAAGATCACCGATCTTGATCTTGGGTCCATCGCATACTACCATTTTGCCGTCGGCAAGGTGGCTGGTTTCGAGGATGTGATCGTATCGGCCACCGGCTATACAGGCGAACCCGGCTTTGAAATCTACTTTGACATCAAAATGTCTGACCCTGAAGCGATATGGGATGCCATTATGGAATCCGGTGCCTCATTGGGAATTAAACCGTGTGGG
The DNA here is from genome assembly GCA_964456845.1 of uncultured Chitinophagales bacterium. GTDB lineage: Bacteria > Bacteroidota > Rhodothermia > Balneolales > CAYWCV01 > CAYWCV01. The sequence goes on along the minus strand of CAYWCV010000002.1, from coordinate 66,579 downwards.
CTCGGAGCTCGAGATACCCTGCGTCTCGAAATGGGATATGCACTTTACGGAAATGACATTTCCGACAGCACGTCGCCTCTTGAGGCAGGCTTGGCGTGGATCACGAAACTTGACAAAGGTGATTTTATTGGACGGGAAGCCCTTTTATCACAGAAGGAAGCGGGAATAACGCGAAAATTGACCGGATTCGCGATGGAAGATGAGAAAGCCATCCCAAGATCGCATTATATTGTCAGAAACCCGGAAGGCGAACAAATCGGAGAAGTGACCAGCGGCACCCAATCGGTAACCCTGTCGAAAGGTGTCGGCATGGCCTATGTGAATCTCCCTTGGTCGAAGCCGGCACAACCCATCGTAATTGATATTCGTGGCAAGCTCATGCCGGCCACGACTCAAAAACCACCATTTGTCAAGAAATCATGAGAGATGCTCAGATTGATGTGTTCTCGACGGCCCAGTCGTTTCTAGAAGAAGAGGTCAGGAATAAGACAGTCGTTGTTATCGACGTTTTGAGGGCCTGTTCTAGCATGGTCACTGCACTCGTCAATGGTGCCAAGGGTATCATCCCAGTCGAAGACATGGCCATGGCCAGCAAGATTTCGGCAAATCTCGACACGAAGAGCACCTTGCTTTGCGGTGAGAAGGACGGGAAAAAAATTGACGGCTACCAGCTTGGCAATTCGCCGATGGAATACTCGAAGGGTGTGGTCGACGGTAAGACCATGATCATGAACACGACCAACGGCACAAAAGCTGTGACAAGGGCTTCGTTGGCTCGCAAGATTTTGATTGGGTGCTTTCTCAACGCCGCCTCTGTGGTAGATGAGTTGCAGCATGCCGAGGGCGACATCATTATCATCTGCGCCGGTTGGAAATCACGCCTCTCGCTAGAAGACATGCTTTGTGCAGGCCTGATTATTGACCGACTCTGCGAAGGACACTTGCCCGACGACGCAACTGACGGGGCAAAACTAGCCCATGTACTGTATCAAAAATATGCAGCCGACATTGAGGGTGCTGTTTCCCAAAGCAACCATGCGATTCGTCTGAAGGACATCGCACACCCCAACGATATCTCATACTGTAGCCAACTCGACCGTATTTCGATAGTGCCATACATGAAAGACGGTATTATCGTACCTTAATCTTGCTATGGAGAAACGCAAGAACAGAAAATCGGCCAAAGAGCAGGCAGCTTCCGGATTGTCGCATCACCGGAAGCTGGAAATACTAGGTATTGTCATCATCGGCATATCGGTGCTCATCGGCGTCAGCATCATTACCTACAGCGACGCAGACCAGGCACATATCGATGCCTTGGGCTTCGGTGGTATTACATCGGGAGCGGAAGAGTCGCAGCGAGTCAAAAATGGGCTGGGTGTCTTAGGCGCATGGATTTCGCATGGATTCGTCAGGAATGGTTTCGGCTACTTCAGTCTTATTATCCCCATGCTGGGTCTGCTGTACGGATGGTATGTATTCAGAAGCAAGCCTTTACTGCGCTTGAACGGTATAACAATGCTTGGTACCTACCTGTTGTTCTTATTCTCCACAATTGCTGGGTATTTAATCAATTGGTTTGAGGCAGGCGAGGCATTAAGCTTGAAATGGGCCGGTGCCGTAGGCGCGTCGATATCGAAATTGCTCCAGCAATTCACCGGTGACGTTGGCACACCGATCATTCTCGGCTTGCTGGTTCTTGTTACGGGCCTGTTCGTTATTGACAAGGATGTGCAAGGTATGATCGACCGTATCAAGGCCTGGAATATTAACCGCAGGGAGAAAGCAAAGGCTAAAGCCGAGTTGGCGGCGCTCAACAAAAACGAACCGACTCGACCTGTCGCTTACGAAGAAGAGCCGGCTCCCAAGCCGGTACGACGACAAGTAAGCCCAGACACACCCGATAACGAAGAGAAAAACGGTGTTGCCGGCAAAAAAGCAAGTCTTGAAGAAGAACGCGAGGCCGCCATTCAGGCCCGAATAGCCGAATCAAAGCGAAGGGCCGAAGAACGGCGTCAGGCAGAACTTTCGGAACAAGCGGAGGTGGAAGTACAGCCACCAAGAGCCATACTCGAAAAACCGGAGCGTGAAGTCGCCACGAAGACCGATGGTGTAGAGGTGAAGGTATTTATCGGCGAAGGTGACGAGGAGGCATCGGACGACGAGCTAAAGCGCCGACAGAAGGACCTCGAACGCACCGTACCCGACATTAAGTACAGCTTTCCAACCATCGATCTCCTCGATACGCCACCCAACGAGGGAAAACCGATTGATTACGCAGAAATTGACGAGAAGAAGCAGATAATCCTCGACAAGCTCGGCAGGCACGGCATCGACATCATCAGCATCGATGCGATTGTCGGCCCAACAGTGACCCTTTACGAGCTCACCCCGGCTCCCGATGTGAAGATCAGCCGAATTGAGAGCTATGCCGACGACCTGAAGATGGCCATGGCGGTGCATGGGCTCAGGATCATCGCCCCGATTCCGGGTAAAGCCATGGTAGGTATCGAAGTGCCAAATCACCGACGCGAAATTGTCTTCGCACGGTCGGTGATCAACACGCGTAAGTTTGTCGAGACCGACATGGATTTGCCAGTCGCTTTCGGGAAGACCATCGAAAACGAGGTCTTCATGATCGACCTCACGAAAATGCCGCACCTGCTCATTGCCGGTGCCACTGGATCCGGAAAATCGGTTGGCATCAATACCATTTTGGCGTGCCTGCTGTTCAAATGCCACCCCGAGATGCTCAAATTCGTCCTCGTTGACCCGAAAAAGATTGAGCTGTCGCTGTACCAAAACATACAAAACCACTTTTTAGCCACCCTGCCTCACTTTGAGGAGGCCATCATTACAGACACGTCCCAGGTTCTCGAAATACTGAACAGCGTATGTAAGGAGATGGACGAGCGGTACGACTTGCTTAAAATGGCGATGGTGCGCGATCTCAAGGCATACAACACCAAGTACAAAGCAGGCCAGCTCGAACCCGACTTAGGACACAAGCTCCTTCCATACATCGTGGTCATCATCGACGAATTGGCCGACCTGATGATAACAGCCGGCAAGCAAATTGAAGAGCCCATCGCACGTATCGCACAGCTGGCAAGGGCGGTTGGCATCCACTTGGTTGTTGCAACGCAGCGCCCATCGGTGAATGTGATCACCGGAACCATCAAAGCCAACTTCCCGGCACGTATTGCGTACAAGGTTGCGTCTAAGGTTGACTCGCGCACCATATTAGATACTATGGGTGCCGATCAGCTCGTTGGACGTGGAGACATGCTGTTCTCGGCGGGTGGGCCCATGATTCGTATCCAGAACGCATTCGTTTCGACCGAGGAGGTAGACCGTATCACCTCGTTCATCGGCAACCAACGCGGTTACGACCGCAGGTATATGTTGCCAGTGATCGAAGATCCAAACGGTGAATCTGGCAATCAGGCTGCCCTTGAGGAACGAGATGCGCTTTTTGAAGATGCGGCCAAAGTAGTGGTGCTACATCAGCAGGGATCAGTTTCCTTACTTCAACGAAAGCTAAAGGTAGGCTATGGACGTGCAGGCCGCATTATCGATCAACTTTTCAACGCCGGCATCGTCGGCAAATACCAGGGCAGTTCTGCCCGTCAAGTGCTCATTGCCGACGAAGAGGAACTCGAACAACACCTTCGCGACCTCGATGAGCTGTAAGTTGCTTGCATTATTGCTGGTACTTACCGCGTTTACACCTCTGCAGCTCGCTGCCCAGGCTGGGTCAACGGGCAACAAGATGTTCGACACGCTGCGGGCACGATTCTCTAGTGGAGAATTATTCCATTCACAGCTGAACCACTCATTCATAGACTCGTACACGGGCGACACCCTCACCACGCTGGGCGAGGTCTGGATCGACAAGGGCCGTTATAAGCTCTCCATGCGGTCGGGGCTAGTGATAGTCGACGGCAACACCTCGCATGTGTATAACTCAGAGAAGAACCAGGTTATCATTAGTCCGTATAATGCCGACGAGGACGATTATGCGCCGTCGCGATTTCTTCATGGCTCGTTGAGTGAATACACGATAAAAAATGGTCCAAGCAACGGAAAGAACAGCTCCGTGGTGTTGACGTCCGGCGACCCGTTTGCTCTTTTCACTGCCATCGAGATTGAGTTGGACGACAAGGCACTCCCCATCCGAATCACCGCAGTCGACCAAAGTGGCAACACGATCATCTCCAGGTTTTCATTTGGCGAATTTCTAAAGCAGGATGCACAAGTATTCACCTTGAATTACCCTAAATCCGCAGAAATTATCGACCTTAGGAATTAGGTCCTCACCAGTTTCAATCCGTTGAACACCACCTCAAAGAACGTCATAAAAATTTCGGTCAGCATCCTCATTGGGGGTGGTTTTCTATGGTTGGCACTTCGCAGCGTCGATATACGCGAGGTTGGCGACATGTGGTCGCGCATACAGACGGGTTGGGTTGTATACTTTGTAGGGGCCACCCTTGCAAGCTTCTGGCTTCGAATGGAGCGATGGAAGCTCCTCGCCGAACACGACCGCATACCTTCCAGGCGGCGTATCCTGCTTGCCGGGGTGATGAACGGGTATGCCGTTAATTACGCCGTGCCACGCCTCGGGGAGATCACACGCTGTTATTACGTGGCCAAAAAAGAAGACAAGCCCGTCGCTGCTGTGATGGGTACGGTGGTGCTCGAAAGAATCATCGATTTGGTTGTGCTTTTTGTTCTGATGATGATTGTCTTTTTCTGTGTTTTCACTGATTCGAGGTTGATTATTGGCCTATTGGGACTCGATAACACCGAAGAGCTGGGTGGTCTTTATGTCAAACTGCTGTTAGTGATGATTGCAGGTGTGCTGTCTATAATAACAGTATGGTGGACAATCGGATACATGGCACGAAGGTACGTTTACGTTCGCTCCTTTAGGGAGCGGCTGATCACGTTTGGCGCTCACTTCAAGGCAGGCTTGCTTTCAATACGAAGCATCCAGCACCCATTTCGATTTTTGTTGTTCACAACAGGTCTGTGGTGCTGCTACATTCTGATGGCGGGCCTTCCGTTTTCGATGCTTCCCGGCAGTGGGATGGAAAACTTGGGTCTTGCCGAGGCATTAGTAGTAACGGTGGTGTCGTCGGTTGGTGTGGTGATACCGTCGCCTGGTGGTATTGGCACGTATCACCTGTTAGTTCAAAAAAGCCTTTATATCCTCTATGGCATTCCAGAGACAGCAGGATTCACCTACGCATTAGCATCCCATGCCCTCGTTTTTGTGGTTGTTATTGTCACAACCCCACTCGTGCTGGTATATGTCAGCCGAAGTCTTCGGCGCGCTTAAAGGCAAGTGAGCCTCGGAATGTGTATCTTTATTGGTTAGGAAAGTTTCATTCAAACTGTAAGGGCCATGCTGTCTTCGGCTGAGCGTAGACTTACTGCCATCATGTTTACCGACGTTGTCGGGTACGGTGCCATGACACAGCGGAACGAGGAGTTGGCTCTCGAACTCTTGCAGCTGCATCGCGAGATGCTGCGCCCGATCTTCAGGTCGCTCGGTGGCAACGAAATCAAGACCATGGGCGATGCCTTTTTAATTGAGTTCCAAAGTGCCCTGCAGGCGGCTCGATGCGCCATTGCCATTCAGCGCGAGATGCGCAGATATAACGGATCAGTGGCCGAGGAGCGAAAAATTAATCTGAGAATCGGCCTTCATATCGGAGATGTCGTGTTTGAGTCAAACGACGTCTACGGCGACGGTGTGAACCTTGCTTCGCGCATCTACACTCAGGCACAGCCCGGCGGCATCGTTATTACACGCTCCGTTTATGACCAGATCTACAACAAGATCGACATAACCATAAGACGGATAGGTCCACAGCGGCTGAAAAGCATCCAAAAACCCGTTGAGCTGTTTAGCATCGAGTTAGATGGGAATCAAAAGTATCACTTCAGCCCCACGTCAGCAGCTGGTCTGTCAACGTTGGGGGTAATAGCCGTCTTGATTGCGGCGTACCTCATTTGGGGAGGACGTATGTTTGATACGTCGAATACCATCACCCCGTCCGACAGTTTGGCAATCGAAGCTCCAGATACCACCGTATCAAAACGCGACACGAGCACAACGGTACCGGTTATTCCAGACACCAGCGGTTCCGCCAGTCAAAACACTACTAACACTACTCCACCACGGCAAACCCCGACCGAGAGCACGAATCCGACGGATCCTCTGTACCGGTTTAAGTCGCAATACGCCACATTGACCTCATCGAGTAACTGGTACGATTTGCAGCGTGCGCTACTGAGAGGCAACGACATGGGGGCACTGTCCTTCTATACGTCGCGCGATAGCCTTTCCAGCCTTGAAGGGGTTCTGGTTGCTGTTCTAGATCCCGCTGCAACCGGCTCATCGCCGATCGATGCATACCTTGTTTACACAAATTCTCGATATGTCGACCTTAAGACGAATGAGGAAATAAGCACACTCTCTCAACGTTATTCCGGAAAGAGAGTCATTTGGGTAAGAGCTCTACAATGATGTCCACACGATTTATTCAGCCCCTCGCCATGCTTCGCCTACTCGTTCTCGCACTGCTGCTGACGGCATTGCCGCAGGTGCATGCTCACGCTCAGTTATCTCAGGAAGTAAAGGTCATCCTCACAGACGGTCCGGGAAGAGACATCGTCTCCATGCTGGAGCGAAACTCGGGTGCCGTAATGACGGCCATCAACCGTTACAACCCATCGGTAGGCAGTATACTGCTGCCGCCAAACATAGCTGCAGGTGATGGTGCCTACGGTGTTGAGCGTCTCAATGAACTCATAAAAGAAACGGGTATTCGCACGAACGCCGGAGAACTACGGTCGCAGGTGATCATGCTGAACCAGAACACCTACGAAATCAGGAGGATGTACGTCACTTCCGATTCGAGTTCCGGCGGCAGGTCGCTCGAGTTGATCTTGAACTTTGATGCTGACGGCAGGTTGACAGATGCCCGGTTTGCCATCGAGGAACATCAGTTCAACATGATCATCCAAAACGCCGTAAGCCTGGAGGATGACTACAGACGGCGTGTAATCATAAACTTCCTCGAGCAGTTCAAGACAGCCTATAATCGAAAGGATGCCGATTATATCGACCTCCAGTTCAGCGACAAGGCGCTCATCATTACTGGAACACGTATTTCTGAATATGGCGACAGTGGAAGCATGGTTCGTACTCGAGACAACGAGGTGGTGCGCGAACGGTTTCGACTCAACCGCCAGACGAAGGCAGAGTACATCGACCGCCTGCGCAACGTCATCTTCCGCAACAACGCTTTCGTCAATATCGACTTCAGTGGTGTCAATATCCTAAAACACCCGGAGTATGATGAGATCTACTGGGTGCAGGTTTTTCAAAAATGGTCGTCATCTACCTATTCCGACGAAGGATACCTTTCCTTCATGATCGATTTCAGCAACGAAGACCAGCCTTTGATCTATGTGAGGGCCTGGCAGCCCGAACCGTTTGAGGATGGCACCCTGATTGATCTGAACATGTTCGAAATCATCAGATAGGCTTGATGATGACACGAAGCTTGATCATCATTGCCACGGTCATCTATCTTTGCCTTCCGGCTAGTCTGGTTGCAAACGATCAGTTTGTTCCCTCTTTTCCCAGGGTGGTCTACGATGCTTGGGCCAAACGTGTCAACGCAACGGTTACAGCTGAAGACGAGGTGCGCGGCCCATCGTTTTTAGGTACCAGCATCGTCAGAACGCTCGACACGTCTGAGGGAGAGCGTAAACTGGAATTTCATCTCACCGTTGACGGACAGATTTACGACGTAGGTGAGTTTCTCGATTTGGGTCCTATCGCCGACACGTATATCTCTAAGCCAGCACAGATCATCGCAGCCAGAATCATTTGGTCTGCACTTACAAGAGACGAAGCCTATCTGAGAAGTGTGGTCGCCTCGAATTATATCGTGGTGGAAACGCCCTTTCTTGGCAGCAAGGAAGCTCAGCTACTGCAATTTGTGAGGCAGAACCCGGAACTAAATCCCAGCAGCTTTTACCTCACAATCGACGAAAATGGACCTGTACTGGCATCAGACTCGGGCTCAGGCAATCTTCGTGTCAGAATCACACCCACACTCGATCTGCTCTTGCAAGGTCAAAGTGTACTCTACCGCGACTATCTTGTGACCATGCTTACTACGAACCATGGGGGTAACGTATCTGTTGAGTATGAGCCGAGTGTTTTTTACGGACTTACTATGCGAGCGAATGCCTATTCCTTCCAATTGCCGGTAATTGACTATTACACCAACGAGCGTTCATTCGCTCGAAAAAATCAATCGAGTCACTGGGTTCCGACAAACCGTGAACAGTTGGCGATTCCAGAAGGAAGGATCGCTTCGTTGGTGGCGCATCGGTGGGCAACCGTATCGCTTCCACCCGACTTGAGATATCGCGACCTACTGTCAGACCCTGATTTCAGCGTGGAATTGGCGGTCGAAGGAAAAGAAGTGGAAAGGTTTACACTCACTGGCGGGGATGGTATTGACCGACTTGGGTCGGTGGTCGGTCAGGGCTTGCCGGCCTACTACAACACGATAAGCGCCCGGAAAGTCGAGGGCGATGAGGTTGTCGTGCGAGGTATATGGATGGTGCGGCACCCCGAGCTTGCTTATGAGCATATACTACGAATTACTGACACATTCGTCATTAATCCCCAAGGCCGGTATGCGTGGAAAAAGTCGGACATTCGTGCCGTTCTTGCCGTACGAATGGACCATATACAGCAGCTGAAGGCACCGTTTCCGGCACCCACCGGTCAACCCCCCATCTTTCGCGTTCAGGTAAACCGCTGACCACAATACATCAATTATAGTTCATGCTCGGGAACAATTATTGGTATCTTTATTTATCTATAGGAATCCATTGCTTGGAACTGAGGGGTTTGTCAACATTTTCAGGGGTCATTTATACGTGAATCGCAGAGCACCACAACGCTTTGGTCCTTATACCGTATTGATATGGACGGTCATGTTGTGTGCATTCGTCAACGTGCAATTCGCTGCCGCACAGGTCAACGGCGGCCAGCGCCTGCTCAAGCCCGGCAAGTTTGCACTAGAGCTTGTCGAAATTCAGAATGTGGACAACATCATACCGCAGGTGACCCAAGACGAGGGCATTGTCAGACTCGTGCTAGATCCCAGCGTTCAGCGATACTTCTCTGCCGAAGACGTGCTCAACTGGTTTCGGAATGAACAGCTGAGAATTCAGAACATCCGTTTCGAATCGCGTAACGTCAATATACGTCCCGATGGCAGCATCAGTTTTCGATTTGTATTCCTTTTCATACCCAACATCACGCGGATTGACCGGCACATTCAAATCCGGAACGTAAAGGATTTCGACATTTACTACCAAGTGCATGAATTGCACCAGCAAAAGATGGCGACCTACCGTCTGAAGGTGGTGGAAGAACCTGTTTATGACGTACCACGAACGGGCAGGCTAACCTTTGAAGCTAACCACCCTGGTTTTACTGTCGAGTTTCTAGACATGAACAACCTGGTGCGTCGACATCCGGTTATCGGCATCAGGGACACCATTAGCTTTGCACCGGGGATGTATATCATTTCGGTAAACAAAGAGGGTTATCAAGAAATTATCCTGAACCAAGAAGTCAAGGCGGATTCCCTGTATACGTTTCCCATCACGTTTCAGCCCGTTCAAGTTGCGGCCATTCCACGTATTGTGCCGGCCAGACGCACGCGCTGGTGGCTGTGGACGTTGGTCGGCATTGCCGGTACTTCCACTACGGCATGGTTTCTGTTGAGGCCAGACGCACAATTACCCGGACCCCCGACCCCACCATCTAATTAGTCAAGGCTTGCAAAGGATTTTCCAACATAGCAAGTACTCAGATGACAAGGTAGTTTCACCGTCACGGTGGCGCCTTATCTGGATCTCTATCGCAATTCTTTTTGTGGTTGTGGGAGTCGTCCATGCCCGACAGGGTCAAGATATGGACCAGGCACACTCAATGCTCGACTTCGGCCAAGGCCTAGACGGACCCGTTCATACAATTATATATAAAAATGATACATGGTATGTTGGCGGTGATTTCCAGACTGCTGGCGGTAAATTGGTGAACCATATTGCCCGTTGGTCGGGCAATGAGTGGAAATCGCTTCAATCCGGGTTAAATGGGCCCGTATATGCACTTGAAACGGCAGACAACTTTTTAATCGTTGGAGGCGACTTCACCGAGGTAGGAAGCCAGACGGTGAACCATATCGTGCGATGGGACGGGGTTGCCTGGCAGGCCTTGGGCGCCGGTGTAAATGGGACTGTTCGGGCGATAGTTAACCACAAGGGAAGCATTTACATAGCCGGGGAATTCACTTCATCGGGGGGCATTACGCTCAACCACATAGCGCGTTGGACCGGAACACAATGGGAGCCGTTGGGGTCTGGGGCAGATGCCCCTGTTTACGCACTTTATTCGAACGGAGATGACCTCATCGCCGGTGGGGAATTTACATTGGCAGGTGGTGTGGCGACCGAACGAATTGCACGATGGAACGGAACGGCTTGGGGTGCCATCGGCTCAGGTTTAGATGGGGTAGTGTATGCCATCTCGCTGCACGGTGGGCAGCTTGTAGTGGGCGGAGAGTTTAGCGGAGCAGTATCTACCTGGAATGGAACGGCTTGGTCGACACTTGGAACGGGTGTCAACGGCACGGTTTACGATATTTCGAGCGATAATACGGATATGGTCATCGGCGGCGAATTTACATCCAGCACCGATCCGTCAATTCTGAACCTAGCCAACATTGAAGGGGGTTCGTGGAAGAATCCGGGAGAGACAAATGAACGGGTGAATGCCGTCTCCATCTTGAATGGTGTAATTCATTTAGGAGGCTCTTTTTCCAAAATTGGCAGCCAAAACCACGATTACTTTGGAAGATCTGCGCTAGACCTTCCGGATGCACCAATCGCAGTTTTTCCAGTAAACAGCTCCAGCGAAGTTACAACAAGTCCGATTTTTAGATGGTTGCCCGTCAATAACGCATTTTCGTTTCAATTGCAGGTTTCGAACAGCAACGAATTTACGGCAGTTGAGCACGATGTCATCCTATCAGACGCCAATCAGCTACAGCTGGATCTAGGTAATGGATTGTCTGATTATTATTACCGTATCAAGGCCGTCAACAATTTAGGCGAAAGCGCTTGGTCGGATGTCGCTACTTTTCGAACGCGACTTGCATACCCTTTGGCAATAAGCCCTCAAGTGTCGCAGAGCGGGTTGGGTTCCAACGTAGATTTTGCCTGGAATTCGGTTCCACAGGCACAATCCTATTGGCTCCAGATTGCAAACTCGAGCAATTTTGAAAACACGCTCATAGCGGACGAAAGTGGACTTAGCCAAACCACTTTTGCCGTTTCAGGATTGTCGGATAACAACACCTACTATTGGAGACTTAAAGCGGAGCGGGTGGGATCGGAAAGCGACTGGTCACCTGTACGCCAGTTCACTGTTAACCTGCCGCCAGCTGCGCCACTTCCGGTTGCACCCGAGAACGGACTGGTGGGTAGCGACACCCTTTCCGTGAAGTTCCAATGGGGACCCGTACTTAGTGCCAGTGAGTTCCAGATTCAAATTTCCACCACCGATGCTTTTGCGGAGACTTTTTTTGATGAGGTAACAAGTTCGACCGAGATCATTATCACCAAACTCAACGCTAACACTACGTACTATTGGCGTGTAAGAGCTGTCAATATTGGAGGCGAATCCGAATGGTCTGCTGTTAGAAGCCTCAAGACAATAATTTCGCCACCATCGCAAGTGAATTTGGCTAATCCTTCGAACAACCAGAATGGTGTGCTGTTAGCACCAAATTTGAGCTGGCACGAGGCGGCACGAGCCGACAGGTATCGCATACAGGTCTCGACAACACAGTCGTTTGCAACGTTGGTAGTAAATGCCGAGACCAGCGAAAGACAGTACCAAGCTCGCGACCTTATTCCAAACAGGACCTACTATTGGAGAGTGCGGGCATCCAACCCGGGTGGTGATGGCGACTGGTCGAGTACGTTCTTGTTTGTTACAATCAATGCAAGTACCACTGCAACACCCGTGCTAAGCTTGCCCGGGAATGATGCCATTGACATTCCATCCACAATTCAGCTTGTGTGGCAACCAACCAGTGGTGCTTCGTCTTATAGGGTACAACTTTCGCTGGACGCCAATTTTTCGGCAAGGCTTGTCGACACAACTGGTGTTCAATCCACATTTTTCATTTTGTCGGATCTTCTCACGTCAGAAAGGTACTATTGGAGGATCTCTGCGATAAATCAGGCTGGCGAAAGCTCATGGTCGGAGACAAGGACCTTCAGAACGGTTGTTGTCACTCCGGGTGTGCCGGCACTAGTTGCACCGGACAATAATTTTTCAAATGCAAAGACGCCTTTACTTATCGACTGGTCGACTGTTCAGGGAGCTACTTCATACAGCATGGAAGTCTCGGTCGACTCCACATTTCAAACAAGCGTGTTTGCATCCGATGGCCAGGCAGCCACAGAATTTCTTCTAAGCGCATTATTGCCCCAAACAACATACTACTGGAGGGTCAGAGCCAGAAACACAGCCGGCTTTGGAGACTGGTCAGAAGTACGATCGTTCACAACGGTTGTTCAGATACCAGACCAAGTGGTATTGATCACCCCTCCTACGCAGACGATTAATACTCCGATACCCGTCCTGCTACGTTGGAATCCATCCACGCGCAGTGATGGTTATCGCGTCCAGCTGTCGAACATTCCCGACTTAAATGTCGCCGTATTGGCAGATGTAAACGTGACAAACACATTTTTCAGTCTTACAAATCTGAATAAGGGCCAAACGTATTATTGGCGCGTTGCGGCATTTAATTCGGGTGGACAAGGTGCGTGGTCGCAGGTGAGATCGTTCACGACAATTCCCGAGCCACCGCTTGCGCCGTCGCTGTTAACCCCTGCAAACAACTTGGACTTCATTCCACAGCCGATCATTATGGAATGGCAATCTAACTCGTTTGTGGAGCGCTATCAATTGCAGCTATCGCTCAGCGTAGATTTTGAGACACAGCTTGTTATTGATGATTCAAACATCACGGCCACCAAGCTTGACTTGACGGCAACCGCACCGCTTCCGTTCAACACGATCCATTACTGGAGGGTCAAGGCGTTCAACAGCTCTGGAGAGAGTGCATGGTCGGAAGTGCGAATGTTTCGCACGCTTCCCGAACTTCCCGCTCCAACAAGCATCCTGAATCCGCTGGATGGTGCCCAGATGATATTCATGCCGTTAGCACTACAGTGGGAGCCAGCAGCACGGGCTCAAGGATATGACATTCAGGTATCAGAGTCCGATATTTTTGAAAGTGAGCTTGTTGTGGATGCCCAGAACTACAACGATGTTACGCTGATTCTGAACAACCTGAAACCCGAACAGACATATTGGGTACGGGTTGCGTCACGCAACGTGAGCGGGCTCAGTGCTTGGTCGGATACCACCCAATTTACGACGGCTCCAAAAGTACCCGACCCACCCGTTTCGGCATCGCCCGCTGATGGGTTGACCAACGCAAAACGTACGCAAACCTTTGTATGGAAATCCCGTCCAGATGCCGACAGGTATCAACTGCAACTTTCCACACAACCCGATTTTAGCACCGTACTGCTTACAACCGAAGAGCGTGCCGATACGACTTTTACAGTATTCCTTCAAAACTTTGACCAGAATTATTTCTGGAGGGTCCGCGCCTTCAATGTGAGCGGACCAAGTCAGTGGTCTGAAACAGGCCAACTCAGGACATTCGCATATGCAGGCCAAGTAAACGTCCAAAAATCGATTCCTTTTGCGAATACACGGCAGTCGTCCTACCGCTTGGCGGCAATTGCAGGCGACGCCAACCTTCCTATTGTTTTCACCTTCGAAGATTACGGCAAGCAGAGATCCGATTGGAATGCCTATGCAGAAACGGGCAGCAATGCCAACGGCCTGAGCAACACTGTTGAAGTGTCGCGCAACAGCTCTGGATTCAATCTGCGCCCCGGCCGCGGCTTCTGGATTCTGGCAAAACGAGATTGGGTTGTAAATCAGACAATCCCTGCTGTAACCCTTACAAACCAAGACAGCTATCGCATTCCGCTTAATCCCGGATGGAACATCATTGGCAACCCTTTTGAGAGGGCGGTGTCATGGTCTGCGGTGCAACAGATGAATGCGATCACCGATCCGATATTTGCCTTCGAAGGGTTATGGGTTCCGTCGACGACGATGCAAGTAAACATTGGGTATTACTTCTTTAACCGTTCTAACCGTACCGAGCTGGAAATCCCCTACCCAGCACAAGCTCAAATGGCTGCTGCTGCTGGCATTGAGACGGATGGTAACGACCGATCCGGAAAACTACGCCAGGTTTCACTGGAACTCTACGACCAAGAATCACTACTTGGATCGACGGTTATCCTATTAGCAGACGACGCAACCGAAGGCTACGACAAGCATGATCACGTAGCACCACCAGGGACCTTCAGTAGTGCAAGCATTACCCTATATAAGGATGATATACATGATCGAATTCGTTTTTGGTCCACCCTCTCGCACCCGAACACAAGCCAGGTCATTACGGAGGAAACATCCATTGAGGTATCGGAATCGGGTTACTATACCTTGAAAGTTCTTTTGGTGGATGGATTACATTCCTACCTCTTTGATTCGAAGACGGGCAGAAAGTTGATGTTCGAACAAGACGGAACACTGGAGCTCTACCTTCTTGAAGGGAAGCACCTATTTGACTGGGTAATCGGAAATCCCGGTCAAGTCGATCTTTATGCAGACGCACAACTGCCGCAGGAGTATCATTTAAATAATGCCTATCCAAACCCGTTCAATCCAACCACCAATATCAGCTTCGCGCTGCCGAGTCCTTCGGCCGTTCGCATCCACGTTTATGACGTAACGGGTCGAAAAGTTGCCGTCTTGGCCGATCGAATCTTGGGTGCTGGTTACCACAACATTGTGTGGGATGCATCCCATTTGGCCAGTGGTGTGTACATCGTTGAAATGCATGCGGGTTCGTTCAGGGCAACAAGCAAAGTTGCCCTAGTCAAGTAACAATAAATGCCCTTGAAACGGGTTTATCAGAAGAATTGGGCTTCGTAATGGCACGGTTCATTTAGGTGCTCATGCCTCATTTTGGTATATTCATCCAAGATTTGGGATCCTTTACATTGACGGCCGGTACATTTGCTTTATGATGAAGAAAACCCTCTTTACACTATTGTTTTCGCTGATGGGCGGGGCTGTTTCGTTTGCCCAGACGCAAACCGGCACGCTTCTTCCAGAAATAGATCCTCAGGATATTGAGATCAGGGGAGACTTTCGGGTGAGGTTCGCCAATTTGATACGGCAGCCGATCTTGGGTTTCACAAACAACCAACGTCTTTACGCGCTTGATCCGAACAGGCTGCCTTTTATGGAGACTGAAGAGCAAATCCGGGCCAGCATGCCGATCGACGATCTTGAAAGACCGGTTGCCCCCACACGTCGCAGAATCATTTATCCCCAGCGCACAAGCCTTTATGCCCGTGGCGGCTATGGCCGCTTTAGCAGTCCTGAGGCAAGCGCATCGATTGAAGCGCCGTTAAACGCCAGGACATCGTTCATTGGTGGATTTACCTACGACGGCAGCGGAGGCCACCTCGATGAGAACAGTGCATTCAGGCTGATGAATATTCAGGGCGGAATCTCGACGAAAATGGGGGAAAAGGGCAACTTAAGGTTATTGGGGACGCTGCACGACGATTTTAACGACACCAATAACCCAGATGTGCAAAAGAACTACATGGGGGTTGGATTCAAAGCGCAGTACCGGCACGTTACAAATACGCTGACACACACCGATGTGTACGCCGGTTACGACTACTTCTCGGTGGGTGCCAATGTATCGGACTTCACCAACGACGAACACCGATTCTCCGCACGCTCCACCACGCAGTGGGCCGGCAGCCGCATCAACGACATTTTTCTGGTCCATGGACGCATAGATGCTGCGCAATATCAACGAACGGACCAAACGACGCAATCATGGGCTTTGGTGGGTGTGATGCCGTCCTATCAGACGCGTCAGAATTATTCTAGCAGGTTTACACTTGGTGGACGCCTGTATTATGGTTCTGATGTTTCTGGCAGCAGACCATACGTCTATCCAGATGCCAAGGTGGAGTATTTTGGTCTGCAAAACATCATTGTCACGGGCCACTTGTACGGTGAAGCCACTAATGCCGGTTTGGAGGGTGCTCACAATTCAAACCGGTTCGCCAATCTCGATTTGAGCTCCGAAAACGAGAGCAAGTGGGTTGCCGACGGGCGACTTGACCTTAATCTGTTAAACGCAATCACGGTGTCGGGTGGTGTTCAGTACCGTATTTCACCCAAATATGGATACTTTCAGAAGAGCCCGCTGTTAGTTCCTGGGTCGTTGTACGACATGGTCTACGACGATAACATGAGGCAATTCCGCATCCAGGCTGGTGCCCAAGTCACGATTATCCCATCCATTTTGACGCTTCATGGCACCATCTATAATCAGATCCACAAACTTGACGACGGCTCTAAAGTGCCCTTTGTCGAGAACACAGGCCTGATTGCTGAAACTCAAATTACTCCGTTCCGCAGAATTGCCATCAAAAGTTGGTTGCATTACGTAGGCGACCGCGAAACGGGTGTAGAGGGTGAGCTTCTTGACAGTTACATGCTTCTCAATGCACAGGCTGAATTCATGATTGCCGAACAAGTCGGTTTTTATGTCAAAGGCTTGAATTTGCTTGGAAGCGACTATCAACTTTGGAAAGGATACAACGAACGTCCGATTCAAGTTTATGGGGGGGTGGTAATCAAGTTGTAAGATGAACGAGGAATTAAAGTCAGAACTGGTCAAGATTATTCGTGAGGAGCTGATGAAACGGGGGGTAGTCTCGATCCCCTCCTTGGGTACGTTCAAAGTCGAACACCATAGCCAGCAGCGGCAGTTGATGAGCGATGGTACCGTTAGTATGGCGCCGCCATCCGACCGGTTGCATTTCAACCCGGACTCGTGAGATGATCGACCACTACAAACTTATCGACATTCTCTCTGAGAGGCTGAAGATTGAAATCAAGACGGCGGGTCATGGTTTGCATGAGGTATTGGAGCAGTTGCATCGCAGTTTGAAGGAGCATGGTGCAGCAGAGCTGCCCGGGCTGGGTACCTTCCGCCTCAACGGCGACCAGATGACTTTTGAGACGGATCCGACACTGGAGATGGACATCAACTTTCGCTACCATGGTCTACAGCCAATCGTCGTGGAAGTAGCCCGACATGATGGCACGCATTCTGATCATGAAGACACCGAAATCCCCGAAACGGCCGTATTCGTCATCAACGAACCTGAAGTGGCAGATGTCGACGATCAATTACTGGACTCCGAGTCACCTATCGCCCAAGATGTCGTTGAGTTGGAGGAAACACCAGTTACAACCGCAAGCTCAGACGTCCCTAAGGTAGTTGACCTGAAAACCCCGCCGCTCAAATGGCGGGATCCCCACACCCTCCCTCTTGAGATACGCATTGACGACAACTATGTGCACAAGGGCGAGCGCTGGCGCAAATTGGTGGGTATCGCTGCTTTTTCAATCACTCTTCTTGCAGGTGCCGGCGTCTCTTGGTACAAGGGCTGGCTCGCAGGTACCGGAATGCCATCGTTCCATGAAGTCTTTCCCGACTATGTTACTCGCAATGACCCCGGAAGCATTACCCTCGAATCGCCAACCATTGTCCAAAATCAGGATGCGGCCATGGGGATGCAAGAGCAAGAGCAAGAGCAAGGGCAAGGGTTAGGGCAGGTGCAGGAACAAGAGCAAGAACCTGAGGTACAAGATCCCGTGGTTATACCTGCCGAGGTTGGTTCCTTCGGTCTTGCTGGTTCATGGCAACAGGATACACCACGTTATTTCACCATTGTGTCTGCCACCATGTTCACCGAGCGTGTTGCCAACGAGATATTCGACGAAGTAACGGCGGCAAATACACGTGCACGGTTGTTCCGGGTGCGCGTGCAAGGAGAAATTGCCTGGGAGCTCCATCTCGGTCAGTTTGAAACACGCGAAGCCGCCCGAGAAGCTAACTCCACCTTAGATAGAAAATTTCAATCCGATGTGGTCCGACAGTATGGACAGCAATAATTTGAGCAATTAAAAAACGTTATATTCACAAAATAGTACCTTCCCATTTATGACTGCTTACATCATGTACACCCTGCTTATGGCCTTTCAGATCGATCCAGCCATGATGGACACGCTCAGTTTGGCAACCGCTGAACCGGAACGCATGACGTTGCTCGATATGCTCGTGCAGGGTGGGCTTCTGATGATCCCAATCGCTGTGTTGTCGGTCATAGCTATCATCGTGATCGTGGAGCGTTGGAGGGTGATATCAAAATCATCCATGAAAATGGACGGTTTTTTAGCCGATGTCCACGACATGCTTACCGAAGGCAACGTGCGTCAAGCTATCCGGTATTGCGAACAGACCGACAAGCCGCTAGCGCGGATTTTAGTCAAGGGCTTGCAGCGCCTTGGTCGTCCAATCAAGGAAATCGAAGACGCCATCATGTCGTCGGGCAAGGCGGAAGCCTACCGCCTCGAAAGCAAGATGGACTGGCTGGCCACTATTGCCGGCGTTGCCCCTTTATTGGGATTCTTGGGTACTGTTACCGGTATGATTGAGGCTTTTCAGCAGATTCAGACCATGGAAGGACAAGTGAATGCCAGCTTGCTCGCAGGCGGCATCTGGGAGGCTCTTATTACCACGGCATTCGGATTGTTGGTGGGTATCATCGCCTACGGATTCTACAACTTTTTGCTCACCAAGATTAACCGTAAAATCTTTGAATTAGAGTCTGCATCGACCGATTTCATCGACCTTCTGCAGACACCGACCCCAAAGAAAACGACCACAGCACCACCCGCACGATGAATTTCCGCGACGACAGCACCCGCCCGAAGGTCCTGGCGATGTTCTCACATTCGTCGTTGACCGATATTGTGATGCTCCTGCTCATCTTCTTCCTGCTCACATCGTCCTTTGTGACCAACTTCGGAATCAAGGTAGAAATCCCGAATTCTGAGGCAGGGGCTCCGCCAGAATCCAAATTGGTGGAAGTTGCCATCACCAAAGACGGGAAGTTTTATGTGATGGGCCGCGAGACCCGCGATGTGCAAACTATGAGGGACCGTATCCGCGAAGAGCACACGAAAAACCCTACGGCTACGTTAGTAGTGAGGGCCGACAAGGAGGCCGACATTCAGAAACTGGTCGACGTATTGACCATGGGTCAAAGCTTGCAGATGAAGTCTTTGATTGCCACAGAACAGGAGTAACACATGAGCCGCATAAAGTTGAGCAAGGAAGAGCGTGAGGGCGTCATCTATTCGTTGGCGATCCACGGAGTGGTGTTCCTGCTCGCTTTATTCATTATAGTGGGAACCGAGCCGCAGCGCTATGCCTACCTTGAGGTAACCATTGGCGAGTTCATGGATGGCACACAAAGCCAGTTCTCCGTCGACAGACCCGAACAAGTGGCCACGAATCCGAATCCTTCGCCTGTCGATCCCATCGACCCAAAGCCCGTTGAAGAAGTAAAACCGGTTCCTGAGACTCGTAACAACGAGGTCAGTAAACCGGTAGAAGCACCAAAACAAACACAGCAAGTCGAAAACGACATCATTCGCACGCCAGAAACCCCTCGCGTGAATCCTGAGCGCACAACCGACCGACAGCGTCAGGAGGTCACGGTGCCTCCACGCACCCAACAAGCCCAGACCCAGCAGGAGGGCGCCCAGCGAAGCGGCGACATACGTGGAACCACAGGTCAGGCGGCCGATCAGGGCTCGGCAAACGACCCGACAAAATCGGCTCCTTTCTCGCTCGAGTGGGAGGGCGACATCGTAAGGGCACCGTTACAGCAACCGTTGCCGAACTACAACGAAGAGGTCGAAGCGGTGATATCGGTGCGGTTTCAAGTGATGCCCGATGGTCGCGTGAACCAGATCGTTCCACTTCGCAAGATGAGTCCGTCGCTAGAGAAAGAGGTACTTTCTACGATCCGTAGCTGGCGTTTTGCACGCCTACCAAGCGGTGTGCCGCAAGAGCCCCAGTGGGGCACCATTACGTTCCGTTTCGTGCTGCGTTAAAGATCTCTGCCTATCGTTAGCCTTATTATACTGGCTTTGTGTTCCAGATTTCGCGGGCATAGTCGGCAATCGTTCGATCTGAGCTGAACTTGCCAACACGTGCCACATTCAGTATGGCCATCTTGTTCCACTTTTCGGTTTCGGCGTACACTTTTTCAACATCGGCCTGTGCCCGGAGATAGTCCGCAAAGTCGGCGAGAACAAGGAAATAATCGCCCTCGTTCATAAGTGCGTGAATGATGGCGTGGTACAAGTCTGCCTTCTCGGGATTAAAATAACCATTTTGGATTTGGTCGATAACAAGCTTGAGCTCGGGGTTGGAGTGGTACACATCGTAAGGGTTGTATCCACTGCGACGGAGTTCGGCAACTTTGTCGACCGTCAGTCCGAAGATGAACATATTTTCTTCGCCGATTTCCTCGCTCATCTCGACATTGGCACCATCCATTGTGCCGATAGTTAGTGAGCCATTGAGTGCAAACTTCATGTTACCTGTGCCCGAAGCTTCCATGCCGGCGGTTGAAATTTGTTCGCTCAGCTCGGCTGCAGGAATCATTTTCTCAGCCAGCGTGACGCTGTAGTTGGCCATGAACACCACCTTCAATTTGTCGCCAACTACGGGGTCGTTGTTGATTACATTGGCCACGTCGTTGATGAGCTTGATATGCAGTTTGGCCATGGCATAGCCCGGAGCCGCTTTTCCTCCGAAAATGATGGTTCGTGGTTGAAAGGGCGCATTCGGATCTGCCTTGATGCGGTTATACAGCGTAATGGCATGGAAAATCGCCATAAGTTGGCGTTTATATTCATGGATCCGCTTGATTTGGATGTCGAAGATCGAATCCAAGTTCAGGTCAATGTTGTAATGGCTCTTTATGTACTGTGCAAGCACTTTCTTGTTAGCCCGTTTCACCGATGCAAACTTCTTGCGGTAGGCAGCCTTGTTGGCGTGTGACTCAAGTGCACGCAATGCGCTGAGATCATATTGCCAATCTTTGCCTATGGCCTCATTTATAAGCGCCGAAAGTTTGGGATTGCATTGATTCAGCCAACGACGCTGTGTGATGCCGTTGGTCATGTTCACGAACTTGTCGGGCCACATTTCGTGAAAGTCCTTGAAGATGGTCTTCTTGAGCAGATCGGTATGTAATGCTGAAACACCGTTTACTTTGTGGGAGCCAACAATGCCAAGGCTCGCCATCTGCACCATGGGCTGCTCGCCTTCACCGATAATGCTCATACGGCGTATACGGTTTACATCCTCACCAAAATGGGATCTAACATTGCCCAAAAAGCGGTTGTTGATTTCAAAAATGATCTGCAAATGCCGTGGCAGCAGCGAACGTAAGAGGGTGACGGGCCACTTTTCTAATGCCTCGGGCAGGATGGTGTGGTTCGTGTATGCGATGGTACGGGTGGTGATGTCCCAACTGGTGTCCCAATCGAGCCCCTCAAGGTCGACCAAGATGCGCATCAGTTCAGGAATGGCAAGGTTCGGGTGCGTATCGTTGCACTGAATGGCCACCTTGTCGGGAAGCTGTCGAAAATCGCCGTATTGCTTCTTAAATCGTCTGATAATGTCTTGAAGTGTTGCCGAAACCAAGAAGTATTCTTGCTTCAGACGAAGCTCCATGCCCACAAACACCTTGTCGTTGGGATACAGCACACGCGAGATGTTCTCCTGGAGCTCAATGTCGCGAATGGCATTCACGTAATCGCCCTGATTGAACACGTGAAGGTCAATCGATTTGGATGCACTGGCTTTCCATAAACGCAGATTGTTGACCACATCGTTGTTGTAGCCTGGAACAGGGGTGTCGTAGGCCACGGCGATCACCTTTTCTGTGTTGCGCCATTCGAAGTGAATCTTGCCGTCGGCATCGGTCCTAGATACGACGTCGCCGTAAAAATCGACGGCATAGGTCAGTTTGGGGCGCACGATGTCCCAAGGGTTGCCATATCGGAGCCACATGTCGGGTGATTCAACCTGAAACCCGTCTATAATTTTCTGATAGAAGATCCCGTAGTCATAACGGATGCCATAGCCATACCCCGGCAGTCCCATCGTGGCCATGGAGTCGAGAAAACAGGCTGCGAGCCTGCCGAGACCTCCGTTTCCAAGACCGGCATCCCATTCGGCGTCGCGCAGCTCATTGTAGTCGAAGCCAAGCTCTTCGAGGGCTTTTTGCACCTCGTCTTTAATGCCAAGATTAAGCAGTGCGTTGTCGAGCTGTCGCCCGATCAAAAACTCCATCGAAATGTAATACACCCGCTTAACGTCGTTCGCGTAATACTTTTGCTGTGTTTGGATCCATTTATCATGAAGCCTGTCGAGAACGGTGAGTACGAGGCTTCTGTAACGATCCCAATCATTGGCAGAAAAGCTGTCTTTAGCCAACGTGTACCGCATATGATTGCGGATATCCATGGCTAGACTGTCAACATCCATGCCGGTTCTTGGGGAGATCGAATTGGTTTCCATAAATGGGTGAAGTGCAGATGATGTAATCAGTGCGCCGAAAAAGGCGACATATAGCGGGTAAAATACTGATTTCTATACAAAACGCCTGTTAAATCGCTGGAAGCGATTTCAGGACTCGTCGACATAGATACCTGGATCGGGCTTGAACGAGGGCCTGGTAAGATTACCGCGGAAACCCAAATCTGTAAATCCGTGCCATGCGTTTAACGCAACAAAATCTTGGTCAAACAATCCATACACCGACGATCCACTGCCCGACATGGAGGCATAAACGGCTCCAAAATCCATCATTTGATCTTTTATGTCGCCGATCATGGGGTGCTGCACCATGACGGATGGCTCGAGGTCGTTGACCAGCAGGTAGGGCCACTCTTCAACATCGACGTCGAGCAGAATGGATTCTAGCGACAATTCATGGTCGTCATTAGGTTCGCAGTATCGGTATGCTTCAGCTGTGCTGCTTTCAAAATTTGGATATACCGTCAAAATCCAGGCATCGGGCTGAATGGATGCAGGTCTGAGGTCTATTCCTCGTCCAGATCCTATTGCCGTTTGCCCGCTGATGAAGAAGGGGACATCGGACCCTACGAGTGCCCCGGTGTCGGCCAGGCGGTCTAGGGGGATGTTCTTGTTCTCCAGCTTGTTCAAGATGCGCAACATGGTGGCCGCATTGCTGCTGCCTCCTCCCAGCCCAGCTCCCATTGGGATGGACTTCTCGACAAGTATGTCATAATTACGCGACATACCGTATTCGTGCTTGAAAAGCCGGAAGGCCTTTACGACGGTGTTGTTCTCGTCGGCACGGATATCGGGGTCTGAGAATCTAATTCGAGACTGCGGAGTCACCTTCACCCGAAAGGTGTCGCTCCAATCGATGTAGGCGAAACCGGTTTCGATGTTATGATAGCCATCGGGAAGACGGCCATGCACAAATAGGCCAAGGTTGATCTTAGCATACGATCGCGACACCCAACGGTCAGCCTGCTCCATGGTTCCCCTCGAGGATTTGGTCTTTGTGAATCATCATGAATTCGAAAGCGGCGTCGTGCTCGTTCGGAATATCGCCATTTAGGATGGCCTCTTCTATAGCCTTTTTAATGAGACCGACTTTCTTTCCGGGCTCTAAACCAAGCGTTTCCATGATTTCATTCCCATCGACGGGAGGCTGCCAGTTTCGTAGGCGGTCTTTCTCTTCGACTTCGACGATCTTCTCGGCCACACGGTCAAAATTGCGAAGATATCGGTTCACCTTCTCATGGTTCTTGCTGGTGATGTCGGCACGGCATAGGGTCATCAAGTCGTCTATGTCGTCTCCGGCATCGAAGATAAGTCTGCGAACAGCACTGTCTGTCACAATTTCACTGGCCAATGCAATCGGACGAAGGTGGAGGCGCACAAGCTTTGCCACATACTTCATCCGTTCGTCCATCGGAAGGCCAAATCGCCGGAAAATATTCTTCACCCACCTGGCTCCGAGGGCATCGTGACCGTGAAAGGTCCAACCCTCCCTTGGGTCGAACTTCTTTGTAGGCGGCTTGGCAATGTCGTGCAGTAATGCCGCCCAACGTAGCCAAAGGTTTTCGGTGTTTGGAGCGATATTGTCGACAACCTCGAGCGTGTGCCAGAAGTTATCCTTATGACGGTGACCATTAACCTCTTCGACACCGTGAAGCGCCAACAGTTCCGGGAAGATGTACTTCAGCAGACCAGTCTTGAAGAGAAGCGAGAATGGAACCGACGGCTTGTTGCAGGCGAGCATTTTGTTCAGCTCCTCGGTAATGCGCTCCTGCGATATGATGGATATGCGGTCGGCGCACGATACAATACCCTTAAACGTGGTCTCCTCGATATAAAAATCAAGTTGACCCGCAAAACGGATTGCCCTGAGCATGCGAAGCGGGTCGTCGGTGAATGTGACTACGGGGTCGATGGGTGTGCGGATAATCCCATTCTGCAAATCTTGGATGCCGCCATATGGGTCGAGAAGAAGGCCATATTCGTCCTTGTTCAACGACCAAGAGAGGGCATTAATGGTGAAATCGCGGCGTTGTTGGTCATCCTCGAGGGTTCCGTCCTCGACGATTGGCTTTCGTGATTCGCGGCGGTAACTTTCCTTTCGTGCGCCCACAAACTCGACCGACATGTTCTTGTAGTGGAAATGAGCCGTTCCGAACTGCTTAAATTCGTTCACTCCCCTCACTTTGAGCCGCTTAGCTACCTCGTTGGCCAGCTTCAACCCTGAACCAATCGCCATGACGTCGATATCAGCTTCACCCTCGTGGCCAAGACGGTTCAGGTAGTAGTCTCTTACGAAGCCTCCAACAACATACACCTTGTAGCCAAGTTGGTCTCCTGCATCAGAAATGGTGTCGAACAGGTGTTTATATGAGGGGTTTAGATCGCCGAACATGATTCGGAATTGGATTTAAAAATGGGGTATTTTAGATTACAATCGAGTATCCCCAGCATGGCGATATGGATCAAATATACCGCAAGGGCCATAAAATTGGAACTAAACATACAAAACGGAGTTGAATCGAGTATTGCATTGTGATATGATGACACTAATTGGTCGTATTTTTTACAATTATGCAGGATGGTTAACTGAACAAGAGGAATATTATGAAATTATCAAAGAGCTACTATGGCGCTAAAATGTTAGTGGCCGCTATACTTGCAGCCATAATCGCCCTTCCGGCATTTGTGACGGCGCAAGTAAGAGGGGTAAGTTACAGTTTGAGTCCGACTGGAAGCGCAATGTCGTGGAACAAACAATCGGGATTGGACGGTGGCTATATGTACGGCGGCCAACTAGGCTTTGGATTTGGGCGTTATGTTGAATTGAGCGGTTTGTACATGATCAGCTCGGGTGTTGAAACCAACATCGGCAAAATCGATTTTCTAAACGACATCAGCTCTGCTCGAGCAAATGAATATGCGGAGATATTTCAGCGTCGCGACGTCGACATTACCCGCTATGGTGGGAATTTGACCTTTAATATCGGGTCAGGGTTGCTCATACCGTACATCGCTGCCGGAACAGGCATCATCGAAATTGACCCAGAAAACCGTCCCAAAAGTGAACATATCTACTTATCGGGCGGTGCCGGAGTCAAATACAGTATAGACAGTAGATTCACACTCAATGTAGGGGTCGATAACTTGTGGTATCGATACAATCCAGTCAATACCTTTCTCAACGATGCTGAACTCGGAGAACTGGGTGTGATCAGGTCAACCGTACGAGACAAGGAAATTGGAAACTGGGCCTTAACCGCCGGTGTGACGGGTTATCTGGGAGGAAGAGACCCCATGCATATGTCTGATCTTGACCAAGATCTGCAACGACAGTTCAGTGGTGGTTTCAAAGGAATCAGCATCATTGTCGAGCCAACGGTTGGAGTCGTTCAGTTTAACGACAAGCTGCCATACAGGGCCGACCAAAGGTTTGCTGGTGGAAGCGCAGGGTTTGATTTTGGTCCATATGTCGGATTGCGCGGATTCTATTTCAGGGGCCTCGAAGAAGATGAGTGGACAAAATTTGACAAGTTCGCCATGTACGGCGGCGAGATGAAATTTCGTCTGAACGACGCGCCAACGGGCTTGGTGCCTTACTTGAGCATAGGTGCAGGGTACATCGACGTGAATAACGAATATGAAGGCCGCAGAGTGGCAAACGATAAGCCGTTCGCATTAGGTGGCGGTGGTGTCGAGCTCAAGCTAAACGACAATTTTAAACTTTTCGGCTCCGCTAAGGCGGTACTCGTGAGCAGCGACGACCTAAACGATGTCAATTCAACCGAGAATGTGACCAATAGCTGGATGTTTAACGGTGGCATCTCATTTGCCCTTGGTTCGAAGCGTAAGACAGACGTTACAAGATCTAGCGATTTCGATGCTCGTGTGAATGAAGCTGCCTTTGCACGCAATGGTGACACCTTGGTTGTGCGCGATAAAGAAACGATGGATCATATGAAAACCACTATGGCATCAAAGCCTGAGCCAAAGTTTATCACGATCCCTGTTATTGAAGACGGTGAGATCTACATCCGCTTCGGGAAGACCGGTTCCATGAAAGTGGTTCCAGACGAGGTTGTTCACGAAACAGTGGTAGTGGGCAAATCGGGCCTGAACGCCATGGATATTGAGCAACTCCGATCAATGATCCAGTCGATATTGCGTGAAACGCTCAGGGAAAACGGTATCATTTCGTCCAACTCTCGGGCAACGCGCGTAGACACCGTTATCGTTGTCAGAGAAGTCGAACGCAGCGCGTCGAGCCGCCAAGAATCTGGCACCAATGTGCAGCGTCAACAGGCGACACAAGGGACACAAGACGTCGAACGGTCCGAACTCAAGATCAAAGTTGAGGGTCCTGAATCGCAGAAAGTAGATGAAAAGGCCATAGAGGAAAGGATTTTGAGCAGGATTGAAAGCCAGCGAAACGACACGCTGGTTGCCTCGCTACAACGACAGATTGCCCAGCTGCAAGAGCGGCTCGACAACCAGGAGGCATCTTCCACACGTACGCAGACAGTAGTTGTTTCTGAATCGAGCACCGATGACGTAACATCCTCGAGAGACCCGAACACCATCGAAAAGCTGAACCTCGAAGGTCTAAGCGCCACCGCTGGATTTAACTTGGCCGGCAAGCCGTTTCAATTTGTGCTTGGTCTACGAGCTGACTACGGTGATGTTCTAGGTGGACGCTTCCGCCTCGCACCGGATGCTAACATTGGTTTCATCAACACGATGTCGTACAATGTGAATGTGAACCTGCTTGCCGATGTAAGGGTTGACGATCTTGCTCCATGGCGTCCTTATGCAGGATTTGGCTTGGGCATTTTGGGATTTAACGAGCCGCCAGATGGCGTTAAAGGTGTACAAGGCACCCTTAACCTACTGGTTGGTGCCGAAAAACCTGTTGGCGAGACCAACGCCGTCTTCGTGGAATACATGAACATGAACCTGTTTAAGTTTAACCGGCTGCAAGCTGGATACAGGTTTAATTTCGAAGCCAAATAGATCTAGGGCATCACAGGTACTAATGGCATAAGGGGTATCGATAACCAAGACAATCAGGGCATCCGGGGTATCAGGGGCATCGAGGGCAACAGAGGTATCGGAACATATCTTTGATATCCTCGATGCCCCTGATACCCCGGATGCCTTAGTTATTGATGCCCCTGTCTACGGATGCTCTCTAGCAGAATCTTCTTATATTTTGCGACACATTTCGACTTATTTCATGTAATCTACCCCGCTCTTGATCCCCCTCAACTGGTATTATTTCACTATAGACCTGCTGTCGGTTCTTTTCATATACATCATGGCACGGCATATGGTGTCGCGGGGACTTTTCTTTTTGCAAATTTTTCAGCAGAAGGGATACAAAAGGAATGAGTATCTCAATTGGATAAAGCACAACTATAGCACCTACGTGCATTCGACGACAAAAGCCTTGATGAATTTTGTCGTTCTCGTCATGATCTGGCAGCGCGAGGCGATCACGCCCACGGCAGCCACGATCATCTTGTTTCTGCTGGTGTTGTTTTGGTACGCATTCGACAACCGATACCGGCGGTCACAGTCGAAAAAGCCACTCACATTTACTCCTAGGATGGTCAGGCTCAGCGTCGTATCGCTAGTGCTTATCATGCTGCCCCCGGCCTTTGGCACCTGGATAACCTTCATGCCTGCGGAGTTCCTCTTTGACATATATTATGTCGCTCTCGTTTGGGTCTTTGCCGACATGTTGGTGCCCTACTGGTTGTTTCCAGCCTCGTTTTTATTGCAGCCTGTCGAAGACCGCATCCAAAAGGGTTTCATCAGGTCTGCAAAGGAGAAGCTGGGCAGACTGCAGCACGTCAAGATTATCGCCATAACGGGCAGCTATGGCAAAACCAGCACCAAATTCATTCTGCGAGACATCCTGAAACAGCGTTTCAACGTCTGTTTCACTCCGGGTAGCTACAACACGCCAATGGGGATCACGAAGGTGATTAATGAGGACCTTGATGCCTCACACGAACTCCTGATTCTAGAGATGGGTGCCCGCTATCCGGGCAATATCGATGAGCTCTGCGACATTGCAACGCCCGACATCAGTGTTGTCACCAACGTCGGCGTCGCCCACCTCGAGACATTCGGATCTGTCGACGTGATTCGGGACACCAAGGGGGCGTTGGTGCGTCGTGTGAGGCCAAGTGGGCTCGTGGTTCTCAACGCAGACGACGAGAACGTCATGCGTATGAAGCAGCGCACGGACGTAGTGTACACAACTACTGGCCTCAAGTCAGGAGAGATTCGCGCCGAAGATATACGCTACGATGAAAACGGTTGTTCGTTCACAGTGATCATGCCCGACGGATCAACCGGAGCGGCTCAAACACGCCTTTTGGGTGCTCATAACGTTTCCAACATCCTGCAGGGAATCGCTGTCGGCCAACACCTCGGCATGCGGTTGCCGACCATGTTGTTGGCCATTAGCGAAATGGAACCGGTCGAACATCGCTTGGAACTTAAGAGGCAGGGATCCATCATTGTGATCGACGACGCCTTCAACTCCAACCCGGTAGGTGCAGCCAATGCGGTCGATATTTTGTCGCAGTTCACCGGTGGTCGCCGGATCATCATCACACCCGGGATGGTGGAGCTGGGCGACCTTGAGGAGAAGGCCAACTACGACTTTGGAGTGGCAATCGGAAAGGCCAACCTGGACCGTGTCTATTTGGTCGGACCCGAAAGAAGCCGCCCGATAAAGGACGGCATCCTCAGCACGGGCGCTGATGAGGCAGGCATCTTCACGGTGCGTACTCTTTTTGAGGCGAATAACGACCTTAAGGATTGGTTGCAGCCAGGCGATATCGTCCTGTACGAAAATGATCTGCCCGATACCTACAACGAATAGGCTACTCGTATCTCACGGCAGCCGATGGCTCGACCATGGCTGCACGACGAGCAGGATACACTGAAGCCACAAGGCACAGCGACATCGTCACGGTCAGTACGGCTACGATATCTGTCCAGCTCATTAAAACTGGGTAAGCGTCTATAAGAAAAGCTGCCGACCCCGAAAGCTTCACAAGGCCGAAAGTATCTTGTAGATAACAGATCGCAAATCCCAAGGCGCCGCCAACCAAACTTCCGATAAGGCCTATGTAAAGTCCTTGATATAAGAAAATCGACCGAATATGCCTGGGCGTGAATCCCATGCTCATGAGGATGCCGATATCTCGCTGCTTTTGGATGACAATCATTGTGAGCGAGCCGACAATGTTCAGCACTGCAACCGCGATGATAAGGCTCAAGATGAAATATGCGGCCCATTTTTCCAGATACATGATGTCGTAGAGCGGTTTCTGCAGGTCATACCACGTCTTTACCACAAAATCAGTCCCCAGTCGCTGCTCCAAAACGGCTTTCACGGAATTTGCCTGCTCGGGCGATTCGAGCCGTATATCGACCCCGCTAATCGATGACCGTAAGTTGAATAACCGTTGTGCGGCCTCCAATTCCACAAAAACGATGGATCCGTCGTAAACGGAAGCAAGTTGGTAGGTGCCCCTGACCTGGAAGCTGTAGAAACGGGGTCCCGAGAACTGTGTCAACGACCTGCGCATACCCTCTGGGCTCAGCAGGGCGATTCGGTCGCCGGGAACAACATTCAGCTGGGAACGAAGGTCGTTTCCTATGAGTATACCAGGTTGCCGGTCAACAACCGACAATCGGGGAACAATCAAGTTTCCGGCCTTTTCTTGTTCGACCAGTGGAAAATACGACGAAGTCTCGATGCCCTTTACGATGACCACCTTATCGCGGGTTCCCTCATAGGCAACCAACCCTTTTCCCTCCACGTAACGGGTCACACCCTGCACTTCCGGAATGTCGCCGAAGCCAGATAGCCAGGTGCTGTCGGCAAAAAACGATGGAGATGTGCTCGATTGGATTCGAATGTCGGGATCGTAGGTCCGCAACAAAGATTGAATCACATCAAAAAAACCGTTGAAAACCGATAGAATAATGATCAACAAAGCGGTTCCAACGGTCACACCTGCGATACTGATGAGTGTCAGCACAGATATCAGGGACACCCGTTTTTTTGAAAAAAGGTACCGTTTGGCTATGTTTCTAGTTACGTCCACATTCAAAGATACACATTGACAACGTGATTTGACGATCGTCTGCCCGAAGGTCTCACATCGCAGCTGCTAATAAAATTTAACCATACGGATTCTGTGAAAACACCACTGTTGGGCAAATGGGACATTGAGGCGCTTGAGCGCGGAAGTCATCCCGACCCGTTCTCTGTATTGGGTTGTCAGCCTGTCCGCACAGGCGAGGTAGTGTACCGTGCGTTTAAGCCTGGCGCGGCGAAAGCAGACATTATTGTAGACGGAACATCGCACTCGATGCTGCCGGTCGGTGATCAAGGCCTTTATGAACTCAAACTAAAAGGCGAAAGAACCGCCGGTTACGAGTTGGCAATAACCTATGCCGATGGATCGGTTCATCAGAGCCGCGACCCGTATGCGTTCGGGCTCCTGGTTTCTGAGTTCGACCTGCATCTTTGGGGTGAGGGACGCCACTACAAGGCATGGAAGTTCATGGGAGCCCACCAAAAGACGGTCGACGGCGTACATGGCACCCATTTCGTCGTCTCGGCACCAAGTGCATCACGAGTAAGCGTTGTCGGATCTTTCAACAATTGGGACGGCAGGGTTCATTGCATGCGACGTTACTTCGACCAAGGGATATGGGAGATCTTTATTCCGGGCATCGTAGAGGGCGACGTCTATAAGTATGAAATTGCCTCACCATTTACGGGTTCTCCATTCGTAAAGGCCGACCCGTTTGCCACACGATCCGAGCTCAGGCCACAAACGGCATCAATTGTAACGACATCTACACATCATTGGTCTGACCAGCAGTGGATGGAGAGCCGGGCTGCACGGCAGGCTCTGGATGCACCCATTTCTGTCTACGAGGTCCACCTAGGATCTTGGCGAAGAAATCCTAACGACCCACCATACCTGAGCTATCGGGAGCTCGCTGAGCAGCTCATACCGTATATTGCCGACTTGGGATACACCCACATCGAGCTGTTGCCCGTTGCCGAGCATCCATACGACCCTTCTTGGGGCTACCAGACCACTGGATACTTTGCACCCACAAGCCGCTTTGGAAGTGCCGACGACTTCCGCTTCTTCGTGGACCGATGCCACAATGCGGGCATAGGTGTATTGCTCGACTGGGTCCCTGCCCACTTCGCCAAAGATGCCCATGGTCTTCGTATGTTCGATGGCACCCATTTTTATGAACATGCTGACCCTAGGCAGGGCGAACATCGCGACTGGGGCACGATGATCTTCAATTTCGGCCGTAACGAAGTCGTTAACTTCCTGATCTCGAATGCGAACTACTGGTGCGAGGAGTTCCACATCGATGGGCTGCGTGTAGATGCCGTGGCGTCAATGCTGTACCTCGACTACTCCCGCAAGGAGGGTGAGTGGATCCCCAACAGATATGGCGGACGCGAAAACCTTGAGGCCATCCAATTTTTGAAGCGTTTTAACGAAGTAGTGCATGAAGAATACCCTGGAGTTGTGACGATGGCCGAGGAGTCGACATCGTGGCCAATGGTTTCGAAGCCAACCTATATCGGCGGACTCGGATTCGACTACAAATGGAACATGGGGTGGATGAACGACACGCTCGAATACATCCAAAAGGATCCAGTGTATCGGAAATATCATCACAACAAACTCACGTTCTCGATGATGTATGCCTTCAGCGAAAACTTTGTGCTCCCGTTTTCGCACGATGAGGTGGTGCATCTCAAAAAGGCGATGCTGACCAAAATGCCAGGCGACGATTGGCAGCGATTTGCGAATTTACGCCTTCTCTACGCATACAAATATGCCCACCCCGGGAAAAAACTGTTGTTCATGGGAGCTGAGTTTGGCCAGTGGTCGGAATGGAACGCAGAGTCGAGCCTTGACTGGGCGCTACAGGGGCACAAGCCCCATGCACAGATCAGCGATCTGTTGAGGGAGCTGAACCATCTGTATAAATCCCGGCCTAGCCTGCACGAAGTGGACTTTGACTGGACGGGCTTCCAGTGGATTGACCTTCACGATGCCGATAACAGTATTCTATCGTTTGCCAGATATGCTAAGGATCGCAGCTCCTACACCATCTGCATGTTCAACTTCACACCGGTTGTCCATGAAAACTATAAACTTGGCGTCCTCGAAACCGGTGTCTACCGAACAATTCTCAACACGGATGATGGAAGGTTTGGTGGAAGTGGCGTAACTTCAGCTTCATACCAAAGCTATGACGGAGAAATGCATGGGCAACCCTCACACATCGTCATCACGTTGCCACCGCTGGCAGGCATTTATTTAGAGTTTGAGCATCAAGATTAGTAAAAACCCACCAACATCTACATAACGAGTGAATAACTCAGACGTTCAATAGCATGAAGTTTAAACGATCGGCAGGTACGCTTCTTCACCCCACCTCTTTTCCTACAAGGTACGGTATCGGCGACCTCGGTAATTCAGCACGTGAATTCATCGATTTTTTGGTAGAAACCGACCAAAGCTCCTGGCAGGTGCTTCCGCTATGTCCCACGGGGTACGGGAACAGCCCATATGCCAGCTACTCCGCATTTGCCGGCAATCATTACCTTATCGACCCTGACACGCTAGTTGAAAAGGGACTGTTGGGTGCCGACGAGACGGCCCTGTTTCACATTGACGAAAGTACGAAAGTACCCTACGACGCAGCGTTCTCGGCTAAAGATGCCATGTTCAAAACGGCTTTCGAGCGTTTTGCCAAAAGGGCAAAACCGACCGACAAAAAAGCCTTCCAAGCATTCAAGAAGGATAATGCCGTCTGGCTGCAAGACTATGCCCTTTTTATGGCAGCATTTGAGCACCACGGGAAAAAGGTCTGGAATCAGTGGGACCCCGAACTCAGCAAACGTGTGCCAGCTGCCGTCAAAAAATGGACGAAGGAACTTGCCGACGTCATCGCCTATCACGAATGGCTGCAGTATGAGTTTTATTCCCAGTGGAAATCGCTTCGTGCCTATTCCAATGAGCGGGGTGTTCAAATTATTGGAGACATACCCATCTTTGTGGATCACAACAGCGCCGATGTCTGGTCAAACCCGCACCTGTTCGAAATCGACGCATTGGGTAACCGTGTGCTGGTTGCAGGTGTCCCTCCCGACTACTTCAGCGAAACGGGCCAACTCTGGGGAAATCCGCTCTACAAGTGGTCGGTGATGGAAAAAGATGGATATGCCTGGTGGATCAACCGCTTCCGGCAGACACTCACGCTGTACGACGCCATCCGTGTGGATCACTTTCGAGGGTTTGATGCCTATTGGGAGATTAAAGCCTCCGAAAAGACGGCCATCAACGGACGCTGGGTGAAGGGCCCCGGCAAAAAACTCTTCAAAGCCATTAAATCCGACCTTGGGGAGCTGCCCATTATTGCCGAAGATTTGGGCGTGCTCACCAAAGAAGTGGTTGATCTGCGCGACAGTTTCAACTTTCCGGGCATGAAAATACTTCAGTTCGCCTTCAGCGACAACGCTGCCAACGGGTTTCTTCCCCACAACTACACCACAGCGAACTGTGTTGTATATACCGGCACGCACGATAACGACACCAGCATTGGATGGTTCGACCAAGGCACTGATTTGGAGAGGCACAGAGCACGTGAGTACACGCGCACAGACGGCATGCGCATCAATTGGGAACTTATTCGCCTTGGCATGTTGTCGGTGGCCGATCAATGCATCGTTCCAATGCAGGACTATATGAATTTGGACACGACGCACCGCATGAATTTTCCGGGGTTCTCATCAGGTTGGTGGGAGTGGAGATACACCCATGAGATGTTCAAAGCCGTAGACAGGGGCTACATAAAGTACCTTGTGAATCTATCGAACAGGAACACACGGGTATCGAACGACGACACCATTCTCATGAACATCATGGCAGAATAGGCCTCATTTTCGGTTCACATATGATTTTTGTATATTGATTCCTTGGGCAGTCCAAAAATCAATCGTATGCCGTTTGAAATTTCGCATCTTCCGAAGCGATCTGCAAAGCCACGCCACAATGGCATCAGCCTAGTCCTTGACAAAGGCTTCAGCTTACGCGAGACGGAAGATTTCCTTGAATCATCATCAGATTACACCGACATCGTGAAATTGGGGTGGGGCACCGCATGTGTTACACCCAAACTTCAGGATAAGTTGGCCATCTACAAAAATGCGGGCATCCCCGTGTATTTTGGTGGCACGCTCTTCGAGGCCTACGTACTCCGTAACGAGCTCGACAATTACCTCCGAGTGCTCGACAAATTTGGTCTTGAGTATGTTGAGGTGTCGAATGGCACAATTTGGCTGAGTGAGGAGAAGAAGATCAACATTATCCGAGACCTCAAGAAGAATTTCACGGTGCTCTCGGAAGTTGGAAGCAAAAATCCCAACGAAATTATCCCTCCCTATAAGTGGGTGAAGTCCATACAGGCCGAAATCGATGCCGGTGCATGGAAAATCATCTGCGAAGCCAGGGAGTCGGGAACCGTCGGGGTATTCCGTCCAAACGGGGAAGTACGGTCAGGCTTGATCGACGAGATCGCCGACCAGATCGACGTGGATCTGCTCTTGTTCGAAGCACCACAGAAAGAGCAGCAAGTATGGTTCATCCGCAAGTTTGGCAGCAATGTCAACCTGGGCAACATTGCACCTCACGAGGTCATCCCCCTCGAAACGTTACGGCTTGGACTGCGCAGCGACACGCTGTTTGATTTTTACACTCTCGACGACGAGACAAGCAACTTCCTGCACGGATCGACCGGGCAGATTGAATCCAACGAATCATAAAGCAGTAAAGCTGAATGAACGTTCTATACGCGGCCGCCGAAATCTCCCCATTTGCCAAAATGACCAACACGGCAGACCTCCTGAGGTTTTTGCCGGCATCACTGCAGGACAAAGGGTTTCAGATTCGCATTCTGCTTCCGAAGTATGGAAGCATCAACGACCGTCGTAACCGGCTCCACGAGGTCATTCGTCTGTCGAACATCACCGTCCCCGATGGCGACACAACCGAGAACATGAAAATCAAGGTCGCCAGCATCCCTAATGCGAAGCTTCAGGTCTATTTTCTCGACAACGACACCCATTTCGGAAGAAAGGGCATGTTCATGGACCCCAAGACGGAACAGGCATATCCAGACAATGGCCGCCGCACGGCATTCTACAACCGTGGGATCATGGAGACGGTGATCAAGCTTAACTGGAAGCCCGACCTCATCCATTGCCATGATTGGGCGTCCGGCTTTGTGCCGGTCTTCCTTAAGACGCTCTATCGCGATCACCCGATGTTTAAAGACGCCAAGGTGGTGTACAACATCCACAGTCCAGCAAATGAAGGTGTTTTCGACGAAGAAATTTTTAAATACCTTGATTTGCCAGACGATTTCGACAAGTCGACCGTTATGAGCGACGGTAAAGTAGATTTTTTGCGAGCCGGACTCAAGTATGCCGACTACGTGGTGACCGGAAACGAACTTGGCAGCCAGCTCGACCCCATTTTTGACGAGCTTGGCATCAAGCCTCACAAGATACAAGGTGCACCACAGGACGTATCGCAGAAATTTGCCGACTATTACCGTGAGCTAGTGCCCTGATTCCACTGATTTACCCTTTATTGTGCCCGAACAGAACCTTTCGATGAAACGCAACCTCTGGAATCTCCTTGCGGTTGCAGTTGTAGCCGTTGTATGGACTTCATGCGACGACTCCAGCAATGTGGGCGGCGGGTTAATTCCCGACCGAAACGTCGTTACGACCGACACGTTCACTGTGCCAACCACCGAACGTCTGGCTCTAGATGCCTACACGGGAGATCTGACGCATCTGTCGGCGGGATCCTACAACGACCCTTGGTTTGGGCCAATCACCGCCGAAACATATTTCCTCCCGTCCCTGCTCTTGAGCGGCTTGGTTGATACGCTGAGCGACAGTACACGAGTGATTCTCAATCTGAGAACCAGCAGTTTTTACGGTGATACAGTTAATGCGGCACAGTTTGGCATCTATGGTGTGAGAAGCCCTTGGCGCCCATCAACGTTCAGGGCATCAACCAAACCAACCACCGACAGCCAGCCACTTACAACATTTGAGGTAACCCGAGACTCGTTGATTCAGGTTGAGATGCCTAAGACGTGGCTGGAGGAGTACAAAGCGTTTGTTTACGGCACTGCTTCAAATGTCGACTCTGCTTACGTGCGAAACTACTTTGGTTTGGCCATCAAGCCAATGGGAGTGGGCAAGATTGTCTCCATGCTCACCGACTCGGTGCAAATGACATTTTACAACCCCAGGGACACGAACATTGTCTACGTGCGTGCATCTGCGCACAACTTTACGAGAACAAGGCCGGCATCCTTTGCTTCCGGTGTCCACATTTCGTCTAACCTCGAGAACCTGCCAAGTATTACGGTCAAATTGGATTTGGCCAAGCTGAGCGGCAGCAACATCTCAAGGGCCGTACTGCAGATCCAGGAAGACGAGACATTCCTGTCTTCCGCCTTACCAGAAGGCCATATGCGCCCACAGAGCCTTACATTGAACGCCTACAACCCGAACGGGCTTCTTACCCCGGATGACATTATTGTTTTGGCGCCATCTATCACGTTTATACGCCAAACCGACAACTCCTACCAAGCGGTCGTCACCAATCTGGTCAGAACCATGCTTCTTTCTGGCGAGTCGGAAAGGACGTATTACCTAGCAATACAACCAAGATCGGGCATATTCCATAACACGATGTTAGACAAGAGCCTGCTACGCCAACCACGGTTGCTGTTAACACTTGTGAAGCGGGAGGGTCTATGAAATATGTATTGATGGTTTTGCTCCTGTTGGGTGTTGCCGGTACCAGCACAGCCCAGTTTAATTTCGATGCCAGCCAGAACAAGTGGGGTGGTGGTTCCATCTATTCCTACTATGGTGTGGGCGTGCCCAATTTCTTCTATTCGTCCCAAGCAGCAGGAATGGGACTTCAGGGTGTGTCGATCTATAACGCGTATGCCAATAACAGTGCAAATCCGGCACTTTGGGGCTATCCGATATTCACAACCGGCGTAGGAAGCTTCTACATGAGCACCTTCAACGGCGACGACGGCGATCAATCCGGGAACTATACGCAGGCCGGTGTCGGCTCGGTACAAGTGTTGTTCCCAATTGAGCGTAGCCGCCTAGGCCTGAACGTATCGCTTAAACCATATTCGACGGTCAGATATTCCTTTCAGTCTCAGAATACGTTGCCAGCAGGTGTGCTGATCGAAGATCGTCCAGTAACCTATGCAACCCAACAAGTTGGTACTGGTGGGTTGAACCGACTTGAGGCGGGGCTTGGGTTTGGCATCACCGAAAACATCGCCATTGGAATTGCCCCCTCGGTCACGTTTGGCTTGATCGAACGTGTTTCTGAGATCGCATTCGACACGTTGTTGTTCCAGGGTGTGGAATTTCGGAATCGTGAGTCGATGAATGGTTTCGGATTGCGGACCGGTCTGTTTGCAAATAAATCGAACCTTTTACGCACCGACGACAACCTCAGCATTGGCTTAACTTGGGAATTGGAAGCGGAGATGGACGTCAAAGAGAGACTTTTCACGCGGTATACAAACGATGAAGTTGAACTTCCGGCACGAAGTGACGACACCTCCGTGATTCCTCAAAAAATAACGGGAGGCATAACCTATCGCCCCAGCCCTTATTTCATGGTTGCATTAGAGGCAGCCCAACAGAGTTGGGGAAGCTATAAAGATGTAGGCACTGTAGAGGACGTCGAATTTGCAGACCAGTTCATGATTGGCATTGGTACCGAGGCCAGTTTTAAAAACAGGAGGTCAAGCAGTTTTTTTCGCAATTTAATTTATCGCGGTGGCTTGTCCCATGACTCAGGATATCTTAAATTCGAAGGCCAGGCCGTTTCAACCACACAAATTCATGCCGGCTTTGGCATCCCCTCACGGTTTACAAGTTCATCTATCGACCTTAACTTCAGTTATGGAGTTCGGGGCTCTGGAACTAGCGATTTCGTAAAGGAGAAAATATTCTTCACACGAGTTTCGTTCAACCTATCAGAGCCGATGTTCCTACGCAGGAAGATCCAATAGTTTGAAACCCTATTTGTCCCTTCAACCTCACGCAGTATTGTCATGAAAAAATCACTCTTCATCCTTGTAATGGCCCTTGTTCTGGGCAGTGCTGCTAAAGCGCAGGAGATTCCGTCTCGTCCTTTGGAGACGTTTTCGCTGTTCAGCACCAATTTCCAGATGAAGGATTATGCTTTTGCTCTGCCATATGGCAAGCACCTCATCAAGAATTATCCTAAAGAGCTGCCTGAACATCCAGCGTATCGGGGTCACATCGTGTTTCTGCGAATGATCCGCATTTATTCCGCCATGTCGGAAGAGGCGATGGACCCTGCGATCAAGACGGCATATCTGGATTCGGCATCCACATTGTTCACACAAGTGTTTGAAATCTTTACGCCCGAGGAGATCGACATGTACGATTGGACGCTCGAGCGCGGCAAGTTTTACCAGAACAACGCCGACTATATCGAGGGCGGTATGGACGATGCGATCACGAATTACAAAAAATTGCTCGAATTGGACGAAAATCGCACCATCGAGCTGGGCGACGGTTACTACATCAGCTTGATTGTCCAAAACTTGGTTACCAATGGAATGCGCGATGAGGCCGTGGCATTAATTGAAAAATCGAAGGGCAAAGTAGATTCAACCACTACCGAATACTTCGATCGAATACTGAATTCGCTCTTCAGCAACCCCACCGAGCGCATCACATTCCTTGAAGGCAAATTGGCCGAAGATCAAGACAACCTGGAGTTGATCGGAGAACTCTTCGACCTTTACGTTCGGGTAGACGACCGTGAGAAAATCAATGAGTTCGGCAAGATTCTCTACGAAAAAGCTCCAGACATGCGCAACACGATGCGCATGGCCGACATGGCTCGCAAGAATGGGGACTACCGTGGTGCCAACGGGTACCTCGAGGTTGCACTAAAGCTCTCCGAGACAAACGAAGAGAAATCAACCATTTGGCTTCTGATTGCCGACAACCGCATGAATATCAACGATCTTCGTGGTTCACGTGATGCCGCCAAGCAGTCGATCCAGTTCAATCCAAACAACGGTAACGCCTACTTTAAGGTGGCCGAAGCATACGCAAACGCCGTATCAGCCTGTGCGGGTGCTAACATGGGGCGTGAGGACAAAGTGGTGTACTGGCTCGTGCTCGACTATCTCGACCGTGCAAAGCGTGCCGACCCGTCACTGGCGAACTCAGTAAACCGTCAGGCCAGCACCTACGCACAAGTCGCCCCGAACGCAGAAGACAAGTTCTACAGGAATTGGAATAACGGAGATTCTATCCGCGTTGACGCATCGCTGCGCGACTGCTACAGCTGGATTAACGAATCGACAACGGTTCGCTGATATATCCCGTTTTTTGACCAGGTTTGCGGATTCCTTTCAAAATCCGAGTGTATTGTGTATTTTGATAAAACCGGAAGAGAAGATTAAGCCTCTTCCGGTTTCTCTCCCCAATCGATTATCGACGCCTGATCCATTCCGTGGGGAACCGGTACGAATAATAAAACCGGTACTAGACCAAGATTCTCAACATAAGGCAGTGAACGGAGAAGACTGCCGTCTGTGATTATCCCTCGGGACTCTTTGCGCCGCCGTTCTTTCGGATCACTCCGAATTCAATAAAAATCATGCTCTATTACCGTTCAGACCCAAAAGAGGTATGAATTACTACAAAGGTTATAACAAAAAAAACAAGAATAAAGGTAAAAGTAAGAATAAGAGACAGGGAGGAAAGCCACGTCCCAAGGGCGGAGCCAAGGCACCTGAATTTATTCTTAACAACCAGATTATTTTTGGCGGTCGTTATAAAGGTGTCCTCGAAATTCCCCCAGCTTACGGCGGATTCGGCTTCATCAGGAAATTGGATCACGAATTCACAAAATCACTTAAGGATCCATTTTTAAGCCCAGACATGATCAGCTTTTATGATCTTCGTCAAGGGCTCGTTCTGGAGGGTGAATTAGATCAAGACATCAAAGGCAACCTCAGGGTGGGCACTATTGAGAAAGTGAACGACCGTCATCCCGACCTTTGGACACAGTTGCCCAGATACGAGCACCAGACACCGATCATGCCCGTCGAGCAGATCAAGCTTTCCAAGCGTCCCGACGAAATCGACCTCCGCGTCGTCGACTTGATTGCGCCAATCGGCAAGGGGCAGCGAGCCATCATCGTTGCGCCACCGCGCACGGGTAAAACCGTGCTGCTAAAACGGATCGCCCATGCCATCGACGAATATCATCCTGATATCCATTTGGCCGTTTTGTTGGTCGACGAGCGCCCTGAAGAGGTCACCGATTTTATGCGAACCACCAAGGGAAAGGTATTTGCCTCATCGAACGACAGGCCTACCGAAAGCCACGTCCGCATATCTGAGATGGCGCTCAGCTATGTGAAGCGGCGCGCAGAGGCCGGCGAAGATGCCGTTCTGCTGATCGATTCACTTACACGATTGGGCAGGGCATATAATGCTGCCGCTGCCAACAGTGGGCGAACGATGTCGGGAGGGATGGACATCCGAGCGTTAGAAATCCCAAAGAAAATATTTGGGGCTGCTCGCAAAATTGAAGGTGGAGGATCGCTAACGATCATAGCTACCTGCCTTATCGAGACGAATTCCAGAATGGACGACCTCATCTTTGAGGAGTTCAAAGGAACGGGCAACATGGAACTGGTGCTCGATCGCGAACTTGCCAACGACAGGGTGTTTCCTGCCATCAATATCGCAGCATCAGGTACGCGCAATGAAGAACGTTTTATCGACGGAACCCTCGACGAGCGCAACATGGTGCGACGCTACCTCCTGAAGAAGTCGCCGAAAGAGTCGATGACCAGCTTACTTCAAGTCCTCAGTCGCACACGCAGCAATGAGGAGCTGCTCAACCAAATAGCAGCCCTTGCCTGACGGGTTGCCGTCTCTTAAAAGAAAGGTAACGACGGGTCGATTTCCTTGACCCAGCGAGCCATGCCACCCTCGAGGTTGCGTACATTCTTGAAACCCTGCTTTTGCAAGAACTGACACGCACTCCCGCTTCTGTTACCACTGCGGCAATAAACGATCACTTCTTGTTCCTTGAGATCCTCTAACTGCTCTAGTTGGTAGGGAAGATCGCCAAGTGGAATAAGAGCGCCACCAATATTGGCCATGTCGTGCTCAAATGGTTCACGGACATCTACAATGTTAAGTGTTTCATTGTTTTTGATACGCTCGTTCAATTCCTGAACGGTTATGTTGCCAGAGTTCATAAATAATAATTGCTACTGATTCTGAGTTGGATTATAGCGGTCAAGACGAAATTGGCTACCCAGGTATCTTTCGCGTGCCTCTTCGTCGTTTGCGAGGCTGTCTGCGGTACCCTCCTTCAAGATACGACCTTCATACATTAAATACGCACGGTCGGTAATGGCCAGTGTTTCGTGAACGTTGTGGTCGGTTATCAATATGCCGATGTTCCTCTTTTTGAGGGCGTACACAATGCGTTGAATATCCTCGACCGCAATTGGGTCCACACCCGCAAAGGGTTCGTCGAGTAACAGGAATCGTGGATCGGTTGCCAGTGCGCGGGCGATTTCGGTGCGTCGGCGCTCCCCTCCAGAGAGGGCGTATCCTTTGTTGTTCGCCACGGTGTTGAGGCTGAACTCATCAATGAGATAGTCGGTGTGCTCGTTGCGTTCGGCACGTGTTAATGGCTGGAACTCCAGTATCGTGTGAATATTTTCACGTACGGTCAAGTTCCTGAACACGCTTGCCTCTTGTGGCAGGTAGCCTATGCCAAGGCGAGCTCTCCGAAACATAGGTATCCGACTGATGTCGTTGTCGTTTACGTAAATGGTACCCCTATCAGGACGAATCAGCCCGACGATGGAATAGAACGTGGTGGTTTTTCCGGCACCATTTGGACCCAGCAATCCAACAATCTCTCCGCGGTTTACATGGATGCTGACGTCATCGACAACCACGCGCTTCTTATACGACTTGACCAGCGATTTGCATCCGAGAAGATCGGTGTTGATATC
Organism: uncultured Chitinophagales bacterium; assembly: GCA_964456845.1. Taxonomy (GTDB): domain Bacteria; phylum Bacteroidota; class Rhodothermia; order Balneolales; family CAYWCV01; genus CAYWCV01. The sequence goes on along the minus strand of CAYWCV010000002.1, from coordinate 23,578 downwards.
GTTGGTCATGGCCGTGGTTAACGCGTTACTACCTCGCCGATGAGGGATTCGAATACAAAAATTCCGTCAGCGCTACCAAGCAGCTTTTCGACCGCCCTCTCTGGGTGTGGCATCATGCCGAGTACGTTCCGATTTGGGCTGCAGATGCCGGCAATGTTGGATATGGCGCCGTTCGGGTTGGATTCGGCAGTCACGTTGCCAGTTTCGTCGCAATAGCGGAAAACGACACGACCCTCCGCCTCTAGCATACGCAAGGTTTCGTCGTCGCAGATGTAGTTACCCTCTCCATGTGCGATTGGAATTTGAAGGACCTGACCCGTAGTCATCGCACGCGTATATGGAGTATCAGTTTGTTCACAGCGAATATGAACCTGCTTGCAGCTGAACTTGAGATGCTCGTTATGCAACATGGCACCCGGCAGAAGACCGCTTTCAAGAAGGATCTGGAACCCGTTGCAGATACCGATCACCAAGCCACCCTTGTTTGCGAAGCGGATGACCTCCTCCATTACAGGGGAGAACCGTGCTATCGCACCCGAGCGAAGATAGTCGCCGTACGAAAACCCTCCGGGGAGCAGCACGACGTCTGGGTTGCCAAGATCGGTGTCTTTGTGCCAAACAAAATGTACCTCTTGACCCATTACATGCTTAATAGCGTGATAAGCGTCGTGGTCGCAGTTGGAGCCAGGGAAAACGACAACGGTGAATTTCATGGATTAACCCCTAATTTCGGTGATGAGCTGAATTTCTGCGAGGACGCTGTTGATACGGAAGCACTCCTCAAAGAGCCCTTCGTACACAATGGCACTACCCGTGTTGTGAACCGTAATGGTGATTTCCTCTGCTGTGCTTTGATCGCATCCCAAGGCCTTTATGAGCTGGAAGACCACCTCTTCGATCGTATGGATGTCGTCGTCGTACAGGATAAGCGTCCATGGCGTCTCAACCTCCGTTTCGGTAAACAGAGACGGCTGAAGCTTTGGATTGCTATGTTCGGTTTGGCGGATTGGCATGTAAGAAGGGGTTATGCCTTCTTGATGTCGATGTGGTAGTTTTCCATTACCACGTTGGCGAGGAGCTTTTCGCAAGAATCGACCGCAATCGACCGGGCATCCTCTTCTGAGCCGGCATCGATGTCCATCTCGATCAATTTTCCCATCCTGACGCCCTGTACGGAGCTCATTCCAAGGCTTTGAAGGGCGTGGAGACTGGCCTTTCCCTTTGGATCGAGAATGGATGGGCGCAATGTTACGAATATGGTGGCCTTGTACATGTGCTTTGTAAAAAGATCAAAAAGCTAAAATTACGGCTATTTTCGTTGTGTTTCCACCGAATCGAGCCTTTCTGTTATGATTGCCGCTGCAACGGAAGTGGATATGCCATCGGTGTCGATCCATTCTATGAACGGCCACCGTCTGAACCAGGTCATCTGGCGTCGTGCGTATTGACGTGTATGAGCCTTGATTTGGCTCACCATCTGGTCATGACCGATTGTTCCATCGAGATAGTCGAACACCTCGGAGTAACCGACCGTCTTAAGTGCTATGCAATTCCTGTCATAACCAAGCTTCAATAATTGACGCACCTCGTCGACCAAGCCCTCACGTATCATGGAATCCACACGGGTCTCGATCCTCTCGACAAGGTTGTGGCGGTCGAGTTGCATCCCAAAGACACGCGCATTCTCGGGTGCTTGAAACCCATCCCTTCGGTGGAAAGAGCTGAATGGTTTGCCCGTCTGAATGCACACGCACAGGGCACGCACGATACGTTGGTGGTTCAGACCGTCCATCTGTCTGGCATATACTGGGTCGAGATGATTCAGGCGATCCCATGCCAATTGCAGGCCGTGCTTCAGAATATCGTCTTCAATTTCCGATTGTAAGAGGGGGTCGCTTTTGGGGATGTCGTCGAGCGGAAAAAGCAACGACTGGAGATACAAGGTACTTCCACCGACAATGATCCAATTTGGATGGGGATGGTCAATTTTCCAGCCATTGACGCGATTGACAAATGCAGCAGCGTCATCCTTCTGGTCAGGATCGAAAATCGAGACGTTGTAATGTGCAGCACGTGCAAGCTCACTGGCCGATGGTTTGGCGGTTCCGATGTCCATTCCCTTGTAGCACTGCCTCGAGTCGGCCGATATGATCGGAGACCCTATACGCTCAGCAAGCTCGATGGAAAGTGCAGTCTTACCTGAAGCAGTTGGTCCAACAATGAAGAGATCCATGCGTGAAGATACGCAGGTTACTGACGTGTTGCCGGTTCTTCGCGACGTTGGAGATTTACCATCAGAGAAACCCTGTGTGTGTTGCCCAGATCGAAGGGGCTGCGGCTGAAGCCATAATCGACCTGTACCATGCCAATGGTGATGCCAGCTCCAACTGTGGGGTTTACGTACAGCTTGGACGATAGTGTGTCTGTGCTGAACTGGGTGAGTCCGGCACGTATGTGTACAAGCTCCTTATAGCTAAATTCGGCCCCGATGTTGGGCTCGTAGCTGATGTCGCCCGTGTTCAAATAGAATGCTTTTCGGCCTTCGAAGCGGACGTCGACATCCGCCGCGGTTGTGACCACCAGGTCGGGGAGGTAAAAACGTTTGGCCACACCCGCTTTCAGGGTTGGCAGGACGCGCTCATTTTGCCCTTCAGGAATTTCGTCGCCATTGATATCGCCGATATTCGCAAGAGCCTGACGGTCGACCGACCAGAACTTCATCAGCGTTGTGGCGTCCATAAGGTTCACACCCCAGCTTAAGTCGCCGGTGCGTTTTTGCAGGCCAAGATCTAAGCTGTATCCCCAAGCGTCGGCAAACGGTCCAAGTCGTGAGTTGATCACCTTAGCCGATACCCCCCAGTTCAGCTTTTCACGAAATACATTCGCGTATGTCAGGAACACGGCCATGTCGGTTGCACTGAAGGTCGTTATCTGCGAAGGATCTGGGATGCCATTGGCGTCGTTGTAGACGTTGAGGGTGTTCTTGATGTTATCGACCCCCTGCCGGAAGACACTGAGTGCCAGGACACCGCGATTGTTTGCGGGAAGCACGAAACCGGCGTAATCATAGCTGACTACACCGCTAAATCGCTCGGAGTGCATGTAGGAGCCCTGATAAGTTGTGATGCCGTTAAGCCCCGCAGGATTCCAGTATGCCGCCGTCACCTCGTCGGCAACAGCCACATAGGCCGAACCCATGCCGAGGGCGCGTGCGCCTGCACCGATGCTCAGAAAGTCGCCGCCGTATTTGGCGTTCACGAATTGAGCCGATGCGGTGGGGGCGAGAACAAGAACAAGAGCAAGAGCAAGAGCAAGAACAAGAGCAACGGCAGGAGCAACTGCAGGTGAGTGCCCTCGTGCTGATGCTCGATTGAGCTTGTCTAAATTGAATTGAAAGATGTCTTCTGTTTTCATGCTACAATCTATGTTTCCAAACTGTGACTTTATCTTACTCTTACTCTTGCTCTTGCTCCCGCGTCTCGCCAAAATAACGCTTACTTTATTCATCTGTTGCCTTTGCCGGAATCAATTCTTGCCGCGATGCCATTTGGGAGGGATAGCTGTACCATTCGAGCGATTTTTCTTGTATTATTGGGCATCTGTACAATCTTTTTGAAAATCATCATCAAGCGGTGTGCAAGCGCATGCCGGTAACCACATTCCGTTTATGAAATTTAACATCACCAGCGGAGAACTTGTTAAAGCATTATCGGCCGTTGCCGGCGTTGTTCCCAGCAAAGCGACGCTTCCCATCCTTGAAAACGTATTGTTCGAAAGTGTAGACGGAGCCCTCAGGCTCACCGCCACTGACAATGAGATTTACATCGTCGAGCAGTTACCTGCCGAGATCGTGCAAGACGGCTCAGTGGCTATACCGGCCCGTCGCCTGCTCGACACGATGCGTCAGCTTCCCGACATCCCGCTGTCGTTCGACATTGATGACCGATGCATCGTAAAGTTCCGCACCGACCGTGGGGCCTACAAGCTTGTCGGAGCCAAGGCCGAGGATTTCCCGATGTTGCCGTCGGTGAACGAGGGTACCACGATCATCGTCGACACAGAGTCGCTCACTTCCGCTATCGAGAAGTCCCGTTTTGCAGTATCGACCGACGATCTGCGTCCGAATATGATGGGTGTTTACTTTCAGGTGGACGAGGAGAAGACACGACTGGTAGCAACTGACGGTCACCGCTTGGTGCGCCTTGTGAAATACGACATGAAGGGTGACGTGCCCGTCAACTTCATCGTACCTGATAAAGCTCTCGCACAGGTAACCCGAACCTTAAATGGTGGCGAGACAAAAATGCAAATCACGAAACACCATGTGCGTTTTACAAATGGTGTAGCGGAGGTGATTGCCCGCCTGATCAACGAGTCGTATCCGAACTACGAGAACGTGATTCCGAAGGAGAACGAGAAGATCATGACCGTCGCGAAAAGCGACATGCTTGCAACGGTGCGCCGTGTGTCCATTTTTTCGAGCACGACAACCCGCCAAATCCGTCTAAATTTGACTCAGGACGAGGTGAGCATCTTTGCCGAAGACTACGAGATGAGCAGCGAGGCGCGCGAGTCGATTAAGTGTCAGTATGACGCAGAAGACATGGTCATAGGCTTCAACGCCCGATATCTAGCCGACGTACTCAACAATATTCCAAGCGAAGAAGTGACCTTCGCGTTCTCGACGCCAAACCGTGCCGGTATCGTTCAGCCCCTCGAGCAGGCTGCGGACGAGGACTTGCTCATGCTCATCATGCCAGTGATGCTGAACACCCAGGGTTGATCGCCATGCCGCGGTCCCTTGTCACACTGACGACCGACTTTGGGACGTCCGACTACTATGTGGCGGCCATGAAGGCGGTGATGTTGAGCGTGAGCGACCGTGTGCAACTGGTAGACATCACCCACGAGGTAAAAGCACAGGATCTGCTGGGTGGAGCTTGGATACTCAAACACTCCGCCTATCTGTTTCCCGAGGGTACCGTTCACTTGGCGGTAGTGGATCCCGGTGTCGGCACCAACCGCAGACCGGTGGCATTCAAACATCGAGGTCAATATTTTGTTGGCCCCGACAACGGCATGTTCTCGTTGGTGACCGACAACGAGCCGGTTGAATGTGTGGAATTGAGAAACCAGGATTACTGGCTTACCTCGAGTCCTTCGTCCACGTTTCATGGAAGGGACATCTTTGCACCGGTGGCGGCGCATCTGGCAATTGGAGTTGATCTGAAAGATTTAGGTCCATCAGTCGCTGCACTTCAGGTTTCGCATTGGGCAATACCGGCCAGCGACAGGCACGGCATACAGGGATGGATCGTTCACATTGACCGATTTGGGAATTTAATGACGAACATCCCGGCAGATCTGGTCCGTAACTTTGGCCCCAACGAGGAATTGCGCATCTATGTGGGCACGCAGATCTTGCGTGGGTTGGTACCGACGTACGGGTCCGTGCCCGAGGGTGAGGCGGCGGCTCTCATCGGCAGTTCAGACACGCTTGAAATAGCCATCAACAAAGGCAACGCTGCACAGCTGTTGGGTGTTTATCAGGGTGCCGCTATTTCGGTGATACGCGACAAGGCGCTGTAACTTGCTTCAAGCATACTCGTAGGACATAAGAATGACATCTCACCTCACATTGCGGTCACCACAACACGACCGGGCGGCCATTCAGGTGCCCAACGAGATATTCGACCCCCAAAAGGCCGTGAATGGTTCCGTGTGCTCCAAGTACGGCGACGAATATCCGGTGAACGATAGCATCGTCGACATGATCGGCGACATTCCTGATGGCATTACGATGGCCCAGAGGAGCAATCATTGGTCATTGACAGCCACGGTGTACGAAGATACATGGCGGGTAAACAGCCTTGGGGTTCTCACGGGCGAAAATTTCCCCATTGAGGAGGAGCAACGCCTGCTGGTTCAGTGGGTGAAGCCAAAACCTGGGGAGCTGATACTGGATGTGGGCTGCTCGACGGCCTTGTATGCACGGGCATTGGCAAAGGCGGAGCCTGACAGCCATGTGGTCGGACTCGACTTTGCCGTCCCCATGTTGGAGGAGGCCCGTCGGCGCCTGAAGACGGAGGGGTTGCGGGCGTGCTTGGTGCGTGCCGACGCGGGGGATATGCCGTTCTTTGCGGGCACCTTCGACGCCATCGTGATCGGCGGTAGCCTCAATGAGTTTGCCGATCCGCGGAAGGTGCTTTACGAATGCCGCAGGGTGTTGAAGCCAGGTGGACGGCTTTTCAACATGCATCTGCTCACAGCAGGCTCATGGTATGGCCGCATGTTGCAGCAGTCGGCCAGTCTTGGTGGGCTCCAGTTCTGGACGCGAGCCGAGAGCAATCAGCTTTTCGAGCAGTGCGGATTCCGCGTCGATGAGCAGATCGTGCGTGGAATCGTGTGCTTCAGCTTGATGCATGCGGTGTAAATTCTACATCCGATCAGGTGCCGATATCCCAAGGATCGTAAGGCCGTTTACAAGCACGGAAGTTGTGGCCCTCAGAAGACCGATACGAGCCGCTGCCATTTCGTTGCTCTCACCAATGATGCGACAATGGTGATAGAAGTGGGTGAAGGTGGCGGCCACATCGTTTAAGTAGGTTATGATTCGGTGCGGTTCCATCGCCTCGGCGCTGCGTTGCACCACGTCAGGGAAATCGAGCAGGATCTTGATCAGGGCCATTTCAGCCTCATGCTCCAGCAGGGCAAGGTCGGGGCTGACGGGCAGGTCGGTTATCACCTCATCGGCCTTACGCAGAATGCTTTGAACCCGCGCATTAGCATACTGCAGGTAATACACGGGGTTCTTGTCGCTGGCGTCTTTCGCTTGTGCGATGTCGAACTCAAGATGGGTGCCAGGGGCGCGCATCAGGAAGAAGAAGCGGGTCACGTCGGCTCCAACTTCGTTCATCAGCTCGTCGAGCGTGATGAAATTTGCCTTACGCGTGCTCATTTTGAACGGCTGACCGTCCTGTACGATGGTCACGAACTGGTACACCATCACATTTACGCGCTTGCTGTCGTAATCGAGCGCCTCAAGTGCCGAAAGCACGTCGGGATAGGTGGCAATATGGTCAGCGCCGAAGATGTCGACACAAAGGTCAAATCCACGATCCAGCTTTTGGATGTGGTAGGCAATGTCGGGTAGGCGGTAGGTTGGCTCGCCCGTCGATTTGATCAAAACGGTGTCCTTCTCTTTGCCGAACGCTGTAGTCTTGAACCAGGTTGCGCCTTCGGCATCGTATGCCAGCCCCTTGTCGCGCAGGCGTTGAACGACGCGCTCGATGGACCCATCGGTGTACAGGTTGTGCTCGTTGAAGAAGGTGTCCATATGGATCTTCATCCGGTCGAGCGTTGTCTTGATGTCGTCGAACATGGCATCGCGGGCGGCGGCTGTAAACTCGGCTACGTCGTCGGTTGACTTCAGACTGTCGCCAACACGGTTATACAACACCTGTGCGATGTCGCGAATATATTCGCCCTCGTAGTGTCCTTCGGGGAGCTCGATAGCCTCGCCAAGAAGTTGTTTGTAACGAATCTGGACCGATTCACCTAGGACTCGCATTTGGCGTCCGGCGTCGTTGAAATAGTACTCACGTTCCACGATCGCCCCTGTCCATTCGAACATGCGTGCGATGGTGTCGCCCAAAACGGCATTACGTCCGTGGCCGACGGTAAGAGGGCCCGTAGGGTTGGCGCTCACAAATTCGACTTGGATGCGCCTGCCAGCGTTGGCAGCTGTTTTGCCGTAAGCATGCGGCTCTTCCAAAATGCGACCAAGTTGCCTTTGGGTCCAACCTTGTGCGAAGCGAAAGTTGATGAATCCTGGTCCTGCTATCTCAACGGCCGAGAGTGCAGCAGGGTCGACATGCATGGCGGCCACCAATGCCTCCGCGATCTGGCGGGGTGGCTTGCCAAGTGACTTAGCGGCGGCGAGGGCCACGTTGGTGGCTGCATCGCCATGCTCAGGGATGCGCGGTTTCTCGATAATCACGTCGGGTAAATTATCGGTGGATCCTGCCACTTTTACGAGGGCGTCGGTTACGATTTTCTTGAGATATTCTTTCATAGACGATAAATGTGTTAGACCCGAAATATACGGATATTGAGCCGAAGGATGGGCTCAGGCCGAAAAGGGGACGATATTTCGTGCCCGAAAGCTGACATAATCGTGTCCGGCCACAAGTAGATGGTCTTCGAGTGGTATGCCAAGAGTTCGCCCTGCATCTATCAGGCGCTTGGTTAGCCTTATGTCGGCTTCGGAGGGCTTTGGATTGCCAGATGGGTGGTTATGCAGCACGATGATGCTGTGGGCGTCGTTGAGGAGGGCATGGCGAAACACCTCGCCCGGCTCGACGATGGTAGCGGTCATGCCACCGCGGCTGATCACCTTGCTGCCTGTGAGCACCTTCGCGGCATTCATAAATGCCACGGCGAACACCTCGACCCGCTCATCTCTCATGCGGGGGCCAAAATATGCGTATACATCGTCGGGACCGCGCAGTACGATACGTTCGCCCACAGGCGCGACGGCAACCCGGCGGCCGAGCTCGAACACGGCCTCAAGCGTGAGTGCCTTCACGTGGGCTATTCCGGGCACTCTGGCGACGTCCTTCCATCGCATACGGCTCAGACGGTGCAGCCCGCCGACGTCGCGGATGAGCCTGCGGGAGGTTTCCACCGCATTTTGGCCCTGGATTCCAGTTCGCAATATGATGGCGACCAACTCGGCTTCCGACAAGCTTTCGGCTCCGTATCGTTGCAAGCGTTCGCGCGGTTTTTCGTCGACCGGCATTTCGTGGACAGTTCCCTCGAGGGGAGTGTAAGGTTCCATGTTGCGTCTAGCTGGTTAATGGTTATACCCTATAGATACCTGCCAAGTGGATTCCTTACGTCAAGAGGCTGAAAAAACCGAACTTTATGACGATTTGAATCATAGCAGTAAGAGAAAACTGCTGCAGTTATCACAAGTATTGATATTTTTGATGTCCACTGAATGCACGGTGTCAAATTGCTGTTCATCTCAAGCCACACCTTCTTATACTTTGATGAAAAGACTCCTTTTGCTGCCGCTGTTATTCCTTGCTCCACCCTTGGGTGCTATCGCCCAAGAGATCAGCTTTTTTAGGGTGACGGCTGAGTCGCGTTACGACAATCTGGACTGGGGGAGGGAGCGAAACCGCATCCAATCGTCGCTGCGGGTGTGGACACATGTGGACTTTGGGAAGGGGCTCAGCGCGAGGGCGCTTGGTTCGTCAGGCAGCAGGTTTCAGTCGCGATGGTCGACGGCAACCGATTTCGAACCGCCTCGCGAGAGAGATTTCATGGAGATTTTCGTACGGCAGCTGTATCTCCAATATGATCACGAAAAATGGCGAGTGCAGGCGGGCGTGATTCCGCCCACCAAGAATGCGACTTCGAGCACCGGTCTTGAAGCAAGCGGATGGCTCGACGGAGTGCGTGTCACAAATGAAGTGGTCGACGGGTTTGTCGTCGAGGTCGTTGCCGGTGGTTTGAACGACTTGGACGAGCCGAACGCCTTTACCAGGCCAAGGAGGCTCAACTATGCGGAAATCGAGTTAACGAAGCAGTTTGACGATCGATTTGGAGCCGAGCTGAGCGCAGAGATCGTAGATCGTGATGCATATTCCAAGGTGGAGTTCAGCTACAAGAAGGATGAGATATGGCCACGTTTTGTAACTGAACTTTTAATCAATGCATCGGATGAAACCGTGTCATTCGGTTTAAGCGCCCAGCAGGATCTCAATAATCTGATAGCAGGGCGCACCAACTCGGGTGTGAACGTCTTTCTGCTCTATTCGTATGTAGACGAGAAGATCGGGCTGCGAGGAACGTTGTCGGATGACTTCTATGCATTTGGGCACACATTCAAAGTCGAACTGGACGGTCCTTTGTCGCGGAAGTCAGGCCTGGGCTGGTTCGCGCGCCAAGTATTTATGAGTCCATCGCGAACAACCGCCGGAATCCGGGTAACTCTTCAGAACAGGTAGAACCTAGATGCCACCCATAAGGGGCTCATCCAACCCACGAATGCTGGCGTTTGGCAGACCATCGGGGTGATTTGTCCTGAGGTGTCCAATCACTTCGAGCACGATGTCGAGGTGCAGTTCCTTCGAGTTGTTGTAGAACTTCTGGGCCATGTCGCTCAGTTTCGGCTTGCCGTGAAGGGGTTTGTCGCTCACACACAGGAGGGTCGCATGTGGGATGCGGTATCGGAAGCCGTTAGTCGCTATGGTGGCCGACTCCATGTCGACTGCCAGGCTCCGGCTCGTGTGAATCTGCTGGATGCTCGACTTTTTGGCAAATTCCCAGTTTCGGTTGTCTGTGGTGTAGACTGTGCCGATACGGAATGAGAGCTCCATTTGGTTCAGTGTGCTGCTCAAGAGCTCATTCAACATCACATTTGGCGTGATGGGGACACTCGTTGGAATCAACTCATCCAGAACATGATCGGCTCTCATATAGCCCGATGCTAGCACGAAATCACCAATTTCCTGATGGTTGCGCAGGCCGCCGCAGTGACCGACCATGATCATGGCATCGGGACGGAGCACGGCAATATGGTCGCTGCAGGTCTTGGCGTTCGACGGCCCGACACCGATGTTGACAAGGCTGACACCGCTGTTGTTCGGCAGCTTGTGGTGGTATGCCGGCATTTGGAAGCCGCCTTTCGCCGGTCGAACGCAGTCAGGGAACCGTTGCTGAAACACTTCCACATGCATGTCGTAGTTAGTGAACAAGATGTACCTTTGGAAGTCTTCCGATTTGGTGCCCGTGTAATGTTCCAAGCGGTTCAAAGAAATGTCGATACGCTCAGGTGCAAATAAAAACAGCTTCTTTTGGGTGAAGTCCCATCCTTCCTCGTCGAGAGAGTCGAGCAGTTCGGGATCCCAAAGGGTTCGGATCTTGCGCTCGCCTTCGATGTGGATATCAGCACCGTTTTGGAGAAGTTTCTCAAGTTCGCGGGCCATGTACCACCGAATGGCCTTTGGTCGTGCAAATTCGCCAGATATGGTTGGGTTGTACTTCGACCAGGACCTGAACACTGTCACTTTTGGATAGTACCCGTCATCATAGATGGCTTCCATCACGTCGCAGGCTTTTCCTATTTGTTCCAGCAGGCGCGCCCTGTCTAGTGCTTGGTCTGTTTTAAGTGTCAGTGTTCTCATCTGGTTCATTCACTACAATCTGGTGTTATCTGTTTGAAGATAGCAAGATAGCCTTTAATTTGGTCGACAAACCCAATGGACAATATATGAATGACGATGACCTGATTTGGAAACCTGTGAGTGAGACGGTGAGTTTGGAGACGCCTGTGTTTCGAGTGATCACGAGGCGTATGCAATCGCCCGATGACTCCATTGTTGACGATTATTACATATTGGACGCTCCTGATTGGGTAAATGTGGTTGCCCTTACCGACCAAGGCGAGTTTATACTGGTGAACCAGTACCGATTTGGGACGGGCGCGTTGAGTTTGGAAGTGCCTGGTGGGGTTGTCGACAAAGGCGAGACGCACCGCGAGGCTGCTGAGAGGGAACTGCTCGAGGAGACCGGTTTCGTGGCAGCTGGTTGGAGACAACTTGGGATATTGGCCCCAAATCCAGCTTTAAACACAAATAAGTGCGGTATTTGGCTTGCAACTGGCTGCACCTATCTTGGAGACGGTGGACACGACCACTCCGAGTTCATTCGGGTTGAAAACCTCTCAAAACAACAGGCAGTCGAGGCCATCTCAAATGGCACCATTCACCATGCATTGGCGGTTGCGGCCTTAGGAATGTATCTTGCCGGTATTTGAAGTTCATGACCGATCATATGCAAGAAGATATCCGCATTGGCGACATCCTAAATTCAGACCCAGAATCTCAAACGGAGGTAGTTCTGATCGGGTTTCCATCGGACGAGGGAGTACGCAGAAACGGGGGACGACCGGGTGCTGCCAAGGCGCCCGAAATGATCAGAGATGTCTTTAAAAAGCTGACTCCCCATCCGGAATTCTTCGATGAGCATGTAGCTGTAATCGGTAGCATACATGATGTCGGCGACTTGGTGGTTACAGGAAATTTAGGACAAGACCAGCAGAAACTGGGCAACCTCGTTGAGTCTATATTGGCGGCAAACCAGATTCCCATCATTCTAGGTGGTGGCCACGAAACCTCGTTCGGCCACGTTTTGGGCTATCATCAGATCAGGAACAAGATCAGCATCATCAACTGGGATGCTCATCCAGATGTACGTCCCCTGAAGGATGGGCTCGCGCATTCAGGTTCGCCATTTCGGCAGGCGCTCGAATTGGGAAGGGGTACCGTCATCGATTACACGGTGGCCGGCCTAAAGCCGCAACATGTGGCGCGCGAGCACCTTGAGTATTTGAATTCACGTAAATCGGCGTGGTTTTGGGCCGACGATATCGACCATGTTGCCATTCAGGGAATATTTCATGGCGTCACGAAATCCACGATGGTCAGCATCGACATGGATGTTGTGAGCCAGTCGTATGCACCGGGGGTCAGTGCTCCATCGCCTGGTGGACTGACCGATCGCAACCTTTTCGAAATCGCCTATCAAGCCGGTATGAATAAGTTGGTCCGCAGTTTTGACATCGTCGAGGTCAATCCCGATTTCGACACAGACCTGCATACCGTGCGCCTGGCTGCGGCCGCACTCTGGTGGTTTACACTTGGGCTAGCGAAGCGGCCTAAGAAGACTCAGAACGAGTATGGCCGTTCAATGGCCTGACGGAAGCTTCTCCTCGGCGAACATGGCAGCACCAATGATGCCGGCATTATTTAACAGGTCGGCAGCAACAAAAGGAGTGCTCACATCGATGAACTCGATGATTTTGTCCAACTTTTTGCTTACGCCACCGGCAAAGATGAACAGGTTTGGATAGAATATCCTTTCGAACGCGTTTAGAACCAGTTCAATTCGCTTTGCCCAGGCGCTCCGTTTAAGGCCTTCTTCTCGTTTGATACGTTCCGATGCGCGTTCCTGTGCCGTTATGCCACGGATCTCAATTTTGCCGAGTTCCGTGTTCGGGAGCAGCTTGCCGTCGACGAAGATCGCAGATCCGATGCCGGTTCCGACGGTGAGGACGATTACGACACCTCGCCTATCCCGGCCGGCACCAAACTTCATCTCGGCCAGGCCGGCCGCGTCGGCGTCGTTGATCACAAACACAGGGCAATCGGTGATTTCGAACAAAAGGTGCTCAATATCCGCCTTGTTCCATGATGGGTCTAGGTAAAGCGAGTCGATGATGATGCCGTCGACAATGGGCGCCGGAAATGCGCATCCGATTGGGCCCTTCCAGTTGAAATGCCGCACCACCTCGTGCACCTTCGACATGATCTTGTGAGGTGTGGCGTCGGTTGGTGCGTCGATCCGATACTTATCGCTCACAAGCGCACCCGTGGTGGTCTCAACGATGGCCCCGTTTATTCCCGACCCGCCAATGTCGATGCCAAGTATGTGCATGTACCGATTAGACTTTAGCTGGTTTACCCGATTCCAAGCCTGCCATGGTGCACGTATGAAGCCCCTTTGCGCCGCAGCAGTTTTTGAATTTTCGTGAAGGATCGTAAGGGCATGGGTCATTTCGTCCCATTTTCTTTTCGATCACCACGGGTGCCTGCTTTTCGGCCGACTGTGCCAGTGCCTCTTCATTACCGCCACCCAAGGCGGCTCTCATTGCCATGTTATCGGTTTCGGCGTGGCTTGCGCGGGCGCGGCTCAAATCCACTTTGCTGCGGGTAGGAGCGGTAGCCCGTTGCACCGGTTGTTGGCTGTTGCCTTGGGATCCCTCCGGAACCGCCTTCCAGACCATCGTAATGACGTCTTTGTTGATTTCGTCGACAAGCCGGGTGAACATCGCGAAAGCCTCGCGTTTGTATTCCAAAAGCGGATCCTTTTGGCCGAAGGCGCGCAGACCGATGCCCTCCTTCACGGAATCGAGTTCGCGAAGGTGTTCCATCCACTTGTCGTCGATAATCGACAGCACGGCGGTGCGCTCGAGTGCACGCACTACCTCATGACCTTTGGTTTCGAGACATCTGTCCACATTTACCACCACTCTTAGAAAGCGCATGCCGTCGGTGAAAACCACCTGCACCATGGATGGACGGCGCTCTGACTGGGTCTCATCGAGCTGCTTGAGCACGTTGTAAAGTGGTTCGGCAATTGCGCGCTCCTTGAATCGGTAGGCCTCGAGTGCCTTGGCACCGATGAGGTCGATCAGGCCTTCGTCTCCCATGCGGGCCCACTGCTCGCGGTCGACTTCGACGTCGACGGCAAGCAGGCGAAGGATATCGTCGCTGATTTGCTCGAAGTTGCCGTCACGGTAGTATTTGTCGACCACCGACACGATCAGGTCTTCAAGCATGTCCTGCAAATCGCTTGTCAGACGCTCACCCAGAAGTGCGTTCTTGCGTCTCTTGTAAATTACGGAGCGCTGGTTGTTGAGAACGTCGTCGTACTCGAGCTGGCGCTTACGTATGCCGAAGTTGTTTTGCTCCACCCTCTTTTGGGCGCGCTCCAAGGCCTTTGTTACCCAAGGGTGCTGAATAACCTCTCCCTCTTCGAATTTCAGACGGTCCATAACCCGCATCACACGGTCGGTGCCGCCAAACAGGCGCATGAGGTCGTCCTCGAGAGACACATAGAACTGCGATTCACCCGGATCACCTTGTCGGCCGGAACGACCACGCAGCTGGAGGTCAATACGGCGGCTTTCATGGCGCTCGGTACCCAGGATGGCCAAGCCGCCATGCTGAATAACACCAGCGCCAAGCTTGATGTCGGTTCCACGGCCAGCCATGTTGGTTGCAATGGTCACGGCGCCGGGCTGACCGGCCATTTTTACGATTTCAGATTCACGCTGATGCTGTTTGGCGTTGAGCACATTGTGAGGGATCTTCGCACGCTGAAGCATGCGCGCCAAGGTTTCTGAGACCTCGACGCTTGTCGTTCCGACAAGCACCGGTTGCTTTTTCTCGTGATACTCGCGGATCTTGTCGAGCACGGCGTTGAACTTCTCGCGTTTGGTACGATACACAAGGTCCTCGCGGTCGGCGCGCTGAATAGGCCTGTTTGTGGGGATTTCCACCACTTCTAGCTTATAGATCTCGAAGAATTCTCCTTCCTCGGTGGTTGCCGTACCCGTCATACCAGCCAGCTTGTGGTACATGCGGAAGTAATTCTGCAGCGTAATGGTCGCATACGTCTGCGTGGCAGCCTCCACTTTCACGCTTTCCTTTGCCTCGATGGCCTGATGGAGGCCGTCGGAGTAGCGGCGCCCTGAGAGCACACGGCCGGTGTGCTCGTCTACGATCATGACCTTGCCCTCTTGGACGATGTATTCGACGTCCTTTTCGAACATGGTGTAGGCCTTGAGGAGCTGGTTCACCGAATGGATGCGTTCGCTGCGCTCGGCGAACAGGCGATTTTTCTCTGCCATGCGCTCGGCGCGCTCGCGACGGATGTCCTCATGGAGTTTGGCCAGCGCCACCTCGTCGTCGCCAAGTTTGGCCGCCTCGGTCTTCTGCTTTTCGGCAAGCTCTTCCTCGATGATGCTTGTCTCAAGCCCCATGTCGGGGATGATGAAGAAGTCCTTTTCTTCTTCGCTCGATGTGATGAACTCACGACCCTGGTCCGTCATTTCGATCGAGTTGTTCTTCATGTCGACCGAGTAATAGAGGGCCTCGTCCACGATGGGCATGTTCTTGGCATTCTCTTGCAGATACAGGTACTCGGTTTTTTGGACCAAGCGTGCCACGGAGGCCTCCTGCATCATCTTCTGGAACTTCTTGTTCTTCGGGAAACCCCTCTGAGCCCTGAGCAAGGACAATCCTGCCTTGTCTTCTTCGCCGGTCTTCAGTTGCTCCTCGGCCTCCTGCACCAATTTTGCGATTAGGCGTTTCTGGGCTTCGACCAGGTTTGCGATGCGTGGCTTGAGTTCCTCGTATTTCTGTGTCTGATTGTCGTTGGGAACCGGACCCGATATGATGAGGGGCGTACGGGCCTCGTCGATAAGCACGGAGTCAACCTCATCGACCACGGTGAAATGGTGTCCGCGCTGAACGAGCTGCTCAGGATCTGCGACCATGTTGTCGCGCAAGTAGTCGAATCCGTACTCGTTGTTGGTGCCGTAGGTGATGTCGGCACGGTAGGCGCGCCGGCGCATCTCGGAGTTCGGCTCATAGAGATCGATACAATCGACGGTGAGTCCGTGAAATCCAAAGATGGGGGCGTTCCATTCGGCGTCGCGACGGCTGAGGTAGTTGTTGACGGTAACGATGTGCACGCCGCGTCCGACCAGGGCATTAAGATAGACCGGGAAGATGGCGACCAGCGTCTTGCCCTCTCCCGTTTTCATTTCGGCGATCTTGCCTTGGTGCAGGGCAATGGCACCGACGAGCTGCACGTCGTAGGGCACCATGTCCCAAGTGATCATATTACCGGCAACTTCCCAGCTTTGGCCCACGAAACGGCGGCATGTCTCCTTAAGCACGGCATAGGCCTCGGGGAGGATTTCGTTGAGGACCTCCTCGGTGGCTTTGAGCCACTCTTTGTCGAGCGCCTCGAGTTCGTCGCTCAGTGCACGGCGCTCGTCGATGGTCAGCGTGTCGTCTTCGCCTGTCTTGGCCAGCTTGTCTTTGATCGCGTTCATGTCGTCGTCAATTTCGGACACGGCCTTCTTGAGGGTGTCCTTGAACGTGACCGTACGGGCTTTCAGCTCTTCATCGCTTAATTGCTGCAGCTCTGGCTCGAAGCTTTTGATCGAGTCTACGATCGGCTGTATTTTCTTGATGTCGCGGTCGCTCTTCGAGCCGAAGAGTTTGGTAAAAGCTGATAGAATTTTCTCTAGCATACGCTTGGGGTGACTTTGGGGCAGCGGTTGCCCCTTGGGGATGATTCATCCGAACAGAACGGCAAAATACGGTATATTATTGGTGTATTCAATGAATAGGGGCACTCAGGCATCCGTACGCAGAGATTTAATACGCAGAGATGTTCATAAATTGTGGAAATCTTCGTAATTTGATTATCTGTTCACAATTCAAGTTATACAGTCCACATAGATCGACATGAAACGTACGTACCAACCAAGCAAGCGTAAGCGCACTAACACGCACGGTTTCCGCTCGCGCATGGAGACCGCAAACGGACGCGAAGTACTCCGTCGCCGCCGTGCCAAAGGCCGTCACAGCCTGACGGTCAGCGATGAGCGAGGACCGAAATAATATTGACGGAGGGATGACGATGCGGCGGCTACGGCTGCCGCGCACCGCCATCTTGAGGGGAAAAAAGGCCTTTGCGGGCCTTTTTGACGACGGCAAATTTCATCGCGGCAGAGGGATCGACATCAAGTATGCACTTCGGCCATCGGGTACAGGCAGTGTACGCGTGGCGTTCATTGCCAGCAAAAGGCTGGGAAATGCCGTTGTCAGAAATCGCTGCAAGCGGCTCATGCGAGAAGCATATCGTTTGAGTAGGCATCAACTCAGCGAGCAGATGGGCGAAACCGGCTTCGATCTCGAGGTGGCATTCATCGCCAAAAGCGCCAACAACCATTTGAACCATCTTTTGGGGCAAATCGACGTATTCGTCAAACGCCTCAAGAACCTGACATCTCGGGAGGATGCAAATGCTGTCTAAAGTCGCCGTCGCGTTTATCCGATTTTACCAGATCGCCATATCTCCCTATTTTCCGTCCTCATGCAGGTACACTCCTACATGCAGCCAGTACGGGATAGAGGCATTCAAAAAGCATGGTTTTCTCAGGGGCTTCTGGCTCACCGTGCGCCGAATTGGCAGTTGCCATCCATGGAGCAAGGGTGGCTACGACCCGGTTCCAGAACCCCATGACCATTATCATCAATCTATAGACCGGAGTCAGCGTGGATCGTAATACCGTTACGGGTCTCATCCTCATCTTCCTCATCACCCTTGCGTGGTTTTATTACACGGCCCCATCGCAGGAGCAGCTTGAACGCCAGCAACGTGAGCTGGCCACCCGCGACAGCATTGCTGCCCTGAACCTTCCGGCGGAGCAGCCCGAGATCCGCAGTGAGACCTTGCCCGATGTTGAAGTGCCCGAACAGGCGTCGATGGGTTTCTTCGCCCAAGCCGATTCAGCCCAGCAGGTCGACCTTCGCATCAGCCGTGTCGAAACGCCGCTCTACACCGTCGAATTCAGCAACCGGGGAGCCGGTCCCGTCAGATTCGAGCTTCATGACTACCTCACGTGGGACGGGCAACGCGTACAACTGATTTCGGACACCACGAAGTCGGTGTATTCGCTCGGCTTCACATCGGCACAGAACTACAATATCGACACGCACCGGTTGTTGTTCGTGCCACAGTTCGAAAACGACAACTACACGCTTGCCGACGGCGACTCGCTTCAGTTGGCATATGATCTGCCCATGGGAGACCGCGGCTCCGTACGCTTTGTGTACACTCTGCGCGGCGGCAGTTTCGAGATCGGTCTCGACGTGGAATTTATTGGAGCCGAGAGCCTCATCAGCAGCCGCACCATGGAACTCGGCTGGAACTCCACGCTCAACTACTCGGAGCGTTACCTGAGCACGGAAGCTCCTTCGGTGGCCGCCTACAGCTATGCCGGTGGCGAACTCGAACAGTTTCTGCTCACATCGCCGGGACGCGAGGAGAAAATTGTGAACGGCGACATCAGTTGGGTGTCGACCAAGACCAAGTTCTTCACCCAGATCATCAAACCTTTGCAGTCGAGCGATGGTGCCTACTTTACGGCCGAGCGTATCGGAGAGGACACAGATCCTGCCGCCCAGCGTAACTACACGTCGGCGCTGCGCTCCGCTCTGCCCGAAACGAGCAAACTCAGCTATGCCTTGTACGTCGGACCGCTGTCGTTCAGCCATCTGCGCAACTTCGACGATCATGCCTTCGACATGGTCGACATGGGCTACGCCTTCATGCGGTGGTTCTCCGATCCATTGGTGCGATTCGCCATCATCCCCTATTTCGTGTTCTTCTCTGGCTTTATTGAGAATTACGGCATACTGATCATCATTTTCGCGTTCTTGATCAAGCTTGTTCTGTACCCGCTCACGAAGAAGAGCTTCGAGAGCATGGCAGCCATGCGCGAGATACAGCCAGAGATGAAGCTCATTCAGGAGAAGTACAAAGAGGATCCTCAGAAGCAGCAGCAGGCCATGCTGAAGCTTTACAAGGAGGCCAAAGTGAACCCCCTCGGCGGATGCTTGCCCAACCTGTTGCAGCTACCAATCCTTGTGACGTTGTGGATGTTCTTCCAAAACTCCATCTTGATCCGCCAGAAGCCGTTTCTTTGGGCCGATGACCTTTCGGCTCCCGACGTCATTCTCAGCCTGCCGTTCAATATCCCGTTGTTGGGCGACCACATCAGTGGTTTTGTGCTTCTGATGACCATCACCATGATCGTTCAGATGCAAATATCGGGTCAGACGGCACCGAACAATCAGATGAAGGTCCTCACCTATATATTACCAGCGATGCTCTTTGTGTTCTTCAACAACATTGCATCGGGGTTGAGCCTGTACTATATGATTTACAACCTGCTTTCCATTGGTCAACAAATGATGATCAATAAGCAGATCGACCACGCCAAGCTGATGGGGTCGATCGACAAGAAGGCCGGTAAGGAACTGGAGAAGTCAACAAAGCCTAACAAACGAGCGCCTAAGGGATAATGCGCATACGCTCGCACTGCACGGGCCATTTTCCGCATGTCCGGTTCAGGGACGGGCAACGATACCTATATCACCCCGTTTTGGGCAAGCTTTTGGTCGACCGTCCGGAAGAGAGGGTTAGGCTTCGCAGCATCGACTATCTGCTGCAGGGCGATGTATGGCCTTCGGGCCACATTGCCACCGAGAAGGGGTCTACAACCAAGGGGGAAGTGACTACAGGTCGAGTTGATGTACTGTTATATGACAAGCAGCTCAAACCGGCTGTCCTGATTGAGTGCAAGGCACCAACCGTAGCCATAACTGATCAGGTGTCCCGCCAGATCGCCCGTTACAATGCCGATATAAAGGCGCCCGTGCTGTGCATGACCAATGGTCTGATCGATCACTGGTATGAATATCAAGGAGACGGTTACAAAGCGAGTGGCGACTTGCCCGAAATGCTGCGCTATGAGGCATCCTTTTTGCCTGACATCGAATATTGGCGATCGACAGGATTTGCAGGGCAGCATACGGTGCATGACCTGGGTTTAGACGATATGTTAGGTGTCTGGTTTACGGGTGAGGCCGCAGAGAACCTGATCAGCCTGAACCCGGGTCTGAATGGCACCGCGGCCGGGATGTCGCATTATTACCAGGTTGTTCAGGAGAAGGGTGCTCCTGTAAAATTAGCTTTTACCGTTGCGTCGCCCGACGGTGTGTCGACGGTGCTCATCGCGATCCGAAATGTTAGTGGACGCAATGAGGCCGTTTTGTTTCTGCCGCTTGATACCGTATACTTGGGAAAAGAGACGAGGTACCGCCTGATACGCGCTTCATCCGACCACGAGCGTCATCTACCCGAGCACATGGCCGAATATTTGCTTGAGCCTGACGATGCGTACAGACGCCTGCCTGTTATGCTCGACGATCTGTTCACGCTATAAATTTCTTATGAATCGCTCGCATTGCATGAAGCTTCTCCGTCTGTTTCATCCGGGAGAAGACGCCATCGTATACATTAAAGGAGCACAAGTCCAACACAGGTTTGACACTGACTTCGAATATCCGTTTCGCCAAGAGTCCAACTTTTGGTATCTCACCGGAATCAACGAGCCGGATTTTCACTTTGTGCTCGACCTCCACGACGGCACCGGGCATCTCTTTGTGCCCCGAAGGAGTGTTCAATATGCCGTGTGGCATGGCATCGTACGCGACGCTGAATATTACGCGGAAACAGCAAAACCCGATGCCATCCATTACGACAACGAGTTAGAGGAGTACTTTAAGGCCCGTAAGCCCTCTGTGGTTTATACCCTAAACGCCGAACAGGCTGCTTTGCCTACCAGTTTTGGCATGAATGTCTTGCACGAGTCCCTAAAAGATGCCCTCACCGATTGTCGCCTTATCAAGATGGACGATGAGCTCGACAAAATGCGTGCTGCCGGCAAGGCGACAAGCCATGCACATGCTGAGGTGATGAAGGCGGTACGTCCCGATATGATGGAGTACGAGCTCAAGGCCCTTTTCGAGTACCACTGCATCCGACAGGGCATGCAATTACAGGCCTATAACGGTATTTATGCCTCCGGGACAAATGGCGCTATTCTCCATTACGTCGAGAATACCCGCCGAATGCGCAGTGGCGAGCTGTTCCTGATCGATGCCGGCGGTGAGTTGGACGGATACACTCACGACATTACCCGCACTTATCCTGTGAGCGGCACGTTCACAACGCTTCAGGCAGGCGTGTATGATGCCGTGCTGGCGGCTCACAAGAACAGTATTGAGCGTGCAAAACCGGGCATCCGATTTGAAGACTTGCACCTCGAAGCCGCCCGCGACATCCTGCGAGGGTTACGCGACATGGACATTGTGAGAGGCGACCTTGAAGCGATGATGGAACAAAATGTCTTCGCGTTGTTCTTTCCTCACGGTTTGGGCCACTTCCTGGGCATGGATGTACACGATCCGGGAGGGTATCCGAAGGGGGTCGACCGTATTCAGCGTCCGGGCATCCAGTATTTACGGGCGCGCAGGACACTCGAACCCGGCATGGTGCTCACCATCGAGCCTGGGTGCTACTTCATACCGGCTTTATTGAATCCCGCCATGGAAGATCCGGCAGTGAAACCGTATCTTAACGCCTCATTATTGGGTAAAATGCTTGATTTTGGTGGCATCCGTATCGAAGATGATATTGCCATCACCGAAACTGGCAACGAAAATCTTACATCGGTCCCAAAGGAACGGGCTGACATCGAATCGATCATCCAATCAACCAAATAGACAGTTCACGATGAAAAGAGCTGCTTACCTTCTGGCACTTCTGGCTTTTTCGGCCGTTGACGCGTTCGGTCAGGGACTCGATACCCTCCAACTTAAGACGATTTTCCACGAGCCATACCTTGCCGGCGTAAGGCCGTCGTTCCAGTCGTTCTCCGATAATGGGAAGAAGGTCTATTTTTCCTGGAATGAGAACCACACATCTCCCTCTCAGCGGTATGAGGTGGACCTTGATGGGAAGAATCTCAAAAAGTCGGAGCCGGTGCGTCCAATGGGCATGAGGATCGAGTCGCCCGACAAACGGTATGTGCTCACATCGCAGGGGGGCGACTTGTACATATCCGACTTCAGCGGCGAGAATCGCCGCGTCTTGACGGCTATGGATGGAAACGAGGGTGGAGCCGTTTGGGCGTCTGACAGTAAAAAAGTGGCATTTACCAAGAATGGCGACATCTATGTCGTTAGCTTGGAACCGGCATCTATCCGTCAAATAACTGTCAAGAAGGACGACGAGCCCAACTACTCCATCTGGGGTTGGGGTCTTGGCAACCAGCGTCTCATTGTAACACAAGTCGACAATTCGGAAACTACCGAGGTCTTTTTCCCCCGCTACGTCGATAAGTTTGTCCAGCCAGGCGGTTCTCGCCGCGGCTTCGGTGAGACGACCGTCAGCGAGATCAACATCGAAACAAAGAAGGTGACCGAACTCTTTACCGGTGTGTACCGCATCGGGGCACGCGGTGTGAGCCCGTCGGAGCGTTATTTTATGCTTGATCGTACCGATGTGGCACAGAAATACCGTGAGCTGATGGTGTACGATTTCAGCGAGGGCGTGTTCAACACCGTTTTCAAGGACTCCACCCACGGTTGGATGTCGGGTCATACCGCCTCGTTCGGTATCAGCACCGATTTGATGCTGTTTACTTCCGAGAGGGACGGTTGGAATCATCTTTACACGGTGAATCCAGACGGAAGTAATATGAAGCAGCTCACCAAGGGCAATTTTGAGGTTGATTGGCACGCTTGGCTGAGCGACAATTCGCTGATCTATGCTTCCACCGAGGTCGATCCGGGCGAGCGCCATCTGTACACACTTGTATTGAACACGGGTCTTATCAAGCAGATCACTACTGAGGAGGCCTTCCGTGAGTCTTTCCGATTGAGCCCCGACCGCAAGCATGTCGTGTACGAACGCACCTTTTGGAATCAGCCCGAAGATCTATATGCCATTAATCTACTCGACTACAACAAAGAAGTCCGTTTGACCAACTCCGTGCCTGAACGCTTCAACAATGTGAACTGGCAGGTGCCCGAGTACCACCGTTTTCAGGGACGCGATGGGTCCACCATGCTGTCGATGTCGGTTCTGAAGCCTCAGAATATGCAGGTGGGCCAAAAATATCCTGTCGTGGTATTTGTGCATGGTGCCGGGTCTCTCCAGAACGTGTATAAGGGATGGTCTAACAGCTATTGGCGCGAGTATCTGTTCCATCAGTTCCTCAACCAGCAGGGATATGTGGTCATCGAGGTCGACTATCGTCACAGTTTGGGCTACGGACGTAAATTCCGTGAGGATG
>CAYWCV010000001.1:293973-310389 GCA_964456845.1 uncultured Chitinophagales bacterium | reverse complement strand
GGACCTGCTCGTCGCGCAGGAAGGCCTCGAGGGTGCGGCGCATCACGGTGCCCTTTGGCAGCCAGACTGGAAGGCCTTGGCCGATCATGGGGTCGATCATGTAGATGCCCAGCTGCTTGCCCAGTTTTTTGTGGTCGCGCTTCTTGGCTTCCTCAAGTTGGTTCAGGTACTCGTCGAGCATCGACTTCTTCGGGAATGAAACCCCGTAAAGACGGGTGAGCTGCTTGCCGGACGCATCGCCACGCCAATAGGCACCTGCGATGTTCATCAGCTTGACGGCCTTGATCGGCTCGGTCGATGGCAGGTGTGGTCCACGGCAAAGATCCGTGAACTCGCCCTGGTTGTAAAATGAGATGGTGCCGTCTTCGAGCCCGTCGATCAAGTCGAGCTTGTACGGGTCGTTGATCTTCTTAAAGTAGGCGATGGCCTCATCTTTTGGAACCTCGCGCCTTTTGTACTCCGATTTGGCCTTAAGGAGCTCGACCATTTTCGCTTCGATGGCGGCCTGCTCGTCAGGACCAACTTTCACATCGCCGAAATCGATGTCGTAGTAGAATCCTGTTTCGATGGCTGGACCGATGCCGAAACGGGCGTCGGGGAAGAGGGCCTGCACGGCCTCGGCCATCAGGTGGGCGGTCGAGTGCCAGAACGTCGCCTTGCCGTCTGCCGAATCCCACGTGTTAACCGTGAAGGTACCACCTTCGGGGAGAGGTCGATGCAGGTCGTACACGGTTCCATTCACGGTCACACTGAGCGCATTGCGGGCCAATCCTTCGCTGATCATGCGCGCGCCGTCGTGGCCGGTCGAGCCGGGTGCCAGTTCGAGTACCCGGCCGTCGGGGAGTTCAAGTCGCAGAATGTCGTTCGACATGGCTGTTGGGGTAAATAAAAAAAGCGCCGGGATTCTCCCCGCGCTTATGTGGATCGTAGTAGATTCGAACTACCGACCTCCACGATGTCAACGTGGCGCTCTAACCAACTGAGCTAACGATCCGTGTAGACTTTCAATATACGCAAGATGGGGTGATGATTGCAATATGCTTTCAGCATAGGTCCTGACTACGTCGGGATGACAGCGGCGACGTAATTGTAAGAAGATGTCTACGACATAGGTCCCGACTACGATGGGATGACAGCGGTAGATCCCTTCGGGATAGGTCCTTACAGGATGACAGCGGCGTTTTATTTAAGTGTGAGATGCCTACGGCATGGGTATTAGACAAATTTTTTAAATGAGTGCGTAAGGAATTGCTTTGGCGTGGCTCTTATAGATAGGCAATCATAAAAAAGTTTAACTATGAAAGAATATTACGTCTACATAACCACCAACCCACGTAAAACGACGTTGTATATCGGGGTCACAAATGATCTTCGCCGCCGTTTGGCTGAACATTACACCGATAAGGGCAATGAAGCCCATTTTGCATCGAAGTATCATTGTTACAATTTGATATTCCTCGAAATATTCGACGATATCAATATGGCCATCTCGAGGGAGAAATATCTGAAAAATCTAAGTCGCGAGAAAAAAGAGAAACTCATTCGAGATTCCAACCCAAACTGGAATTTTATCAATATTTTGTAAAATATCTACCCCGTAGGGGTCTCACTTTCCAAACACATATTGTTGTCATCCAGGAGGGACCTATGTCGCAGACATCTCACTTCCCCAACACATATTGCTGTCATCCCGACGTAGTCGGGACCCATGTCGCAGACATCTCACTTTCCAAACACATATTGTTGTCATCCAGTAAGGACCTATGCTGAAAGCATCCGAAATAGTCCTCACCACCCTCCGCGCCTGGGCCGACCGCGACCCCGATCGTCTTGCGCTTGAGGCCTTCCAGTATCCGGACCTCCCCATCCGTGAGATTGTCACCCAGCTCAAACTCAGACGCAAGGCGGTCACAAAATTCCCGGTTTGGGCAGGCACCGACATCCTGTACACCGAGCGTGCACTCGAGCAGTCGTCCGGCCGTGTCGCCGCCACGCACAAACGTCAGTGGCTGAAGGGTAGGGTGATCGATCTGAGCGGCGGACTCGGATCCGACATCATCCACTGCGCCGACCAAATCACGCATATGGTCTACTGCGACATCGACCCCGAAATGTGTGAGCTTTTTCACCATAATTCGGGCGTGTTGGGCATTGCACATGCCGAAATCCATTGCGGCGACGGCATCGAAATCCTGTCGTCTTTCCCAGACAACCATTTCGATATCGTCTACGTCGACCCAGACCGTCGGGTGGGCAAGGGGAGATCCGTTTCACTGAAAGATGCATCACCCGACATTACGGCCCATCTGACTATGATGCTCGCCAAGGCCAAAACGCTGCTGGTGAAGGCTTCTCCGGCACTTGACCCTACTGAGGCCGCCCGTCAGCTTCCCGGTTTGGCCGAGTACCGGGTCGTGTCGGTCGACGGCGAGGTGAAGGAGGTGCTGCTGTTCGTCGGGAGATCTTTGGTTGAGCAACCTGCACGTGTCGCCACGGTCATACGAGGCGATTCAATATCAGAGTTCCGCGCATTAAATGAGAAGGCAGGGGTATGGACCGGCGATCAACCCGCTTTTTTTTGCGAGCCCGATCCAGCCGTCATACGTGCCGGACTCGTTTCCGATGTTGCATCCCAATTCGGTTTGATGCATGCCCACTACGGTTCGGTTTATCTCGTGGGAAGCGAACCTCAAGAAACGTTTCCCGGCAGATCGTACAGGATTGACACCATCCTGCCTGCAAATTTTCGAACCGTGAAGGATTGGTGCAAGCAAATGGCTATCACCAAGGCCAACATCGCCCGCCGCGAATTCCCCGAGCATCCCGACGCCATCCGCAAGTCGCTAAAACTCAAAGACGGTGGAGATACCTACCTGTTCTTTACCAAATGGCAGGGCGGCTACGCTTGTATTGCTTGTTCGAAAACACATAGTTATAATGCTATATGATGAAGGTGAAGACAAAAACGAACAGAAACAAACTCATCAAGTTCTACTTGGAGAGAATTGTCCAAGAGTTTAACCCCCATAGGGTATATCTGACAGGTAGTGCAGCGTCTCAGAATATGCCTGAAACCTCTGACTTTGATTTCATAGTTGACTCAGATCTACCAGTTGATGCGGATGCGATTGTCGGTAATTTGGACATCATTGCAATAAAATACGCTACCGATGAAATGCTCCAAAAAGCAATCCTGATTTATTCTTCTGACATAAAACCTGCATGAATACCAATTTTTGGAAAGATGATCTAAAACAGGCCGTCAGAAATCTCCGTGCTGCTGCAGATACTGGATTGGGATCGGACATCGAACAAGATGCCTTCATTAAGCGTTTTGAGCTATCGTATGAATTGGCGTGGAAATGGCTTCAATCGCAGCTGTCTGACGAGGGAGTGATCGCTAAGAGTCCGCGGCAAGTGTTTAAAGAGGCTGTGAAACTAGGGTACATAACCGATGAAATCACATGGTTGGGGATGATCGAAACTAGAAACACCCTCGTGCATATTTATAACGCTACTAGAGCTCGATTACTGGCATCAAAGATCCAATCGGAGTACCTGCCAATTCTCGAGAATCTGGTCTAAATCTCCCCTCTCTTTGGCCAAAGAGAGGGACTGGGGGAGAGTTACATCACACGTTAAACCGGAACAGCATCACGTCGCCGTCCTGCACCACGTACTCGCGGCCTTCACTTCGCATTTTACCGGCCTCCTTGGCAGCATGCTCGCCACCGAGCGCCACATAGTCTTCGTACTTGATGGTCTCGGCTCGGATGAACCCGCGCTCGAAGTCGGTATGGATCACCCCGGCGGCCTGTGGCGCCTTCATGCCTTTGTGGATGGTCCATGAGCGAACCTCCTTCACACCGGCCGTGAAATACGTGATCAATCCGAGCTGGCGGTAGGCGCACGAAATCATGTTGTCGAGTCCGGAGCTTTGGATGCCCAGCTCGTCGAGGAACAGCTTCTTCTCGTCGGCGTCGAGCTCGGCGATTTCGGCTTCAATCTTGGCACACACTACCTCCACCTCGGCTCCCTCGGCAGCTGCACGTTCGCGCACCTTAGCCACGTAGGGGTTGTCGGCTCCGTCTGGCAGATCGCCCTCATCCACATTGCAGACATACAGCACCGTCTTCTCGGTTAGGAGGAACAGGTCGGCCCAAGTTTCGCGCACCTGCTCGTCGGCCACAAAGGCGCGGGCCGGGTTGCCGTCTTCCATGAAGGTGCGAAGGCTAGCGATGATCTCGGCCTGCTCCAAATACTTTTTGTCGCCGCTCTTAGCAGATGCCTTCAACTTGTACTCGCGCTTCTCAAGACTCTCAAGGTCCTTGAAGATGAGCTCGGCTTCGATGATGCCGATGTCGCGGATCGGGTCGACGCCGCCCTCTACGTGGATCACGTTGTCGTCGTCGAAGCAGCGCACCACATGGGCGATCAGGTCAACCTCGCGGATGTGCGACAGGAAGGCGTTGCCCTTGCCCTTGCCTTCGGAGGCACCCTTCACCAGGCCGGCGATGTCTACGAACTCGATGATGGCTGGTGTCACCTTCACGGGTTTCACGATCTCAGAAAGCTTGTCCATCCGAGCGTCGGGTACAGGCACGATGCCGACGTTGGGGTCGATGGTGCAGAAGGGGAAGTTGGCGGCTTCGGCGCCGGCGTTGCTCAGTGCGTTGAATAGGGTCGATTTGCCTACGTTTGGCAGGCCCACGATTCCGACTTTAAGGCTCATGAAGGTGTTGTGTCGTTACAGATTACGTCAATAAGTTCGCGTTCGGGCATCAGAAGCGCGGTGAGACGGCCAAATCCGCGGTCACTGAAAACGCAGCCGGTGTCCAAGCCGATCATGTTGCGTTCCATTTTTGCGGTGGCCATCGGGGTGTGGCCGAACACTACGGTTTTTTCCCAGTCGGGAACCACCGTCTGGATGTGCCTGCGCTCCCAAAGGAATTCATATGGATCGACCTGCGCCACGTTCTCGGCTACCGTCATATAAGGGTTGATACCGCCGTGGACGCAGATGAACTCGGGTGTTTCATAGAAAAAATCGGTCGCCAACATGAAATCAAGGTGGCCTCCAGCCTCGGCCAGATTCGTGCCGGCGCGTGTGTACGAGTCCATGGTTGACCTGCCGCCGTTATTGAGCCAATGCCGCCAGCTGTCGTCGTCACCTTCCAGGAACGCGTCGACGGCCATCTGTTCGTGGTTGCCACGAAGGAACACACACTCGGCCTCATTGCCGAATTCGATGAGCCGCTGGATCACGCCGTGACTGTCGGGACCTCGGTCGATGTAGTCGCCCAAAAAGACATGCACCCAGTCGCGATGCGGACGCAGCTTTTCAAGTAGTGCGTTGAGGCTGTTCACGCATCCGTGAATGTCGCCAATGATGATATGCTTCTTTGCTTCGGACAATTCGATTGGATCTGATTGCGGTGTAACCGCATTACGAATTTTTCCGGGTGGAGGTATCAATGAGTCCGCGGCCGACCTTATTGATGCGGCCTTCCTTGACCATGTCCTGACAGGCCGAGTCGAGGATGCCGTTCACGAACATGCCTGACTTGCCCGTCGAGAACTTCTTGGCGATTTCGATGGCCTCGTTGATGGTCACTTTGGTGGGGATGTCGGGGAACTCGACGAGCTCGGTGAGGGCCATGCGAAGCACGATCTTGTCGATGAGCGCCAGACGGGTGAGGTCCCAGTTTGCCAGGCGTTTGGTGATTTCGGCGTCGAGCTCCTCGTGTTGTTCGATCGTGCGCAGGTACAGCTTCTCGGCGAAGACTTTGTCTTCGGCTTCGACCTGCGGGGCAAGAATCATTTTCAAAGGTACGTCGCGGGTATCACCACTGAGCTCGAAGGCGTATAAGGCCTGAAGGACAGTTTCCCGCACCTTGCGGCGGTTCATCATCTGAACAGAAATGGATGGTTACGGCAGGTGCGTTACCTGCATAGCCAAACAAGATACGGAAATGGTATTTGTAATTCCATAACAGATGAAGGTATCCTATATTTGCCTGATGCATACTGAAATTGAAGCCACTCTTGCCAACGGCGAAGACGAAGCCGTATCTACCGTGCGAAGCAGCCTGTTGCTCTGGGGTTTCGGGTTGGCCATCATCGTCGGCAATTTGCTGCTTAACCCGTTATGGGAAGGGCCTTGGTACGCCAAGTTGTGGCTGCCGGCTGTCTATGTCGGGGCACTGATCGTTTTGCTGGTGAGCAAATTTAACCGCCGCACCGAGTTCGGGAGAATCACATTCGAGCAGGGGTGGATTCGCATCGTGCCCAAAGGAGGCGAACGGGAGGTGTTCCGTATTGCAGAGCTGGAGGAACTCACCGTTAATCCAGGCAAACCCGGCTATTTCCGCAACCCACTGACACCCGGATCGTTGGGCACGCTGTCGTTCACGCATAATGGAGAGCACCGGACGTACTCCTTCCGACTCCGCAAACACGAAGACCTGGATGCCTTCTTGGATCTGCTCAACCGCGAGATGCGACGCTAGGTCTGCGTGAGATAATCTCTCTTCAGCAATTCCTGAAAGTGCCAAGGACCCAACTCCGTCTCGACGCTGAATCGGCCACGATTGTAGGCATTCGACGCCAACCCTTTTTGGACATGCTCGCATATGTGGATGTCTTCGGCCTGCACATGCTCGCTGTACACCTTGTCGTCATCGGGCATCGTCGGATTTTGGAGTAAGGTTTCGGGCGTGTAATAGTAGTCGAAGTGAACGATGCAGTTGCCTGCATCAATGGGCAGGATCTGGTTCACCTGCATGCGACCCGGGAGGATATTGAGCATCATGTTCGGATAGATGAAATAGTACCATGCCGTTTCGTCGCCTCCACTGTAGATCGACTCCTTGTCGCGCAACGGACTGTCTTGCAAGATCTGCCAACCGTCGACCACGGTCTTATAGTTGTCCATATCGAGCAGGTTGCATAAGTCCGGATGCACATGTGGGATATGGTAGCCCTCCAGGTAGTTGTCGGCATACACCTTCCAGTTACAGGCGATGGGGTAGCTTACCCGGCTATGGAACACGAAATCCCGGATTCGGGTAGGTGCCACCGCCTCCGATATGTCCCCAAATTGTTGTGACAACGGCTCTGCCGGCTCGCCAAGTCTCACGAACAACATGCCCTCCCATTCTTGCAGTGGAATCGAGGTAAGGCCAAAATCCTTCTTGTCGAATAATTCAGCGTACTTGAACTTCGGAACACCCCTCAAGCTGCCATCGAGCTTGTAGGTCCACCCGTGATATTTGCATTGGAGCATTTTGCAATTCTCCGGCTCGGTGGCCATTGGTCCGCCACGGTGCTTGCATACATTGTAGAAGGCGCGGATCTCGTCGCCGTCGCGAACGAGGATGACCGGTTGGCCAAGCAGTTCTATTGGTACAACATCACCTTCTTTTTCAAGCTGGGTAACGTGACCAGCGTACTGCCATCGATTCGATAGCACATGTTTCACATCGACGTCGTGCCAATGGTGAAGGGTGTAACACTCCGACGGCAGGGTGTGGGCGCGCTCAATGGCGGATGCCGAAAATGGTGAGCTGTTGTTCGAAGGTTCTGGCATGCGGCAATGTAGTGATGAGCTCTGCTGCAAAGCAATTCAAATTGGATGCAAGCCGCCCTTTTCTTACTTTGAAGGACATTTAAGGATCGAAAAAGGTAAGCACGTGCATGTGCCTTTTGCGAACATTTTTAGACATCTGACACACATCATGCAATTAAAACGTTTAATGTTTACTGTCGTCCTCGCATTGGGCGTCAGTGGGGTGGTACATGCGCAAATCCGCAACGTCGAAAAGGTTGCTGGGGGATTAGGGCAGTATTTCATGAATCCGGTCTGGTCGCCAGACGGCAATTTCATCGCCATGTCGGGCAACAACAACAACAGCATCCATGTGCTGGATGTTCATACTGGCCAAATTCGACAGCTCGTCGAAGCCGACCGGTCTGGCTATGGTTTCAGTTGGAGCGCGGACTCCGAGCATATTCTGTACCGCCACACGACGGTGGGCGATCGCATCGTGGAGCATGCTCCTGCAATCGTTGATTTGGACGGTGCGCAGCCGCGCATCGTCGGTGAGAACAGCATTCGCATGCCGGCACTCCCGGTCTGGTCGCATGACTTTAAAAACGTAATTACGTCCGATGGGCAACGCCTGAACTCGGCACCATCCGACGTCGTTCTAGAAGCCGCAAAACTGACATCGAATTTACCTAGCCATGCGCTCCTGAACCAAGGCTCAGCTCTGATGCTGCTTGGCAGCGGTGATGAGCGTCGACTAGATCCAATGCCTGGCAGTGAGTACATCAACGCTGCTCTGTCGCCCGATGGGGCGCGCATCGTGTTTGAAGTACTCGGTGGTGGGATGCATGTCCTTCACATCGAAACAGGCGCCATCGTCAATCTGGGTTCGGGTAATCGCCCTGTTTGGTCACCTTCGGGTGACCGTATCGCCTTCATGGTGGCCGAAGACGACGGATACACCTACACGAGCTCCGACATCTATCTGATCAATGCCGACGGCAGCGGCCGGCGCGTGCTCAGCACCACGACGACCCTGATGGAGATGAATCCAACGTGGTCACCCGACGGCA
Organism: uncultured Chitinophagales bacterium; assembly: GCA_964456845.1. GTDB lineage: Bacteria > Bacteroidota > Rhodothermia > Balneolales > CAYWCV01 > CAYWCV01. The sequence goes on along the minus strand of CAYWCV010000001.1, from coordinate 301,770 downwards.
CCCGAATCGCATTCGACGTATATGCCACCGGCGACGTTTACATCATCACCATCGACCCTTCCTGATTTTTTAGCGACTACGAACATGAAACGATTTCTTGCCGCCTTGGGGGCGTTGTTGGTGTTATCGGCTGGCGTGTCTGCCCAGCCACAAATTACCGGACTCAGCAACTGGAGCATTTTTCTCGACCCCGGTCACAGCCAAAAGGAGAACATGGGTGTCTACGGCTACTCTGAAGCCGAAAAGGTGCTTCGTGTCGGACTCCACGCAAAGTTTCTTCTTGAGTCGATGACCGACGTCGATACGGTATACATTGCAAGGACGAATGATAACATGGTGGTGTCGCTAACTCAGCGCACCGACTTCGCAAACCGTGTGGGTGCCGCGTTTTACCACTCCATCCACAGCAATGCGGGCGGTTCCACCACAAACAACGTCCTGATGCTATGGGGACAGAACGGCGCATTCCAGGAGAAGGTGCCCACCGGTGGCAAAAAAATGTCCGACATCATGATACGCCACCTTCGCGACGGCATGAGGCTGCCTTCGATAGGGTCAAGAGGCGATTGCAGCTTCTACGGATGCGCCGCATCCAAAACGACCCCATACTTGCATGTGAACCGTGAAAGCAACATGGCATCGACGCTCAGCGAGGCCGGATTTCATACGAATCCGACCCAGAACATGAAGAACATGAACGCCGACTGGAAAAAAATGGAAGCTTGGATCCATTTCATCACCTATCTGGAGTACATGGGCGTCGAGCGTCCACCAATGGGCATCGTGAACGGGATTGTGAAAAATCTGGAAAGCGGCCTACCGGTAAACGGCGCCGCAGTGACCGTCGAGGGTGAAGAATATGTTACCGACAGCTTCCAATCCTTATTCAATAAGTACACCAGTAATCCCAACCTGCTGCAAAACGGATTCTATTACTTCGAGGGTGTCGCTCCGGGGACGGTCGAAATCTCCGTGACAGCCCCCGGTTATTATCCTAATACCATCAATGCCTCGGTCATCGACACATTTTTCACCTTTGCTGACGTCAACTTGATATCGAGCACGCCACCGACGGTGCTTTCGTCGACGCCCGAACAGGCCACGGAGCGTTTTCGCAGACTCGATCCGGTCGTGTTCAATTTTTCGCGACCGATGAACAAGAACAGCGTGGCCGCAGGCCTCAGTTTCGATCCGGCAGTAAACGGCACCTACTCATGGTCGAACAACGACACCAGGCTGACGTTTCGCCCCGACGAACTGCTGCCTCTCACCAATTATGTGGTCACCATCAGTGCTGAGGCGCTCGACAAGTATGATCACGAAATCGACGGAAACGCCGACGGAACCGCAGGTGACCCATTCACGCTGACGTTTTCTACGGGACCTGACGACGTGCTTCCCCCTGCGGTTGCAGCCGTATTCCCACCCAATAACGAGTTCGTCGACGAACTTAGGCCCGTTATTTCGGTAGCTTTCGACGAGACGGTCATATCGGAAGACCTTGTCAAAGACAATTTCTCGCTCTCGCTGTTCTCGAACAGCTCATATACGGTCGACGGGCGCTTTGCAAGCTATAATGTTAACGGCCAGTCGGTGGTCAACTTCTTCCCGGAGCGCAAACTGGCTGCAGATCGTATCTGGAGGTTCCTCACCGCCGCCGGCTTACGCGACGGTTTCGGCAACGCAACCACCACCACGCGGTCCCTTCGGTTCAGAACATCATTTGACGACGTCTCTACTCGCACGGCCGACAGCTTCGACGCCGGCATCGCCAGTTGGTGGCTGCCGTCACAGAGCGGCAGCACTACCGGTACCGTTCCTGATTCCGTGGTAGTCGCCAGCGACAGCGGCAGAAAGCTCCTTTTCTCAGAAACCGGGTCATCATACAGATTCAGGTATGGGTGGGACACAGAGTCGTCCAATCCACTTGTTCGAATATATACTCCTCCAGGATCTGCCGTGCGTAACGTATCGTTTAACTCCCAGAGCCTTGTTCAAATGTATGTGTTTGGAGACGGATCAGGCACCAAAGTCAGGTTCGCGGTGGAAGACCAAGACGCAGGTGCCGCTAGGTTGGAGGTAAGCCCCTGGAAGACCATCGACTGGATCGGTTGGAAGCTTGTATCTTGGGATATCGCCACCGAGGGTGTCGGGTCATGGATCGGTAACGGCGTTTTGAACGGCACGCTGCGCATTGAATCGATCCAATTCACACGTGGTGATTCCGGCACTGCTTTCGGCACCATTTGGTTCGACGACCTTCGCATTGCCGAACGCGTTATGGCAACAGATCTGGCTGATGACCAACCCACGGAGCTGCCGCAGGGTGTGGAACTGCATCAGAACTTCCCAAATCCATTCAACCCAAGCACGACCATATCATTCTCGCTAAATGAAAGCGGACCAGTTGAATTGTCCGTCTTTTCAGTTACTGGCCAGAAAGTGGCCGAAATCGTCAAGATGACGATGAATGCCGGGCAACATCAGGTCACTTTCGACGCAAACAGACTTGCAAGTGGCACCTACATCTACAGGTTGCGTGCAGGCGGCCTTGAACTAAGCCGGAAAATGGTGCTGGTGAAATAGCCGTGCCGTTGGATATACCATAATCACGAAATCATCGTTACACACCCGAGCTCAAACTGAAACATGGCATCATCGTCAATTATGAAATCGACATTAATTTCCGCTTTCGCACTTTTTCTCATGTTTTCGGCAATGCCTTCGCATGCCCAGACCATGATCGACCAACAAAATCTGATGCAACTGGGCGATAGAACGGGCAACGCCACTGGCCGATTGCTTTACACGCGCGCCGGAAGTTACTACGGTATCATGGGCACGCCTTACTTGAACGACAAATGGACCCCGGCCGTCATTACAGCCCTGGACGGGAAGAAACATGAGAACACACCCGTTCTGTACAACGCTCACTACGATCTCGTCGAAGCAGTTGTCGGCAAAGACACCTTGATTCTCAATTCGAGGCTCATCACTTCCGTAGAGATGCCCGTCACCGATGCCAATGGTGTACGCTATGTAAAGATGAAGAATGGTTTCACATCCGCATCCGAGAAGATTGAGTCGACCAACTTCTTCGAAATGGTCTATGAAGGCACTGAATTCACGTTGATGCGCAAGCACTACAAGCACCTCAAGCCTTCCGACTTCAACGCTGCTTACAACACCGGCTCGAAATTTGACGAGTTTCAGTTGCAGACCACCACCTTCGTCAAAACACCCGATGGCCAAATCCAAAAAGTGAAGACGAACCGCCGCGACATCCTTCGTCTGATGGGCGACAAATCGAAGCAGGTCGAAGATTACGTCAAAAAAGAGAAGCTCAAGTACGAAGTAGATGCCGACCTCGTCCGCATCTTCGCCTACTACGAAACCCTCTGACGCAGTACTCAGCGAGTTTGGAAGACCCACGGGCTCACTTGGTGACGTTCCTCAGCCGGTAGACTGCATTGCAGCAGCAACCCCGTTGATGCTTAGAAACAACAAGTCGCGCAGTTGATCAGTATCGGCTTCGTCGCGTTTTTTCCAACGGTCCATGAGCTCCATTTGAACCAAGTTCAAAACGTCCGTGTAAGGATTTCGGAGCAGGATCGAGTTGTAAATGACTGGGTCGGTGCCAAGGATGACATCTTTACCAGTTATCCTAAGAATTGCATCCACGGCTTTCGTGAAATCGGTGATGATCATTTCTTCGAGCCTTGGATTGATCCCGCGCGAGTAGTACTTGGCGATGTCTAACTTCGCGCGTCCGATCTCGAGCTGTGCATTGTCGATGATGGCTCGGAACACCGGCCAAGATTGATAAAGTCTGGCCAGGTCGTCCATCGGTTGCCGTTGCGACAAATCTTGGAAGGCAGCTCCGACTCCGTACCACCCTGGGATGTTATACCGGGTCTGGGTCCATGCAAAATTCCAGGGGATGGCACGAAGGCTGCTAAAATCGACCTCGTCGCCCGTTTTCCGAGATACGGGCCTGGATGCGATGGGCAGTCGGCTGATGTGCTCGATGGGTGTGATCTCGGTGTACCAAGGCCAGAACTCGGGGTCATCGATCAAGTTACGGTAGGTTTTCATCGATTCGGCAGCCAGTTGGTCCATAACGTCCCACGAAGCCCCGTTCACTTCCACAAAACCACTGGGGTCAACCTTTTGCGACTCAAATCGGTGCAGCGCTTTCAACTGTGCGTTCACAATCTGCTCGAGATGGCGATGTGCGATTTCAGGCATGGCATATCGAAACGAGATGACCTCGCCTTGTTCGGTGAATCGAATCCTTCCATTGATCGAAGAAATGGGCATGGCCAAAATGGCCTTGTTGGCTCTGCCGCCCCCACGGCCCACCGTGCCGCCCCTGCCGTGAAAAAGGCGGAAATCGAGGTCATGCTCGCGGCAAACGTCGCTAAGGTCCTTCTGGGCTCGGTGTAGCGCCCAGTTTGCCATCCAATAACCGCCGTCTTTGTTCGAGTCGGAATAACCCAACATGATTTCCTGGAAATTCCCCCGTGATGCAAGGTACTTCTTGTACGTGGGATCTTGGTACAGGCGCCTCATGAGCTCCTTGCCAGAATCCAGATCCTCAATGGTCTCAAGCAACGGAACCAAGTCGATGTTTGCCGTTTCCGGTCTTCCGGGATCCCATAAACCCGTTTCACGTGCTAACAGCATCACTTCAAGCATGTCGCTGGCGTCGTGTGTCATGCTCACGATGTAGCAACCCACAGACTCAGGCTCGATTTTTTGAGCCCAGGCAATAGTGTCGAATACATCAAGAACTTCCTTCAGCTTAGGATCGGTCGGAAAACCGTGGGGCAGGAGGGGTCTGCGACTTTGGAGCTCATTGCCCAAAAGATCAATTTTGTCATCATCCGACATGTCGGCATAATTGTCCGTAACACCAGATTCTTTGAGCAAGGTAGCCACTGCCGACTCATGGACGGCGCTGTGCTGACGAATGTCGAGGGTTGCCATGTGGAACCGGAACGTTCGGGCTTGCCATAAAAGGTTTTGCATGCGTCCACCGCCCGCTATTCTCCACAAACCCATTTCGACAAGGCTATCGTGGATCAGTTCGAGGTCCTCGATGAACTTAATGGACGAGTAGCGCATCTGACTCGGATCGTATAGGCCATCCTGGCGGATGAGTTCGCGCACATGGTTGATCTTGAGCAGGATGTAGCTGATTTTAAGCCTGAAGGGTTCATCTGAGTAAAGCCTGACAAGCTTCTCTGGGAGCTTGAATGATGCGGCATCTTCCTGGGTGGAGCGGACAAGGGTTGCAGGGATATTCAGGCTGCGGCCGGATATGCTCAATTCGCGGCGCAGTTCGTACAATGCACCGGTGTATTTGTCGAGGGCGACGTTCATCTGCTGCAGGACGGTGTAGCGGGTGAGCGAGGCAGTAACGAAAGGGTTGCCGTCGCGATCGCCGCCAATCCAGCTCCTGTATCTGAGTATCGCCGGAACTGGCCCGCTGTAGTTGTAGTACGTTTTGAGGGCTTGGGAGATGTCGTCGTAAATCGTCGGGATGGTGTCCCAAATCGAAGTGGAGCAAAAATACATGCCATATTGCACCTCGTCCTCGACGGTAAGCCTTTCTCGGCGTACTTCGTCCGTCTCAAGGAGGAGCGTAATCGCCTCGTACAATTGATCGACAAGATCTTTGCGTTCGCGAGGTCCAATCCCGGCGCGTTCCAGTTCTGTCAAGATACGAGCCACTCGGAGCTGCTTGTACAAGATCGACCGACGCCTTGCCTCAGTAGGGTGGGCAGTAAGCGTCGGCTGGATATCAAGCTTGCCAATGAATCCTAACACCTGCTCGAGTGGGTACCCCTGTTCACGGTAATGATAGATGGCTTCTGCTATAGATTCGGACCGTGGCGCATTCGATGTTGCCTTGCTCTCGCGTTTCGCGTTGATTCGGGCAATCTCGTGTTGTTCCGATTTGTTGACCAAATGAAAGTAAGCCGTGTAGGTCTTCAAAATCCACTCGATCTGCGAAACATCCAACTTCCGAATGATTTGCTGTGCATCGCGGCGAGATTGCTCGTTGCCGTTGTTTGTGGCATCCTTGCATTTGATCCGAAGTGACTCTACGAGCTGGAAGAGGTCTTTACCCGCCCGTTCTTCAATGATCTCGCCAAGTAATCGAGCCAAAAGGTTCACATTTGATTTTAAATCGGCCGATATGGCATTTTGTATGACAGGTGTCGGGTGCATAGCAGTCTGAATTCGGTGGATGATCGTTTTGCATGAACTTGGCCTGTAAAATCGGCCTTTTTAAGCTCTGAATCTAATCGGAGTTTTGTAGCCGTGTACGACTGCGGTGCCACGGATGGGTTTTCGAGTGGGAGAGTGCGTATCTTTAGGAATTATATCATCGAGCATACATGGCAATGACACTTAAAAGGGCGATTCTTCCTGCGATACTTACTCTGATCGCAATCGGGCTATTTTTCTTCTTCCAGAACATCAACAACAAGGTATTCGTTGTGGAAGGGCAGATCATCGGATTCTCCGAAAACGAGAACCGTATTTTCATCAATCATGAAGAAATCCCTGGTTATATGGATGCCATGTCGATGCCCTTTAATTTGATCGACATGCAGGAGGCAAGCGCGTTTTCGATAGGCGACGCCGTACGCTTCGAGTTTCATGTGACCCCAGATGGTTCGTGGATCGAAAAGTTGACCCTGATACCCGATTCACTTCTTACACTAAGCGCCACACCATCGCGATTTGGAACCATGTCGGGCGGCGAAGTGCGTATGCCCCTTAAAGTGGGTGAGTTCATTCCCGATTTTGTGATGCAAGACCAAGATGCCAGGCCGTTCACGACCGACAGTCTGAAAGGACGGTTCACGGTGCTCACATTTATCTACACGACCTGTCCAGTGCCCGATTTTTGTCCATTGATGAGTGCCAATCTTGACAAGATAAGCGACATGCTCACAGACGATGAACTCTCCGAAGTGCTGTTGGTTAGCGTATCGTTCGACCCCGAGAACGACACGCCCGATGTTCTGAAATCTTACGCCGGAGAGCATTCGCAGCGTGGAAACCGGTTCTACATTGTAGGAGATTCCGCTAATACGGCGAAAATGACCTCCGCATTTGGCATTTTCACCACATTTGCCACCGACCAGATCATCCATAACCTTCAGACGGCCGTTATCGCCCCTGATGGGGAAATTATCGCATTGTTCTCGGGAAACCGTTGGACAGTCGAAGAATTGGTGGCCGAACTTCGCGGTAAGCTTAATCCTGACGCCTCCTGATCGTGGTGGATCCCGTCACATTCAGGATACTGTAATCGGACAGGTCTGTATTCGCGCGCAGACCGAAGCCCCTGATGCTGTCGGTTTCGGTCACCATGATCACAAACCCCTCCGTCCGTATCCTGCCTAGGTTACGGTCCCAAGTAAGCGTGTCGGTCCGCAGGCGACGCTCGTTGAACCCGTCGATGACCACACCGTTTCGTAGTGTGAACACCGATTCAGGACTCAGATAGAACACCTCTTTGCTGAATGTTTTCGTTCGTTGCCCGGTGCTGTCGATCAACTCGACCTGTACTCCACCCGAAAACAAGGTCTCAGTGGCACCTTGCTCCTTTTCGTAGGTAGACGCCTTGGGCGCCTTCAAATGAACGGCTGCACGTGTACCCTCATACAAGGTGAGGTCGATGTCGGTCGCCACTGTCATCTTGGCCAAACTGTCAGACAATGCAAGCTGGACAGGGTTGAAGTCGGTTCGATTTTCGGTACACCCGCCCAGCAAGAG
>CAYWCV010000001.1:203020-293873 GCA_964456845.1 uncultured Chitinophagales bacterium | reverse complement strand
TCGGTACACCCGCCCAGCAAGAGCAGGAACGAGACGCGAGAAGCGAGAAGCGAGACGCGAGAAGCGAGAAACGAGAAGCGAGAAGCGAGAAACGAGAAGCGAGAAGCTGGAGGCGAGTTTTTAATCGGGCTCAGGGGTGTCTTTTGTGGTGACATTGTTTCAAAAAATATTTTGTGTCAACCCGTTGAGGTCCATTCGTTGACCAGACTTCAAACTGAAATCCAAATTGTTTTCTGGATCTCGCTTCTCGCATCTCGTTTCTCGTGTCTCGCTCAGTCCTCCGGGTTGTCGTGGTTGCGTGAGAAGTAATCATTCGTGAGCTTGACGACCACTCCGGAGAGCGCAAACAGTGCGATCAGGTTTGGGAATGCCATCAAGCCAAGGGCGATGTCTCCGATAGTCCATACCGTCGTGAGGGTAACGATGGCACCGACAAAGTGTGCGACCACATAGAACCCTTTGTAGATGATGATCGCCCCATCGCCGAATAGATACTGAGCTGCCCGGTCGCCGTAATAACACCAACTGATCGACGTGGATATCCCGAACAGGAGCACACAGATGGTTACGATATAGCGTCCACCATTGAACAGATCAGAAAGACCTACCTCAAATGCCAGAGCTGTTAGGGGTGCACCGTTTTCGATGACTTTTCCGTGGAAGCTGCGTGCGGATTCTCCGTCGGCCGTGAAGGCGCTCCTGCCATCTTCATCGATGCGGATGATGCCGTTAAACGGGGTCGTCTGTGCGCGGTCCACGTACAATGTGTCGATGTTGTAGTCGTAACGGAAGATTTCGCCGTTTGTAATCACGCCGTCAACTACCGTGAGATCTCCCGTCGTCTGTCCGCCTTGTGCGAACTCATACTTTACTTCACCTGCGTTGAACAGGATGTTGGCGTCGTGTTTTTCTTGCCACACATTGGTGATGATGACTACCAAACCCGTCATCGTGCAAATGATGATCGTGTCGATGAACGGCTCAAGAAGGGCGACGACACCCTCACGTACAGGCTCGTCGGTCTTGGCGGCCGCGTGTGCAATCGGGGCTGAACCCTGGCCTGCCTCATTCGAGAAGAGGCCGCGCTTGATACCCCAGATCAACGTGGTCATGAATGCTCCACTTCCCACACCGAAAGCACCAGCAACTGGGTTGAAGGCCGATTCGAAGATGATGCCGAACGTCGGAAGGATCTTGTCGAAGTTGAGCACCAAGATGACCAAGGCAGAAGCCACATACAGAAGGGCCATTAACGGAGCCAGACGTGCAGTCACCGCGCCGATGCGCTTGATGCCTCCCAATACAACCACTCCGACGAGTCCGGCGGTAATAAGCCCAGTAAGATACTTGGGCACGAAGAACGTGCTCTCCAGCGTGTCGGCCACCGTGTTCGCCTGTACGGCGTTGCCGGTTAGGAAGGAGCAGATGACGGCACTGGCCGCAAAAACGACGGCCAACCACTTCCAGTTAGGCCCAAGGCCCTTCTCGATATAGTACATCGGACCACCCGAAACCGATCCATCGGCATTGTTCTGACGATAGTGCACAGCCAGCGTGCACTCCGAGTATTTGACCGCCATGCCCAGAAGGGCGGTGATCCACATCCAAAACAAGGCACCGGGACCGCCATAGTGAATGGCGATGGCCACACCTGCAATGTTACCGATGCCGACCGTTGCCGAAAGAGCCGTGCTCAGGGCTTGGAAGTGATTTACGTCCCCCACATCGTCCGGATTGTCGTAGTAACCCATTACGACTTTGAAACCGTGCTTTAATCGGCGCAGCTGGATAAAGCCGAGGCGAATGGTGATGAAGAGTCCGTACCCCAAAAGTACGAGGATCATCAATGGGAAAATGTCCGGCTTTTCCCAGATGTACTGGTTCAGGGTATTTACTATCTGCTGTAAAACTTCCATGAGGTCAAACGATCGGTTTACGTTGAATGGCAAGCCTAAAGGTAAAAATGATCGTGGAATATCCTAAAATTTCATTAAGATTGCCTCATTAGAATAATAATTGAGTCGAATTTATTCGAGATAACTTGCAAAATCTCATTAATTTGGGTATTAATACCTATGTCAAGCATTAGCAGGGAGCGTATAGGTCATTCGCTGCCATGAAGATATGCCTGAAATCCACTTGATCAACTAAAAGAAACGGAGCACTGTCATGACTAAGGCAGATATCGTTGAGATCATCTCGTCGTCGACCGGTCTTACAAAAATTGAAACGGAAGCCGTCGTTAAAGGCTTTCTCGAAACGGTTATAGAGGCAATGAAACGGGGCGAAACCATTGAGCTAAGGGGCTTCGGAAGCTTCAAGGTCGTAAAACGTGCACGGCGTGTGGCGCGCAACCCGAAGACGAACAAGGAGGTCATCGTGCCACCACAGTTCGTGCCCGTCCTGAAGATCTCAAAGGAGTTCAAGCAAGCCGTGAACCAACATTTGGTCTGAGCCCGTTAATTCGAAGCATTTACCGTAATTGTGTCGCATAGGTTTACATTTAACAATGGAAAATGGTATATTGCATCCTTTGCTAACCCATCATCCTAATCCTAAGAGGATCGCCCATGCCGTGTGGTAAAAAACGCAAGCGCGCCAAGATCGCCAAGCACAAGCGTAAGAAGCGCCTGCGCAAGAATAGACATAAGAAGAAGTAAAAGCCTGTCACAGGCTTTTACTTTTTTATTCGTTTAGATCAGGAGGCCAGTGGGAGCGTTTTGCGCGCGAGCTGCAGCATCCGTTCCGTGGTCAAAAGCAACACCTGAAGCTTCCTGTCGATGCGCAAGTGCAGACCTTTGAGGCTGTCAATGCTTGCGAGGGGTATGGTGAAGTAGGTGATGAAGGTCATCTGCGAGATGAACCTGCCGTCAAAATCGCCGTCAATGTCCACATGCCACCGAGAAAGGCTGTGCTCGACCGGAAGAATCTCCTGGGCCTGCCTGTTGATGGCGTCCATCCAGTCGCTGGCCACCTTCACACGCTGCGTTCCAATCTTGGATGGCGCCATCTGAATAGGGATGTGCTCGTTGAACTGCCACGAAATTTCGATGTCCATGCTGGGTGTCACAGATGTAAGGACCGCTTTTTTCCCTTTGAGCAAGGGGTGCCCCGACATGCCGTCCATCTGCTTGGCAAGGGAGGCCTCCCTGAATTTGTCCCAATCGAAATTGATGACCATCGACGTGATCGGGTCGCCCCCCTGAAGATCGATGGCAATTTCAAGCCCCGTGGCGTTTATCGAATTCTCAACCCAGGTTTTGAAACGCCTGGGGCTAATGTTCCGCCTAAATAATTCTGACTCAATTCGGTTGACAACAGAGTTAAATATCGGATATTCAGTCATATAGTAAATTAAATTAAGGTTCGAAGCGCTTTTAGGGCTAAATAACCGTCGCAATATATGAATAATTACTACTCCCTGCACCATCTGTCGAAATTCCTGGACAAATCGCTGTGTGGAGCAACCATCATATCGGCAATCAGTAGGAAGAAACGATTGTTGGAATTGAACGTCGAGTCGGGCGGCGGATACCAACAGTTAGTGTTTCATACGGCGAATCCGCCTGCTTTGTTTCTTCAGGAAGGTAACAATGACAGCAGAGTAAACGCCGCCACATTCTTCGAGGAGTCTTACGGCAAAAAGATTCGTTTTTCAAAACTTGACGAAAACGACCGAATGCTTCAAATTGGACTGGACGACGGCTTAGAATTGCAATTCATCGCATTTGGGCCGACGGCCAATGTATTCTTGATCCATGGCGGCCGTATCGTAGACCAATTTAGGAACGTACCGCAACCCGTTGCTCGACAGCCGTACCAACGGGGACCTGTCGATGTCGTTGAGACTGGAAATTCCACAAAGGAACGCATACTGCTCAGAGACCCTCGTTTCCCACGCCAATTGATTGGCAAACTAAACGATACACTTCGCCTTGACCAGCTTGGAACCGCCGAGCTGTGCATGATGGTCGACAGTCTGGCAGATACGATGCTGACAAAACCCGTGTATCGCCGGCTTTCCGACAATGGCATCTGTCTGTTGGACGATACGCATGTGCCAGACGAAAATGCCACGATATTCAACGATGTGAACGCCCTTGTTCGCGCCTGCTGGGTGCAGCGAGAAATACGCGACAGATTTACGTCTCGACGCAGCCAGCTGGCTGCCGAAATGGAAGCCAACGAGCGCAGGCTTGTGTCGATCATCAGCGGACTGGAAGATGATTCCAAGTCGGCAATTCGTGCGGACCAATATGAGACCATGGGGCACATTTTGATGGCCCACAGTTATTTAGGCATTCCAAATTCGGATGTCGTTGAACTGGATGACATCTACAATCCGGGTAGTACGACCCAAATCAGTATAAAAAGCGGGTTAAGTTATTCTGAGAATGCGCAACTGTATTATCAGAAAGCCAAAAATTCGCGTAAATCGATCAGCGCCAATCAGGAACGGCTCTTGGAAGCTCAGCACAGACTCGAGCAGCTTCAAGCGCTGCAATCAAGCTACCTGGCCGTAGATGGACCCAGGAGCCTCGACCGGTGGCTTAAGTCGAACGAAAAGGCCGTCAGCTCACTGTTGCCGACGCACAGAACCCAGTCAGGTGCAGGGCGACCCTGGCGCGTGTTGCACATAGGTAAATACGAGGTGTGGGTCGGAAAATCCGCAGCCGGTAACGACGAGCTTCTTCAAGCCTCACACAAGGAAGACCTCTGGTTGCATGCACGACACGTATCTGGAAGCCATGTAGTGGTGCGCATGAACCGAAGTCCTGATCTGCCACCGAGCGATGTGGTCGAAACGGCGGCATCATGGGCTGCTTGGCATTCGAAGGCAAAAACAGCGGGCATCGTGCCAGTTGTATACACAAAAAGGAAATATGTTCGAAAGCCAAAGGGTGCTGCACCAGGCACGGCGTTGGTAGATAAAGAGCAAGTTTGCCTTATTGAGCCCATGAAGCCACCAAATTCGGTTTCAGAGTAGTATATTTCCGCGATATGAAGGCAGAAACAATATACCTTTGCGGATTCATGGGAGTGGGGAAGACGACGATCGGTCGCCATCTGGCTGCTGCGCTGAACTACCGTTTTTCAGATTTGGACCACTTAATTGAGGAGGGTGAGGGGTACAGGGTCACCGAAATATTTGGACGCTACGGCGAACCCTATTTCAGAGATCTTGAATACCGGTACTTGCTTGAGCATTCGAAACGCAAAGGGCAAATATTGGCGCTTGGCGGGGGTACCTTGCAAAACCAGCAGATCATCGATCTGATCAAAGGGCACGGTGTTTTGGTGTTCCTACAGCTTCCCATAGAAAATATCGTGCAGAGACTCCGCTACACCAAGAAACGACCTCTGCTACTCCGAGAGAACGGGGAGAGGAGAACATTGGAAGAACTCGAGGAGTTCATCACAATACTCTACAATCGGCGTCTGCCGTCCTACATGCAGGCCGATATTGCATTTTCTATTGATCCCGACTGGAAGGTAGATGTATGCGTGAAAGCATTAATCCATGCAATCGACGAATATGAACGGCCCGATTAACATACAGACCACAAGTGAGCACTCGTATCCGATTTTCCTGGATATTGGGATTTTGGAACATGTCGGCGGCGACCTTACCGTTAGAATGCCTTCGAAGAGAGCTTTCGTAATTGTCGACGAAAACGTACACACGTACCACTACGGAGCTATTCAGGCGATGTTTGGCTCAGTATACGACCACATGGATTGGTATGTCGTGCCCTCGGGCGAGAGCTCGAAGAGCATCCTCCAGCTCGGGAAAATCATGGATTTTCTTCTTGGTTCTGGCCTCAAGAGAACTACACCCGTGATGGTTGTCGGTGGTGGGGTAACCGGCGACCTAGGCGGTTTTGCAGCCGCCGTGGCCTTGCGCGGGGTGCCTTTTGCCCAATTCCCAACCACGCTGCTCGCCATGGTCGACAGCTCGGTTGGCGGTAAAACGGGAATCAACCATAGTGCCGGGAAAAACTTGATCGGATCGTTTTACCAGCCTGAGGCGGTTTATATCGACCTGCAGTTCCTGTCGACGCTTCCTGCCCGGGAATGGACTAGTGGATTGGGTGAGGTCATAAAATATGCCGCAATCAGTCAGCCAGGGTTGTTCGATGATGTGATGACACTGCTCGAAGAGGGTGTGCGCCCCGATTCTCCCGAGTGGTTGCCCATCATTCGATCATGTGTGCAGATAAAGGCTGATATTGTGCGAGCCGACGAAAAGGAAGCTGGAATCCGTTCGTACCTGAACTACGGTCACACGTTCGCCCATGCGATGGAAGCAGCCTCCGGCTACTCCGGGATCCTGCACGGAGAGGCCGTCTACTTAGGCATGATCGCTGCGACGCATCTGTCGAATATGCTCGGTGCGTCGTTAGATGTGGAGACCCTTCTGAAGTTTAACCGACATTTGCGAATCTCCTGGCCTGATACCTGCCGAGATACGGAGCTTCTCTTTAATCTGATGGCCAACGACAAAAAGAATACCGAAACTGGCCGAACGTTCGTTATCCTAAAGGACTGGGGATTGCCTAAAAAAGCGGTGGTCCACGATCGGGCTTTGATTCATAGGGCGTGGTTGATGGCCATGCACGATGTTTCATGATTGGCTTTGTTCATGCATAAATGGATGACTTCATTGCGAAAATTCCTTAGCTGGCTTACTCTGCTGCTGATTATCGGAGTCGTACTGGTCATCCCTGCGTCTTACGCTTGGTTGCAGTCGACATGGGGGAAGAGTTGGGTTGCGTCCAGTATTCAGGAATCGTACAACGGCCGGCTGAAATCATCGCTTCAAATTGGATCCATCGAGGGCAGATTGCCCATCAGGTTTAATCTTAATGATGTCGCGATAACTCTGAAGGGCGACTCAAGCCGTATTGACACGGTTGCGCGTGTAGCCAAAATTGAAGTTTCGCTCCGATTTTGGGACTTGTTGTACGGCCAGCTTCAGGTCACTTCGCTTTCGATCGTCGATCCCGTGATTTATATCGACATGCTTCCTGACTCATCGGTAGGGATCGTGCGTGCATTTGAGCCGCAAATGCCACGCGACATACCATCCGATGTATATGTACCAGTCGACCTTGATCTTTACGCTCCCCAAGTGTCCATTCAAAACGGCACGGTACGTATAGGTGACGGGGTCGCTGGTCTACGAAAAGGCAATATTGTTGTCCCGTCTACAATCGGCTCTATTGAGGCCAAGTTCTTCGTTGAACTTAACGAGGAGCAACGATTTATTGACATTGTGTCGCTGTCGGCTCGTTCAGAGGGGTCTTGGATTGACGAAATGTCACTTAAAGGTCAGTTGTTCAGTGATGCGCGATTTACGGAGGTCAGGCGGCTCAACATCCAAACTCGGAATTCTTCGATCAATGCTGATTTTGTCCTTGATGGGCCAGATATCAACAAAAAAGGATGGTCAGATGATGTCGACAGCGCCCTTGTATCTCTCAGCTTGGCTGAGACACGTCTGCACCCAGACGACTTCCGGCCTTGGTTACAAGATTATCCGGCTCTATCTCAGGCTGTTGACGTCGAGTTGGAGGTTAATGGAACCATCTCTGATCTGACCTTCGATTATATTGATTTTCAACACGGCGAAACAAGTCTAAAGGCAACGGGGGAACTGAGCAACGCCTTCGACCGAGTCGCCGTTGCATATTCCGGCGGCATTTCGGAGGCCAAAGTGAGCGTTGGTGACTTGGCGATCTTCGCGCCGGACGCAGACACATCGTTGACACGTGTACTGTCTGAAGCGACCATCAGAGGGGAAGTATCCGGTAATTTGGACTCACTCGAAACGGATGTTCTCATCGCAACACCGGCAGGCGAAATAGCGGTCGCCGGCGGGGTGAATTGGAGGCAGCTAAAATCGTACCGTGCAACACTGTCTACCCAAGGTCTCAACCTTGATGCATGGAAAGCTTCCCGAATGCCTGGTACATTTCTGAATGCGTCGGTATTTGTCGAGGGGAGCGGATTTGACAGGTCGGCAAATGTCACCCTCACCTCGACGGTGCAACAAAGTATCGTTCGCGGAGTGGACGTCGACACGCTCCGAATCATCGCCGGGATAAATAATGCGGAGCTGAAGGCGAGAGTCAATCTAGTTTCTGAAGCCGGAAGCCTTGCCGCAAATGGCAATGCCATCCTGTTTGCCGACCTTCCTGAATACCACGTGGTAGGCTCGGTACAAAACCTAGATTTGTCGTCATTTAGGTCCGATACGCTACTGCCTGCCACAAGCCTGAACTCCGATTTCAGCCTTGACCTATACGGAGCCGACATAGATGACATCTATGGAAGAATCAGCCTCGACGGAAGCGAGTCGATGGTTGGCGACCAGTCCTATCCTGCCTTACAGGTTTATGCAGACTTAAGCGAACCTCTTGGCACCAGACGGACATTTCGACTTACATCATCGTTTCTTGATGCGGTGATAACGGGAAATTTGATTCCCAAAAACATACAACGTCAATTCGATTACTGGGTCACAGAAATTGGGCGACAAGTGAAGGAAGAGTTCTTGCAGGCAGATGATGCAGTCGAAAAGCGTGTAGTTATTGCCCCGTCAACTGCGGTGTCATTAGAGTACGAGATTTCGATCAAACAAATTCAGACGCTGAAACGCCTGATTACTGCAATGCCAGAAATTCATACCAACGCCAGGATAGATGGAACGGTTGTTGCAGACTCAGACAGAATGCTGCTTAATATGACGGTCGTCGACGATTCGACACACTACGACAGTATAAGTGCCAAAGACCTTGACGTACGCCTGACGATGGCAATGCAATATGGGCAGGATTTGGGATCTTCTGCGAATTTACAAATGGCGTCAAGCTTTGGCTCTCTGCAGATCGGACGTTTTGACATGGACAACATCCAAACAAGGGCGACTTTACTGAACGATTCGGTGTTTGTGTCGCAGACGATAGCAAATATTGGCGATGGCGCGCGATCGAGCTATACCATCCAGGCATCGATCATGGATACGACGATTTCGGTTGAGTTTCCAACGTTCTTTTTGGGTAACAACCAGTATTCGTGGAGGGCGAGCGAAACGCCAAAATTGACGTTGATGCCCGGCGGCAAGATCGATTTCGCCGATTTTCGATTTGAAAACGCGAATCAAAGCGTGATGCTGAATGGTGTGCTTAGCGAGGATCCCGCCGACATGCTGGTGTTGGAGTTAGTGGATGTCGATCTGAACAGAATATCAGAACTGGTGAAAGTACGGTTTGATTTTGCGGGGATCGTGAACGGTCTGCTGCAAACAAGGTCGTTACGATCGCAGACCAACATCGAGGGCCACATCACTGTTGATGCCTTCGCGATCAATGAGAGGGTGGTTGGCGATGTACAACTTGACAGTGAGTACAATCCTGTGCTCAGGCGGTTCGACACGATCATCAATGTTAAGACCGACAGTGTGAAGTACGCCGAATACTTTGACCGAAATAACGGCATCGGCCAAGATATCGAGTTGGTAGGCTATATAGCGCCGAGTAACCTTAACGACGATCTGGACCACCTGTTCAACTTTGACGTGAGCCTCAACGAGGTCGACTTGTGGATCATTCGCTATCTCCTGTTGGATGTCTTCACGAAGGTGGAGGGCAAGGCCACAGGTTTTGGTACGATTCGGGGAGGGGATGGAGATCTCGTTTACGACGCCAAATTCAGCGTCGAGAACGCTCAAGTGATACCGGTCTTTTTGAACACCAACTATGTACTGAATGGCGACATCGTGTTCAATAACGCCGATGGACTCGTGTTCAACGACGTTCGTGTCAATGATGATAAACGCGGCACTGGTGTCCTCAGCGGCAATGTCGACATGAACGATTTTGCCCCCGAGAAATACCTCGATTTACGGCTTCGATTGAACCGACTCGAATTCCTCAATAATTCATACGACCCAGATTTCCCGTTTTATGGGCGCGTGACAGGCAGTGGCGACATTCGATTGTTCGGCCCCACCACAAAGATGTTCCTTCAAACGGTCCGGCCAATCACCGTCACTCCAAACTCGAAACTCATCATACCACTCCTCGACGAAACGGCAATCAACCAACAGACGAATTTCATCAGGTTTGTGAACCAATTTTTTGAGAAGAACATCAGCCTTGCCGACATCCCCACCCCTGGTGCGCCTGCCACGACAGCCCAGGGGCGTAACTTTTACGACATCTTTCAGCTCGACCTGCAGTTCAACATGCCACAGGATGCAGCCATAGAGTTCATCTTCGACCCTGTAACCAACGAATACCTCACGACGAGGGGCACTGGCTCTGTAAGGATTACGCTTGAAAATGCAAACCTTGGGATGTTTGGGACATTCGACATCGACCGGGGTGAATACAACTTTGTGGGAGGAGACATCTTTTCAAAGAAATTTAAGATTCGTCAGGGTGGTCAGGTCATCTGGGACGGCGTGGCCCAAGACCCGATCATTGATGTGTCGGCCTACTTCAGTTCAAGGCCCAATTTGTCACCTTTGGGAACTGGCCGCGATGTGAGGGCACCCATTGATCTCATATTGAACTTGAACGGGAGGATTGGCTCGCTCGAGAACGACTTTTTCTTTGCCTACCCGACAACCAATTTCGATCAGGGATTGACGGCATCCGAATTGAACATTCTGAACGGGGAAGACCAAAAACTGCTCCAAGCTACAAGCCTCCTGATCACCGGCAATTTTTTACCTGTAAATACCGGTGGACAAACAGACATCAACCTGCAGAACAAAATGACTCAGGCCGGGATTGGGCAATTGCTTTCGAGTCAAATCAACTACCTGCTCAACAGCAGTCTGAGCAATTTCGACTTCGACTTGAATCTCACCGGATTTGATCAGGCTGACCTCGGTATCGGCCTGCGTCTGTTCGACGACCGTCTTGAGCTGCGCCGCGATGGTACCATTGTCGGTGATCAGACCAACATTGGCGATTTGGCCGCCACCTATAGGATTAACCGCTTCTTCTCGGTCGAGATCTTTCATCGGCAGGACATCAACTCCACGCGGGGCCTTACACAGGAGGGAACCGTAGACCGTGTGAACGGGGTTGGCTTGCAATACCAGGTCGAATTCAGCTCATGGAAAAAGTTTCTGTCAGACATTTGGCGAGCACTGACCGGGTCTGGTAGTTGATCCATCGGTTTTTTGTACATTCCTAACATACATCAATGGATGAGAATCCGGATTGACACATGAAAAAGAAACTAAACGAGCTCGACAACAGGATCCTGGATTTCATCAAGGCGCAAGAAGGGGCAAGGATCCCCTTCGAAGTTTTAGCCGCTGCACTCAACATGGAGCGGGCGTCCGAACAGAAGCGGTTGAAAAAATACATCATCCGTTTGGTGGCATCCCGATATTTGAAGCGCACCCAGTCGGGATTATTGGAAATTCCCGAAGACCAGAAAGATCTGCCAACCAAAAAACCATCCAAGCCGGCCGCATCGGTTCCTAACTTTGAGTCGGGCACCCTGCAAATGAACAGGTATGGGGTTGGGTTTGTCAGGCTGCCCGGCATGATGGAAGATGTGCGCATCCCTCAAAAATACCTCGGCACAGCCTTGCCGGGCGACATGGTCGAAATTCAGGTTTTCAATCGCAGGGGTCAAGACAGGGTTGAAGGCAAAATCAACCGGATTGTCGAAAGAGGAAGCCGCGTGTTTGTGGGCGACCTGGTGAAACAAGGCAAAAAACACTACATCATTGAGCCAGATCCCCAATCTGTTCCCATTGAATTTTTTGTCAAGGAGGAGAGCCTCAATGGTGCAAATCATGGCGACAAGGTTTCGTTCAGGCTCAAACAATGGGAGTTCAAAGGTGGGCTTCCAGAGGCCGAAATCATCGAGCCACTCGGCAAGAGCGGCACGAACGATGCCGAAATTCTGGCGTTGCTTGCTGGCAACCAACTCAAGAACACCTTCCCGGAAGACGTAGAGAGCGATGCCGCCAAGATCCCAAAATCAATCTCGGACGACGTCATTGCCAAACGCAAGGACATACGCGATCTGACAGTGTTTACCATCGACCCCTTCGACGCCAAAGATTTCGACGATGCCTTGAGCATCGAGGTGCTCGAAAACGGCAACTGGTATCTGGGGGTCCACATTGCCGACGTCACACATTACGTCGAGCAGGGCACGGCACTCGACGAGGAGGCACTGTCGAGGGCGACGAGCGTCTACATGGTCGACCGTGTCATTCCCATGCTTCCAGAAGTTCTGAGCAACGGTGTATGCAGCCTGGTGCCACACCAAGACCGGCTCACCTACAGCTGCTTCATGGAAATCAACCCGGATGGTGAAGTGGTCGATTACGACATCTTGGAGACGGTGATCCACTCCAAACGGCGTTACACGTACGAAGAGGCCCAAAGCATCATCGAGGGTCAAGAGGACGAGTTCTCTGAACAGATAGGCATCCTCTCCCAAATGACACAGATGCTCACCCAGAAACGGATGGATGCCGGAGCCATCGACTTCGACAGCCCGGAACCGCAGTTCAGATTGGACGAAAAGGGTTGGCCCATCGATGTCTACCTCAAAGAGCGCATGCTTAGCCACCGACTCATCGAAGAATGCATGTTGCTGGCAAACAGGACGGTGTCGGAGCATGTCGACAAGTTGAGAGAGACAGCAAAGAAGAAGTCAAAAGACAACTATCCGTTCCTTTACAGAATACATGACAAGCCCAACGCTGAGAAATTGATGAACGTGGCTGAACTTGTCGGTCCGTTGGGCATACGTGTGAAATTCAGCCTCGACGATGTCCGTCCAGCCCACATCATCGATCTCATCGCACAGGTGAGGGGTACCACGTTAGAAAAGATCGTCAACGAATTGGTGCTCCGTTCGATGGCCAAGGCCGTCTACAGCCCCGACAACATCGGACATTTTGGGTTGCATTTCGACGATTATTCTCACTTCACCAGTCCTATTCGGCGATATCCCGACGTTATTGTGCACAGACTGCTAAAGGCATACGGTCGAAAGACAACAGCGTACAGTTATGAAGACCTTCTTGATTTGGGACGTCATTGCAGCGACCAGGAGAAGAGTGCCCAAAATGCAGAGCGCGACAGCGTGAAACTGAAGCAGGTCGAATACATGTCCAAGCGCATGGGTCAGGCATTCGATGGCGTTATCAGCGGTGTCACAGATTTCGGCATGTTCATCGTTCTCGACGAGAATTACTGCGAAGGCATGATTCGCTTGTCTGAACTTACCGACGACTTCTACGTCTATGAACCGAAACGCCATATGCTGACCGGACGCAGACGCGGCAAAACCTTACGGCTGGGCGATCCCATCAGGGTCATCGTCTCTGACGTGAGCATTGAGCAGAAGCAGATATTCTTCCAGCAGGCGAAAAAATGACCCACTTTTGGTCGGTAGGTGCAAAAATATCTGAATAAAGTGATCGTTCAGTATAAATAATCGGTTATCATCATACTTCTACACGATTGTAATCCCCCTGAAATGAAGTTGAATCGACTCTTACTAGCCTTTGTTGTCATTATTGTAGGCCTGATACCCACAGCTGCGGACGCCCAGAACTTCTACTTCGGAAAGAACCGTATCCAGTACGACACGTTCCAGTGGCGCTACATTCAGTCAGAACATTTCGACGTCTATTACTACGATTCGAAGAACTATTACCTTGCCCGATTCTCAGCCCAGGCAGCCGAGGCCGCATATCGTCAGATCTCACAGGATTTCCAGCACCAGATCACGAATCGCATTCGAATCATCGTGTACGATTCTGACAACGATTTCGTGCAGACCAACGTGGTACCGCTGCCCGACGATTCCGACAACATACTTGGGGTTACCGATTTGTACAAGAACAGGGTAACCTTGTGGTTCAGAAATAACTGGGAAGATTACCGGCAAACGTTGCACCATGAGCTGATCCATGCCGTTGTGAACGACATGTTTTACGGAGGCTCGGTTCAGTCCATTATCCAAAACAATATCCAGTTGGTCATTCCGCTTTGGTTCAATGAGGGCATGGCCGAGTTTTCGTCGGTGGGGATGACAACCCAGGCCGACGAGTATATGGCGCATGCCGTCATGTTGAACGCCGTACCTCCGATCAACCAGATCTATGGGTATTTCAACTACGCCGGGGGCATGTCCATTTGGTATTTCATCGTTGAGGAGTACGGCCGCGAGAAAATCGGCGAAATATTCCAGCGCGTAAAAACTACCCGAAGCATTGATGCAGGTCTTCGCCAGGCAATAGGCCTGTCGATCGACGAATTGTCCGACCGCTGGCACAAGTGGCTCAAGAAGCGCTATTGGCCTGAAATTGAGCACCGCGAGATGATCGAAGACATCGCTACGCCCATAACGACTCGCCAGCTTTCAGGGTCTTGGAACACGAGTCCGTCAATATCGCCGGCAGGCGACCGCATCGCCCTTATTTCGAACAAGCGCGGCTATATGGATGTCGTCATTGTCGACGCCAATACGGGTCGACCCATCAAGACGCTCATCAACGGCCAAGACAATGTGAACTTCGAAGACTTGAACCTGATTAATCCCGGTCTGACATGGTCGCCCGACGCTCGGTTTATTGCGCTGTCTGCCAAGTCGAAGGGCTCAGATGCCGTCACCATCGTGAATTACCAGACCGGTGAGTTCGAAAAGATAGCATTTCCCGGAATTGACATGATCGGATCCGTTTCATGGTCGCCTGACGGGAAGTGGCTGGCATACGAAGCCACGAGTGGCGCCTATAGTGATGTCTACCTGTATAACCTCGAATCAAAGGAATTTATCAATCTCACGAACGATGTGTTCAGTGATCTCCATCCTTCCTGGGGCCTTGATTCCAAGACCATATATTTTTCATCGGACAGGGGTGACCATCTGGATGTGAACAGATATGGAGAAGCCGATTACAACATCCTGCTGAATCCAGACATGGGCCAACTCGATATCTATGCGTTCAATCTTGAGGCTCGGACAATGGAGAGGCTCACCAACACACGTGGATGGACCGAAAAGTCACCGATCCTTACCGAGACGGGAAAACTGCTGTATTTGTCTGACCAAAACGGTATCACAAACGTCTACATGATGGATCTGCAGACGCGCATCAGCAACCCGGTCACGAATATGATGATCGGCATTCAGCAGATGAGTATCAACAAGGATGGTTCGAGACTCGCTGTGAACACGTTCAATTCAGGATATTTGGATGTATTTGTGATAAAGTCGCCATCCTCGCTGGTGAAGGAAGAGTCACTTAAGCATAACAAATGGGCTGCGGCACGTAGCAGCAAGACGCGATACGACATGGTTCCAGGCCTCGCTTTCGCCCGCGAAATGTATGGTGAGAACGATCAACCCATGATGTATTCGCAGCTTGTGAACAGGTTTCTGGAGCGCGACCGTGTAGGCGAGTCGATTGTGGACACCTCTGCAACCGTCGCTCGCGAGGTCGATTTCAGGAACTATGTGTTCGGTGAGGCATTTGAAAAGGTCTCTGAGGAGAAGCAACTCGTCGACACGTTTGCCGTCGAAGACAATACGACCGAAGACGGCTTGTTCAGGCCACGTCCATACCGTTTGAGATTTACTCCCGATATTTCATACTCGGGTGCCGGTATTTCGACAGGGTACGGTGTAAATGGGCTCTATCAGCTTGAATTGAGCGATTTGCTTGGTGACCATGTGTTTACTGTGGCAACCAACCTGGTGTTCGACCTTCGAAACAGTAATTATGTTATCGGGTATGGCTACTATAAGAACAGATGGAATGCCAATTTGAATTACTACCATTCGGCTGTAACCTTCTTTTCCATCAACAACTTTACTGGATCCCTTTCACAGATACGATTTCGTACCTATGGTCTGAATGGCAGCTTCAGTTATCCGATCGACAAGTTCACACGAATTGATCTGAACACGTCCGTTTTGACGGTCAGCCAAGATGTGAATGATTTGGATGCGATTGGAAGGTTCGAGAATGAAGCGACCACCTTTTTGTATCCATCGGTCACGATCACGAAAGACCGCACGAGACCAGGCATGATGACACCGTCGGGTGGCCGGCGTTATGCGCTGTCGGTATCTGGAAGTCCATCCATCACAAAAGACATGCTCGGTTTTGTTTCAGCCATGGGCGATTTCAGGCAGTATGTGGGTTTAGGCTACACGTACAGCCTGGCATTTCGTCTCTCCGGCGGCGCATCTACCGGTAGGGATGCTCAGACGTTTTTCCTAGGCGGTGTGCAGAACTGGATCAACTACCGATGGGATAACAACTCCATCCCCGACTACCAGCTCAGCGACATCATCTTCACGCAGCCTGCTTTGCCCATGAGGGGATTCAATTACAATACCATTTACGGCAAGTATTATGGTCTTGCAAACGCCGAATTCCGCTTCCCACTGGTAGCCGCCCTGTTGCCTGGACCGATTCCGTTGCTCCCGTTGTATAACATCACGGGTGTCGCCTTCGTCGACGCTGGCACCGCATGGGGAATATCAGATCCGCAGAACCCGGCAATAGATGGAAAGCTGGACCTCAAGTTGGTGAAAACCACAGACCAGAACGGTTTCGTGACTCGCGACGGTGACCTTCTTTTGGGAACCGGATTCGGATTGAGGACGATCTTCCTAGGGTTCCCCGTTAAGTACGACGTTGCTTGGGCAAGGGAACGGGATGGTTTTGTCCGCAAGCCGATCCACTATTTCAGTATCGGCCTCGATTTCTGATACGGAGCTCATCTCGATCTGCGGTACGATGCGCCAACCAGTCTGAAGTAATTGAGTTGGAAGTCGCGGTAGTACACCAGGCTCAGATAATCTTGTGAGGTGGGAGAGAAGACGTTGTCCAGAGATACGTCGTCAATGCGGTTTTGGCGTAATTTTACGTACTTATACTGCCAACTGCCTTCCTTGACATACGCGCGGCCTGTGTACCAAGCTTTAGTGGAGTCGTATACCATCCTGTTGAGCGCACTCGGTTGCCAGTTGTTGAAAGCACCTACAACGAAGATGGGATCGCGATCCTCGAGACTTTTTGGCAGTTCAAGGGTAAAAGACACAAGAGCGTATTGCGCATCCCTGTCGTTCGCAGGGCGTCCATAACGCATGGTTCGCGACACACTCGACGGAATATCGAGGTCGGCAACGTCGGGACGCAGCACGACCCTGGGTGGATTATTCTCAGGTATGTATTCAAAATAGTTTCCAGACCGCAGGTTCAGGCCAAGATTCCTGACCTCATAATTCGCTATGAACAAATTTTCACGGCTGTGATGGAAGCGTATTTGTCCACGTTGAGACTGATCGATCACGTTGGCACGTTTAGCGCGACCCCAGAATTGATTAGGAACAATGCGGGCCGTGAGGTCTACTTCGGGCATACGGGTGAGACTGTCGGGATAGTCGTATTGTATGAACACTTGATGATAGGGACGAAACCGGTCGCCAAACCCGGGTACTTCCTCAACAGAGGAGCGAATACTTCCGATTGGCTCCACGACCAAAAATGGCAATGAAAACAGGAAGCGACCTGTACTTGCATCTTTGATTACCAACATGTAGTTGCCGCTGAGGCTTACATCCAAGTTGTCGTTTGGAAAGGTGTAGCTGTAATGGAAGTAACTAGGGTTATTTGCACGAGAAAGTGTACCCCCGCCAAAGCGATCGCTGAACTGTCGCTTCAAATATTGGCTCTGCAGGATGTTCGTGGGTCGCCAATCGGGATCGTGATGAACCACCTCAGCCGAGAACTGGCTGCCTGTATTGGATAGCTCATCAAATTTCAGAACGAGGCGGTCGCGGGAATTCAGTCGGATCACAGCGGCTGAATCTGGGTTTCCACCCTTCGTGAAAATGATGCTTTGGATGTAATCGGGTGGCAGGATCTGCCCTGGAGCAGCAAAACCGTTCTCGAAGCTCTGGGTTGCCGGGCGCACAGCTGGTTGGCCGGCAAAGTCTGACAAGGTGCAACCGGCACTAACCGATAACAGGAGAACAATGAAAGCCGCGTTAATGGTCCTATACATTAATGGATCCTTCGAACACAAAGTTTGCCTCACCCGATAGGTAGATGTCGTGATAGGTGCCGGTTGAGGGGTTTCGCTTGAAACGAATATTGAGAACACCCCCCGGCGACTCCACAGAAGTGTCAAAATTTGTCGATTCCGTATCGGTCATTTGTAGATGTGTTCCAATGAGGGCGGTTGCTATGGATCCGGTTCCACATGCGAGCGTTCGATCTTCCACTCCACGTTCGTAGGTGCTCAAGAATATCGATCCGTCATGTCTAAACGTACAGAAGTTCACGTTTGTGCCTTTGGGTGCGAAAAGATGCGAATATCTGAGTTCGCGGCCTTTTGAACGTATGAGTTGCAGGTCGCCATGCATGGCCTCCTGAACTGGAACTACGATGTGCTCGGTGCCCGTATACAGTTCATAGATCATGCCCTCGTTTGTCTGATGCGTTCGTGGCATGCAGGTTAAACCGACGAAATGGAGGTCAACCTCGTTGCCTTTAACTTGGGCATTGTACGAAACCCCATGAACCTCGAAGGTGAGGAGATCGCCCAACCCAAGCACCGAAGCAAAAAGACTGATGGCACGGCCACCATTGCCGCACATACCGGCATCGGAACCGTCGGCGTTTCGGTACACCATCATGAAATCAACTTTGTCGGAGCTGCACAAAAAGAGGGTCCCATCGGCACCTACGCCAAATCTTCGGTCGCACAGTATGGGAGTCAGACGAACCATCGTCTCCATGTCAAGACGGCCGTCACGATTGTCGACAACAACAAAATCGTTGCCTGTTGCCTGCATTTTGGTGAATTTTAGCTGCATCAGTCTACCATTTGTGGGAAATGCTTCCACGCATTCATGTCGTCAATGACTTTGTCCATTCCTCTCATGAGCCGTGCAAACCTTAAGGCGAGAACCGTGAACAGCAGCTTTGAGTTCACGTTATAGACCATATGTCGCTTAACGTCAGCGATTTCGTTGATCATTTCGGGAATTTTGGCCTTCGATAAGCCCTCGCTGAATTTTCGAATGACGTCGATTTGGTCAACATTGATGATGTTTTCTGCCTGTCCCGTCTGCCTCCACATCAAAATATCGCGAAGCAATATCTCCATTTGGTTCAGCAAGTCGACGGTGGCGTCATTGTTGAGTCCCTTGTTCCAATTTTCGGAAGTCTCGACAATTTTCGATGCGTCGACGGAGTAGGAAGCCCTCAAGAATGTCACGATACCCTCCCGTTGTGATTTTAGGCTTTCCAAGTCGTAAAACCGGGTCATTGAATAATTGCCACCGCAGATTCGGCTCAAATATTGGGCGTTGCCCACATCGAATCCGTGCTGGTGCACCAAGTTGGCTTCGATGTCTTTTGGCGAGACTGGGGTGAATGGCACAACTTGACAACGGGATATGATGGTCGGTAACAGCGCATCGGGCTGGTCGGTTGTGAGGATGAACATCACCTCATCGGGCGGTTCCTCCAGTAACTTCAGGAAAGCATTTGAGACCTCTTTACGCATGGTCTCGATCTGGGTGATGATAATGACCGTTCGTCTCCCCTCGTTTGGACTCAAATAGGCTGCGGGACGGATATCTTTCTCATAGTAGGCGAGGGGGTAGAAGGCTTTTCTGTTCTTCGAGCGCTCCTGGCTGTTGAGATCGGGCATATGCCCAAAATCGACAATGCTGTAGGGGTCATCGGCCAAAATGGATATTCGCTGACGAACGTCTTGAAACGACACCGTGGTCGGGGTGGGAATAAAAAGATGGATGTCTGGGTGGTTTAACCAGTTCGTCTTTCGAGACCATGCCGTCGGC
The DNA here is from genome assembly GCA_964456845.1 of uncultured Chitinophagales bacterium. Taxonomy (GTDB): domain Bacteria; phylum Bacteroidota; class Rhodothermia; order Balneolales; family CAYWCV01; genus CAYWCV01. The sequence continues at coordinate 273,992 of CAYWCV010000001.1, read as the reverse complement.
CCAAGATCGGTCAGATTCGACACGCCGTTCACTGCTTCGGCTACCGCCAGGGCAGCCACTTTTTTTCCTGTGCCCTCAGGGCCGGCAAAAAGATAGGCATGGTGCAGTCTGTTGCTTGCCAATGCCCTCACGATGGTGTCTCGGGCGCGCTCTTGACCGACAAGGAGCGGAGCGGCAAATTGGGTGGGAGATATGTTCAACGGTGCGTTGTTCATGCGTCCCAAAGATACTCGAAAAGCAGAACTGATGCCGAAATCATGACACCGCAATATCCGACCAAGGCCATGATGTCGTTGGCGATTTGCCCCCACTCGCTCACTTCAACCAAAAGCCTGCTGGCACTTGCCACGATGAGCATCAGAGGCATTAGCACAGGGAGTGCCACCACAGGGAATAGTGTCGCCTTTTTGTCGGTCTGCGCCACCAATGCCGAAAGAAGGGTTGCGGCGCCTGCCATGCCTAAACTGCCCAAAAACATGACCAACAGGGCATAGCCATAGTGAATATTGCCAAAACCGATGAGAAAGTTGAAGATCAAGGCCGTAGCGGTGCTCACAAGGAGCGTGAATAAAAAATTATACAGAAACTTTCCCACATAAACGGCCATCGGGGATGCATGCAATTGGAGCAACTCCATTGTCGACCGGTCGGTTTCGATCACAAAAGCCCTGTTCATGGCCGTGATTGCCGCAAAAACGATCAGTATCCAGTAGATGCTGATCGTGGTGAGTGTCTCGAGACGGTCAGTGCCGATCAGGTAGATGCTGACCAAGGTGCCAGCAACGATGAAGGCCAAAACACTGTTGACCCCGAAACGGGATCTCAGCTCCAGTGAGAAGTCCTTCTCCAATACAGACCAGATTCCTTCAATCATCCGAATAACTGTTTTTTATGTCGATAACCATCGTCAGACTCATTGACCCGGAAATAACGTGTTGGTTTGGGCTGATTCAGCTTCCTATATTCAGTATTCCAATCGGCGAATTCTTAGGCTGTTCATGATTGTCAGTAATTACTTAACCATAGAATGTATCTTGATTGATCCGAAAGTTACGGATAAAGGGGATGTTATTCGCATGATGGCATCACGGCTTTCGGGAATTGCCCCGAATATTCGTGATGTGGTCACACATGCCGTTCTCGAGCGTGAGGAGGTCATGTCGACGGGGGTTGGGAATGGCATAGCGATTCCCCATGCCAAAGTCGACCTTCTCACTGAGCCCAAAGTGGCCTTCGCATCTTTGGGTGTCCCTGTCGATTTTGGGTCATTTGACGGAAAGCCGGTCGACTTGGTCTTTTTGGTTGCCGGTTCCAACCGGAGCAGCAGCCATCACCTCAAAATTTTGAGTGCGCTCTCACGCATACTCATCCAGCACAACCTGGCTGATGCCTTGAGAAGCAGTGTCACACCCCAAGAGGTATTGGAAAAAATTCAAACGGCGGAGTCTTATGCAATGCAACTGTAAAGAACGTCTCACGAAAGCAAGCGTATTCATCGGTGCCATGCTGCTCGTCGCGTCGGTGTTGACGGTGCCTGCCAGATCACAATCGCGCAACCTCCAACGCCAGATCGACAGCCGCATAGCTGCCAAGGGCACCCCGAACGCTCATTGGGCCATTTCGGTGCGCGACGACCAAGGGGTCGAAATCGCCTCCCATAACAGCGAGAAATTGATGGTGCCGGCATCGAACATGAAATTGGTCACATCTGCTGCCATTCTTGAAGAACTTGGGCCTGATTTCAAGTATGTGACGAACATCTATGGCAGGGGTGAGCTTGTTGGCAATACATGGGTTGGCGACATCCACATCGCCGCCTCGGGTGATCCAAGCATTAATGGCGATTTTTACGAAGACGACGATTTTTATGTCTTCAGTAGTTATGCAGAACAACTGCGTGCAGCCGGCATTGACAGCATAAAGGGCATCATTTTCGGAAATACATCCATTTTCGACGGCCAGCACTTGCCGCCCGACTGGGACTGGTACGACCTTCCATTCTATTACGCCGCCGAGGTCGGGCCACTCGTCTTCAATTCTAACACGGTCTTCCTGGAAGTCAACACAAGCGGACGGCCAGGCACAAAGCCGGAGATCAGCTGGTTCCCGTTCAACACCGATTATGTGACCATGGTCAACAACCAGCGTATCACGGCAAAAGGAACGTCGTACCGAGAGTCGTACAAACGCATGCCGGGAAGCAATGTCATCACTTTGGGTAGTCGGCTCCCTCAAGGATATGTGGAGACGGAGGCATTGACGGTGTCGAACCCTACGATGTACTTTCTCGACACCTTTGTCAAATACCTCACCTACGAAGGTTTCGGAATGGATGTAACGTACTATGAGGATCCGTTCCCGAACGATTGGTCCAAACCGGAATTCGACTTGTTGGCTACCCACGAGTCGATGCCCTTGTCAACATTGCTTCAGAAAGTGAACAAAGACAGCGACAACCTGTATGCGGAAATGATGCTCAAGGCGTTGGCCTATCACAGAAAGGGAGGGGCTGGAAGTATTCGCAGTGGGGAGATAGCCGCCAACCAACGGTTCAGCATCATGCGGTTAGACACCAGTTATGTCTCGTTTCGTGACGGATCTGGCCTGTCGTCGACGAACCTTGTCAGCACCGGATTTCTGTCAGGTCTGCTACACGCCATGACCGGCAGTTCGAACTTCAGCCATTACGATTCGTCGATGACGGTGGCTGGCGTTGACGGCACGTTTCGAAACCGCATGAAGGGCACCTCGCTCGAGGGGAACCTGAGGGGGAAGTCGGGCTCGATATCCAGGGCAAGGGCGTTCAGCGGCTATTTGAGGACAAAATCGGGTAAGCTCGTATCTTTCAGTATGATCGCCAATAACTTTCGTGTTCCGGCCCGCGACATCGACCGGGTGCATGAGGCAATCGCAAACCTGATATTTGACACTCTATAGGATGGCAGTAAACATAATCAACGGTATTTTGGTTGCCGAGCACGTGCGATCTGAAGTCAGAGACGATGTGCAACATCTCATATCGAGAGGCCAGCGCCCTCCGAAACTGATGGTTGTGATCGTCGGAAGCGACCCTGCATCACAGATTTACGTGCGCGCAAAGACGACGGCGTGCTCAAAGGTCGGCATCGAATCTGAGACGATGAGGCTGCCCGACACTATTTCCGAGAAGGAGATGCGTGAAATCATCAGAAGGCTGAATGAGAATCCGGACATTGACGGGATCTTGGTGCAGCTTCCGCTTCCGGCACACATCCATCCGTTGACCGTTATCGAGACGATAGATCCAAGAAAAGATGTGGATGGCTTCCACCCGATGAACGTCGGAAGGCTCACGATTGGTCAACCTACGTTCAAATCGTGCACACCTGCCGGCGTATTGGAGCTTTTGCGCTATTACAGCATCCCAACCAAGGGCAAACATGCAGTAGTGGTAGGGGCCAGCAATATTGTCGGCTCTCCGATGGCGATCATGCTCTCGAGGGAGAACGACACAGGCAAGGCAACTACCACGATCTGCCACAAATACACCAAGGATCTTACAAAGCACACGATCGATGCCGACATCCTTGTCGTGGCAGTCGGCCTCCCCAGGCTGATTACAGGGCACATGGTGAAGGAGGGTGCCGTAGTGATCGACGTCGGTATGAACCGGATCCCAGACCCGACCAGCGAGAAGGGGTACATGCTTGTTGGCGACTGCGAGTACGATTCGGTGGCAGAAAAGGCGAGTTGGATCACGCCTGTTCCCGGAGGTGTCGGACCAATGACGGTGGCTATGTTGATGAAGAACACCCTTTTGGCTGCAAAGAACTCCATTTATCCGGAGTAGTCCTTTTACGCCAACAATGTGACACTATGTTGTCACTCATGCTTTGTATCATGTTGAAAACATCAACCAGATACAGAATAAGACCATGTCGACAGCATACAGCCTCCGCTCCAACGAACAGCTTTCCCTCACATCCGTCCCTGCCGGTATCCCATTGCTGACAAGCGAACTTTATCACCTGCTTGGCTGGGACGGGCTGAGCGACTCACTCAAAAAAGTCGTTGAACCCGACATTCACGACTATGTGGCTACGATCATCAACGAAGAGCCAGTCGTTGCCGCACAAGAGCAGCGCCGCAGAAGGATCGTGTACTGGATTGACGCCTTCCGAAGTGGCATGTGCTCGGAGCAGACGGCATTGTCGGCGCTAAGCGACTGATTTTTTGGGTGCGTCTTAGCGGTAAAGTGCGTATTTTTCTTAAACGCCCACTTCACCCGATTTGTATGCCCAATGTCAACGACGGGAAATTCACCCGTCTCGGCCTGACGTACGACGACGTACTTCTAGTTCCTGCCTATTCCAACATACTTCCGCGCGAAGCCGACGTCAGCGTGCAGTTGACCAAGAAGCTGAAGTTGAACGCGCCAATACTCAGTGCGGCCATGGACACTGTTACCGAGTATCGCCTGGCCATAGCATTGGCTCGCGAGGGTGGCATTGGAATTTTGCACAAGAATATGCCGGCAGCAGACCAAGCCGAGCAGGTGCGACTCGTAAAGCGTAGCGAGAGCGGCATGATCGTGGATCCTGTTACTCTGAACAAGGAAGCCACCGTGCGAGATGCGCGTGCCTTAATGAACAAGCATAAAATTGGTGGTATCCCCATCGTGGACAAGAAGGGCGTTCTGTTAGGCATCGTAACCAACCGTGACCTGCGCTTTGAAACGCGCATGGATCGTCCGCTGGTCGAAATCATGACCCACGAGAACCTGGTCACAGCGCGCCAGGGAACCACACTTGAAGAAGCCGAAAGTTTGTTGCAAGACTACAAGGTCGAAAAGCTCCCCATTGTCGACGACAACCGAAAGCTAGTGGGTCTGATCACCTTCAAGGATATCGAGAAGAAGAAGAATTTCCCCAATGCTTGTAAGGACAGCATCGGAAGACTCCGTGTCGGCGCCGCAGTGGGCGTCACGCCCGATACGATCGACAGGGTCAAACTTTTAGTGGAGGCTGGAGTTGACCTGGTTACCATCGATACAGCCCATGGCCATTCGGAAGGCGTATTGCGGATGGTAAGGACCATAAGGTCTGAATATCCCGCACTCGACATTATGGCAGGTAACATTGCAAGCGCCGCCGCCGCCGAGGCGCTCGCAAAGGCCGGTGCAGACATCGTCAAAGTGGGAGTAGGGCCCGGCTCTATCTGCACGACCAGAATCGTGACTGGTGTTGGCGTGCCGCAGCTTACGGCCGTGATGGAAGTCGCCGAATTCACACGCGGTTCAGGAATTGGACTGGTGGCCGACGGCGGAATCAAGCAGACGGGCGACATCCCTAAGGCCCTTGCGGCCGGCGCCGATGCGGTCATGCTTGGATCGATGTTTGCCGGCGTTGATGAAGCACCAGGCGAAACGATCATTTATGATGCTCGCAAGTTTAAATCCTACAGAGGGATGGGAAGCCTTGGCGCGATGGCCAAAGGCAGCAAGGACCGCTATTTCCAAGACGTTGAAGACGACATCAACAAACTGGTGCCGGAGGGAATAGAGGGACGCGTTCCTTACAAGGGGTACTTGGGCGAGGTGGTCTACCAAATGGTAGGCGGTCTCAGGGCAGCCATGGGGTATTGCGGCGCTTCGTCTATTGAGCAGCTCAAGGACGCCCGTTTTGTCCAGATCACCTTTGCAGGCATGCGTGAGTCGCATCCGCATACGGTGCAGATCACCAAAGAAGCGCCGAACTACAGCATAGGCTGACATGCGAACGCTGCTCTTCATCGCCTACTACCTTCCCCCTATGGGAAGCAGTGGCGTGCAGCGTCCATTGAATCTTCTCCGCCATCTACCAACATTCGGATGGAACCCGGTGGTGTTGGCGCCTGAGACCGGCTTGTATCATACATTGGACCACTCGCTTGGCGAAGAGCTCAACGGGCTTGACGTGCCCATTTACAGGGTCAAACCCGACACGCCGTTTCATTTAGCTGGCGGTTCTGCCAAGCAGGCGCCACGCATTCCTGAAGGCCTTTCAAAAGTGTTGCGCTGGATGTCGGCATTTCGGTATTTGCCTGACAATAAAATCGGGTGGATTGATCCCGCTTTCGATTTGGCTAAGATGATCATCGAAAAACACAGCCCCGAATTAGTCTTCGCCACGTCGCCACCACCTTCAAATTTGATGCTGGCCGCTAAAATACGCCGCCATACGGGGTTGCCGACAGTGTTCGACTTCCGTGACGACTGGGTCGGCAATCATCAGCAGGTCTACCCGACCCCTTGGCATAGGCGGAGGATGGGACGAATCGAGGATGAGACCGTTGCAGAGTCGAGTGCCATCGTCACGGTTAATCCCGTCATCAGAGACGCCATTATCAGCCGCCATCCGAGGTATTCAGGACCCACGGTATCGATCCCCAGTGGATACGACGCCAGGCTGTTCGAGAAGAGAGGAAATCCCTCGCTAACTAAAGACAGCTCAAAAATTACACTATTATACAGCGGCCGATTTTACGGCGAAAACCAACCGGATGTTTTCTTCAAGGCACTATCCAAGGTCGTGATGAAGCACCCCATTTTCAAGAACAAGCTCAGACTTGCATTTCAGGGTGGGCTCGAGAGCCGGCATTACAATCTTCTTGAGTCTCTGGGCATGACCGACCAGATCGTGGATCTCGGATATGTGGATCACGCCACCTCAGTTGCCAATCTCTTTCAAGCAGACCTGTTGTGGCTTGTTGCTGCACATCGAAACAGAGGCGAGCAGGTGTCGACCGGCAAGGTGTACGAATATATGGCATCCGGCAAGCCGATACTGGCTTTGGCTCCGCTGGATGGGGCCCTGCACCGTATACTTGACGGGTATGGTGCGTTTAATATCTCGTCACCGTGGAGTCTGGAAAACGTGGAGGATCGTCTGCATGAGTTGCTTGTGGCGCACACGAAAGGTACCTTTCAGGCAGCGGACATGAATTATGTAGCAGAATTCACTTTCGAAAACATGGCACGCAGCATGGCTGAATTATTCAGCAAGGTGTCGAGGCCGAATGTTGAGGCTGACCGCGATGTATGAACTGATCAAAATGCTTTTTCGCAGGCGCGACCGTGACCTTGTCGTGATGATCGTGGATCAAAAGGACACACGAGAACCTGACGAGATCAGACTCAACGCCCGCAATCTGGGACGATGGTTTCAGGTTGCCATCTACGGCGGAGCTCTATTTTTGGTCTTGTTCTTGGTGCTGCTCGTCCTTCGTTGGACAGCCGGAGGGGATGCTCGCATTCGCATGGAACTCAACGAGCTTGCCGAAAGGGTAGGCGCGTTGTCCGATTCGGTTGAGGTGCGAGATCAACAGTTGTTGCAAATAAGGAGCACACTGTCGGGTGGAACACGCACGGGCACGGAAGTGCCGGGGCGACCCACTCGGGCTGAATCTTCGACTCTGATCGAAAGCTCAACGTCTGGCGGAGACGGCACTGGAACAGTAGGGGTCGTTTTTCCTGCGGACTGGAGCCGAACGACACGGTCGGCTGTAGCGCGACCAAGCATCAGAGGGAACCTTGGAGTTGAGCTAGCCGCCGCGACGTTTCCGGCCAGGATTCCGGTGACGGGAAGAATTACACGGTCTTACATGCCTGAGATCAGGCATTATGGCACTGACATCGCTGTAAGGGATGGCACCGTGCTCAGGAATATCGCAAAGGGCACAGCCATTGGTTCGGATTGGACGATCCCGTACGGCTACGTGGTCTCTATCATACACGAAGATGGATATGTCATCGTATACAAGCATCTAAGCGCCAGTAGTGTCCAGTCGGGCGACGTGTTGCAAAAGGGCGATCAAATTGGTATCGTCGGTATGGCAGGCACATTGAGTAGTGGGCCGCATTTACATATTGAATTATGGAAAAATGGGTCGCATATTGACCCCATGTTATATTTCATCGAATGAAATGGATATAACCCCACACCTACAATCTAAAACCAGGAATGGAATATGTTTGGAAACAGGGAGAAGGGAGCACCTATGGAATCGTCACCTAGACCGTCGCTCGTCAATTTAATTGGTGAGGGCACCACTATCCGTGGTACTGTCGATGCCGACGGTGACCTCCGTATAGCGGGCTATGTTATCGGCAACGTTCGATGCAAAGGGAAGGTCATCATCGCCAAGGGCGGCAAGATCGAGGGCGACATGCACGCCGAAGAGGCCGATGTGGCCGGGCAAGTGGCAGGCCAGCTCAACTTGAGCAAGAAGCTAAGCCTTCGCACGGGTTGCGAGGTGGACGGCGACATCTTCACGAAGTCGTTGAACATCGAGGATGGCGCCCTTTTTGAGGGTCGTTGTGTCATGCGCGAAGCCACCGCCAAAGTAAACCCAATAGCAGGGAAGAACACGGAAGCAAAAGCAGGCAGTGCCGGATGAAAGACCCCTTTCAGCTCAACAAATATGCGGAGCTGATGGGTCTTGGCATCGAAATGGCCGCATCGATGGTCTTGCCCGTCGTGGTGGGCATTTATATTGACCACCGATTCGAAAGCACCCCGTGGGGCGTACTTGTGGGTGCACTCCTGGGCATGGTGTCGATGGCGCTAAAATTGTACAAAGTTGCCGTGCTTTCCAATAATAGGGGGCGCAAACCGCCGAAGGACTCAAATCCATCATGATACCATGTTTTATCTGTTCAGCATATTGATCACAGGGACTGGCCTCTTGGTCGGTCTTACGGTGTTTCCGCAATATACATCTGAGATCGTGATCGGGATTCTCCTGCCTTGGGCTAATGCCGTAGCCGGATTTTCGTACATGTCGCGGAGTTTGTTCGGAGAATCAAAAAAATTTGCAATGGCTGCCATTGCAAACACGGGGCTCAGGCTTGCAATCATGCTCGTGGTGTTCACAATTGTGCTTGTTTTGCTTGATGTGGATGAATTTGTGTTTATCATTGCGCTGTTTTTTTCTTATATTTGTAATTCTATACTAGAGACGATATATCTCCAACGACTCAAACCAAAAACCTAGCCCCTGAGCCGTCGCTGATGACACTTGCGAAACGTACTGTATCGCTTATTTTATTGACCCTATTTGTGATGCCTGCCATCGCCACTGCGGCTGCACCGGGACAGGCCAGCAACAGGGTGGACATCATGGACAAGCTGGCCAACCACTACTACCTGGATTTCAAGCCAGTCGGCAAGGTGGAGCTTCCTCGTCTCCTCTATTCAAATGGAGGTTTCTCCTTCTACAGCAGCACTACAGCTGCGTTAAACAGTGGGGGAGGTTGGTACGATGAATATTATCATCAGAATCCCGGCACCGAAGTATTCAAGGAAAACGGAAAGCTTGCTCCGGCCAGCTACCATTTGGTGCGCGAGGACGGCTCGCATCCAACAATCGACTTTTCGCTGAGCTCCCACCTGGTGTGGTTCATGATTTCAGGATTCCTTGTATTGTTTATTTTCGCACGCATGCGAAACAAATACAAGACGGATTCAAAGGACGGATTGGTACCAAAGGGCCCCATACAGAACATTTTTGAAGCATTAGTCATTTTTGTCCGGGACGACATCGCCCTTGCCAACATAGGCCCCGAGAAGTACCTGAAGTACACCCCATATCTGTTGACGGCTTTCTTCATGATCCTTTTCATGAACCTGTTCGGTCTGATGCCCTGGGGCGTGACATCCACTGCGGATGTGGTCGTAACCGCAGTGCTGGCCGTGTTCACGTTCGTCATCACCCAGTTGGCCGGTTCCAGAGACTACTGGCGTCACGTGTTTGCCATGCCCGGCATTCCAAAATTTATGCTCGTCATCTTGACGCCCGTAGAAATATTGGGACTATTCACCAAGCCGTTTGCACTTACTGTGCGTCTTTTTGCAAACATGAGCTCTGGCAAAATGCTTGTGTACAGCATTCTCGGAATGATTTTCATCTTCGGGGAATTATTCGGCACCTTGGTGGGAATTGGTTCCTCGGTCATCTGGGTCGGATTCACGGTCTTCATTTATGCAATCAAGGTATTCGCATCCTTCTTGCAGGCATACATATTCACGATGTTCTCCGCTCTCTACATTGGTATGGCCGCTGCCGACCATGAGCATGAACACGAGCACGAGCATGGCCACGAGCACGCTCACGCCACGACCCACGCGTCTGCTCACTGAAACATTTGCTATCTAACCCATACACGTAACACACGAACGCTTAAAGGAGCAACAAAATGGAATACGCATACTTGGCTGCCGGTCTTGGTGCCGGTCTCGCAATGATTGGTGCTGGTCTTGGTATCGGCATGATCGGCAAGAGCGCCATGGAAGGTACAGCACGTCAGCCGGAAGCTACTGGCGACATCCGTACCTCGATGATTATTTCGGCAGGTCTTATCGAAGGTGCAACCTTCTTTGCCCTTGCCATCTGCATCATCATGGCCCTCAAGTAATTCGCCAATTAATCCGTCAGACAGTTAATACACCACTCGGTAACCGACCATGACACCTGTCTTTGCCAATTCTCTGATCAATGCCGATCCAGGACTTTTTATTTGGACGGCAGTTGTATTTCTGCTCTTCATATTGGTGCTGAGCCGCTATGCTTGGAAGCCTCTGTTGGCTTCGCTACAGCAGCGCGAGCACAACATCCGTGAATCGCTGGAAGCAGCCGAAAAGGCCATGATCCGTGCTGAGCAGATTGGCAAGGCGAACGAGGAGGCTCTTCGCGAAGCCGAGCAGACTGCACAACGGATGCGTCGGGAGGCGATGGACGATGCCGAACGTATCCGTGCTGACCGTATCGAAAAAGCGAAGCAGGAGGCCGACGAGTTGCTTGAAAAGGCTCGCCAAACCATTGAGCAGGAGAAAAAACGCGCCATGGTGGAACTGCGCAACGAAGTTGCGGAGCTTGCCATACAGTCGGCGTCGATGATCCTCGACAATGAACTGGACGCCGACAAGAACAAGAAGCTCGTCGATCTGTATATTGCCAACCTCTCGAAAAACTGATAAGCAATGAAGGCATCCATCCGATACGCGAAAGCTCTTCTGGAATTGGCCGTCGAGAGAAATGAACTCGAAGCCATTTCGGAAGATATGAAGCTGATGGAGAACACCATTGAAGGATCAAGGGATTTGGTGCTTTTCTTGCGCAGTCCGATCATAGCCAAAGCGCAGAAATTGAATGTGCTTCAGGAGATTTTTGCTGGCAAGATTTCCGAAACCACCAAGGCATTCATCGACATCCTCGTGCGCAAAGGCCGCGAGAGCGATGTGGTGAGCGTCGGCTCGGCGTTTCGGATGCTCTTCAATGAGCACACCGGAATCATCGTAGTCGAGATTACCACTGCCACAGGTTTAGGATCGGATCAGAGATCTAAGCTAATACAATCGCTCGAGTCTCGCACAGGGAAAAAAGTGGAACTCACCGAACGCATAGATCCATCGGTGCGTGGTGGCATACGTGCGCGAATCGACGATACTGTAATTGACGGAACCATACAATACAAGCTGGAACAGCTTCGTAACACCCTGATTACCAAAGGGTAACCCAGAACAGAACATCTTTGCATACCAGGAAAAATCATGAGTCAAGTCAGACCTGATGAAGTCAGTGCCATCCTTCGCAAACAGCTCTCCGGAATGGAGACAGAGGCCGCCGTCTACGATGTCGGCACCGTGCTTGAAGTTGGCGACGGTATTGCCCGTGTCTACGGTCTCTCCCAAGTTCAGGCCGGCGAGCTCGTAGAGCTGCCAGGATCTAAGGACGGCGAGGGCAACGTACTCCGTGGCATGGCCCTTAATCTCGAAGAGGACAACGTGGGTATCGTACTTTTCGGAGCATCGAGCTCCGTGAAGGAAGGCGACAAGGTTGTCAGAACCAAAGATATCGCGTCTATCCCTGTGGGAGAAGGAATTCTGGGTCGCGTTATTGACCCCCTTGGTAACCCCATTGACGGTAAAGGTCCAATTTCGGGCGACACCATCCGCCTGCCACTCGAGCGCAAAGCACCCGGTGTAATCTTCCGCGAGCCAGTAAAGGAACCTCTACAGACGGGTATCAAGGCCATCGACGCTATGATTCCGATCGGGCGTGGTCAGCGCGAACTTATCATCGGCGACCGCCAGACTGGTAAGACATCCATCGCCATCGACACCATCCTCAGCCAGAAGGCTACTCATGAGTCCGACAGCCCTGTGTTCTGTATCTATGTGGCCATCGGTCAGAAGGGGTCAACGATCGCCAACGTAAAACGCACGCTCGAAGAGCACGGCGCCGACAAGTACACGGTCATCGTTTCGGCTGCCGCTTCCGTGTCGGCCCCACTACGATTCATCGCACCCTACGCAGGTGCAGCCATCGGCGAATTCTTCCGCGATACAGGCCGCCATGCGCTCATCATTTACGATGATCTTTCCAAGCAGGCCGTTGCCTACCGTGAAGTGTCGCTGCTCCTTCGCCGCCCTCCCGGACGCGAAGCGTACCCCGGCGACGTTTTCTACCTCCACAGCCGTCTTTTAGAGCGTGCTGCCAAGATTAACCGTAACGACTCGGTTGTCAAGAATATGAACGACGTTCCTGATGTCCTCAGGCCGATGCTGAAGGGCGGTGGTTCACTCACGGCTCTTCCGGTGATTGAGACTCAGGCAGGTGATGTTTCTGCGTATATCCCTACAAATGTGATTTCCATCACCGACGGGCAGATTTTCCTCCAGTCAAACCTGTTCAACCAGGGTGTGCGTCCGGCTATCGACGTCGGTATCTCCGTGTCACGCGTGGGTGGCTCTGCCCAGGTGAAGTCCATGAAAAAACTGTCGGGTACAATGAAGCTTGACCTGGCACAGTACCGCGAACTTGAGGCGTTTGCAAAATTTGGTTCGGATCTGGACCAGACGACCCAGCGCCAGCTGAATCGTGGTGCCCGTACTGTTGAGTTGCTCAAGCAGGACCTGCACAAAATCCTTACCGTCGATCAGCAGATTGTTTTGTTGCACATCAACAATGAGGGTGTCATGGATGCGGTGCCTATCAACAGGGTGGGTGAGTTCGCAAGCGAGTTCATCGAGTCGGTCTCCATCAAATATGAGACGGAGATGACCGAGCTGAGAAACAAGGGAGAGCTCAGCAAGGAATTAGCCGAAAAAGTGCTTGCCGACGCTCGCAACATGACATCGCAATACAACGCATAAGAACGAAATATGGCGAATTTACGTGACATACGTGACCGTATAGCCTCTATTCAGAGTACGCAGCAAATCACCAAGGCCATGAAAATGGTTGCGGCTGCCAAGTTGCGCAAGGCTCAGAATAGGATCATCGATCTGCGTCCGTACGCCCATCGTCTTTCTGGCGTCCTGAAAACGGTTGTTGCTAACTCCAACGTCGACAACGTCTATTTCCGAGATCTGCCTGATAATCCTCAGAACGTTCTCTACGTCATCGTCAGCTCCGACCGTGGACTTTGTGGTGGATTCAACAACAACCTTTTCAAGGTTCTCGAAGCCGACATCAAAAGCAGGTATTCGGATCAATCGAGTGCCGGTACTGTGTCATTGCTGTGCCTAGGCCGTAAAGCAAACGAGTACTTCCGCAAAAGAGGTTACAACGTTGTCGCGGACAAAACTGGGTTCATGGACAAGCTCACCTTTGAGCACCCCACTTCAATCATGGCCAGTGTTCGCAAATCGTTCGAAGCGGGCGAATATGATGTAGTTTATTTGGTTTTCAATGAGTTCAAAAGTGTCATTGCACAGAACCGAATTGTCGACCAACTTTTGCCTGTGCCGAAGCCTACCGAAGAGATTTTGGGAGGCGACTACCTGTTCGAACCCACTGCAGACAAGATGTTGGAAAAGTTGTTGCCGCTTTACCTGAACAATCAGTTATGGAAGGCGCTTCTTGAGTCGTATGCATCTGAGCAAGGTGCTCGTATGGCTGCCATGGACAACGCTACGGAAAACGCGAAGGAAATTACGCGTCAATTGAAGCTTACCTACAACCAGGCGCGTCAGGCTGCAATCACGACCGAGATTTCCGAGATAGTTTCTGGTGCTGAGGCTCTCAAATAGTCGCTAGCATCATAATGTGATATGCAAAGTTGGCAGAAATCGCTAACTTTCAAGGATGGAGAGATGGCAGAGTGGTTTAATGCGGCGGTCTTGAAAACCGTTGTCCTCCTGGGACCGGGGGTTCGAATCCCTCTCTCTCCGCACAAAGCCCCGATGAGGGGCTTTTTCTTTCATGGCAACTAACAAGCCAAGTGTATGTCGGTAGTTCGGTATCTGTTATTACTGATCAGTATGCTTGCAGTTTCAACTGCTTCGCTGGCACAAGATACTGTAAGGGTAAGTCTTCAGGAGTTTATTGCACGTGGAGTGCTTCAATCTGATGAACTGCGTGCCCGCAAAACAGGTGTTGAGCTATCTGACAACGCCATCCGTGAAGCCAGGCTTTTGGGTTTCCTTCCCCGATTTGAGCTGACAACAAACCACGGTATTGTTCCAGACGTAATCAGCGACAGTATTCTGGCTAATGGCTCCCCTTTGCCACGCGAAGAATACTATCTCGATCCAAACCTCAGAAATGACTGGAACAAACTCAAAGTTTTCACCCAGATGGAAGTGCGCATGCTGCAACCCATCTATACGTGGGGGGCCATACGAAGTGCGGTCGAGGCTGCACGATCGGGTGCACTCGCTGCTCGCGAGCAATACCAGATAGAACAGACGAAATTCGAAGTGCGCCTGTACGAGCTATACTATGCCAGGTTGTTGTCGTTGGAACTGAAGCGGCTGCTCATTGACGCGCGCAAAACGTTCGATGATGCCGAACGACGCCTTCAAGAAATGATCGACGATGGCGATCCTGACTTGGAGGACAGTGAAATCTACAAACTGAAGATCTTCAAGCAGGAGTTTCTGGCCAGGGCAGAAGAGGTGGAGCAAAACGATGCCTTCCTGGAGTCGACTTGGAATTTGGTGCTTGGCAACGACAGTCGATCGTTGTTCTTGCCCGAAGACCGATTTTTAGATCCCATTGACGAGCAGATCACAGATCCTGCCGGCGATTTCACGATCGCTGCCGTATCAAACCGACCGGAAACCAAAGCTCTTGACGCCGCTGTTAATGCAGCCCTCGCTGGATGGAGAGCACAAAAGGCGCTCCAGATGCCATCTGTATTTCTAGGTCTCGGAGCCGAATACGTCTATACACCGAGGCCGATACAACAGCAACCGCTCTTCGGCAACAGGTACAACTATGTCAACTTGGTTTATTCGTTTGGTCTGCGGCAGAATTTGAACTTTGCTTCAATGTCTCAAAAGACGGAGAAGTCGAGGCTGCAGTACCGTCAGGCACAATACAGCAGAGATGCAGTCGTTACTGGTGTGATGCTGGATGCTAATGACAAGTATAAAAATGCCATCTTGGCCCAACGAAGGATTGAAACATCGTCAGAAGCTCTCCAAACCAGCAAGGAATGGCTCCAACAGGAACAAATTGACTATGATCTTGGTTTAGGAGAAGTCAAGAATCTTGTTGATGCGGTCAAGACGAACCTTGAACTAGAGGTTCAATACCTGCAGAGAGTTTATGAGTTTAACGTCAGTCTTGGCCGGCTCAAACAGGCAGCCGGTCGATCAATCTTTGAATAAAAGAAACCTGAAATGAAGAGAAGCAATTTTGTGTTGGTGTTGGCTCTTGTGCTTATGGCTGCTGGCACAGGTATGGCGCAGGCCTCAAATGTCAATGATTCGAACGACATCAAGCAGCTCATGCAACGCAGAGACGCTGAAATTAAAGCCTTGATGGGTCCCAAAGGCACAAAGCACACCCAGGAACAGACCGAAAAGCTTAAATCGATCATCAACGACATGGTCGATTTCGAGGCCATGGCGAAAATGGCACTTCAAGACACCTGGACCGAAGCGTCTTCTGCACAACAGAAGGAGTTCGTGGATCTGTTTTCAAAAATTATTCGAGACCAGTCGTTGGCGAAACCTGATATTTACCGTGCGAGCGTTACATACGAAGACGTTTCCGTGAACGGCACTTCGGCCATGGTGAAAACAATTGCCGTCTTTGAGAGTGTCCGTACACCGGTCAGTTATGCGATGACCAAGAAGGGCAACAAATGGTTCATCACTGATATTATCATCGACAACGTTTCCACAGCTGCATCGTATCAGAAGTCGTTTCAGAACACGATTCGCAAGCGTGGTTTTGCATCGCTGCTCGACGCACTGCGCAAGCGGGCTGACAAGGCTTGATATCGGCGAAGATACTTTTTCTTCGTATCTTTGGATCAATATTTCAATTTAGCATAGTCGATGTTACGATCGGTCTCAATTAGTCCGATTCCGGGCGAGGGTTACGTCTACGTGGTCTACGGAAGCGAAAAGTACCTGCGCCATGCAATCGCCTCGGTGATTTCGCTCAGACGCCATGACGTTGATCGCCAAGTGGCACTTATCTGCGAGCAGCAGCACAAGGACATCCTTGAAAAATCCGGTCTGGGCCACTTGTTTGACCATTACGTGTCCTTGCATCCCGACCATAGGTCGATCGTCGGCTTCAAGCACAATGTCCACAAATATATGATCTTCGAGAGGAACATGTATTTGGATTCCGATATCGTATGGTGCAAAAATCCCGATTCTCTTTGGACCAGCTTGGCTCCGCACCCATTCACGATTACGGGTACTTTAGTTTCAGACCCATTTTTTGGTGCTCCGAAAGGTTTTGCCATTTTGAAGGATGTCTTCTTCAACCATCGCAAGCGAACATTAAAGCGGTTCGGTTTGACCTACCTCAGCAGGGTGCAATCGGGGATGATCTATGCCCGCGATCCCGAAATGACCAGGCAGGTCTGCGAAACCGCTTCTGAGATGCTAGGCAGAAAAGCCGAAACCCATTTCCGTAGTCGGACGTTGGAAGAAGGGCGAAGCGAGGAGTCGTGCGAATGGAGTCTTGCCATGGCGATGTCGAAGCTTAATGTACCTGTTTACCCCTGGTTGCAAGGGATGCACTCGCCTCAATTGGATTTCATCGAGGATCTTACCCAGTATGACCCCGAGTTCGAGTATGTATCCTGCAAATATTACAGTAACCATTTCGTTTACTCCCTCCGTGGTTTAAAATCGCGGCACATTCGGAATTTCTGGCTGAAATTGTTGTCGCTTTACCCAGGTAATGGCGACTACATGAATGTCACGCCATACTGCCTGCATTTTGGTTGGTACCATCAAAAACAGCCGTTCAACAGATTTTCGGAACTCGTGTGGCATCGGCTCACTACTAGGTCGTCGAGGAATGCAGTCGATAAGCAACCGATTGCAGATAATGAGCAGAAGCTATCCACGTTTTGAGACACGAACCCGAGGTTACTAGAACTGGTGAACATTCGGATGGTGGGTCTGCCTCTGCGACACCTTGGAAAAAGTGGTTCAACCGTTCGGTTCAAATAGGAATCGTCGGGGTTCTAATGTACCAGCTTTCGCTGGTGGGGTGGGGTGAGGTTATCCGAAGTCTTCCGACAAACCCGCTGTTCTACATCTTGCAGTTCGCCATCTACATGGCGTTGCCGGTCTCCGAACTCTTCATCTATAAGAAAACGTGGAGATTCAGGATCAGTCAAGGGC
This sequence comes from uncultured Chitinophagales bacterium, assembly GCA_964456845.1. Taxonomy (GTDB): domain Bacteria; phylum Bacteroidota; class Rhodothermia; order Balneolales; family CAYWCV01; genus CAYWCV01. Next base: position 256,371 of record CAYWCV010000001.1, on the reverse strand, counting down.
TGCCGGTTTTTATCTATAAAAAGATTTACAATTCCGACGTCATAACGTACTCCGGCGAGGTGTACTTGTATTATTGGGCGAAAAAGCATTTCGACAGCTCGAGGAAGGAAATCATCGCCGTTATTCGCGACAACAACATCCTCTCGACAGTATCCTCGACTATGATCGCCATTCTGTTGATTGGCATTTTTATGACATTTGGGCATGTCGGTTTCAATGAGATTGTGGGTAGTGAGGGCAGATTTTGGCTTCCCTGGATTGTTCTCCTAGTTTTGGTTCTGTCTGCCGTTGCTTGGTATTACAGGCGTCTTTGGTTTTCTCTGTCGAAGAGAGAAGCCCTGTACATCCTTGGCATCCATACCACCAGGCTATTGGCTGTGCATGCACTTGAACTGCTGCAGTGGGTGGTTGCCATACCAGTGGTGTCGCTCACGAATTGGTTCAGTCTGATGGCAGCGAAGATCGCCACAAGCCGCATCCCACTTCTTCCCAATAAAGACCTTCTCTTTGTATCGATCGTGATCGGCCTCTCAGGCACATTCGGCATCCCACAGGCCGAACTTGCTTCCATGTTGCTAGTTTCGTCGGTTATGAACAAACTCATCAATGTCGGTTTCTTTGCGTGGCTAAGCTGGAAGCCATCATTCAAGGAGGCGGTATCAGTTCCAGAAACGGATGAGGGCGAAATAGACTCTAAAATAGTGTTCAGTGACGAGCGTTACTGAGCTATGAAAACGAGCCGCAACATAGCATACATCTTATCGGAGCTTCTACGCCTAGCTGTTGTCAATTTGGTGATATTGACGTGCACCTCTTCTTCGATGTTTGCCCAAGTTGCGGTCACGGTGCTTGAAAATGGCAACATCTTGCTGGACGATTTCAAGGGGGACCAAGTAGGGTCTATGCCTTCAAAATGGTTTGTCAGAGATGGCGATGTCCGTTTAATGGACCTTGCGGCAGATAAAAAAACACGGTATCGCTACAGGGTTGTTGAGGAGGAGGGGAAAAAGTATCTCCGATACTCGGGCATGGACGCCATGCATATAGGGCTTCCAATCCATGAGACGTCTGAAATTGACTTGGGCACTCACCCTATATTGAGCTGGGAGTGGCGTGTCCACGCCGTACCGGTGGGTGGCAACGAGGATGTGGAGAGGTTGAACGACACCGCTGCCAGCGTTTACGTGGTGTTCGAATTATCGGGTATCTTCAGGATTCCTAAAGTGATTCGCTACACCTGGAGTTCGACATTGCCGAGGGACACCTATCTGTCGAAGGGCAAACAAAAGATCTTAGTTATGGAGTCAGGAATGAGCCGGAGGGGGGAGTGGATGCGCTTCGAGAGAAACATAGTCGATGACTATCGGAATTATTTCGGTGAAGAGCCGCCAAAGCGCCCACTTGCCATTCTGATATTGAGCGACGCCAACAACACCGGCACTTTTGCCTTTGCCGATTATGGGCCGCTGCTACTCAAGCGGCAGAGTATGCCGACTTCCGGATCAAAATAAGCCCAAGGCCCGCGATTCGGCGAAATACTTCTCGAAAGACTGCCTCTCTTTGTCGCTCAGCTGAAACCTACGATGTCTGAAAAGGTCTCTGCGCACGTTTGCATGCCAAAAGTAACCGAGGGTGTCGCGAAAGTTATTTCGAATCCTGCGTGTGAAATGCACCTGCTCCCATGTATTGTTACCATGAAAACATCGGATGAACAAGTAGGAGTGGTCCTTCGGCAACATGTGATATCTGTGCTTCATCCAAAAGTCAAGGAACGTAGTGTCCTCGCCACGGGGTTCCAAGGGGTATCTGGCCTCTGGGTTATTTCGGTGAACGATAGTGCCCGGCACGCCGTTGGGCAGGATCCCAACATAAGGATGCTCAAGGTACGGCTCCACATTCAGGTGCATCAAGGTGCCCTGAAGGCAACAGGCGTCGCTTCCGCCTTCAAGAACCGATAGTTGCAGGGCCAGCCGGTCGGGATGGTACCAGTCGTCGTCGTCCCACTGGGCGATATAATCTCCCTTTGCCTCATCCAGCCCTAGGTTTCGTAGGTACCCCAGGTTCTGTCCGTCTTTCTTTTGAATCTTTATGTATCTGAATTGACCAGGAGCGTAGCGAGCAAGAATGGGTTCAAGATCCTCGTTGCCGTCGTCGATCACAAGCAGTTCCTTGTTCGGATAGCTTTGGGAGGCAAAACATTGGGCAGATCGATGAACAAGATGCCCGCGATTTGCTGTGATCATAATACAGGTGACGAGCGGCAAAGTAGGTGTCATAACATGTGAGTTTGTTCTTAGGACCAAAAAGAATGTGCAATTGCTTATAAGGAGGTGCGTACGACTCTTTATATTTCAACGATTCATCTTAAATCAGTACCTTTTTAATTCCTCTGTTGGGCATGTGTTATCACGATGCCCGTTGTTTAGTAGAAAAATTGATGAATTCCATTTTACGGTTTCTTCGGTCTTTGGTTTGTGTCAATATACGGCATCCGTACATTGTCTTGTCCGTGGCGATCGGCTTGGCCGTTTTCACAGCTGTGTTGGCATTAAAGCTGAAGATTGACACCGACATTGCAAACTTGCTGCCCAAAAGTTACAACAGTGTGAGGGCGCTCGACAAGCTTCAGGAAACGGTTGGCGGCGAGATTGACATGCAGGTGGCCATTGTATCGCCATCTTTCGAGGACAACCGGCGATTCGCCGAAGATTTGATTGCTGCCGCATCAGAGGCCGTGTACGAACAGAAAGGGGAGCTGTACTTTGAAAGGGTGGAGTTTCGAAAAGAAACCGATGTTTTAAAGGACAATGCCTTGTTTTTGGCCACCCACCATGAATTGGATGCCATAAGGAATTATTTGACACGAAAATCGGAGGAGGTCAAGCTTGAAGCAAACCCCTTCTATTTCGACCTCGGGTTGGACGAAGATGAGGATGATCTTGCCGATCCTGAAGACGATGCCGATCTCAGGCAGTTTGAGGCAAGTTATGAGGCGATCATCCCGAACGAATACCCCATCAGTGCTGACTCGACGGTAATGGTGGTGAAGTTCTTTCCGACAGGTTCGAAAAGTGACATTCGCTTTCTTCGCGACATGTTCGACACCACAGATTCACTGATCAGCCAGATGAATCCTGCCAGTTACAACGCTGAAATGAAGGTGAGTTACGGTGGACGACTCATGAAGCACCTGATGGAACTCGACTCGATCATGAAGGATGTTTTCAGCAGTTTCGCAAGTGGGATATCCAGTGTGCTCTTTGTCGTGATGGTGTATTTCTTCACCAAAAAGTATATCAACTACCGTCGTGGATTGAGCACTGATCAAACCGCTTCGGTTTGGTCTCACATCATCAGGGCACCAGTGCCTCTCTTGGTGATTGGATTGCCATTGGTGATCAGCCTCAGCTACACGTTCGGCCTTGCCTACATCACCCTGGGCATGCTCAACACCATGACCTCCGTGCTGTTCGTCATTCTGTTCGGTATGGGCATCGATTACGGGATCCACTTCTACGCGAGGTACCTGGAGACAAGATCAACAGGCCTGGGCGTCGAAGAATCGTTGATGACCACATACGACAGCACCGGTTCAGCAATCATGACGAGCGCACTCACCACCGCCGCCGCCCTATATGTACTCATGATCGCCGATTTCAGGGGCTTTTCGGAATTTGGCTTCATTTCGGGAACGGGAATCCTTCTGGCTTTCTTCTGCATGTTATTTGTCATGCCGTCACTGATCGTTGTTTGCGAAAAGATGGGTTTCATACTGCTCAACCAGAACAAACCCACTGAGGTGCGCAGCATCGACAAAGCCAGATATCCATTTTCCAGAACCATTGTGGTCCTGGGATCGCTGATTTCGATCTTGGTGCTCTTTTACACTCCAAACTTACGGTTTGAGTACGACTTCGGGCTTCTGGAGCCTGAGTTTACCGACTACCAAGAGTTTTCGGAAATCACAGGCAAGGTATTTCGCTCGCAGCGTCGCAACCCCGCCTATGTCATTGCTGAAACCGACCAGGAGGTAAATGAACTTCTTTCTGCCATACGGTTTAAAATGGAAAACGACACCATCAACCCTGTAATCGATGAAGTGGAGGCATTACAGGAACGGTTCCCCGTAACCGATTCGGCTGTACAGGCGAAGCTCGCAAAAATCTCGGACATTAGGCAACTTCTAGATGACCCATTCTTATCGGCATCCGACGACGATTACCTCGACAAGCTTCGAAGGGCTTCAAGGACGGTGGCCGCACTTCAGATTGACGACGTTCCTGACTACCTCAAAGCCCGTTTCGTGACAAAAGACGGCCAAATTGGTCGGTTTGTGATTATTTACCCCGATATCAGGCTGAACCTAGGCGACGGACGAAATTCGATCGCTTTCAAAAATGCAGTCGGCGACATCACTACCGACAGCGGGAAGGTGTTCCATGCGGCATCGACATCCATCGTTGCTGCCGACATGTTAGACTTGATGCTGCGCGAAAGCCCCTATATGGTATCAGGAACCGCCGTTCTGATATTTATCCTGATGTTTATAGCATTCAGGTCCTATCGGTGGACGATCATTGCCCTTATCCCTTTGCTGATGGGCCTGCTGTTTACATTCGGCATCATGCTGATCTTCAACGTCAAATTTAATTTCTACAACATCATCGTGCTTCCAGCCATCTTGGGCATTGGTGAGGACAGTGGTGTGCATTTGGCCAAACGCTACATCGAAGAGGGCCGAAACAGTATGTGGAAGGTGCTTTCAAGCACGGGGCAGCACGTTTCCATCGGATCGCTCACAACGATGCTGGGCTTCTCCGGCCTGCTGTTCACAAGCCATCCTGGTCTTTATTCCATTGGCTTTATGGCCACCGTTGGAATTGGTATGACATGGCTCACTAGTGTGGCTTTCCTGCCTGCTTTGATCCAGTTACTCGAAGACCGCAACTGGATCAAGTTCTAGTCAGGAATCTACCCTACTAGCTCGAGTCCGATGCGGCCTCGTTCTTTGTCGATCGACAGAATCTTTACCTTGACGATGTCGTTCACGGCCAGAACGTCTTGGGGGTTAATAACCCTCTGGTTCGTCCTGCTCATCTTCGATATGTGGATCAGCCCGTCTTCCTTTACACCAAGGTCCACAAATGCCCCGAAATCGACCACATTGCGAACCGTGCCCTCAAGCACCATGCCTTCATTCAGATCGTCGATCTTTAGCACATCCTGGCGCAAGAGCGGCTTTGGAAGCTCCTCCCTTGGGTCCCTGCCGGGTTTTTGAAGGTTTTCGATAATCAACTCAAGCGTAGGAATTCCAACGTTTAATTTTTTGGCAGTTTCGGAGACGTTTAATTTCTTCAGTATTGCCGTTACAGCATCGATATTAGCCTGTAATCTCCTCGCGTCAATGCCGACCATGGTACATAGTTCTGCAGCAACGTCGTAACTTTCCGGGTGGATGGCCGTGTTGTCGAACGGATTATCCGATTCTGGGATACGCAGAAAACCTGCCGACTGCTGAAACCGGAACGGACCCATGCCAGGTATATCCATCAATTGATCCCTGCTTTTGAACGGGCCATATTTGATGCGGAATTCGACGATTCGGTTGGCGATGGTCTTGTTCAAGCCAGATACCTTGTTCAGAAGCGGTGTGCTTGCTGTGTTCAGGTTGACCCCGACGGTGTTGACGCAGCTTTCGACTACGTCGTCAAGCGACTTTTCAAGCTCATTTTGGTCGACGTCGTGCTGGTAGAGCCCTACGCCGATCGATTTGGGGTCAATTTTGACCAATTCCGCAAGTGGATCCTGTATGCGCCTTGCTATGGAGATGTTTCCTCGTTGCGCAGCATCGAGATCGGGAAATTCCTCTCTTGCTACGTCGGAGGCAGAATAGACGGAGGCACCTGCTTCATTTACGATGAGGTAATGCAACTCTCTGTCGCGGTAGGGGTTGCTACGGATGTAATCGGCAATAAATTGCTCCGTTTCCCGGCTGGCAGTTCCGTTGCCGATGGCGATGATTTCGACCTTGTGGCGGCGCACGAGGTCGTCGATGATGGACTCTGCTTCTGTGACACGCTTGTACGGCTCGGTGGGGTAAATGGTGCTGCCGTCTTTATAATTGCCGAACGGGTCAATTACGGCCAATTTGCACCCGGTTCGAAAGCCTGGATCGATGCCCAAAACGGTCTTCGATTTCAACGGCGACTGCATCAACAGATTGCGAACATTTTGCGCAAATATGCTGATGGCATGAACGTCGGCCTCTTCAGTCAAGTGGTTTCTAAGGTCGCGTTCCATGGCTGGCTGCAAGAGTCGCTTGTAGCTGTCGTCGATGGCTTGGACTAGAAGGTCATGGAATATGTGTTCATCATTTTCGATTACATGGCTGTCGATGGTTCCAAGCGCCTCGTCTTCGACCACGTCCACCGAAACAGACAAGATATTCTCCTTCTCGCCGCGATTCAGTGCCAGCACTTGATATGGTTTCAGGTTGCGCACGGCCGAACTGAACTCATAATATGTCTCAAATGCAGTTCGACCTTCTACGGCGCCCTTCTTCTTGCAGCTTATGGTGGCGTACTTTTTGAAGTAGTCGCGAAGGTCGGCTCTGAGGTCAGCAATTTCGGAGACCCATTCGGCACAAATGTCGCATGCACCGTTCAGGGCGTCCTGTATGGTGGCAACCCCTAGATCATCGGAGATGAAGGCTTCTGCATGCGATTCCGGGCTTCCTGTGGTCGTGTTTTGCTCCCAGATCAAGGTGGCCAGCGGCTCGAGTCCCTTTTCGCGGGCCACAGATGCACGGGTCTTCCTTTTTGGCTTGTACGGCAGATACAGATCCTCGAGTGTTGCCAAGTCGTCAGCCGCCAGAATGAGGGCTTCAAGTTCGGGTGTGAGCTTGCCCTGATCGGTGATGCTCGTCAGTACGGTTTGGCGGCGGTCCTCCAGGGTGCGGCGGAGGGTAAGGGTGTCGCGGACAGCCCTGAGTTGAACTTCGTCCAAATCCCCGGTAGCTTCACGCCTGTAGCGGGCCAAAAAGGGAATAGTGGCGCCCTCGTCCAAAAAGCCCGCAACCGTCCTTACTTGGGCCGGCGTTAAATTTAATTGGGCGGCTACTCTAGAAGCTATCTGCGAATCAGTCATGGATTGGTTATTTTAAAGGGTCTTAATCAAGGGCCGAAAAATAGAAAACCGGAAGATCAAACCGAAGCATGAATTTAAACAAAGAAGAACTGCTAGAACAGGCTCTTCGTTTCACAAGGGTGGCGGGCGAGCACACGCTCAAGTATTTCAAGAAGAATGTTGAGGTGGAATTGAAAGGCGACGATTCGCCGGTTACCAGGGCAGACCGAGAGGCCGAAGAGATACTTCGCAGATTTATCATGGATGCCCATCCAGATCATGGCATCGTGGGTGAAGAATACGGTGTGCACAACCGCGAATCCAGGGTGCAATGGATATTGGACCCTATAGATGGGACCATGTCGTTCATTCACGGAATACCGCTCTACACAACACTTGTAGGTATCTTGATTGACGGCAAGCCCGAAATTGGCCTGATCTACGCTCCGGCGATGGACGAAATGGTAGATGCGGCAAGTTCGATGGGTACCAGATTGAATGGCACATCCGTTAGGGTAAGAACGTGCGATTCACTATCTAATGCCACCTTGTTGACCACAGACATACGCAACGTAGAAAAATATGGCTTTGGACAAGCTCATGCCGCTTTGGTGGAAGCTTGCTACGCCCACCGCACATGGGGCGATGCTTACGGGCATCTCATGGTGGCAACGGGTCGAGCCGACATCATGTTGGATCCGGTGCTGAACATATGGGATGCCGCACCCCTCAGCACGGTTCTGAGCGAGGCAGGTGGGGTGTTTATGACGCGCGACGGTACTGTGGACATTCACGCCGGTCACGGGATATCGACAGGGCTTGGGCTAAAGAGCGAGATATTAACGATACTAGAAACACTATGAAGACATTCCTATCGACCTTGGTCTTGCTGTCTGTTTTCAGCATCCATTCACTTGCGCAATCCCAAGATCGCTTTCCAGCATTTCCGGTTCAGATTACCGCAATTGAATGGAACGTGACAGTAGAACCCACATTGGACGGATTTACCTCGACGGCCTCCTATCAATTGCGTTCAAACCGTGATAATGTGCAAACGATTGCACTTGCGCAGCGAGATCTGATCGTAGAATCGGTGACTCAGGGTGGTGAGGAGCTTCCGTTCGTTTTGACGTCCGACTCCATCCGTGTAACCTTGCGTGAACCGGTAGGACGGGGCGCGGATATCAGGTTAGCCATCGGCTACAGAGCATACCCTACATATGGCTTCTTCATGGATCCAAGCGCGTTGGTGTGGACATCGGGACTTCCTGGTGTCGTTGCAGGCCTGCTGCCCATACTTGAGCATCCGAGAGTCCGATTTCGCACCGATGTTACCATCACACACCCGTCCATCATTCAAGTGGTGACAAATGGCGGTTATGTGAGCAGAACCGTTTTGAATGTAAGCGAAGCAAGAACGGTTTTTCGAAGCAGGACACCCATCACATCATCGAGCCTGCGAGTATCATTCGGAATGATGCAATCTTCTGAAATGAGGATCGGCTCAATCCCCGTGCGGATGTATGTCGGCGACAACACAAGCGTCGCAGATGGCGGCAGGGCATTGCTTGCATTGGCGGGTGCCGAAATTCAGCGCGTGTCAACACAACTGAGAAGCCCGTTTCCGTTCGAGGGGATGAACTTTTTAGTCGCACCGTCTTCGTATGGCGAAGCTTGGGGTGACGGTGCGGGCTTTGCTATTCTGTATGACGATTTGGGTGGCCTTGAAAATCAGATCAGAATTGCTGTTGCCTCTCAATGGCTTCGTCACTCACTTCAAGCCATGGAGTCGGAAGTACAGTACGCACTGTCGGCCTACACGCTTCAGCTGGCACGTTTGGACAACTCGTCGTTGATTGACCCTTCCGTTGCATTTTTGACGGGTCTTCATAATGCTACGGACCTTGTCGGCATTTTGGTGCATGCTGGTTCAGCACACGATCGTTCGGGGTTCCCGTTGCAGGACTTAGACTACATAAGTCGCTACATACCCGGATTGGTATGGAAAAATGATCTTGACGAAATTCGTTTCGCCTCAGATTGGGTGCCCCGCCCACTTCCAGAAATACCGCCTTTTTTGAGGCATCAACCTCAGCACGTGGCTAATAAGGCACAAACTGGTTTCATTCTGCGATTTGATCGCACTGAAAACCCTGAAATTGTGAATCTGGTGATCGATCCATTTGGAAGTCCCGAACGGCGAGAGTATGTCATGATCCTTCGGGAAGTGTATCTGAACGATACCATATCTCAAACGGTACGCTTCAGCGAATCGGGAGGGGAGATCCGCTTGGAAGTTGGATCTGGTTTGCTGAACATGCTTCCAACCCTCGAAGATGGCTTTGAGTATCGGGTTGAGAAACCATTGGGCTATTGGCTGCATCAATACCGAAATGCGGCTGAGAGATCCGACAAAATTGATGCGGCAAGGGCATTGGGAGCATTCGCTGGCGACCCGGATTTCGGTCTTCTAATTCGGGAGTTGGAACGTAACGAGCTTGACCAGACAGTGAAGGCCTCAATGATGTTAGGTATGATGGAGAACGGCGTGGCCGAAATGTCTGAGGCGAGTATCGGTGCCTTACTTGAATCTGGCGAACCTGAAGTCAGAGTTGACGCTCTCGAAATGATCGACAGGAAGACTGAATCTTTAATAAGTGTCGATTACTTGTTGTCGATGTACTCAAAGTCAGAAACAACATCTGAAGAGAGGCGGCTGATTGCAAAATTGTTGTCAAAAAACATGCAATCCGACGAATTTGATGCCTTTGTTCAGGCAGAGTCAAAAAAACCGGGCGGCAAGGAGCTTCTTTCCATCCTTCTTCAGGCCTTTATTGAAGAGGGGAGCATTGATGCCGGCATAGACATGGCCGATGTTTTGATCGGCAGGGAATACCCGTTCACCGTTCGGCTTGACGCTCTCATGATGTTGGAGATCCACGACACCAACTCGCAGCGATGGTCTGCTCGTCTTCCACGCCTCGCGTCTGACCAAGATCCTCGAGTTCGTATGATGGCCTTGGATTTAGTCGGAAAGCTCGATGAAGGCCAAGCCAGCATCCTTTTGCAGGACCGTGGTGCTAAAGAGGCAGATTCTCGGGTCAGGGCACGAATTGAGACGATTCGACGTTGACAAATTGACCGAAAAAGAAGACTTTACGTCATGAATTTAATCGTAACGTTACCCCCGAAAGCAGAACAGGAAGCGATCGTCGACAAGTGGGTTGACGTGTTGACCGGCAACGAAGACATCGGCCGATACTATGAACTTGTAGGCCAATGTCTTAAGGCTGGTTTCAGCATTCATGGCATCACGTGTCTTCTGTTGCACGAGTATACGGCCGACGCAGCCCTAAAAAAAATACGGCATGAAGAAAGCATCCAGTTAGAGGCTGCTTTCTCCAAGCCGTTCTGCATGAACTGATCTTAATAGCGCAACCAGCGCACAACTTCGGCGATGCTCACCTTCTTGCCGTACATCAGCACGCCCACGCGATAGATTTTCCCGCTCATCCACATCAGTGCCAGGAAGGTGACTATCATGAAGACGATCGATCCTAGACTTTGCCACAGGGGTACGTCGGTCACCGCAATTCTGCCCATCATCAGGATTGGGGAAAAGAACGGGATCATTGATGAAATGACCGCCAAGTTGGAGTGCGGGTCTGTGATGACCGGCATCATCAAGAATATCGGAATCAAGATGGGGATGTATATCGGAAGGGCAAGTTGCTGGGTGTCCTGGGGGGAATCGGCTGCTGCGCCGACTGCGGCAAACACACCGCCGTAGATCAGGAATCCCAAAACATAGAAGACGGCAAAGAAAATCCAAATGCTCAGAGAGATTTCTGGCACGGAAAAATCGGCAGCTGGATTAGCCGCGCTAACACCGGTCACGGTAGCGGCTTCAGGTGTGCCCTGACCCATCATGAGGGCGATCGGACCCACAATGGCGCTGATGCCTGTGAAGGCGATGAACCAGATCGTTATTTGAGTGAGCCCGAGAGCCACGATACCTACCACCTTGCCGAGTAAAAGCTCCATAGGTCGAGCCGACGAAACGATGATTTCCATGATGCGATTTGTTTTTTCTTCCATCACACCCTGCATGATCAGCGCACCATAGCTGAACATGGCCATATAGATGGCGAATCCCATGATGTATGCGATGATGAAGGTGATGCCCTCGTCCACTTCTGAATCGCCTTCGGTCGATATGCGCCTTGAGTCGATACCTGGCCTCAAGTCAAAAATGGCCTTTACCTCGTCGGTTACAGGTGTCCTGGCCAAGAGCTCCTCACGCACCGCCGTACGCATATTGTCGCGAATTTCTCCTACGAGTGTGATACCACCCGACCCTGTATTGAACAGCTCGGCATTGCGGGAGCCTTCGAGGAGCCCGTTGGGAAGGATGATGTATCCACTGATCTCTCCACGGAGTGTTTCGTCGCGGAGTTCGTCAACAGTTGCTTCAGAACGGATTTCATATCTGTCCGGGTTCATTTGAGCCATTCGTTCAGCCACCGCTCCCGTTTCGTCGACAAGCACATAGCGAGACTCGCTCGACGAACTCTCAAAATTGCTGACCAGTAGGGGTACAAGGAATATCGCTAGCAAGAATATGGGTGCAAGCAACGTCGAAATGATGAAACCCTTGCCTTTTACTCGTGAAAGGTATTCTCGCTGGATAATGAGAACTAGTTTCGATGTGTTCATAGAATTGGTTTGATGTCCTTGAGGTTGTCGCTGCCTACTGTTTCGATAAAAATTTCGTTCAGTGCCGGTTGCACCAGCTCGAACTTCATCACATGTGCACTGGCCATGGCTTTTCGAAGGATATCTTGGGGATCCGTGCTACCTAAGAGGCGAATTTCCGCAAAATTGGTCGATCGGTTGTTGATTCTGACGTTGGCGAGACCGTCTAGGAAGGAGCCGTCGCCATGAAACTCCAGGTTGATCGTGTTCCGGCCCATCTTTTGCTTGATTTGGCGAAGGTCGCCGCTGAGAATCGACTTGCCCTTGTTGAACAGGCAGATGTCGTCGCACATCTGTTCGACCTGCTCCATGCGGTGTGTCGCAAATAGGATTGTTTTACCCTTGTCGCGGAGCTCTATGATCACCCGTTTCAGCGTCTCGCTGTTGATGGGATCCAATCCCGAGAATGGCTCGTCGAAGATGTACAGGTCGGGATCGTGAGCGATGGCCGCAATAAATTGGATCTTTTGCTGCATTCCCTTCGAGAGATCTCCAACTTCCTTGCCGATCCAGGTATCCGCCTCGAATCGCTCGAGCCAGTATTTGATCGATGTGCGCGCAGCATCCTTACTCAGGCCACGAAGCCGGATCAGGTACATGAGTTGTTCGCCAACCTTCATTTTCTTGTAAAGGCCCCGTTCTTCGGGCAGGTAGCCGATGCGCTGCTGCGTCGACTCGTCCACGCCGTGGCCGTCGAAGGTTATCGTGCCATCATCTGGGACGGTAATGTGGTTGATCATGCGGATCATGGATGTCTTACCGGCGCCGTTTGGGCCTAAAAGACCGAAGATCCGCCCCTTCTCAACCTTAAAGGTCACGTCGTCTACAGCCTTGAACGAACCGTAGAATTTTGAAACCTGCTTTACCTCAAGCAAGGACATAGGTATAATTGGTTAAGTCTGAAGGATGGTTTATTTTCACGTAAAGGATACGAATTCGTATAACGGATTACTGCCGAAAAAGTTACCGATTAACAATATGGTAATTTAATGATCCAAATTTCAAATAAAGGGTGAATGAAAGTCGTACATCTCAGTGCAGAATGCTACCCGGTGGCCAAGGCAGGCGGACTCGGTGACGTCGTAGGGTCGCTACCCAAATATCAGCGAAGCGCCGGAGTTGACGCCTCTGTGGTAATGCCCATGTATGACAATACCTGGGTGAGGCAGCATCGATATGAAACGGTGCACGAGGGCACCGCATGGTTGGGCAGCCAGCCATTTGTTTTTTCGATCGAGCGTGAGGTAAACAACACGTTGGGCTTTCCGCTGTACATGGTGAAGATTCCGGGGCGTTTCGACCGTCCAGGTATTTACACCGACCCAGTTTCGGGATATCCTTATTGGGATGAATTCGAGCGTTATGTAAGTTTTCAGATTGCTGCACTTGATTGGATACGCTCGTTTGATGAGGCTCCCGACATCATACACTGCCATGATCACCATTCCGGCCTTGTCCCGTTCATGATGACAAGCTGCGATGTCTATGATTCACTAAAGCACATCCCGTCGGTGTTCACGATACACAATGGGATGTACCAGGGGTCATATGGATGGGAAAGGGCACGGCTGCTACCGGCATTCCGATGGGAACGCACTGGAATGCTCGACTGGAACGACCGATTGAACAGCATGGCAGCCGCTGTGAAATGTTCATGGGCCTTCACTACGGTGTCAAATCACTACCTCAAAGAATTGACTTGGAACAGCAACGGACTGGAGCCGCTTTTTGCCTCTGAAATGCCGAAGGGTCACGGTATACTAAATGGTATAGACACATCCGTTTGGAATCCGGAAACGGATCCTATGTTGCCTTTTAATTATGGTTCGGGCGAACTGCATGCCGGAAAGCAGGGAAACCGAGAGGTCCTGCTCAAGCGGTTCAATCTTCAGAGAGACCTGCCGATCATATCGTTCATAGGAAGGCTTGTAGGCGAAAAGGGGGCCGACATTATTCCCAGCCTAGTGTCAGGTTTTCTCCAATCTGGGAAAAGGGCCAATTTCTTGGTTCTCGGCACTGGCGACCAATCGTTAGAAAGGCAGTTCCTGTACCTGAGGGAGCAATACCCTGGATATTTCGACTGCTCGTTGGAATTTAATGAGGCATTGTCGCACCTCGTCTACTCAGGGTCCGACTTTTTGTTCATGCCATCGAGGGTAGAGCCTTGTGGGCTCAATCAGATGTATGCCCTCAGGTACGGTACATTGCCAATTGTCAGAACAACCGGGGGGCTTGCCGACACTGTCAAGGATATTGGTGAGCCGGGTGGCTATGGAATCAGGTTTGATCATTTCAGCCTTGACGATGCATATGGATCAATGCTGCGGGCCGTTGATCTTTTTAACAATAAATCAACATATCGATCTTTACAGGAGCGTGGGATGTCGTTAGATTTCAGCTGGAATCGATCGGCAGGTTCCTACATAGACCTTTATCAATCACTGACGGTATAAAGCATATTCATCATGACACGATCCGTACTAGCTGTAATTTTAGGTGGTGGGCAAGGCAGCAGGCTATACCCGTTGACGAAAAGCCGTTCTAAGCCGGCTGTTCCAATCGCTAGCAAATACAGACTTGTCGACATCCCGATCGCTAGCTGCTTGAACTCTAATGTTAAACGAATCTTTGTTCTTACACAGTTCAATTCGGCGTCGTTAAACCGGCACATCAAGAATACCTATCACTTCGACGCATTCGGTGATGCCTTCGTCGATATCCTGGCGGCTGAGCAGACACCTGCGAGCACCAACTGGTTTCAAGGGACTGCCGACGCAGTAAGGCAGTCGTTTCATCATCTTGAGAACCATAATTTCGAGCATGTGCTCATACTTTCGGGCGACCAACTGTACCAGATGGACTTTGCACACATGTTGGAGCAGCATTTCGCCAAAGGAGCCGACGTTTCCATTGCTACCATCCCAGTTAATGCCTTTGACGCAACCGGATTCGGGATTATGAAAGTCGGACAGAACGGGTTGATTGACAGTTTTGTCGAAAAGCCGTCGACCGATCAGTTAGATAACTGGGTGAGCGACGTTGGGCCCGAATTGGAGAAGCAGGGAAGGAAATACCTTGCCTCCATGGGGATCTATGTCTTCAGCAAAAAGGCGATGTACGATTTATTTTCTGCCAACGAAACGGCAAAAGATTTCGGCAAAGAGATCATACCATATGCCATCCAGTCGAATTATACGGTGGCGAGCTATCTCTACGACGGTTATTGGACCGATATCGGTACCATACGTTCATTTTTCGAGGCGAATTTAGAATTGACCAACGCATTGCCGCAATTCAACCTGTACGATTCGCAAAACATGATCTATACCCGTGCCCGGATGCTTCCGCCATCAAAGTTGTCGGGCACAACCCTCGAGAAGACGATCGTGTCGGAAGGCTGCATCATCAGTGCAAGCCGAATCGAAAACTCCGTAGTCGGAATCCGTTCCAGAATTGGCATTGGAACCACAATTACCAACGCCATCATCATGGGTAACGATTACTTCCAAACCGTTGAGGAAATTCAGAGTGAGGTTGACATCCCGCCAATAGGAATAGGCGAGAGGTGTTACATCAAAAATTGCATCGTGGACAAGAACTGCCGGATAGGCAACGACGTCAGGATTAATGGAGGTCCCCACTTGGCCGACGGCGACTATGGTACGTATACCGTTGTAGACGGTATTGTTGTCATACAAAAGAGTGCAGTAATGCCGAACGGAACCGTTATCTGAATCTCCCTTATTCGGGCAAGCCTTGTTGTATCTGCTGCAGCCTTTGAACAGCCCTGGTATGGAGGTGCTGGTACGACTCAGTACGAATATCGGACAGCGTATGGCGCAGGTTCAACCAGATCAGGTAAGTTGCAAGCACGTCCTCGTAGCAGTAATGTTCGATCTCGGCAAGCTGGCCGTCATCATACATGGCCAGTACCTGATTTCCTTCGCCGGTCTGTTTGAATGGGATGCCGATTAGAAGACCTAAATGCTTCAGTTTAGGCCATGAGCTGGCCCCAAAATTGCTGAACTCGTCGACGAGGTCTACATTGTGCTTGCTGAAGCGGTACTTAATGTCGTAGTGTCCGAGCCTGGAGGTCATTTGCAGACCGTGCTTTAGGCAGCGGTAGGTGATAAGGGGCAGGTCAAAACCTTTCCCATTATGATGCACTACTCCAAAGTCCTTGTATTCCGACAGGACCGACATGAGATGTTCAAGTCCGGCCTTCTCATCATGGCCCGACCATGCATGTTTAGCTTTCGGATTACAGGCGTCGTCCACCCAGAGCCCGACCCACGACACAATTTTGTGGTACATGGGTGGGAGGAAACCACTTTTATTTTTGGCGAGCTGTTCGGCCGCCATTTCAAGGAGTTGGTCGCGGTTCTCCCATGATCCCTCGGTTACACCTTCAAGAAAGTCGAAGTCGGGGATCGTCTCAATATCGAATACAAAATACATGCTCAATTTTTTGCGGCCTCAATTGGGTCTATGGAATCGGCGACAACCCAGGCATCAGGAAACTGATCCTTCATGCGTTGCACTAAATTCAAGGCAAGGTTCCTGTCATAGAAATCACCGATGTGCACTCTGAAGAACGGTGCCCTAAACTGGATGTACCCCTTGGGGTTAACCTCCATACGCTGTGATGCGAGCCATATTTTGTAGTTCTCGAGCATGATTTCGGCGTCATCCCGGTTTTGGGTGGATAAGATCTGCACTCTGAAGCCTTGGCGGTTATTTGCCGTAGCTGGACCAGAAGTCACGACTCGGTAGTCGTCAGGGAAGGGGTTTGCAACACTGCTCAGTGGGTCGTCAGTGCGGGCCCTGACGGCAGCGTAATCCATTGTGATGTAGTCGCTGTCTACGAACACCGAGTCAACAGTGGTTGCCGGATCCGCACCTGCTCGGGTGTCAATTACTTGAGTGGACGTGCTGCAACCTACGATGGTGAGTAACAGTAAAAAGAGTGACAGTCGTATCAACATCTTTACAAACCTATTGGATGCCAGGTGGTTTTAACTTCCTGAAACGCCATTATATCGTAGGGTGACGATTCATTGGGTTCATTCAGCTCTGCAAATCGAATCCGTTTCATGTTGGCGGATGCTAACTGTTGCATTTCCTTTTGAATATCGGTGGGTAAACCGAAGAATGCAACGGATGATAGGTCTCTGTGGCTGGCCAAGTGGGCTGCAACATCCGGAAGGGGACTGCTGAGCAGGTTGATTACTCCGGCTGGCACGTCGGATGTGTGAAACACCTCGCCCATCGTCACGTTTGCAAGCACCCCATATGAAGGCAGCAATACTATAGAGGTGTTCCCACCGGCAAGCACGGGTGCCAGGCAGGCCGCCAAGGCACTTATCCCGCGCAGATTGGTCAGATGCAAACCTACTGTTCCGACGGGTTCGGGCACCGAGAAATTGAAATGAGAGCTGGCAACAGGATTGACCGAACTGAACAAAGCCGAGTACTTGTCCGTCCAACCAGCGTAGGACACCCAAAGATCGATGGCGGTTTGCACATCCTGGTTTGCCTCCTTTTTGCCGAATCCTTCCATCAAAAGTTCATCTACGAAATCAGCTTTCCGATAGTTCAATACCTCGGCAATCCTATACAATATTTGACCACGGTTATAGGCCGACTTACCGGCCCAAGATGCGGCCGACTTCCGAGCCTTTTCGACGGCGCCCCTGAGGTCTTTGCGGGATGATGCACAAACATGCGTAATAAAGGTGCCGTAAGACGAGAGCACACGTTCCGTCCTGCCCGATTCGGATCGGATAAACTGCCCGCCAACAAAATGCTTATAGGTCTTTTTAACGGTCAAATCCATTGTCATGATAACCTCACATAGGGTGAAAGTCCGTGGATGCCGCCCTCTCGTCCAACGCCGCTTTCCTTGTACCCCCCGAACGGGGAAGTCGGATCAAATTTGTTAAATGTATTCGCCCATATAACACCTGCTTTTATGGCGGATGTCACCTTGAATATTTTGGCGCCCTTATCGGTCCAAACCCCGCCTGAAAGACCATAGGGAGTGTTGTTGGCCTTTTCGATGGCTTCATCGGGTGTTCTGAACGTCTGAATCGTCAGTACTGGACCAAAAATTTCGTCTTGCGTGATTTTATGTGACTGTGCGACATCAGTGAACAGTGTGGGCCTGCAGTAAAAACCTTGTGACGGAATAGGTATATCTGGCTGATAGAGGGTGGCTCCCTCTTCTTGGCCCAACTGTATGTAGTGATTGATTTTATCAAGCTGTGCCGCCGAGTTGATGGCACCGATGTCGGTATTTTTGTCCAGGGGGTCGCCAATAACCAAGGTCTGCAGACGATCGCGCAATTTGTGAATGATCTTGGGTGCGATTCCTTCCTGAACCAAAAGTCTTGAACCTGCACAGCAGACATGTCCCTGGTTGAAGAAGATGGCATTAACGATGCCTTCTACTGCTTGGTCGGGGGCCGCGTCGTCAAAGATGATGTTGGCAGCCTTGCCACCCAACTCAAGTGTGTAAGGGATGTTCGTGCCGGCAAGTTGGTACATGATCTTCTTGCCGACGTCTGTAGATCCAGTAAATGCGACTTTATTGATGTTCGGGTGGCGAACTAAGGCTGCACCAGTCGCCCCAGCACCGGTGATGATATTCACCACACCCTCGGGGAGCTCGGCTTCCTGAAAAATGTCGGCCAAAAACATCGCTGACAGGGGAGTGGTCTCTGCTGGTTTAATAACCACGGTATTTCCTGCAGCCAATGCCGGCGCAATTTTCCACGCAGCCATCAGTAATGGAAAATTCCAAGGTATGATTTGTGCCGCAACCCCCAATGATGTTGCTTTCTTTCCGGGGAACGCATAATCGAGCTTGTCGGCCCAACCGGCATAGTAAAAGAAATGAGCCGCGACGAGTGGTGTGTCGACATCCCTAGACTCGCGTATGGTCTTGCCAGAGTCCATGCTTTCGACGATGGCGAGCTCACGTGCCCGTTCCTGAATGATTCGTGCTATTCTGTAAAGATACTTGCCACGGTTGAGTCCGCTTAGTTTGGACCATGATTTGTGTGCTTTCCGTGCCGATTGCACTGCGCGATCGACATCCTTCTCGTCAGCCTCAGAAAAGGTGGCCAAGACGTTTGCCGATGCCGGATTGATGCTTTCAAATCGGGTACCTAAGCGGGAATCGACAAACTTGCCTCCAATGAACAGCTTGTAGTGTTCAGCAATTTTTATGTGCTTGCTGCTTTCTGGTGCATTGGAGTAACCAGATGTGGCTGAAAAGCGGAGTGGTTTGATATCTACGATTGTTTTGTCGGACATGATCGATCAGTTAGTCTGCCGTGAAGTAATCGGTGCCTTGATACCAGCCGCCGTCATCCATTTTGACAAGCTGCATCAGCACGTCGTTGAGCAGCGAACTTGCACCAAACCGAAACAAGTCTGGTGTCATCCAAGCATCGCCGAGCGTTTCGGAAAGGGTGACCAAATAGTGCAGTGCTGTCTTTGAGTCACGGATACCTCCGGCCGGCTTCATTCCGACATACTTACCAGTGCGATAGTAATAGTCTCGGATCGCTTCTAGCATAACAAGCGTAACCGGTAGAGTGGCAGCGGGTTGTACTTTGCCAGTTGATGTTTTTATAAAGTCGGCGCCTGCCGTCAGGGCAATGTCGCTGGCGATGCGCACCTGGTCGAGGCTTCCAAGCTCTCCGGTTTCGAGTATGACCTTGAGGTGTGCCTGTCCACAAGCCACTTTGACGGACGCAATTTCGTCGTGCACACGATCGTACTCTCCTTTGAGGAAAGCCCCACGTGAGATGACCATGTCAATTTCGTCTGCACCGTCGCTGACGCATTGGCTCACTTCTTCCAACTTCATGTGCAGCGGAGACTGCCCCGAAGGGAATGCCGTCGCAACACTAGCCACCTTGACTCCGGAGCTGCCTAAGGTCTTTTTTGCAAGCGCCACGAAAGGAGGGTAGACGCACACAGCGGCCACAGACGGAATGTCGGGACGGTCGGGAGCTGGACGAATTGCTTTGCGGCAAAGCTGTACGACCTTTCCATCCGAGTCCTTGCCTTCCAATGTCGTCAGATCCATCATGGTGATGGCTAAACGCAGCCAGGCTCTCTTGGTTTCATTCTTGATGCTGCGCTTTCCCAAGCGGGAAATGCGTTCAGAAACACCGACCTCATCGACGGGTGGACTCAAGATCATATTGCCAGAAACTGTTCTAATCATCGTGATAAATGTACCGAATCCATGAATGACATCATACTTTGTTGGTTAGTGCTGGCAGCTGCTTTACGGTTGTTCTTTTCATCACGAAATAGTGCCATGGCAGCAAAAACGGCGACAAATCTTGGGTATGGAAGGGCAAATTCCTATTCAATAGATCCTTCCTCTTTCGGTGAGCACTGCCGATGTGGAGGATAAAGTATTCATGAGATGTTGCGATGGCCCAAAAATGGTGGAACTTGCCCTTCGACAACTCACGCAATGCGGCGGCGGCATCCAATGCCAGCCTCGCCATGAATACCCTGACAAAATTCCCCAAAGGGAGGTGCTTGTACAGCATCGTCAGATTATTGCGCATGTTGTACGCAAGCTTGCGGGCTGAGCTTGAATGCAGCGAGCCTCCACCAACATGGTAAACGATGGACTCTGGTACGCACGAGATCGTGTAACCCATGCGCTTGATCTTCCAGCACAGGTCGATTTCTTCCATGTGGAACTGAAAGTCTTCGTCGAACCCCCCCAGCTCAACAAACAAACTCTTTCGAACGGCGATCGCGGCACCGCTGGCCCAAAAAATTGATTTTGACAATGTGTCGTATTGACCAGAGTCGATTTCGCAGGTGTCAAACAACCTGCCGAGACAGAAAGGGTAGCCATATTTGTCCAACATGCCGCCGGCGGCACCGGCATACTCAAATCGGGCCTTGTCATTGTAGGATCGGATTTTCGGTTGTGCCGCACCCTGTCTTGGATCTGCGCGAAAGGAGTCGAGCAGAGGTGCAAGCCAACCCGATTCTACCTCCACGTCGTTGTTCAGGAAAATCAGCACATCGCCGTTTGCCAGTTCTGCTGCCCTGTTGTTGCCTCCACAGTAACCGTAGTTCTCATCGAACGACACCACTTGGACGGCAGGGAAATTTGACATCGTCCAGTCAGCCGTGCCATCGGTCGAAGCGTTGTCTGCAACGATGATCTGAACCTCAGCGGGTGCAGAAGCCGCGACGCTCGGCAGGAATGATTTCAACCAATCCAGGCCGTTCCAAGTCACTATGATGATGCTGCACTTCACGGAATGAAAAACCTGATCGTAGGAGTTGCTATATTCAATCTATAATATTCATGTTCAAGGAAGATAAAGACTTCCCGCAAGCGGTGTACTAACTCGATGAAAATTGGACTCATATCTGACACTCACGGATGGCTTGACCCCGAAGTTTTTGAGCATTTCGCCGTCTGCGACGAAATATGGCATGCTGGTGATGTCGGCAATGAGCAGATACTTGACCAGCTTGAGTCCTTCAAGCCGTTAATTGGTGTTTATGGAAACATCGACGGCCAAGATGTACGGCGGCGTCTTCCAGTGGCTGTGCGGATGACACGGGGTGGTGTCGACATGTTTATGACCCATATTGGTGGCGCCCCCGGAAGGTTGGCACTACCCGTTCGTGCGCAAATCGAGCAGGACACGCCACACCTTTTCATCTGTGGTCACAGCCACATCCTTAAGATCGTCCGCGATCCGGTGTACAGCCCCATGCTACACATGAATCCGGGCGCATCGGGCAGACATGGTTTTCATACGCTTCGAACGATCGTTCGGTTTGATGTGGCAGACGGCAACGTCTCGAACGTTGAAGTTGTGCATTTGGGCGATCCAAACTCCGACTGGAGAGACCAGCCGGTGCTCTAATCGGACTTTTACCTGCGATTTAACAGCAGCCAACCAGCTGCAATGACAAAGGCATATGCGATCATGCCTGCCAGGCTATAAATGTAACCAGTGAGCACGTCCGAAAAGAATGTCAGAGGCGCATTCAC
Source organism: uncultured Chitinophagales bacterium (assembly GCA_964456845.1). GTDB lineage: Bacteria > Bacteroidota > Rhodothermia > Balneolales > CAYWCV01 > CAYWCV01. The sequence continues at coordinate 234,437 of CAYWCV010000001.1, read as the reverse complement.
CAAAAACAACAGAGGGAAACCGAAGACGAGTGCAAAACCGCTTGCATACACAAGGTCGATGGACACCGGAGAGTCATATTTTGGGTCAAGAACCCTGAGTAGCACGAGTCCGGATTGAATGGTACCCGTCATGACGGCATACGCCGATATGGTGCGCTCGAACACCCAGTCTTTAAAGACAAACCTGCTTACGTGACGGATGAACAGATAGGTTGCGATTCCGGCGGAGAGGCTGCACAATACGATGGGGATCCAGTACATGCCCACAACGGCAACAGATATGCCCGCCAAACTCGCTGTAATCATCACATCGACAAACAGGTTGCCTGTCCTCGACATCAAGCCCTCGTCAATGTGATGGCCCATGTCGAAATGATCGACCAACCGGCGGGTAAAAATTCCCAAGACGCTGCAGAATATGAAATGAAATGACCAAAGTGTGTTCAATTCGGAGCCTGCTCCCAGCGACGCCATAGCCTCGGCCACTCCCGATAGAATGAGCCAAGTCAATCCGTAGACCATTCCAATCAGACTCCAATGCATCGTGAGGGATTCTATGGCTTCGCTTGCCGTGGTCTGATGGCCGGCTATAGGTCGATTCTCCTCAGGAAGCAGACCGGTGAGCATCTCTTTTGGGAGAGGCGCGTCCTTGTCGATCAACGACGAAAGGCCATCGCGGATACCCTTTCGCATCCAGTAGATTCCATGGATGTACGCGAATGCAAATCCAGCTGCGGCTATGCTGAGTCCGGCAACACCTCCGTCCACGAAACCTGCCGGCTCCCAATTGCTGGCAACCGAGTACGCGATGCCGGGACCCATTCCAAATGCGAGGGGCATGAGCATCCCAAAACCGGGAAACAAGTCAGGCATGATGGTGAAAATCAGACCTAAGGTAATGAACATCCCCAGAATCCCCTGCACCAAGTAGGTGGCGATGAACATCATGCCGGTATGCATTGGACTCATACCAGACGTTGACCTTGGCTTGCTCATGGCAACAGCAATGAACGTCAACCCAAGAAGGTGATAGACATAAATACCCATCCGGTCGGTTGATACGATGCCGGTTGTGACCGCACCCAATACCAGCGCCAAGACTCCCGCGACGATGTTATTTGGAACTAGCGACCGCTGCACTATCGGCACATACCTGCGGATGAGGGTAGCAACAAGCAGTAGGATGCCAATTACGGCCATATCGAGGGCAACAGCCCCGAACGACACCTCCATTGTCCATGGATTCATGAATGCTCCATTTGTATTGCGTCAATGGGTATGATCACGCCTGATAAGCTCACAGGCATGACGGGCAGATAGCATTACCAAAGGGATACCTCCCCCTGGATGCGTGCTGCCACCGACAAGGTACAAATTTCGCAGAAATGGAGATCTGTTTCGAGGTCGCAGAAATGCTGCCAGTCGATGGTTGCTTGATGTTCCGTAGATGCTGCCCCTATTTGAGAGCCACATGTCCTGGAAGTCGGAAGGCGAGAGGATCTTCTGCACCTGTACCGAAGCCTTCAATCCCCGCAGGCCGTGACCAGCCAATGCCAGCATGATTTTTTCGGCGTAGGCATCCACGTCGGCTTGCTTGAATTCAATATTGTCGCGCACCCATGGCGCATTCACCAGAATGAACAAATTGCTCCCACCTGCAGGTGCATGTTCAGGGTCTGAGTAGGAAGTGTTGGCAATGTAGATAGTTGGATCGGACGGCAGCATCCCACGTTTGAAGATGTCGTCGAACTCTCGTTTGTAGTCGGAAGAGAAGAAAATATTATGATGCACCAGCTGGTCGTACGTGCGATCGATTCCCAACAGGAGGACAAAACCGCTACAAGAGGGCTCTATAGACGCTAGGTGCGCTTTTTTGGGGGGAGAAATCACATCATCCGAAATCAGGTGCGTGTAGGTGTGTGTGGCATCGGAATTCGACACGATAAGATCGTATTCGATTGTGCTGCCATCGATGACGATATGGTTCGCCTGGCCGGATTTGTGCCCAATACGCTCAACTAGCGCCTCGTAGTGGAATTTTACACCGAGCATTTCAGCCATTTTAACCAACGCCTCCGCAATCCGATACAATCCGCCTTTTACATAATACCCTCCCTGGTTCAGCTCCACATGGGGGATGACGTTCAAGGTTGCCGGCGCCTGCCAGGGATTCGACCCATTGTAGGTCGTGAACCGCTTGAAGAACATTCGGATATAGTCGGACTCGAACGTTCTGTCCACTCGGTCGCTCACCGTGGTGAAGGCGTCAATTCGCAGCAGGTCCCACCAACGTAGCGACCGTACATCTCGCATATCGGCCAGCGGATTGAAAATGAACGACTGAGCTGTTCTTGAATACAATTTTGACGCGTGGTCCAAAAATGCGGAATAGGCTTTACTGTCCGACTCAGATAGCGCCTTTACAGCCATTACGGCCGCATCACGGTCTTCAAAACTGTCAAAGATGGTGCCGTCGGAATACGTGTATCTGCAGACTGGCAACAGGGGCTGGGTTTGCAAGAAATCGTCCATCGCAAACCCGCAGTACCGAAAAAGCTCCTCCGCGACAAAAGGCATGGTGAAGAGGCTGGGGCCAGTGTCGAAGCGAAATCCGTCGATCTCCACTTCGCCGAGTTTGCCGCCGGGCTTGGCATTCTTTTCGTAGACCGTTACATCATGACCGTCCTTGGCCAACTCACAGGCGGCCGACAATCCGCCGATTCCGGCTCCGATCACTCCGACTTTCATAGATTGGATTTCCTTGACACCAAACGGGCTACCGTTTCGATGTGGTAGGTCTGCGGAAACATGTCGACGGGCTGAATATGAGTGATTTCATAGGTGCCGGACAGCAACGCCAAATCGCGTGCCATCGTGGCGCTGTTGCAACTAACGTAAACAACAGTTGGGATATTCAGCTCATTAATACGTTGCACCACATCAGGATGCATGCCCGCACGTGGAGGATCTGTTAGGAGCACATCGGGTATGCCAAACTCATTTATGAGTGTATTTGAGAAAGTCTCCCTGGCATCGCCGGTACGAAAAAAGGCATTCTCAACACCGTTATCGCGCGCGTTCACCTCAGCATTCATGATGGATTGCGGGTTAAGTTCAACGCCCACAACACGTTCGGCTTTGTCTGATGCAAATAGGGTTAGTGTGCCCACGCCACAATATAAATCGTAAACTGTGCCACCTGAAATACCTGCAAAATCGATGGCTGTCTCGAAGAGCCGTTGTGCTTGTGCCGTATTGGTTTGGAAGAATGTGGTTGGATGAATTCTGAACGAAAAACGCCCTATACTGTCAGTGATGTAGCCGGGACCCAGATGGATGATTTCTTCGGCATCGTATGCGGTTGGCGACCACGTTTCGTTCAGCGACTCAACGATCGTAGTTATGAACGGAAAATTATCAACCAAATGTGCCACAATCAGTTGCATGGCAGCTTCATCCCTGAAAAACGTCATGATATTAACCATCCACTCGTCCGTTGACAGGGAGTTGCGTACAACGAGGTGACGAAGCCATCCTTCTTTTTTGATGACATTATATGGCTGAAGGCCGTTTTGGGTTGCAAAGGCTCTTAACGAATCCATCACCAGATACGACCTGCTGTCCTGCAAGTGGCATTCGTTTAGGTTGAGTACTCGATCGAACCTGCCAGGTACGTGAAGACCCAACGCCAACGTTTGTTTGTCCAAGGCATCGCCCGATGCAATTTCATCGTCCGTCAACCATCTACGATCGCCGAAGGAATACTCCATTTTGTTACGGTAATAGAATGGTCGGTCCGATTTAAGTGTCGGACTAATGATTACATCCTGAATGTCGCCGATGCGACGCATATGATCTTCGACGTGTTGTCGTTTGAAGTCAACTTGGAATTCGTAGGGGGTATGTTGCCATGAGCACCCTCCACAGTCGCTTGCATGGCTACAAAGAGGTTTGATGCGGTTTGCGGATGGATGAGTGACTTCAATCAGCTTCGCCTCCAAGTGGGAAGTGCGCTTTTTGATGATGCGTGCCAGAATTTCGTCGCCGGGAGCTGTGTTCGGCACGAAGCATGCTTTTCCATTTACAAACCCGATGCCTTTGCCGCCGTAGGCGGCACTCTCGATTTTTATGGGTATGATCTGGCCTTTTTTGGCAGATGTTTCGAGCTGGTTCAAGTTTTGCCGTTTTCTTCTGAGTACTTGTACGTGTCGAACTGGAGCGAATATGCGGTGGGGAGGTCGGTGGCGGCCAGAAGGCGCTTCGTTGTTTGCTCCAATTGCTTAACTGCGATCATGGCCACCACTTCCATGAATTTTATCGCGATGATGGGATGTCGGTCGCGCAGGGTTTCAAAGTCTGGCCGAAAGAAACCGAGCAGGGTGCAGTCGGTGACGCACTGCGCCGACGACATGCGTCGAATTTCGTAGCTGACCGAGAGTGCGCCGAACGTGTCGGACGGGCTGAGTGTAAACGTGGGTTTATTGCCTTCTTCGTCGGATGATTCGACGATCAGGTTCACCATTCCATCCTCGATGAAATACATTCCAGTTCCTGGATCACCCTGATAGTAGATGTACTCACCGGCCTTGTAGTGGCGTCGGTGGCACAGTTGGAGGAACTCAAATCGCTCGTGAAGAGCGAGACGCGACAGGAAGCGAGACTTGAACACGATCTCGGCTTGCCGGCGGTACTTGCGCAACGGATTGTTCAGCATATCGGCTAGAATGCGTGTCCTACCCCGAAGTGGAGGTATGCTTTTTTGTTGTTGAGCCATCCACGCTCTAGGTCGTGGATTCGAAAGGCCATGTCGAGGCGTAAGATAACATAATCCCAATCCATTCGTAATCCGGCACCTGCACCGACAGCAATTTGTTTGGCAAACGAGTCGAACCGGAAGGTGTTACCGGTGAGGTCACTGCGCGAGAAGTCGCCGCGTGGCGCCAGCCAGACGTTGCCGGCATCTATGAAGTAGCCCGATTCGAGATTGCCTCCCAGTGCGTTCCGAACGAGACGCTGACGATACTCCAATTGACCAAGAAGTTTGATTTCGCCTCCGTTGAATGCAAGGTCGTCCTGAGCACGGCCTGGCCCAAGCTTGAGCGGCGCCCATCCACGGATGTCACTGCTGCCGCCGGCAAAAAACCTGCGGGTGATGGGTATGACGTCTTTGACACCGTATGCAAATGCTGTACCGGCGAATCCGCGGTAGGCAAGGGTGGAGGTCGGCGTCAGCGACTTATACCTCCGATAATCGGCTGTGAACTTGATGTATTGGGTGTAGTCGAGACTTCGGAGGTAGATTCCGGGCAGGTCTCCCTCCAGGGTGTCGGGAGTGACCAAAAAACGGTCGCTCAGGTAGGGTATCAAACCGGCTGACTCGACGGTGTACTCCTGGTAGGAGCCGTAATTTCGTTTGATGATGTCGGTGTTCATCCTGCGAAGCGAATACCTGATTACCGAACTGACTTGGGGCCGAAAATCTTCCAATATAAAGACAATCAGCTGGGGGTTGTTCTGAAACCGTTCGTCAAGCTGTTCAATGAAATCGGGCGTGGCTGTTGCGTCGATCAGCTCTATGTCGAAAAGATCGAGCGTACTGCTCAGCCTCGGGGTGTGCCTGATTTCAAAGCGGTTATTAAACGCTATATTTGCGTTGACGTTGAAGTTCAACTGCCGCACTTGGTTATAGCTTATGGAATAGCTGGTGCGCGAATCGATAAAATTTGGATTATCGTTTAAGGAACTGAATGGTAACATCAAGCGCGGCAGTGAATAGCGGGCAGAAGTCTCGAAAGCATTAAGAAGGGTTTGGTCAAATATTTCAAAGCTTCCGCGAAGCGCCAGCTCGAGATTTTCAGCACCACCAGCCACATTGTTGTTGGTATACCTGACACCTGCACCTGCTCCGAAACCATAGCGCTGCATCCCAAAAAGGTCGAGCCCAATACGATGCCGTGGAAGTGCCTGCAGTTCGATCAACACGGGCAGTGAATCAGCCTGGAAGTTAGGAAGGCCACCGTCTGAATTCAGTGAAAACCTTCGAACCGAAAATGAACCAAGCTCCTGAAACCTGCTCACGCTTCGCAAATACTTAGATTGATTGAAACGCTCACCGGGCTTGAATACAAGCCGATCCTCCAAAATGGAGAAATTCACCCGACTAGCGGGATCCCTTACGAGTGTCAGAGTATTGGGGGGGATAACCGAGGGTTCTGAACGAAGGGTGTCAGATTCGTTCACGCCGCTACTTCCGGTCTCGGTGTCGGCAACAACCCGTACTTCGGCATCCGCAAAATGATAGATTCTGCCGGGTCTTACACGGAATAAAAGGTCGATCTGATGGGTGTCGGTCGGATCGCGCCTCAGCTCGGCCGTTACCGAATCGTTTTGTGCAGATGCGAAACCTTGGTCTTTGAGGAAGTTGATGATCCGTTCGCGCTCAAGTGTGATATTCTCGAAGGTGAGCCTGCGGTTGTACGTAAACGAAGTGTCGTCCTGTTGGCGGCCCCTCATGATACTGGATCTGTAGAAACGATCCGACACGTCCGCGCTGTCGAATGCAGGAACTCCGGAGTAGTAGATGTTCCTCACAAAACTTGGCTCACCTTCTTCGATGATGAAACTGATTTCGACTTTCCCCTCTTTGTACTCAACCGTGCTTGACCTCACGCTTGCCTCGAGATAACCGTTGGAGCGGTAATACTCTGTAATCCGTTGCAAGTCGTTCATCATGGTGTTTCTGTCGAGCCTTGCGGGAGGTTCGCCAATTTTCGGCGCAGCCTGCCACAGCCAGTACCAGGGGGTGAATCCGCCAATGCCGAATAATTCCCGGTTCGTCCGTGATCGCACTATTGTTTCTAATACGGCCGAGGATGCAAACCGATTTCCCGTAAATCGCAGCTTTCGCACCACCAATGTGGTGTCTTCCGACGTAATCTGTACCTGGGCAGAGGCATGTGGCACGCAAATACCAACGATTGCGAGCCAAAAGATGAGGCCGCCTACAGTGTTGAAATATTTCCGTTTGATCTGCAATTGATTTTGGTCAAAACAAAAAAGACAGCCCCTAAAGGAGGGGGCTGTCTTTTTAAGTGAATTACTATGGCTTTAGGTCAAACATCATCGTAGTCGAAGCCTTCGTCCTCCTCGCCATGAAAGAAATCTTCCTTCATGATGTAGTCGGGCCATATCTCCTCAATGCTCTCGTAGGGAGTGTCGTCTTCCTCATCTAGTTCATATAAGTTGTCGAGCACTTGCTGGGGGCAACCGTTGCGTTCAGCGAATTCGATCAATTCGCCGCGCGTAGCAGGCCATGGAGCTTCCTCGAGAGTGGCGGCCAGTTCGATAGTCCAATACATATGTGTGCTGATTTTGTTCGTTGTGCGTGTGTAGTACGTCTCTGTCCTATTTGGGCAATGATAACAAAAAAAACGGTAACCTAGTTCGTTAAAGATTTCGTATTTTGTGGCTGTAACGACAATATCAAAAATGTATTGTACAATCAAAACTCGCTGTAAAGGAATCAGTTATGAGTATGCCCGGTGGATTGGAGTGGATCATCATCGCACTGGCAGTCCTGCTGTTTTTCGGTGCGAAGAAAATTCCCGAGTTGGCACGTGGTTTAGGCCAAGGAATTAGCGAATTCCGCAAGGCTACAACCGAGATAAAGAAAGAGATAGAGAAGGGCGATTCTAAAGAGAATTCGAAAGAAAGCCCCAAAGACAGTACATCCTCCTAACAAACGCACTCACTTCTTGCCAGTCGATATTTCATCTACACGCTCCGATTTGCTGAGTGGTAAGGCCTCGTTACCCGACCTGGTCGAACACAGCCTGTCTACCATAGCATCGAAAAATTCTGAAATCAACGCCATGACGAGTCTGTTGCCTGAAGAGGCGATGGAAAGGGCAGGGCGCATACAGGAAAAGATTGCCGCTGGTACAGCCGGGAAATTAGCCGGAGCCATATTTGGCATCAAAGAGGCCATCGTTATGGATGGGTCCATGTCAACGGCGGCGTCCAAGATTCTCGCCAACTACAGAAGCGTTTACAATGCCACGGTGATCGACCGAATGTTGGCCGAAGATGCCGTCATTGTGGGACGATGCAATATGGACGAGTTCGCCATGGGTTCTTCAAACGAGAATTCGATCTATGGTCCGGTGAGGAATCCCTCCGACACCAGCCGCGTGGCTGGCGGATCTTCCGGTGGAAGCGCAGCCGCCGTAGCTGCAGGGTTCGTTAACGCTGCACTTGGATCCGATACGGGCGGATCCATCCGTCAACCGGCTTCATACTGTGGCGTGACAGGATTAAAACCCAGCTATGGACGAGTTTCCCGTTACGGCCTGATTGCATATGCCTCATCGTTCGACAGTATCGGTCCATTGGCCAACTCGGTGGAAGACACCGCGCTCATCCTGGGAGTTCTTGCGGGTCGCGACAAGAACGACGGAACCACGTCGCTGGCTCCCGTCGACGACTATGTTTCTGCTGCGCAACATCCCGACGGACCGATGCGAATTGGTGTTCCTGAAGAATATTTTGGTGAGGGTCTAGACCCTGAAATCAGATCGGCTATCGAAAGCGTAATGAGCAGCCTTGAAAAGGACGGAGCCGTTCTCGTACCAATGCGTCTGCCCCACACCGAATACGCGATTGCAACCTACTATATACTGGCAACAGCCGAAGCCTCATCGAATTTAGCCCGCTTCGATGGTGCCCGTTATGGGCACCGAGCCGATATGAAGGCCGTCTCGGAGCAGCTGAGGGCCGAGGAAAACGACCTCAAATCGGCATTGAAGTCTGCCGGAACAGAAGAACGCGAAATGCTCGAGCGCAAAATCCGCCAGCTCGACACACCGCTGCTTCGCATGTACAAACGTAGCCGCACGGAAGGTTTCGGCATGGAAGTGCAGCGCCGCATCATGCTGGGCACCTATGTTCTAAGTGCTGGTTACTACGATGCCTATTATGGAAAAGCCCAAAAAATTCGTCGATTGATTCGCGATGACTTCATGAAGGCATTCGAATCGTGTGATGTCATCATTTCGCCTACGGCACCGACTACCGCTTTTAAATTGGGATCAAACATCGACGATCCTCTTCAAATGTACCTGAACGACATTTACACGATTTCGGCCAACTTGGCCGGCATCTGCGGGATCAGCTTGCCTGTAGGTAGACACTCCGACGGGATGCCTGTCGGTGTACAGCTTATGGCCAACAGCATGCGCGAAGTCGACCTATTCAGAGCTGCGTCCCGTATTGAGAGATTGGTGAAATGAACCGGTTTAGCCTCGAAGGAAAGACTTCACTCATAACCGGGGCGACTTCAGGCATCGGTTTGGCCATCGCTGACCAATTTGCAGCATCCGGTTCCAACCTGATATTGACAGGTCGGCGTAGGGAGAGGCTTCTATCTATCAAGGACGAACTTGAAACCCGGCACAATGTGCAGGTGCGTATTTTTGACTTCGACATTCGAATCAGGAATTCCTGCCAGGCCTTCGTCGACCAGCTCGGCGACGATCGCGTGGACATACTTGTAAACAATGCCGGACTTGCACGAGGAACTGAATCAATAGACCAGGCTTTAGTCGACGATTGGGAAGAGATGATCGACACCAATGTCAAGGGGCTTCTTTACATGAGCCGCCTCATACTTCCTCGTATGCGAGAGCAAAACAGCGGCCACGTGCTCAACATTGGCAGCATTGCGGGGCATGAGGCTTACAGGGGTGGGTCCGTTTACTGCGCCAGCAAGCATGCCGTCACCGCCATCAACGCCGCAATGAAGATGGACCTTACTGGAACAGATATACGCGTGAGCATGATCAGCCCAGGATTGGTCAACACAGAGTTCAGCAATGTCAGGTTTCATGGTGATGCCGACAAGGCTGCCAGCGTGTACAAAGGTATGCAACCGCTTGTAGCCGAAGATATTGCCGATATTGCACTGTTTATTGTCACCAGACCTAAACACGTCGACATTATGGATGTGTTGGTTTATCCGACTGCACAGTCGTCGGCCTACCTCGTACATCGTGAGCCATCATGAGACGTATTCGCGCGTTTACTCAGCTTGTCGCAGCGTGTGTCATTGTGGCGGCATGCTCAGGCAAACCGGATCTAGTCTATCTCAAGCAAGACCAGGGTAGGTCGGTACCTCAGTTTTCCGCCGATTCTGCATTCAATTTTGTAGCCCGGCAAGTTGATTTTGGTCCACGTGTGCCAAATACGGAAGCTCATAAGGCCGCCGCTGAATGGAAAATCCGTGTACTGAAGAGCTATGCCGGCGTGAACGGTGTCTTCGCTCAAAGATTCAAGCTCCAAGGGTATGACGGCGACACGCTCGATTTGGTCAATATCATCGCCGCATTCAATCCATCCAGTTCTGATAGGATCATGTTGTGTGCCCACTGGGACTCAAGGCCTCGTTCAGATGCCGAATCGGATCCCAACTTGGCAGCGCAGCCTGTTTTGGGTGCTGATGACGGCGGAAGCGGTGTCGCCGTACTATTGGAGCTCGCTCGATTATTTAAAGATAATCCGCCACCATTTGGCGTCGATATCATACTGTTCGACGGGGAGGACTACGGCAGAGAAGGAGATCTTGCCAACTATTTCTTGGGATCACGATATTGGGCCCAAAATCCACCGGTACCTGGATATCAACCACGCTTTGGAATCCTTCTCGACATGGTGGGGGGCAAGGGTGCACGGTTCCCCAAAGAAGTCTATTCGCTAGATGCCGCACCAAGCCTTGTAAATGAGTTGTGGAGCTTGGCCGGTGAAATGGGTTATTCCGATCTGTTTCCAGACGAGGTTGGCCTACCCATACAAGATGACCATGTGATCTTGAACCAATACACTTCGTTCAAGACGATCGATATCATCCACCACAGGAGGCCGTTTGGTGATATGACAGGATTCCCCGATTACTGGCATACGTCGAGGGACAATCTCGAAATCATCGACAAAGAGGTGATGGACGCGGTAGGCAAATTGATGGCAGAACTTATTTACAACAGGCTATGAATACTAGCGAACCCTACTTAAGGCTAGATTTTAGCTGTCCATCTCCATATCAGGATTTTGCCATTGCAAATCTGATGGATTTTGGGTTTGAAGGCTTCGACCAAAACGACCAAGGGTTTCAGGCATACATACCCGAGCGCATGGTAGGATTGAGCACACGATCCGAGATGGCTGATGCCGTGAGCAACAGTGACTACGCCTGCGAAATCATCGGTGAGGAGAGGATCTTACCTCGAAATTGGAATGAAGAATGGGAAAAATCGATTAAATCGCAGCATATCGAACCCTTCTTTATTTGTCCCACGTGGGTCGACGATCCGCAGCCTGAGGGTAGCATCCGGATCGTGATTGATCCGAAGATGGCCTTCGGAACCGGTAACCATGAAACGACACGCCTTATATTGCGTCTACTTCCAAATCTGGTGAGGGCAGGCAACAGTGTGTTGGATGTTGGCACAGGAACCGGAATTTTGGCCATTGCTGCTCTTAAACTTGGAGCGAGCAAGGCCTTTGGCTTCGACATCGACGAGTGGAGCTATAACAACGCCACAGAAAATTCGGCCCAAAATGCGACCTTACAAACGTTTGAAGTCGCTGTTGGCAGTTTTGAGACGGTTCCCCCAGGCCAGACCTACGACCTTGTGATCGCGAACGTGAACCGGGGTATCTTGATCGACATGTCGGAATCTATCGTCAACGCTGCTGCTCCCGGCGGTACCGTCATACTTTCCGGGCTTTTGCATCAGGAGGAATCGCACATTTTGACCGACTCATACTTTGGGAGTCTCGAACATGTCGACACGGTCCGAGAAAATGACTGGATCGCCATGGTGTTTGTAAAACAATAAAGGACTCCCAGGGTAGCTGGAAGTCCTTTGAAGCTTAAGAGGCTTGATGTTGCGTACTACTCACCAATAGGGATACGGACACCTGCGCTAAATACCGCTTGGTCGAATTCGGACAGCACGAACTTGAACTCCGCAAATGCAAGCAAGCTTTCATTGAACGCATACTCTCCGCCGATGCCTACGTTCAACCCCACTCGTGTTTTGCTCTCATCGAAGTAGGGGCTACTTCCTGGTCCTGAATAGACGAATTTTTGGCGAGCAATGTTAAGCCCACCAAGTGCATAAGCGTTGATCATCTGCTCGGCATAAAACTGGTACTGCCCATTCAGATTCAATTCGAACCACTTACGGTTCAGAAATGGATTGACCTCTTTCGACAGGAAGTAGATGAAATCGCCACCAACTTGCAAGTTTTCTACAGACGGAAATGCAGTGTAGAAGTTGGCTGTGAGCCCTAACGATTCAGCGTCAGTTCCAAACGCCAATCCGGCACCAGCCTTCATCTGTGCGTGAACATTGGTCGATAACCCGATCATAAGTGTCAGTGCGCCGGCAATTGCAAGTAATTCTTTTTTCATATGTATCAGTTTTGTAGAGTTGTTTCAATATTGCCGAAGTGATCAATCAATGATACCACCCCTGAACGCAGGTGTTCCGAAACACGATCATGAAATGTAAAATCAATATTGATTATCCCACAACATTCAACGTCTCAGCTTCGTATAAACCAAATTGCGAGTCAATTTACGCTTATATGTGAAAATAAGTCAAAGAGGTTCACTGGCTTACGGAAAAATTTTGTAGATCAACCCTTTTTAGCAAATATCTTGTTGAACGATTATCTTTACGGCATGTCTACAGGTACGCAACATCCTTTACAACAAACTGCTCCAGATGGTGCATCCGACCAGATATCGATGAGCAGCAAGGAGGATGCGACGCTGATTGAGCGTGCCGCAAACGGGGATGAACAGGCCTTCAAGCTCATCGTTGAGAAGTACAGCCGAGCCCTGCGATTTCACATAACGCGCATGGTTCGCGACAAAGAGATCATCGACGACCTGATACAGGAAATTTTTCTGAAGGCCTTTTCGAACTTGGGTTCGTACAACACGAGTTTTGCCTTCTCGACGTGGCTGTATCGTATTGCGACTAACCACACGATTGACCATCTCAGAAAAAAGAAGTTGAAAACCCTGTCCATAGACGAACCTTTCCAGTCGAAGGACGGTGAGATGCAGATAGAAATCGCCGACAACTCAATGCGTGCCGACGACCTGATCCTGAACAAGCAGCGCGATAAGATCATCTTGGACGCACTCGAGACCCTGCCCTCAAAGTATCGCATGGTCATCGAAATGCGCCATATGGAGGAAAAGAGCTACCAGGAAATATCCGAAGAGCTCGACCTGCCTCTTGGAACGGTCAAGGCTCACATTTTTCGGGCTCGTGAGCTTCTCTACAAATACCTGAAAGACAAGCGGTCATCCTTCTAACTGTGGTCTCCAGCCACATTTTTGTCTGCAAGTGAGATATTCCTCACCAAGCCGCTGTACTTTGTCCGTTTTACGGCGCTTCCCTTGAACAGCTTCTTGAACGTGTCTACGTCAAGTTTTCTCCAACCCTCGGCTGTCATCTCCAATATTTCCTTACGGGGTTCGAAGGCAGGTTCATTCGACATCGGTGCCTTTCTGTTCCATGGGCACACATCTTGACAAACATCACAGCCATACATCCACTCGCCGATGCCCTTGTGATATTCTTCCGGTATCGATTCCCGGTATTCGATGGTAAGGTAGGAGATGCACTTTCTGGCATCAATCACTTGGGGCATGACGATGGCCTGGGTGGGGCAGGCATCAATGCATCGCGTGCATGATCCGCAGTGGTCAGTGGTAGGTGGATCAGGTTCAAAATCGACATCAAGGATAATTTCACCGATGAAGAACCATGACCCCAATGCTCGATTGAGCAGATTACCGTTCTTGGCCAGCCAGCCCAAGCCCGACCGTGCTGCCCAAGCCTTGTCCATTACAGGTGCCGAATCAGTGAATACACGTCCATTGATGTCGCCTACTTGCTCCCGGATGAAATCATACAATGCCGTCAATTTTGCCCGCACCACGTCGTGGTAGTCGTCGCCCAGGGCATAGGTCGATATCCGGGGAGTGTTTTCGGGCCATACTAGCTGACCAGGGTGATATTGCAAGGTTACCGAAATTACGGTCTTCGCGCCTTCGACGAGCTTTGTTGGGTCAATTCGCTTATCAAAATGCCCCTCCATCCAAGCCATTGTTCCATGCATTCCGCCATTCAGCCACCGCTCCAGATTTTTGGCCTCGACGGTGAGCGCCTGTGCCTTTGCAAATCCCACCTGTTCAAACCCGAGATCTCGCGATTTTTCGATCACCAGCCGCTTAAGGTCGGCTCCTCGGTTCATTGTCAGATTTGGGTTGGTGACACTTCCTCGATTTTCCCCCTGTTCAATCGGATCGTGCGGTATGGATATTGGCGAACGAGGTCATAGTTGTGGGTCACCATTAATACCGCCATCCCCCTGTGGTTGATTTGCCGCAGGATGTCCATGATTCCTGCCGAGGCCTCTGGATCAAGGTTGCCAGTTGGTTCGTCGGCAAGAAGCAAACGGGGTTCATTTACAAGTGCACGTGCAATGACCACACGTTGCTGCTCGCCACCCGAAAGTTCTTCGGGCATGCTGTGGCGCTTGTGGCCGAGACCGACGAGATTCAAGACCTCAAGAACCCGTTGTTTGATGTCGGATCGGTTAGCTCCGATCACCTCCATGGCAAATGCGATGTTTTCATACACATTACGGTCGGGAAGGAGCTGGAAATCCTGAAACACGATTCCGAGGCTTCTTCTTAAGAAGGGGACTTTGCTCTCGTGCATCTTGGTGACGTCGAAGCCAGCAACTTGGATCAAACCGTCGTCAGGAATCACTTCACGATAGAGCATTTTCAGGAAAGAGCTCTTACCAGCCCCCGTTGGTCCTATCAGATAACAGAACTGGCCGTTTTCGAGAACGAAATTCATTTCGTCTAGGATGAGCTTTTTGTCGTAGCTCAACGTGGCATTGTACATTTCGATGACTGGGTTTCCTGTCATCTCAGCACCATTGTGATACGGTCGCTGTTTTCGTCGGCAGGGTCGAGTTCGAACGCGTCGTACTCGGCAACGATTTTAAATGGGCTTTGGGCGATGATGTCCCTCATTTCTTGTAGTGTGTAAACGCGCTGTTTATGAACTTCACGGTATCTGCGCTCGACGTGGATTTTGTCGTCGGCTAATTTTTCAATCTCGAATTCGTTGTAATGCATGCGCTCGCTGGGCAAATATCGGCTCAGGCGCACATATCGATAGTTATCGGGTGTTGACCCTTCGTCGTTAAGGTCTTCGGCATGTCGTACAGAATTGCCCGGAGTGGTAAAGTCGAAGATGAAGATACCATCTTCGCGCATCACGGTATGAACCTGATTGATGGCCTTGAGGACGTCTTCTGGTGTGAGTGCATAATTGATGCTGTCATATAGCATCAAGGCAACATCAAAATCTTGGTCCAGGTCGATGTTGTAGAAGTTGACTTGCTGCCAGCGGAGGTCTTTGGTCCCCAAGGCCGTTTTTTGTCGTGCGACTTCCAACATTTCTTCCGATCCGTCTGTTGCCAAAATTGAGTAGCAATCCAACTCGTCCAGCGCAATTGACAGCGAGCCTGTCCCGCAGGCCAGCTCCAATATGTCGTACGCATCGGAATGGTGCGTCTGGATGATCTCATCGATAAAGTCGGACCACATTTCGTAGTCGATGTCGCGCATCACGGTGTCGTATATCGCGGCCAGGATGGAGTAAGATGTGCGGTCTTTGGAGTCGGGGCTCATTGCAGGTGTGTAAGTACCGATTCAGTTGATGTGCTGAATTTAACGAGAAGTAAGGCGATTCACCAAAGAAACTGCATGCATAAATGAAGATGGGCTCGCAATATTCTTGCCTGCTATGTCGAATGCAGTCCCGTGGTCGGGAGATGTCCTTACAAATGGCAATCCAAGCGTGATGTTGACGCCTTTGTCGAACGACATCATTTTGATCGGAATGAGGCCCTGGTCGTGATACATCGCAAGAACGACATCACAGTCTTCCCATCGGCGCATGCCAAAGTATGCATCTGCGGGATATGGTCCAGACACATCAATGTCGTGTGATGCAGCACGATCGATGGCGGGTGCGATAATTTTGACATCTTCGTCACCAAGAACTCCATTGTCGCCTGCGTGTGGATTCAGCCCTAGGACATGTATTTTTGGCTTGGCAATTTTGTACAGTCGAGCCATTTCCTGATGTAGTTTCACAATGGTGCCGAATACGCGCTTCTCAGTGATCAGGCCTGGCACATCTTTAAGAGGCACATGTATCGTGGTGAGGGCAACTCGCAGCGACTCGTCGGTCAACATCATCAATACATCGTCGGTGTGCACGCCAGACAATTCGGCCAGATATTCTGTATGACCGGGGTGGTGTGCACCTGCCATTGCGATGGAGTGTTTGTTGATCGGGGCGGTAACTAAGCCCCTCGTGGCACCATCCAGGCAAAGACGCACGCCATCCCGTATGGCTTGCAATGCGATTTCACCAGCTGCCTTGCACGTTACACCGGGTTCAGGTACGTAGCTTTGATCGGGTAATGTTGACCAAACACCGATTCCGATCTGACGAATATCCGACGCATCGGCCATCTGGTAAACAGGAAGTTGGAGGTTAAGCGCTTGATTCCACCATTCGACAACTTGAAAGGGTCCTGTGATGATGAAGGATGCACCAGAACGTAATTCGGCTAATGCTTTAAGCAGAACCTCCGGCCCGATGCCGTTGATGTCGCCGATGCTCAGTGCGATGGGTTTCACGGTACTCAGTTCGATGAACGTACCAATTGGAAATCGCCGAAACCGGAGGTGGCTTGGAACATGATCTGGCGCTCGCCATATTCCCAAATTTCAAGCACGGGCTGGTCAGGTGGGAAACGTCGGGTAATTCTGTCGGGCTCGCCCATAAGAATGTACGTTTTGCCTTGGTCCGATGCGAACCCGGGGGTCGTCGCAGAGCTGAAGCGTTCGTACGCGATGTCGACTCTGCGGTAATATTCCACCATCAACTCATTATACTCAGTACCGGGTGTGGGGTCCTTGGGATTCCAGTATTCTTTGAAATAGGCTTCTTTTTCGGTGTTGTTGAGCCTTCTGACCCGTCTGTATTCGTCTTTATCGAGAATGTTCTCCATCATGTCGATAGCAACCGAGACATTGAGCAAGCTGGTAGGGATATCTACCCATTTCGATTGGAGTGTTCGTTGCACCATCGGCACGCTGCTTCCCTCTGCAATAAGCTCAATCCTCATCGGCGCATTAGGGAAACGGCTTGCCATTACTGGCACTCGAAGCCATTTTTGGCTACCAGTTTCCAGCTTGAATGTGTATCCAGCCCCGAACTGCATCCTGCCGCTAACGACCATTTCGGTCTCAGTTTCGATGGTTGCAAGGGTCTGCGTCACGGTGGTGTCCCTGCGGCCAAACTCGAGAGCTTTGGCCGTCAATGTCAGTTTGTTTGGATCGGTTGTTTCTGATATGGGTATAAGTAAATCGAAATCGCTGCCGTAGGGCACCTGGTTTCCAAAGCCTAAAAATTCGAGCGAGTCTGCAGGCGATGCTGCAGCGTGCCTCACTACGTAGATGGGCAGGCGGGACGAGAAATCCTTGAAGTCATGAACGCGGTAACGGGCTCGTCCAATCGGCCGAATACGTGCTTGACCCTCTTCGCGCATGCTCACGGCAAATACATAGTCGCCGGCAGGAAGCAGTAGATCGACAAACCCCTCTAGATAGTGCCTGTTTGATATTGTCTGGGCATAGTTGGAAGCTTTGGCCGAACCTCTCCATGCTTCCGTGGCAAGAGGTATGGCATTTGAACCGGACGTCTGGCTCGTCGAGGCCGACTGCCTGCGCGAAGCCATTCCGTTGCGCATCATCGCCATATCGGGCTGCTCTGTTCTGTCGTTGATTGTTGCACCCGCCTTGTAGACATCCACATATATGGTGACATCGGTGCCAAATTCAGCCTCAGGGTCGTTTTCTGCAGCACTTCGGGTGAAGTTCAGGTAATCATATTCGAGCCTGAATGCGGTTCGCACACGCAAGGTGTCAGCACTTCCCGAAACTGGCGCCGCATTGACGTCGATGTAGGTGTTTGCTTGGCGCGTCCTCGACAACAGCGACTGATACGTTGTGGCATTACGCTGGGCGTGTGCAAGATCCACAACAACAAACAAGGAGATGAGTGCGAAAAAGGACGCTATAGGTCGTAGCATATGACGATTTGTACGATTTGGTTGAACTCAATATAAGCAGTTGGCTTAACAACGATGCTCTGTTACGATTATTGGAGAACGTCGGAATTTGGACACCGGTTCCACGATAGTGTTTGTTACCTTGCACGGCATTTATGTACCTTTAAGCCACTAAGAATAACAGAAAAACGCTACCAGAATGTCATCAAAAAGAGCGCACCTCGAAAAACTTGTGAAAGAGTTCGCCGAGAGGGAAGTTACGATTCGAATGGGTGGAGGCAGTAACAGAATTGAATCTGAACACAAGAAGGGAAAAATGACGGCCCGTGAGCGTGTGGGTGCGCTTTGCGACCCAGACAGCGATTTTTTAGAAATCGGCCTGTGGGCAGGAGAGGGCATGTATGAGGAGGCGGGAGGGTGTCCTTCGGGTGGTGTGGTGACAGGAATCGGATTGATCCACGGCCGCAGGTGCATGGTCGTTGCAAACGACGCGACCGTGAAGGCGGGGGCGTGGTTTCCGATCACGGCCAAGAAGAACTTGCGCGCCCAGGAGATCGCCATGGAAAACCGGCTGCCGCTGATCTACCTGGTGGATTCGGCAGGGGTTTACCTACCCATGCAGGACGAAATCTTCCCGGACAAGGAGCATTTTGGTCGCATCTTCCGAAACAATGCCAAGATCAGCGCCATGGGCATTCCACAGATTGCCGCAATCATGGGAAGCTGTGTGGCAGGAGGTGCCTATCTGCCCATCATGAGCGACGAGGCGCTGATCGTTGATGGAACCGGTTCCGTGTTCTTGGCCGGAAGCTACCTCGTGAGGGCTGCCATCGGCGAACAGGTCGACAGCGAAACCTTGGGGGGATCGGTCACGCATACGGAAATCAGCGGCGTCACCGACTACCGCATGCCCGACGACCCGACGTGCCTGTCCACCATCAGGGACATCGTGTCGAAATTCGGGCCCATCGAGCGGACCGGCCTAAACAGGGTGGAGCCAGTAGACCCCTCTGGTAGTCATGACACGCTCGTTGAGGCGTTCCCCGCTGACCGCTCAAAGCCCTACGACATGATGAAAGTGCTCGACAGCATCATCGATGCCGGATCGTTCACCGAGTTCAAGAAAGGATATGGCCAGACCATTATCACAGGCTATGCCCGAATTGACGGCTGGAGTGTGGGTATCGTAGCCAATCAGCGCATGATTGTCAAAACAAAGTCAGGCGAGATGCAAATTGGGGGCGTCATATACAGCGACAGTGCCGACAAGGCTACGCGCTTTATCCTCAACTGCAACCAAAAGAAGATCCCGTTGTTGTTTATACAGGACGTGACCGGATTCATGGTTGGGAAGCGCAGCGAGCATGGCGGCATCATCAAGGATGGCGCAAAGATGGTGAATGCAGTAGCGAACAGCACGGTTCCCAAGATCACGTTGATCGTCGGCAACAGCTATGGCGCCGGCAACTACGCCATGTGTGGCAAGGCGTACGACCCGCGTTTTATTTATGCCTGGCCGACGGCCCATATCGCGGTGATGGGTGGGCAACAGGCGGCCTCCACGCTTTTCCAGATCGAGAAATCGTCGTTGGAGAAAAAGGGGGTCACGTTGACGGAGGCCGAGGAGAAGGAGTTTCTGGATACTATCAGCAGGAGGTATGCTGCCCAGACCGATGTCAGATATGCCGCCGCTCGACTTTGGGTGGATGGAATCGTGAACCCGGACGAAACGCGCAAGGTGTTGTCGGCATCGCTGGCATCGTGCGACACTTCAGGAGCCATCCCTGATTTTAAAAACGGCGTAATTCAGGTCTGATGAGATCTTGGTTTAATTACTTTTACAATTTAGACGTTGGTTTTCAGTG
Organism: uncultured Chitinophagales bacterium; assembly: GCA_964456845.1. Lineage (GTDB taxonomy): Bacteria > Bacteroidota > Rhodothermia > Balneolales > CAYWCV01 > CAYWCV01. The sequence goes on along the minus strand of CAYWCV010000001.1, from coordinate 214,332 downwards.
AAAGCTATCGTTTATTTCGGCAGTATTTAAACCCAGGACTCAATATTCAACGTATGAAGATCTCTCGCTTGCGCTGGGCGTTACCGGCGCTGGTCGTGTTGGGATTGTCGGGATGGGCAAACGGTCAGGCCGTTCCATCCCAGGCGTTCACCAATGTGACCCTTCATTATGCAGATGGCACGACCGTGCCTAAAGCCACCATAGTGTGGCGGAACGGATCGATAGAGGCGGCCGGTGCCGGCATTTCAGTGCCTTACGACGCCAAAGTGATCGATGGGGGCGACAGTTTGCACGTGTACCCAGGTTGGGTTGACGGGTTGGCAGAGTGGGGGATGCCTGAACTGTCGCGTGAAAGGCCACCCGCAGGCGGTGATCCGGGAAATCCGACCTATGAACGTGCCGGCATCCAACCTGAACGCAAGCCGCATACCATGGTAGTGGCCAATACCCGCGATTTCACCGATTGGCGCCGTCAGGGCTTCACGGCAGGCGCTGTGGCCCCTAGGGGTCTGATGCTGGCCGGACAGGTTGATTTAATGACCATCAGCGGATCCGAGCAAACGGACGCCGCAAAATTGCTGATGCCGGGTATCGGAGTGAGGGCTGCAATACAAGGGGCTCCCGGCGTTTACCCTGGTACTGCAATGGGTGTCATGGCACGTTTTCGTCAACTCATGTTCGATGCGGAGGCATTGCGTGTAAACACGAGGTTGTTTAACGCTAACACTACCGCCTATCAAGCTCCCGAAAAGGATGAGGTTCTTGAGGCGCTCTGGCCGGTGATGGACGGCAAGCAGCCTTTGTTTTTCGCCGCAGACGACCCTGTCGACATTCGTCGTGTATTGAAGCTTAAAAGTGAGACCAATTTCAACATGGTGTTGGTATCTGGCCGCAGTGCCGGAAAAATGGCCTCTGAGTTGGCAGCTGCAAATATCCCCGTACTCGTGAGCTTGAACTATGCTGCTAAACCTTCGCATATGAACTCACGCGACTCGGTTGACAAGCGCAGCCCTGAGCACAAGATGCACAACGAAAAGCAGGCAGAGGCTTGGAAGGAAAGCGTTGCCAACATGAAGACGCTTCTTGACGCAGGTGTGAAAGTCGGTTTCACGGGATTGGGAATCCGCAGCGCCGACCTCGCCAACAAGATGAAGGACTTGCGCGAAGCTGGTCTGACTGACGCCCAGCTTGTGAAGGTTTTCAGCACCAACACAGCACAGATCATCGGCCATGGCAACCTCCTGGGTGACCTTAAAAACGGCATGATCGCCGGATTTAACGTTTATACGGCACCATTTGGCGACAGTAAGTCGAAAATGGTCTATTCCGTGGCTTCTGGAGATATTAAATTTTTCCCCTCACAACCCACACCAGCAGGTAATGCCCAGCGTCAAGGCGGCCAGCGTGGACCAAATACGGCAGGAGATCAACAATGAGAATACATCGATTGATTTGGATGTTCTGCCTTGGCCTCATTCTGACCGTTCAGGTGGCCATGGCACAAAAAACAGGAAGCGTACTGATCAAAAACGCGACGATCATCACCGTCACATCCGAGACGCATGAGAATGCCGACATGTTGGTCGTTGACGGTAAGATTCGCCAGATCGGCAAGAACCTGACCGCCCCAGCCGGCGTTCAGACTGTCGATGCGACGGGTAAATTCGTAATGCCGGGTATCATCGATGCGCACTCGCACCTTGCGATCAGTGGCGTGAACGAGGCGACTAATCCCGTCACAGCCGAGGTTACCATGGAAGATGTCGTAAATCCCTACGATATCGGCATGTACCGTGCCCTTGCGGGGGGGGTTACAGCTATCCATCAGTTACATGGCTCCGCAAACGTGATTGGCGGTCAAAGTGAAACTATCAAGCTACGCTATGGCCTAACTGCCGATGAGCTGGTGATGAAGGGCGCTCCGCGCACCATCAAATTTGCTTTGGGTGAAAACCCGACCCGCGTTCACGGCCAAGGCAATGGTATCCAGCCGCGTACCCGCATGGGCGTCGAGCAGGTAATCAGAGAAACCTTCGATGCCGCCCGCGACCATAAGCGACACCGTGATGCCTATTTGGCAGCCAAGGCGGAGTTCGACCGCAATCCGCGTGGTAAAACCGAACCAGCAATGGTGGCAAGGAATTTGCGCTACGAGGTCATCAACGGCATCCTCGACGGCACAATCCTGGTTCACTGCCACTCATACCGCGCCGACGAAATTCTGATGCTCATGCGTGTATTCAACGATTATGGCATCAAGAACTACACGTTCCAGCACATTCTCGAAGGGTTTAAGGTCGCACCCGAATTGGCGAAGAACGGAGCTCATGCATCGACCTTTGCCGACTGGTGGGCCTACAAGTTTGAGGTTTACTACGCGAGTGCCTACAACGCTGCGGTAATGAACAGCTACGGCGTAAACGTGAGCATCAACTCGGATTCAGGCGAGCTCATTCGTCACCTCAACCACGAGGCAGCAAAGACGATGAAGTACGGAAATGTCTCCCGCGAGGATGCACTCAAGATGATCACCATCAACCCGGCCATCCAGATGGGCATAGACTCTATGACCGGTAGCTTGGAAGTGGGTAAAGATGCCGACTTCGCGATTTGGTCTGCCGATCCGCTTAGTGTGTATTCCATCTGCGAGAAGACATTTGTAGACGGGGTGGTGTATTTCGATCGCGAGAACGATCCGGACGACATGCGTCTGCAGATAAGCAGTACAGACACCTTCGACCCTGCAAATGCCACCGAGTCGATCATCGGTCGACACATCGATTCGTGCATGCAGGATGTCTGGAATCTGTTCGAGGAGTCCAGCATGGATTATTCCTCCAGTTTCTGGCATCGCGGCCATTTCCACCTGAATTTTGAAGATCGTTGAGGTTAAGCATGAGACTGATAAAATCTACATTCGGGGTCCTGGCGGCCCTAGCCATCTTGGCAGTTACCTTGACGGATGCGGTTGCTCAGATACCTGAAAAGGCTACTTTTGGCAAATATGCCATCATCAATGCCGAAATACACACCGTATCTGACGGCATAATCCGCCAAGGGACGGTTCTCATCAATGGCAAGAACATTGAGTTCGTGGGCACCAATGCAAAAATCACGGACGAGTATGAAGTGATCGATGCGAGCGGGAAGCGTGTATACCCAGGCTTCATCGATTCGCACACGTATTTGGGTCTCGTCGAGATTTCAGCCGTTCCTGTGACGGTCGACAACGCCGAGGTTGGCAATTACAATCCTCAAATGCGTGCGTTTACCGCCATTAATCCGACAGCTGCAGCCGTACCGGTGACCCGCGTTAGCGGCGTTACCACAGTAATTGCCGCACCTACGTCAGGTCGAATTTCAGGCAAATCAACGCTGATCAATCTGTATGGCTATTCACCGGACAGCATGGCTGTGGCTGCCAATGCGGCCCTCCAGATGTCGTGGCCATCGATGGGCGGAGGTGGTGGATTTGGTGGCGGTTTCGGCGGCCAACAGCGCACTCCCGAGCAGATTCGTGAGGCTTTCGAGCAGAACCTACGCGAAATTCAAGACTATTTCGACCGGGCAAAGTTCTACGACACCATGATGGATTCCTACGAGAGCAGCCCGGCAGGCAAGAAGCGTCCGGACAAGGACCAAGAAATGGATGCCATGCGCGAAGTTATTGACGGTACCATTCCAGTGGTCATTACCGTCAACAACGAGCGTGATATTCTCGAGGCATTGAAGTGGATTGATAAAAACAAGCACCTTCGATTTATTCTGGCGTCAGTTGCAGAAGGCTGGCGAGTCGCCGATAAGATTGCCGAGGCTGGTATCCCAGTTTTGGTGGGCCCAATGCTTCGCACGCCGTCAAGAGGGTACGACAATTACCAGCGACCGTATGAAAATGCAGGCCTGCTTGCCAAGGCAGGCGTTAAAGTCGCGATAATGTCGGGCGACACCGAGAACGTGCGTAACCTGATCTACAATGCAGGCTACGCCGCCACTTATGGCATGGGAATTGATGACGCTGTGAAGGCGATTACCATTAATCCTGCTGAAATCTTCGGCGTTGCTGACAAGGTTGGAAGCATCACTGCCGGTAAAATGGCCAACTTGTTCATTGCCGACGGCGACCCGTTCGAACCGGCTACAACCGTTGAGCAGGTATTCATAGGAGGCCACAAGATTCCGATGGTGAGCCGCCAAAACCAGCTCTATCTGGAGTTCATCCGTCGCGACCCATCCTTCCGCGGTCGATAGGCGGACATTCATGCCTTGCCAAAAACCCCAACTGCGTCAATGTACGTGGTTGGGGTTTTTGCATGTATGCGTGTGCCGGTTGTTTTTCCAAATGGCCCATGCCAGAATTGTGGCTCCCAGAATCATGAGGGACGATTCGGTCAAGTTCAGGCCGATGTGGGCATGGTCATGGGCTCCATCATGGCTGTGGCCGGTGAGAAGCGACTCCAAGCCGGTGTAGTGGAAGCCGACATGGGTGATCAACATGATGGTTATGCCGGTCAAATAATAACCCAAAAGACGATTGTTGCGGTGTTTTTTCCAAGTGGGGATAAAACCTATGGCACTGAGTGGAAGCACTGACAGGACAAGGGCAGATTCGACGGTTGTCGAGAAGAACGTGGACATTGCCGGAATGAGCACGATCAAGACAGGCGTGGTAAGGCAATGGACGACGCACAGCCCTGAAAGGATGACCGACACACGAGAGAAGAAGGGTATGGATGCTTTGGTTTGCATAAAAATTGGAACGGGTCAGTTACATTCGGGGCAATAGCCGAAAAGTTTGATTTCGGTGTGCTTGAGTTCGAATCCAGATGGGGTGGCTATGGAGTTGAGAATCGGCACGTCTGGCAGGCAGTAGGTGTGAGCACATTTTTCGCATACGAAATGCGGATGTTCCATGCCGTGGTGCTCTTCCTGATTGTCATCGTTCCGGTATCCATAGGAAAATGTGCGATCGGCGCCTGTAATTTTGTGCAGAATGCCACACTCTGTAAGACTGTGAAGCGTTCGGTATATGGTCACCCTGTCGATGTGTGAGCCGTTTTGATTCAGCAACCCTTCCAGTTGCTGGTGGCTGATCGGCCCCTGTTGATGCATCAGCACCTCAAGGACAGCCATCCTTGCAGGTGTTATGCGCAACCCGTTGGATCGTAGCAGTGTATCAGGCGTTTCTATATGTTTCGACATAGCAACAAATATACCGTAATTGCAACTTGGTTGCAATTAAAAAACGACTCATATTTTTGCATGGATTGGGCTTGAGTTTTGTATATTGGAGGATAGCGAAAAGGAGTACTGTTCATCGGTTGGACGCACTATTTGGAAGTAGCGTGTCGGATAAGCCGGGGGCGGTTGCAACGGCGGCATTTATACAGATTTGATTGTAGTGAAAAAGAATATTCGAATTGCATCCGGTCAGGGATTTTGGGGAGACATGCCTTCAGCGCCTGTTAATCAGGTACGAAACGGCCCTATAGACTATCTGGTTCTCGACTATTTGGCCGAGGTCACCATGTCGATCATGCAGAAGCAGCGGGGCAGGAATCCAGCACATGGCTACGCACTCGACTTTCCTCCTGTCGTGGAGTCCGTCTTGGATGCGATCGTTCAACATGGGGTCAAAATTGTCACAAATGCCGGTGGTGTCAATCCTCATGCGTGCAAGGATGACGTACTCAAACGCGCCGCGAAGGCGGGTGTATCCATCAAAGTAGCCGTCGTAGACGGCGACGACATCATGGACGACATTAAGCGGCTTGTTGAGTCGGGCCATATCATGAAGAACATGGATACCGACGAGCCGCTGTCATCAATCGTTGATTCAATTTTAAGCGCCAACGTCTATTTTGGTGCTCGACCCATCGTGGAAGCCCTGAAATCAGGGGCAGATGTTGTGATTACCGGAAGGGTAACCGACACGGGACTCACATTGGGTCCTATGATCCACGAGTTTGGTTGGTCCTTCGACGATTATGACAAGATGGCCGCTGGCACCATTGCCGGGCATATCATCGAGTGCGGGGCTCAGTGCAGCGGCGGTAACTTCACCGATTGGGCGAGAGTGCCCGACATGGAAAATATTGGCTTTCCAATCATTGAGGCTTATCCTGACGGCACCTTTGTGGTGACCAAGCATGAGGGTACAGGTGGCTGTGTCGACACCATGACGGTAAGCGAGCAGCTGCTTTACGAAATTGGGGATCCTTCATCCTATATAACGCCAGATTGCGTGGCTGATTTCACCAGTATCACGATTGAGCAACAAGGTGCCGACCGCGTACGTGTTACCGGTATCAAAGGATTGCCTGCCACTGATTCTTATAAAGTCTCCATCAGCTACAAGGATGGGTATAAACTTACCTCTTCACTCGTCTACGTATGGCCAGATGCCATTGCAAAGGCTGAACGTGCGGGAAATATTTTGAAAAAAAGAGCCGAATCGTTGGGAATCGATTTCGATAAATACCGTGTTGAGCTGGTTGGTTTCAACAGCTGCAATGAGAAGGCTGCCGACATACCGGCAGAATACAACGAAGTCCAACTGCGTGTAAGTGCAGTTTCCGACTCAGAAGCTGATTTGAACCGTTTCGGCCGAGAAATTGCGCCACTGATTCTGACCGGACCCTCGGGAGTGACGGGTTTTGCCGGCGGCAGACCAAAATCAAGCGAAATTGTGGCCTACTGGCCGGCCTTATTGAGTAAGCTGGCCGTCCAACCACGAGTCAGTGTTCATTCATAGAAGTTTTTACATAGATCATCAAACACGTAATTCAACACCTGATATGGTAATCGCAATCATTGGGGCCGGACTCTCAGGTCTTACAGCCGCGAATCGTTTAGCTAATGCTGGACATGAAGTAACCGTATTCGAAAAGAGCCGGGGTTTTGGTGGACGCATGGCGACCAGATATATGTCCGGCGACCGCTCCGTCAAATTTGACCACGGCACATCCTATCTGAGTGCCAGTGGGGCTGGGTTCAAATCCTTCCTCAATCAACATGTCGAGAGTGGCGTACTTAGAAAGTGGACGAACAAGTTCATGTACGAAGACACCGACACCATCACCGAAGTATCGGCCACGCCGGGCGGCGACGATTTATTCATCGCCAAAGATGGAATGAACACGATCGGCAAGCTGCTCCAACGTTCGGTGGACGTGCGCACGGAAACTAGGGTTGGCGGCATCACCTATTTTGGCAAAAACCGTGGCCACAAGAAGGCTTGGATGGTCAACCTCGACAGCCAGGACGTATTTGAAGCGGACGCTGTGGTGGTGGCCGTGCCGGCAACTCAGGCATACGGTATCATACAGACAGCCGCCGACGAGCTGAGCATTCGCCATATCATCAAGGAAATTGACGAAATCTCTTACGATCCCGACCTCAGCTTCATGTTTAGCTTTGGTAAACAGGAAATCCCTGAATGGGAAGCCCTCAAAATGGTCAACCCTGTGGTCTCTCTTATTATAAACGAGAGTTCGAAGCGCGAATTTGGTGGCGATCTAAACGTGGTTGTTCACACAACACCCGAATTCGCCATCAAATATCAAAAGGACAACCGCGACATGGCACTTCATGAAGTCTTGAAGGTATTGATGGACGAACTGGGTTCTTTTGCGGCAAATCCCGTCTGGCACGACACCCATTTCTGGAGGTATGCCCGTGCACGAAAGTCGTTGAACAGCCCGTTTTTTGAGTGCAACGATCCTGGACAGCCTCTGGCAATCATCGGTGATTATTTCATGGGTACTGACGCTGAGGCGGCTTACAACTCGGCTGTTGCGCTCTCCGAGAGTTGGATTCAAAAGTACCCATCCTGACACAACGAATACCGTCTCTGTAGTGAAAGAGTTGTTGACACTGAACCGTTATTTCGCAGCCTACAAAAAGGAGGTTGTGATAGGTACGATCTATTTGACCGTATCGAACGTTTTTTTGGTGTGGATACCCATCCTCATTCGGCAGTCGATCGACCGACTGGAGGCAATCACTATTCTGGAAGGCGTCGGATGGTCTGGCATCGGACAGGTTCTCTTCAACTCGGAGTATACGTTTACATTGCTCGAATACCCGGCCTATCTGTTTTTGGCGTCACTGTTGTATGGCTACCTGCTTTTTGCGACCCGTCAAAATTTGATCGTCGCATCCCGTCGGATTGAGTTCGACATGAGAAATGAAGTCTTCGATCACTTGCAGAAACTGCCACAGACGTATTACGCCAAATCGAACACTGGCGACGTTTATGTGAGGGCAACTGAAGACATCAACCGGGTGCGCGATTACTTTGGCCCTGCGTATATGTATACGATAAACACCATCACGCGGGCGGGTATCATCATAACGATCATGTTTATGGTGAACGTTGAGTTGACGTTATGGGCACTGTTGCCATTGCCGCTTCTATCGTTCATCGCCTACCATGTAAGCACCTACATCAACAAACGAAGCACGGAAATTCAGGAACAGTATTCCAGGCTTGCAGGAAGGGCACAGGAGGCTTTTTCCAGCATTCGACTTATTAAGGCCTATGTGCGTGAACAGTACGAATCGGACAGGTTTCGGGTTGAAAGTGAGTCGTACCGTGTCACAAAGCTCAAGCTTGGCATCGTTGAGTCGCTCTTTTTCCCGCTATTGAATCTGCTCATCGGTTTCAGCACGCTGCTGGTAGTCTGGAAGGGTGGAATTCTGGTGGTCGACGGGGTTCTGACCATCGGAAACATTGCCGAATACATCATCTACGTGACCTACCTTACATGGCCCGTTGCAGCCCTGGGTTACACGTTGAACTTGCTTCAGCGAAGCGCGGCATCACACAAGCGCCTTGCCGACATCATGGCTGAACCCATCGAAGAGGACATTGACAACGGATTGGAGGTGGGTCGGCCATTTGGCGAAATCGTATTCGAGAATGTCTCATTCAGATACCCAGGCTCCGATAAGGACGCTATTAGTAACATCAACTTCAGGATTCCACCGGCCTCGAAGGTTGCATTTGTGGGTCGCACTGGCTCCGGAAAGTCAACATTGGTTCAATTGATTCCGCGCATGTACGAGCCAACTGGCGGCAGAATAATGCTCAATGGCGAGAATATTAAAAATTACAGCTTGGAATCGCTGCGAAAGCACATAGGTTTTGTTCCTCAGGAGTCGTTCCTTTTTTCGGACACGATCGCGGAGAATATTGCGTTCGGAATAGAGACAATAGATGACGGAAGAATTGAAAAGGCAGCTGAGAGGGCTCAAATATTGGATAACATCCAGGATTTCGACAAACAGTTCATGACGGTGCTTGGCGAACGCGGCATTACCCTCTCAGGAGGTCAAAAGCAACGTACATCCATCGCCAGGGCTCTGATCAAGGAACCCGGCCTCCTGATTCTGGACGATTCTTTGAGTGCCGTCGACAGCAAGACAGAAGAGGCATTGACTCGGGTGATGAGAGAGACAATGCCGGATGCAACCACCATCATCATAGCACATCGCCTTTCAAGCGTCAAGCACTGCGACACGATCCACATGTTAGTCCATGGAAAGATTGTGGAGAGTGGAAGTCACGACGACTTGATCGCACGTAACGGAGCTTATGCTTCCATGTACCGTAAACAGCTAATCGAACAAGAACTTGAGGCACTCTAGATAGGTGTCCATGACCCCAACAACAATCACGATTACGTTCCAACAACAACCCTTAGGCTCACCCGTTTGAACGCCGGTGGGTCTGAACTATAACTCATTCAAGGAGTACGACATGATCATCATGCCCCTAGGTATTTCGTCGGCAACCCCAACTGCTAACAGGCACCTTGCCTCGGTAGCTTTGTGGCGAGACGGACGAATATTTCTATTTGACTGCGGAGAGAACGCCCAGATGAGGATGCTCCAAGCAGGTATGAAACGTTCCAAAGTAGACTACATCTTCATAACACACCTACACGGCGACCACTATTTCGGACTGCTAGGCTTGATTGCCACATTGCACATCCAACGAAGGGACAGACCTCTATACATCGTCGCACCTGCAGGTATCAAAGACTTTGTGGAGTTCAATTTAAAAGTTGCTGGAATTGAGGCGACATTTACTATCAACTTCACTGAAATACCCGACGATGCCGAACACATGGTTGTGGTTGACGAGCCTGATTTTTTCATTGAAGCCCGTCCATTAAAGCATAGCAAGCCGTGCTTCGGCTTCCGCTTCCAGGAACGAGACAAACCCGGCAAGGTCAATGCAGAATTGGCCACGGAGCTCGGAATTACCGAAGACGAGCATTTCAAGATGCTCAAGGCCGGCGAAAGCGTAACACTTGCCGACGGCACCGTCGTCGAGCCGAGCTCGATTGTAGGTGATGCCCGTAAAGGCGATTCGTTTGCATATGTGACCGACACGGATTTCTGCGAGAACTCCTTGTTGCTTGCCAAGGATGTAACCATTCTTTACCACGAGGCGACCTTCGGCAAGGCTCTTGAGGACAAGGCTCTTGAAACTGGTCACTCCACAGCCGAAATGGCTGCCGACGTCGCCGTGAGGTCTAACGCACAACGTCTGGTGATTGGTCACTTTTCAGCAAGGTACAGCAACCAGTATGTGCTTCTTAAGGAAGCTCGTCGGGTGTTCCCTGAAACGTGGCTTGCGACTGAACTGCGCCCAATCATGACCGATCCTACCCACGAAAAGGCGATCTTCAAAACAATGGGCGACTTCCAGCCGCAACAACCCAGGTACCAAGGGCGAGGCCGCATGTCGCAAGATCGCCCTCGCAAAAAACGTATGGTTAGTCGGAAAGCATCGCCGGTGGATGGGTTCCGCCGAGACAACCGCGGCGAAGGATATAACGACTATTACAGAGATCGCAACGCAGGTGGTCAGCGCCCATACAACCGCGAAGGCGGTGGCTTCAACCGAGGCGGCGACCGTCCGTACAACCGCGAAGGCGGTGGCTTCAACCGAGGCGGCGACCGTCCGTACAACCGCGAAGGCGGTGGCTTCAACCGAGGCGGCGACCGTCCGTACAACCGCGAAGGCGGCGGCTTCAACCGAGGCGGCGACCGTCCTTACAACCGCGAAGGCGGCGGCTTCAACCGAGGGGGCGACCGTCCGTACAACCGTGAGGGCGGCGGCTACAATCGTGGCGGCGACCGTCCATACAACCGTGAAGGTGGAGGTGGTGATCGCCCCTACAACCGTGAAGGTGGTGGCGGCGATCGCCCGTATAACCGCGAAGGGGGGGGCACTGATCGTCCCTATAACCGTGAGGGTGGTTATGAGCGCGGTGGGGAACGTCCCTATAGTCGCGATTTCA
>CAYWCV010000001.1:192769-202920 GCA_964456845.1 uncultured Chitinophagales bacterium | reverse complement strand
AACCGTGAGGGTGGTTATGAGCGCGGTGGGGAACGTCCCTATAGTCGCGATTTCAATCGTGAGGGAGGCGAGCGTCCTTTCAACCGCGAAGGAGGCGAGCGCCCACCGAATCGAGATTTTGGCAGACCTGATCGTCCGTACAACAGAGACCAAGACCGTCCAGTTGAACGGCGTAGACCAGCCGAAGACGACGATAAGCGCAGAGATGCCGACACGACACGGCCGCCTCTAGATCGAACAAGACCCGTAACACCGAGAAATAATTTCGATGACTACGACCGCTTCTAAAGCGGACAAAAAAAAGAAAAAAGGTAAAGCTGTCGATTCTCGTCTGATTCGACGGCTTTACCTGTTCCTCGAGCCTTACAAGTACTATGTGCTTTTAGCGCTCGTTCTCACGCTGTTTGTGGCGTGGTTGGGCACAGTACGCCCGTATCTTACGCAGATAGCCATTGACGATTATATCGCAGTCGGCGATGTGGACGGGCTGCTGTGGATCGTAGTGCTCATTCTACTCAGTTTGGTGGGTGAGTCAGTCATACTCATTGCGACGACCTATCTGACCCGCTGGGTAGGACAGGGGACCTTACTGAGATTGCGGATGTCTGTCTTCGACAAACTCCAAAGCCTGAACGTCCAATATTTTGACAGATCGCCACTGGGTCGGTTAATCACACGCACCACAAACGACGTCGAGGCTATTGACGAACTTGTTTCTTCCGGTGTCGTTACCATCCTCGGCGATCTGCTGCGCATAGGCTTTATTGTGTATTTCATGCTTCAGATGTCGTTGGAGCTGACCCTTGTTTCGTTATCGACACTGCCGATTCTCATTTATGCCACAATTCTGTTCAAAGCGAAGGTAAGGGTGGCATTTTTGGATGTCAGAGATCAGGTGGCGAGGTTAAACTCCTTCATTCAGGAACACATCAACGGCATGTCGATTGTCCAATTGTTTGGCCGCCAGAGGGAAGAGGCTAGACGATTCAGGGAGATCAACGCCACCCACAGGGAGGCGCACATCCGAACCATTTTCTATTTTGCTTTATTCTGGCCAGTTGTGGAAGTGCTGTCGAGTTTGGCAATGGCCATCGTAGTCTGGTATGGTGGTGGCTCCATTCTTATGGACGGGGTCACATTCGGCGTGCTGCTTGCCTTCATACAGTACGTTCGGCAGTTCTTTGTCCCTATCCGAGATCTTTCTGACAAGTTCAACACCTTGCAGAGCGCCATGGCGGCGTCAGAACGCATCTTTAGTGTGCTCGACGAGGTGAATCCGATTCAGTCTCCATCGAACCCATCGCAGCCGACGGAACGCAAGGGTGCCATACGTTTCGAGAATGTATGGTTCCGGTACAACGACAAGGAAGACTGGGTGCTCAAAGATGTCAGCTTTGAGGCCGAAGCCGGCAAAACAGTGGCAATCGTCGGCTCTACGGGTGCCGGAAAAACTACGATCATTAATTTGATCACCCGGTTTTATGACATACAGCAGGGGCGAATCTTGATCGATGGAATCGATATCCGCGAGATGGATATTGCATATCTGAGGTCGTATTTCAGTTTAGTACTTCAGGATAATGCGTTGTTCTCGGGTTCAATACTGAGCAATATCACACTTGGTAACCCACACATTACACGCCAGCAGGTAGAAGATGCAGTCAAGCTTGTTCAGGCAGATGCATTTGTCAACAATCTGCCTGGAGGGATAGATTATGAACTGAGAGAACGCGGGGCTTCATTGTCGCTTGGTCAAAGGCAGCTTTTATGCTTTGTCCGGGCCATAGTGTTTGACCCCAAGGTGCTGGTTCTCGATGAGGCAACATCCAGTGTCGATTCAGAGACCGAATATTTGGTCACCAAAGCTACTCGAGTGCTCATGGGTGGGCGCACATCGATCATTGTGGCGCACCGATTGTCAACTATCCAGCATGCCGACATCATCTTGGTGATGCACAAGGGCACCATTCGTGAGATGGGCAACCATAAGGAGCTCATGCAAAAAGATGACGGCATCTACAGGAAGCTATATGAGCTGCAGTACCGAGATCAACTAAACGTAGACGTATTAAATTGATCTTTGTGGTTGATAAATCCCTATGCTGTAAGACCAAAGCCCGCCGTAAGCATATTGGATTTTGTGATCAACATCACGCCAGCCAGAACGTTGAAGCTCATTTCGGATTTGTGAATTCATTTGGACGTGGTTTTTGGCCATCCAACTCTTGAATGTATCAAATCGAGAGTTGTCGAAATCTGCAATTGCAATAATTCCCCCATCTTTCAAATCACGCCTTGAAGCCGACAGGCAATCCTCAAAACCTGGATTAACCATCGATAGTACATATGAAAATAATATCAAATCGAAGGTATTCGGATCTAGGGCACGATCGTAAGCGGTGTGTATCAGTTTGAGATTCGGTATGTGTCCACATTTGTTTGCTGCTACTCGCAACATCGGGGCAGATATATCAAGACCCGTAAGTTGTGCATCTGGGAATGCACCATGCAAACGTTTTAGGTTATTACCTGTACCGCACCCAACTTCAAGGATTCGTTTTGGATCAGGGCACTGAGCGCCTGCAAGATCGACAATCTGCTGACGGCCGAAAAGAAACGACCATCGCGTTAGATCGTATATAACCGAATGAAAACGGTAATACCGATCCATCCGCTGTTGTTGCTCCGATTGTGTCCCGGTCATTTCACCTTACCTATGTAGAAACTGCCATAGGTCCCGACGCGGTCTAAATCGTGAAGTTTTGCCGCTGTTGTCGTGTCAAATTCGACAGCCTCATGAACAAATGGCGGCAAGAAGGTTACTTCGACAGAGGCTGAGCGGAGAAGGATCGTTGTGCCCTTAGATGAATTTTTCAATATCAAATCCCACTCGTCCTGCAGTGCCGCCGGGTCGTTCGATGCTAGCCAGTCTTGATGGTCGAGCAAAACGTAATGTGAATAAGATCCTGGATTCTCGGTCAGAAACGACGACAGCGTCTTCGTATGGGTGCTAATTCGGTCAACAGAAGTACTCAATGCATCAAAATGTTGCATTTTCAAGTACTCAGGAGCACAATAAGGTGTGTAAGAACCAGTAAGGTAAACTCGCCAGAAATAATTATCCGAAATATGCAAACGGGTAAACACATGCCTCAGCTTATCGCGAACGAATCGTGAAACACCACCTGGATATTGATCATGGATGAGGTTTCTTTGTTGACGTGGCACACCTAGAAGCGCAAGTACAAGATGTCTGTCAATGAACCACGTGCTGAACGCATTCCATATGTAATCTTCAATCTGATCGTACCATAACACCTGATCTTCAAGCGTTTGTGACTCTAATAGTGCATCAATGGCAGCTTTTCGCTCTGAATGGCGATTGAGGTAGTGCGACATCATCCAGGCAAACGAGCCTGATGTTCCATGAAAGTAGAAGGACTGCTTTTTCGTCTTTCCTGTTAAATAATGGGTATGGGAGTCCCAAAAACTCTTTGCGAAATCGGGCAGGGCACCACGTAAGGAATCATTATAGACGGAGTCAAAATCGGATGAATATCCACGGCCAAAGCAGTCGAACAACAAATTATGGTCGCCGTTTCGTAACAATTGCTTCTTTAGCTCAAGGAGGGCATTTTGTCTAGGATTGACATCGATGGCGAAAATATGGGAAGGTGCATCGATCAGATAATCGAGGACATTACATCCAGCACTGGTAATCATGACCACCGTGCTGTCCGACCTAAGATCCATCGCCTCCCTATCGAGACGAGGATCCTCCCAACACTGATTATAGATCAGGTTATTGCCGTGAATATGCGAAAAGACTTTATCTCGTGCCCGGTTTAGTATAGGGATGTGCATCATGCCTCGCCATTTTTGGTTTAAGGAATGATACGTATCAAAAAGGCTGATTTAAGGGGTTTCAGGATGATATAACAATTTCTTAACGGTCGTCGGGGCACCTTTTGGCAGGCAATGAAATCGGCTGGTGTTTAATGAGCCATCATTCATGTTGCAGGTATTTTCGAAAGTATTCCCGACTTCATATCCAAGTGATTTCATGATGGCTGCAGGGCCGGCCAAGTCCCACCAGTGAATGGTTCGATGATCGATGTAGGCATCCGAGATGCCAAACGCGGCTCCCATCATCGTCGGATGCTGATGCACAAAGGGCGCTTTTGAGAATCCATTTCTACTGATGATCGCACGCTGGTTTTCAGACATGCCCTTGAGTGAAATTGAATGGTGGTTTGTATCTGTCCACTTCGGACTGATTTTTAGATTTTTTGCCCCACCAATAGAATTCCACAACTGAGCTGGGAATCCAACTCCACCAACAGCAATATCTCCTGATTCCGGGTAAGCACAGATGCCGATTGCTGGTTCGCCGCCGATACAACAACCGATGAGCACGTGAAATGGATTTGCGCCTGAGATATAATTCTTCGTGCCGTCGATTGGATCGACATACCATAAAATGTCAATTCCCGGTTCATACGATTTGTCGTCCGATTCTTCACCGATCATCCTCTCGCCGGGGAAGAGTTTTTCCATCTCGCTAAGTATGAATTCGTTGGCCCAAAAATCGGCTGAGGTCACCGGACTCTCGTCACCCTTGATGAAGATCTCAAAATCCGATCTCTTTCGTAAATCGACCACCATCTGCATCGCCGACCGTATGGTTGGCTCAAGCGCTCGCGCTCGCTGTTCTGTTTCTGTCATTAGGGCGAAAAAAGCTCATTTCAATGAATAAATCACAATAAGTGCGTAAATTACGCAGATATGAGCAAATCTACACAAGATTACATCAGCCGGCGACGTCATTGCATCCGATCTGTGAGGCATTCGATTCAAAAGGGGAGGTATCGTATACGAACGCAGCCCTATGTGTCGATCGCCATTGCCGCGACGGTCGGGATAGTTATAGGTTATGTGTTTTTCGGCGGCTCAAATGAGCGCTCAAACCGATAGAAATAACGGAACAAATGGATCTTAAGTTTACAGACGACCAGCTTCAGGCTCTGTTTCAGCGTGTGGATGCGCTGAGGGGGTACCTTTGACTACGATTTAAGAAAGCGACGCATCGCCGAAATGGAGATGCAAAGTCAGCACCCCGGTTTTTGGGACGACCCCGACAAGGCACAGCTTTTGATGAAAAAGCTGAACACCGAAAAGGATTGGGTACTTGGGTGGGACGAGCTCGACGCACTCCGGCAAAGCATTAAAATTTATCAGGAGTTCCATGAGCTGGGCGAGCCTGTGGCGGACGATTTGACCTCCGAGTACGACAAGCTCATATCGTCCGTTGAAGAGCTCGAATTCAGGAACATGTTAGGCGACCCCGACGACCATAGGGATGCCCTCATTACGATCAACCCGGGCGCCGGCGGCACAGAGAGCCAAGATTGGGCTAACATGCTCTACCGCATGTATGTGAGATGGGCTGAGAGAAAGGGTTTTGATGTCTCCACCTTGGAATATCAGCAAGGTGAAGTGGCCGGTATCAAAAGTGCGACCATTGAGGTGAAGGGTAATTTTGCCTTCGGCTTCCTCAAGGCCGAAAACGGAGTTCATCGGCTCGTTCGCATATCTCCCTTCGACAGCAATGCCCGACGCCACACGTCGTTTTGCTCGGTGTTTATCTACCCGGTCATTGACGATGAGATCAACATCGACCTAAACCCCGACGACATCGAACTGCAGAGATTCCATGCCGGTGGCAAGGGTGGGCAGAACGTGAACAAAGTCGAGACGGGTGTGCGTCTCATTTGGACGGGCAAGCTCTCGAACGGGAAGCAGGAGAGAGTCGTGGCCGAATGTCAGCAGGAGCGTTCCCAGCTTCAGAACCGAGAGAAGGCCATGGTGATGCTCAAGTCGAGGGTATACAATCTTGAAAAAGAGATCCGCGAGGAGGCTAAGAACAAGCTTGAGGGCACAAAGAAGGCCAACGAGTGGGGGTCGCAGATACGATCGTACGTTTTACACCCCTACAACATGGTCAAAGACCACCGCACCGGCCATGAAACCTCCGACACGTCAGGCACGCTCGACGGTTATCTGGACGATTTCATCAAGGCCTTCCTGATGAGCGACGCCGAGGATGGCACCGTTCAGCAAATGGCGGATTGACGCTATGATCCGTGTTGGCATTACGGGCGGCATCGGAAGTGGCAAGTCTACGGTATGTCGCATATGGGAGCAGCAGGGCGCCTTCGTGATCTACGCCGACGAACTTGCCAAAAGGATCATGATCAGCGATCCGAAAGTTATTGCAGCCATAAAGGAAGCCTTTGGTGACGATTCATATTTGGATGACGGTTCATTGAATCGGCCATTTCTCGCAAAACAGGCCTTCTTGAACAACAGGGTCAGCGAACTAAACGCCATTGTCCATCCAGCGGTCTATCGTGAGTCTGATCGTCTTATGAATGCAGCCGATGAGGACGGTTATCCCATGGCCGTGCGCGAAGCTGCTATTCTGCTCCAAAACGGACGACCTGAAGACCTGGACAAAGTGGTGTTGATATTGTCTGACAGAGACCAAAGGATACGACGAGTCGCAGCCCGCGATGGCACCTCGTCAGATCAAGTGACCAGCAGGATGGATGCACAACCTGACTATGAATCGTATGCATCATTGGCAGATGTCATCATTCGAAACGACGGAAATCTTGACGAACTTGAGCAAGCTGCCCTGCGAGTTTATGCCGACCTTGTTTAACTTACATTCAAAAAATGTATATTCGATACGATAAAAAAGCGCTTTTCTGATATTATAAACTATTCGCATGGACAAGAATAAAGACAGGCTGATAACGCTGGAGGAGTTCATCATTCGTGGCCAAAACCGCTTCAGAGGTGCCACTGGGGAGTTGTCGCAATTGCTCCGGGATATTGGACTTGCCGCCAAGATCATTTCAAGGGAAATCAATAAGGCGGGAATCACCAACATCTTGGGCAATTTTGGATCGGAAAACGTGCATGGCGAAAACGTGAAAAAGCTCGATGTGTTCGCGAACGACCAGATGCTGTCGGCCTTGTCGAGGAGCGGCAATGTTTCGATGATCGTCTCGGAGGAGAACAAGGAGGTGATCCGCCTTCAAAGTTCGTCAGGCAAGTACTTGGTTTATACCGACCCTCTCGACGGGTCGTCCAACATTGACGTAAACGTGTCTGTGGGAACCATTTTCTCCATTTACAGGAGGGTCACAGACACGGCTGACGAGCCTGACCTGGCCGACGCTCTCCAACCGGGTGTAAGCCAGACTGCCGCAGGGTATGTCGTTTATGGTTCTAGTACGATGCTGGTGTACACAACGGGCCTTGGAGTGACCACATTTACACTCGATCCAAGCATCGGTGAGTTTTTTCTGGCCGAAAATAACATAAAAATCCCTGAGCTTGGACCAACCTACTCCATCAATGAGGGCAGTTATAAGAGCTGGAACGAAGGCTTAAAGAAGTACATCAAATTTTGTCAGGAAGAGGATCCGCAGACACAGCGACCTTATTCAGCCCGATATATCGGGTCGATGGTCGCCGATTTGCACCGCATTTTGCTCAAAGGTGGGATATTTATTTATCCCTCAAGTAAGGCCTATCCAAGCGGCAAGCTCAGGCTGATGTACGAATGTAATCCGATGGCGTTTATCATTGAGCAGGCCGGGGGGCGTGCCATTGACGGGAGTCGTCGCATCATGGATATTCAGCCGGAAACATTGCATCAACGCTCGCCGATCTACATCGGCTCGAAGCAGAATGTGTCTGATGTCGAGAAGCTTATGAAAGAGTACTCTGGTTAAAAGTCGACTTTCAGACCTTCCCGAATATCGTGCTTAAGGCAGTAGCCGGCATTCACCTCAATCGCGTACATGGCGTCGCTCGATGAGTCAAAGTTCTGCTCCGACAATGGTGGGGTGTTTGTGTGGATGGTGACGATCTCCTTGTCCTTGTTGACATAAATGATGTCGAGTGATAGTGGAGTGTTGGCCATCCAAAATGTGAGTGGAGCCTCTCGCTCGAAGATGAAGAGCATTCCTCGATCCTGGGGGAGGTCGCGCACATCCATCAGGCCCATGTTTCGTTCTTCGTCCGTGTCGACAACGGCGACACGAATTTCTGAGATGACGGAACCATCATCATTTAGAAACCGCACATCCCTGGTGTAATCGAGTGTGCGTCCAGGGGTGGCAGGTGCATTCGATGCAGTAGCTGACGGTGCAGGATTATCCCCGCCGGCACACGAAACGGTGCCGACGAGGATAACTGCAAAAGCGGTTAGGCGTATTGATTTAGCGAACAAGGGTAATCTTGGTTTTGGCGGTCTTCCCGCCGATGGTCATTTCCAGTGTATATTCTCCGACAGCTGCAAAGGTCGACTCGTTCGACGCGATACCTTTGAGATCCCACACAAAGGAGTCGAATCCCTTGCTGGCATCGAATGTTGACTCATGCACGAACGATCCGTCTTCGTTGCTGATTTTCACTTTGGCAGAGCCACCTGTTGCGGAGTAGTACATGATCGGCATCTCGGGCGACGGTGCCGGGGTGCTGTAGATCGGTGCCCGTGGTGTGCCCCAGTTGGGCATTCTGCGCATCTGTGCAGGCTCCCATACAATGACAGACTCGCTGATTTTATCGCGAGTGACACTTTGAAGCGGCTTCACATCCATGATGAAGATGCTTCGGCCATGGGTGCCGATCACCAGGTCGTTCTCTCTGGGGTGAATGACCATGTCGTACGACGCCACATTTGGCATGCCGCTTAATGGATGCCAATTTAAGCCACCGTTCATGCTGGCATACGAGCCGTGGTCGGTTCCTGCGAACAGCAAGTCTGGATTCACACGGTCTTGGATGATGATGTTTGTGGCCTCATTGGGCATGTCGCCGGCCACAGACGTCCACGTCTTGCCGAAATCGGTTGTCTTATACAGATACGCACGGAAATCGTCATATCGGTAACCTGTAAGGGCAACGTATGCGGTGCCATTGTCGTGCGGCGATGCTTGGATCTTGGCAACCCAAAGGTCGGCGGGCAGCGATCCTGTCACATTGATCCACGTCTTTCCTGCGTCCCGGGTCAGCTGAATGTTGCCATCGTCGGTTCCAACCCAGATGGTTCCGAACTCTTGCGGCGACTCCGAAATGGTCGTTATTGTGGAGTAGGGCACGTTGCCCTGTGGCTTGTTCTTCGTGAGATCGGCCGACAATATCTCGAAGTCATCGCCTTGGTTCAGGCTCCTCATGAAAAATTGAGACCCCATGTAGATGATGTCCGGATTGTGGGGGCTCTGGATCACAGGCGTATTCCAGTTGAACCGGTGGCGAGCTTTGCCAATTTCGGCAGCAGGGGTGATGGATCTGCGCGTGCCTTTGTCAAGATCATAGCGGGCGTAACTGCCAAACTGGCTTCCTGAAATGACGATCTTGTGGTTACGGGGATCTGGAACCACATGCATACCGTCGCCCCCGCTGATAGACTCCCAATGTGGGCTTCTGTTGGGTATGGAGCGGGACGATCCGTAATACACGCCGTTGTCCTGCATGCCGCCGTAAATGTTATACGGGGTGGCCATGTCTACGTTGACGGTGTAGAACTGGCCTACAGGCTTGTTGTTGTAGTGCGTCCAGTTCGTGCCGCGGTCCCAGGTGACATACAGGCCCCCGTCGTTCCCCAAGATGATGTGGTTGGTGTTTGACGGATTGATCCACATGGCCTGATGGTCCACATGCACGCGATTGCCGTATTCGTCAACCTGAACGTTGTCGAGCTGCTCGAAAAGCTTGCCGCCGTCCGTCGAGCGCAGGAGTGGCACCCCAAGGATGTAAATTTCGTCCACATTATCCGGCGATATCCGTATTTCGCCGAAGTAATATCCAAAAGTGTTATACAGCGCGTCAATTCGGGGTTCGTGTGTCTTCTTCCATGATCTGCCACCGTCGTCGCTTCTATAGACTTCGGCACCTTTCACCGTTGTGCGGAATGTGGGTGTGGTGCCATCGCCAAGGTAGTCGGCGATGTCGGCAATGCTGAAGTCGCCACGCGCAACCGACCTCTTGACCGACGAAGCCGTGTATTTAGCAGGATAGCGATTGTCGCGCAGGAAAGACTCAAGGGCGCTGTTCTCCAAGGCCTGGAACTGTGA
>CAYWCV010000001.1:109041-192669 GCA_964456845.1 uncultured Chitinophagales bacterium | reverse complement strand
GACCCAATCCCATTGCCCTTGAAATTCCATGCCCACCGCGAACGCTCCCATGAGGTCGCCCACAGAATGTTCGGATTCTTCGGATGGATGGCGATGTCGATCACTCCCGTGCTGTCGTTGACAAAAAGTGTCTGTTTCCAAGTTTGTCCACCGTCGGTTGTCTTGTAAAGCCCGCGCTCCGAATTGTGGCTGTATAAGGCGCCCAACGAGGCGACCCAAGCCGTGTTTGCATCGGTAGGGTGGGGCACAATCCTGCCGACGTGCTGTGAGTGACGCAATCCCATGTGCTGCCACGTCTTGCCGCCGTCGGCCGACTTGAAAACCCCGGCGCCCGCATAGCTCGATCGTGAGGAGTTGTTTTCGCCGGAACCTACCCAGATTATATCCGGATTGGCAGGGGAGACAGCGATGTTGCCAATTCCGAGGGCATCGTTGCCGTCGAAGATCGGCTCGAATGATGCACCGTTGTTCACAGTCTTAAACACGCCTCCCGAGGCATAACCCACAAAATAGGTGTTATGATCGGTCGGGTGCACGTCGATGTCGGTTACACGCCCGCCCTGGATCACAGGACCGACATTTCGGATGGGATATGAATGGAACAGTGAATTGCCCTTCAACTGCTGCTTCTTCTGTGCGGCCTCGGCCATCATATCTCCCGAGCTGGCCTGTGGTTGCCCTATGGCTGGCGAGGCGATCAAAAGCCCCAGGATCAATGATCTGAACAGAATGTTATGTAATTGCATGATTTCTATTGATGTGTTTGGAACAATGGGTTACAGGCGATCGGCTCATCCTGTTTCAAGGTAAAGAATCTGACGGAACGGCCAATCCTCCAGGCAGATCCGCCGATTGTTATTATAGCAAAAAATGGCTATATTTGTGAAATGGTAAGTGGGCTCCAGAAGGGTCTCACTTTTTTTATTTTGAAAAGAATGAACTCAGTTCCAATAGATCATACATCTAAGATTAAAGCCCTCGCCGATCAGGCAGCCGAGGGTGGGCCTAGCTATGTGGTCGACGTGGAAGTGAAGGGTGGTGGTGGAAGCCCGATCATCTGGGTCTACATCGACGCTGAGGTGGGTCAGGCAACTATTGAAGACTGCACCCGCATAAGCAGGGAACTGGGCCTCCTCATGGATGCCCACGAATTGTACGGTGACGGAAATTACACCCTGAACGTATCGACCCCAGGGTTGAGCCGTCCACTTACCGACATGCGCCAATACCGCAACAACATCGGTCGCAATGCGAGGGTAAAGACCCGAGCGGACGACAAAACCAACATATTCGAAGGCAAACTTCAGTCGTTTGACGACGATGGCCTCGTTCTCGACACCAAAAAAGGTGTCATCGAGCTGAAGTTCGCCGACATTATTGAAACTAAAATCCTGCCGGCATGGTGACCGGCATACCGCTGCTCCTGGAGTGACGATGCAATCCAATATTTCAAAACAAATCATATCTACCTTCTCCGACATTGCCAAGGAGAAAGGAATCGATCGCGACACATTGCTGAGCATCTTGGAAGATGTCTTCAAGTCGATGATCCGGAAAAAATACGGCTCTGACCAGGCATTCAGCGTGATTCTGAACCCCGATCGCGGCGACATTCAGATGTTGCACGTGCGCGAGGTCGTTCCCGACGAGGAGCTCACCAACGAGGTGACCGAGATCGCCCTGAGCAAGGCGAAGAAACTGGATCCAGACCTGGAACTGTACGACGAATACGCGCAGGAAATCCAGATCGAGGACTTCGGACGGCGCTCGGTGATGATGGCCCGCCAGACGCTGGTGCAGCGCATCCGCGAAATTGAGAAGGACCACATCTACGACGACTACTCCGAACGCATCGGCGAGATCATCCTCGGTGAAGTGTACCAGGTGCGCCCACGCGACATGCTGGTCAACCACAACGGCGTCGAATTGCTGATGCCGCGCGAGGAGCAAATTTATAAGGACAAGTACCGCAAAGGCGACACCATACGTGCCGTGGTCAAAGAAGTGCGCCGCGACAACGGCAACCCCACGGTCATCATATCGCGCACGGCCCCCGAGTTTTTGGAGCGCCTGTTCGAGAACGAGATCCCGGAGGTTTTCGACGGCATCATCGAGATCGTGAAGGTGGTGCGCGAGCCCGGCGACAGATCCAAGGTTGCCGTATTGAGCCACGACGAGCGGGTCGATGCCGTAGGTGCCTGCGTCGGAATGAAGGGTGTTCGCATCCACAGTATCGTTCGCGAGCTGTGCAACGAGAACATCGACGTGATCAACTTCACCCAAGTGAAGACCGAGTTCATCAAACGTGCACTACAGCCCGCTGAGGTCCTTACCATCGAGATGGATCCGGCAGGCAAGCAGGCACGGGTGGTTGTGCCCGCTGAGCAGGTATCGAAGGCAATTGGCAAGGGCGGCGTGAACATCAAGCTGGCCTCGCGCCTCACAGAGACTGAGATCGACGTGTACCGCGAGATCGAGGAAGAAGACGACATCGAAATATCCGAATTCACCGAGGAGTTCGGACAGGAAGTGGTGCGGATGCTCTACGACATCGGCTGCGACACGGCAAGGGCCGTGCTCGAAATGGATGCCGACGAACTCTCGAGACGCACCGAGGGTCGCATCGACGTCAAGTCCGCACAAAAAATATTGCGTATCATTCAGGCAGAATTCGAGGAGGAAGGAAGTTGATCGACTGACAATTTCCATATATCTCCTCTCAAGTCGAACCAATTCTACATATGTCAGACGGCGGAAAACAAAAAAAACTCTTCAAGGTAGCCAAGGAATTCAACGTGGCCACACAAACAATTGTGGATACGTTGAAGGATGCCGGATACACCATTTCCAACCGACCCAACGAGAACGTTTCGGAGGAAATGATTTCTGCCCTAGAAGCACACTATGGGGTCGACAAAGCACGTAATCAGGAGCATGAGCGACTCAGGGAAGAGTATGACCAAAAACGTGTCCAACCTGTAAGCACACGTCGCGCCGATGTTTTCGACTTGGAGTCGTTGCTTGAACCGATTGAGGAGGCGCCGAAGGCTCAAACTCCGTCCGACGCTATCGAAAGACCGGCACAGGCGGATGTCAAGCCCATAGAAGAGGCCGCAAAGCCACAGCCGGAACCAGTTGCCGAGCCCCCGGCGCCCATCGTTGTTGAACCCGTTGTAACAGCGCCGGAAATCCCGGCCGTGGTCGAAGCTCCTAAACCGGAGACGAAGGCTGAACCCGAGAAAATCCAAGCACCCCCGGTAGAGGACGTCAAGGTGGTGCCGGCTCAAAAAGAGGAGCCTGTAATGCCCGCCCAAGCGGAGGAGCCCCATACGGAAGCTCCCGAAGCCAAAGCGGAGGATGACGACGAAGAAGTGATCCGTGCCAAAACCGACAGGCTGCAGGGAACCCGACTACTCGGGAAGATCGCTATCCGCACCAAGGAAGAAATCGCCGCCGAAGGCGGTGGTGGGCAAGGTCGCAAGAAGCGCAAGAAAAAATCTGGAACCGCTGCCGATGCTGCTCCAAAACCTGCAACACCGGCAGCTGCCGGCGACGCAGCGTCGAAAGACAAGAAGCCAAAGCCAAAAGTAGTAGAAGACAAGAAGAAAAAAGGCAAGCAGACCCGCACGGTCGATACCGAAGACGTCAACTTGAAGATGCGCGAGACCATGGCTCTGATGAGCGGTGGAGGCGCTGGCAAGAAACGTCAGAAGCGCCGTAAGATGAAGCGTGAGGAAATGGCTGCCGACCGCGAGCAGCAAGCCATCATGGACGAAATGGAAGGATCCATCCTTGAGGTCACAGAGTTCATCACGGTTTCTGATTTGGCTGAATTGCTGAACGTCCAGGCCACAAAAGTGATCGGAATCTGTCTGCAGCTGGGCTTGATGGTGTCGATTAACCAACGTCTCGACGCAGCCACGATCGAATTGATCGCTACGGAATTCAACCGCGAGATTCGTTTCGTTGGAGCAGACGATATCCTTGACGATTTCGAGGAGGAGGACGACGATCCGGAAGATCTTGAGGGACGTGCACCGATCGTGACGGTAATGGGTCACGTCGACCATGGAAAGACATCCCTTCTCGACCACATCCGTAACACACGTGTCGCGGCTGGAGAGGCTGGTGGCATCACCCAGCACGTCGGAGCATATGCGGTTTCGCTGCCCGACGGACGCAAGATCACATTTTTGGACACTCCAGGTCACGAGGCATTCACTGCCATGCGTGCGAGGGGGGCCCAGGTCACCGATATCGTCATTCTGGTTGTGGCTGCCGACGACTCGGTCATGCCACAGACCATCGAAGCCATCAACCACGCCCAGGCTGCCGGTGTGCCGCTAGTTGTGGCCATCAACAAAATTGACAAGGCCGATGCTAATCCTGATAAGATCAAGCAGCAGCTTCTGGAACACAATGTTGTGGTCGAGGACTACGGCGGAAAATCTCAGGTAGCCCTCATATCAGCCAAGACAGGCAGTGGAATCGACGAGCTTCTTGAAAAAGTGCTCATCGAGGCCGAACTTATGGAATTGAAGGCAAACCCAAACAGGAACGCCAGTGGCATCGTACTAGAGGCACGCATCGACAAGGGCAAAGGTGTCGTGGCCAACTTCTTGGTGCAGACCGGTTCGATTTCAATCGGTGACGTATTCGTGGCCGGACAAGTGTTTGGGCGCGTACGTGCGATGGAGAACGAACTCGGTAATCGCATCCAGTCGGCAGGTCCTTCCACGCCTATTCAGATTATCGGGTTTGACGGCATGCCACAGGCCGGCGACAAACTCGTGTGTACCGACGACGAGAAGAAGGCGCGCGAAGTTGCTCAGCAGCGCCAGCAGATCAAGCGCGAGCAGGACATGCGCCTTGTTCGTCACCTCACGCTCGACGATATCTCCAGAAGGATGGCCCTTGGCGAAGTGGTCGATCTCAACCTCATCATCAAAGGTGACGTGGATGGCTCGATCGAGGCACTGTCTGGTTCATTGCTCAAGCTCAGCACCGACGAAGTAAAGGTGAACATCATCCATACCGGTGTTGGCGCCATATCCGAATCGGACGTCTTGCTCGCATCGGCTTCCGATGCCATCATCATCGGTTTCCAAGTTCGCCCGACCGCCAACGCTCGCAAGCTGGCTGAAGTGGAACAAATTGACATACGGTTGTTCAGCGTCATCTACGATGCCGTCGACGCCATCAAAGATGCCATGGAAGGCATGCTCAGTCCCGAGCTCAACGAGAAGATCACCTCTACGGTCGATGTTCGCGAAACCTTCAAGGTCCCCAATGTCGGCACAGTTGCAGGATGCATGGTCACTGACGGCAAAATCAACCGAAACTCCCGCATACGTCTCATACGCGACGGCATTGTTGCCTTCACGGGCGAAATCGATACCCTGCGTCGCTTCAAGGATGATGTCCGTGAAGTTGCATCCGGCTACGAGTGCGGTATTTCGATCAAAAATTTCAACGACATCAAAGTTGGCGACGTGATCGAAAGCTTCGAAATAGTAGAGACCAAGCGCAAGCTGTCAACTAACTGATGCATCATGAGCATTCGCACCGAGAGACTGTCTAATGTGATACGCAACGACCTCGGCGATATTCTTCGCGACTATCAGCAGGGGGCGATGGTATCTGTGACACAGGTGCGCATGACACCCGACTTGGGTCTGGCTAAGGTATATCTGAGCATCTTTACCAATGGGCGGACGCAGGAGGAGGTGTACCGGCACATCCAGACCTCAACAACTGAAATTAGGGGTGAGCTGGCGAAAAAGATCCGACACCAAGTGAGGCGCATACCGGAGCTGGTATTCTACATGGACGATACGGTGGAGTACGTGAACAAGATCGAACAGGTATTCTCGAAGATCAGGCAGCAGCGTGGTGATTCTGGAACAGCAGAGCCTGAATCCGACGAATGAGTGAGCAGGCTAACACCTGGATGGGTTTTCCGGTGTACGACAGGTCCAACTGGCCGCCCAACAGCGAGCAAATTCAGGAGGGCGGCGTCGTTTTGGTCGACAAACACCTGGGTGCCACCAGCTTTACCGTAGTGCGACGATTGCGCCGATTTCTTGACATCAAGAAGGTAGGTCATGCCGGCACGCTCGATCCAGCTGCTGAGGGGTTGTTGATCGTATGTTTCGGCAAGGCTACGAAGACGATCGAAAAGATACAGGAGCTCCCGAAAACGTATATTGCAGGCATACTTCTAGGGCGTGAAACCCCCAGCTACGACCGTGAAACTCCAACGGTGCTCGAAATGCCGACAGATCATATTACCGCCGAAATGGTTGACTCTACGATATCCGACCACTTCACGGGCGAAATATCCCAGGTGCCTCCCGTCTATTCCGCCCTCAAGGTGGATGGCCAACCTCTGTACAAAAAAGCTCGAAAAGGCGAAACTGTTGAGGTCAAGCCGCGAAATGTTGTCATCCACCGATGGGTGCGGTTGAGAATCGACATCCCATTGCTGCTCTATGAGGTGTCGTGCAGCAAGGGAACCTACATCCGGTCACTTGCCTACGATTTAGGCCGCGCCTTGGGCTCCTGTGGCATGCTGGCGTCGCTGCGCAGAACCCGTACAGGGCATTTTGATGTTGAAAATGCCCTGCTCGTATCCGATTTCGAGGTGAGAAGATGAGCAACATGGTGATGTTGGCCGATGTGACCAGGGATTCAAACTCGGTTGTGACCGTCGGCACTTTCGACGGTGTCCATGCCGGACACAAGGAGCTGATAGGTCGGTTGGTAAGAAAGGCACATGAGGTGGGGGGACGAAGCGTTGTTGTCACATTCGATCCGCACCCTCGCGAAATCATCCAGCCGGGTAGTGAGGGCATCGGTCTGTTGACCACCCCTGAGGAACGCTCTGAGCTGCTGGCTGGTCTGGGTGTGGACACAATGGTTGTCATCCCTTTCAACCGTGACTTTTCGCTGATGGACTCTATGACCTTTCTGCGTGATATTATCTACGGAAGAATTGGTCTGCGCTCATTTATCATCGGATATGACCATCATTTTGGTCGCGACAGGGAAGGGGATCAGAACACCGTATCAGCTCTGGGCAAGGAACTTGGTTTCACAGTCGAGGTCGTGGAAGCCCGCGAGGTGAACGATTTTGTTGTGAGCAGCAGCTCCGCGCGAAGAGCCCTGAAGAACGAAGGCGACATCGAGCTGGTGAAGCAGTGCCTCGACAGGCCCTACAGGCTTTCGGGGATTGTGGTCCACGGCGACGCCCGGGGCAGGACCATCGGTTACCCTACGGCAAACATGAGGCTCAACGATGCAAGAAAAATCGTGCCCAAGATTGGGGTTTATGCCGTAAGGGTCGATATCCAGGAGGGGTCATATCCGGGCATGATGAACATAGGGTATCGTCCGTCCTTCGGCCAGAATGAAGAACTTCGGCTTGAGGTGCACCTCATCGGTTACGAAGGTGATTTGTACGGAAAATGGATTACGGTTCACTTCGAGGCGCGTATGCGCGACGAAATGAGATATGGTGGAATCGAAGAACTCAGGAAGCAGTTGCATGAGGATCGAGAACTTGCAATTACGCTTCTAAATGGGTAAATTACAAGCTTATCGATCTTTGCAGATACACTGTACCGATCTACTTTAGCATAATAACATCTAAAGCGGATATTATGAATGTCACCCAAGAAGAAAAACTGGCCATCATAAGCCGGTTTGGCCGCGACTCACAGGACACAGGCAACACCAAAGTCCAAATCGCAATATTCACGGAGCGGATCAACCGTTTGACCGACCACCTTAAAACCCACAAAAAAGACCACTCAACGCGTCTTGGGCTTCTCAAGTTGGTAGGAAAGCGCCGCAACATGCTCGATTACCTCATGAAGCATGACCTCGAAGGTTACCGTGAGCTGATCAAAGCTCTTAATATTCGTAAATAAACGGATACAGGAAGGCACGGAATGGCGTGCCTTCTTTGTTTTTGCAGATTGCGTTTCAGTCAGTAAGCACGCGACCACCGCTGCCTGAACGATTCCATTCAACTAGAAGGTGGTTGCAACAAAGCCGTTAATTTGAAAAGGAAAAGATGAAAGCAGAAATCAGGTCAGTAGAATTCGCACCGGGCAAAACCCTAAGCGTAGAGTTGGGCCGTTTGGCCAAGCAGTCGCATGGTGCAACAGTGATACGCATGGGTGATACCATGGTTTTGGCCACCGTAGTAAGCAACTACGAGGCGAAAGAGGGGCAAGACTTCTTCCCACTCACGGTAGAGTTCCGCGAGGCGTTCGCCGCCGGCGGGAAATTCCCGGGTGGATTTATCAAGCGTGAAGGCCGTCCTTCCGAAAAAGAAATTTTAACATGCCGTCTCATCGACCGCACGATCCGTCCGTTGTTTCCTGAAGGGTACTACAATGAGACTCAAGTCATCTGCCAGGTCATATCGTCTGACGCAGAGAACGATGCCGACGTGTTGGCTGGTGTGGCGACCTCCGTTTCCATCGTCGTTTCAGACATCCCTTATGAAAGCCCGAGTGCTTTGGTGCGCGTCGGCCGATTGAACGGTGAGTACATCGTCAACCCGACCGTTCAGGAAGTCCGCCAGGCTGATTTCGATCTGATCGTTGGCGGCACTATGGACAGCATTGCAATGGTTGAAGGCGAGTTCCAGGAAGTATCCGAAGAGGAGATGCTCAAGGCGATCGCCATCGGTCATGACGCCATTCGCAAACTGTGCGAGTTCCAGCTTGAGCTACAAAAAGAATTTGGCAAGGAGAAGCGCGAATATGTCGTTCCACAACCGGATGCCGCACTGGTTGCAGATGTGGCAGCCGTCGTAGGTAACCGCTACGAGGAAGTTTCGATGGCGAAACTTGCAAAGAAAGAATACTCCGAGGCAGTATCGTCCATCAAGACTGACGTTAAGGAGGCATTGGCCGAAAAATACCCTGACATGGATAAGGCCATCTCCGAGATTTGCCACACACTGCAGGAGCAGGCCCTTCGTAAGATGATTCTTGACCACAAACAGCGCCTCGACGGGCGTAGGCCGGATGAAATTCGTCCCATCTGGACCGAAGTCGGCTATCTGCCACGTGCCCACGGTTCGGCCATATTCACACGCGGCGAGACCCAGGCACTTGTGAGCGTCACCCTCGGAACGAAGCGCGATGTGCAGTACGTCGACACCTTGTTCGACCAGGAATCTAAGAGCTTCATGCTCAACTACAACTTCCCGCCGTTCAGTGTCGGAGAGGCCAGGATGCTTCGTGGCGTGAGTCGCCGCGAAATTGGTCACGGCAACTTGGCAGAGCGTGCCCTCAAGCGCATGATGCCACCAACGGAGGAATTCGGGTACACGGTTCGTATCGTGTCCGATATTCTTGAGTCGAACGGTTCATCATCGATGGCCAGTGTCTGCGGCGGTTCGATGGCGCTCATGGACGCCGGTGCCCCCATTCGCAAGCCGGTTGCTGGCGTGGCCATGGGCATGATCGTCGGCAACGACAAAGTGACGGTTCTCACCGATATCCAAGGCGAAGAAGATCACATGGGCGACATGGACTTCAAAGTTACAGGTACCGCCGAGGGTGTCACTGCCGTTCAGATGGACATTAAAGTGAAGGGAATCTCGCTTGACGTAATGGCCGAAGCCCTTGAGCAGGCCCGTGTAGGACGTCTTCATATCCTTGAAAAAATGGCGGAATCGATCTCTGCACCTCGTGCCGAGCTGTCGAAGTATGCCCCTGCATTTACACGCATCGAAATCGACTCCGACCAGATCGGTGCCGTCATTGGGCCTGGTGGTAAAATCATCCAGGGCATCCAGAAGGAGACGGGCACTGAAATCGTCATCGAAGAGGAAGGCAACAAAGGTATCGTCACCATTGCAGCCACCAATGCCGAAGCTGCCGAAGCTGCAGTGGCACGCATCAAGGCCATCGTCGGACACCTCGAAGAGGGTGAAGTTTTCATGGGCACCGTACGTTCCATCAAGGAATTCGGCGCATTCGTCGAAATCATCCCAGGTAAAGATGGTTTGCTTCACATCTCTGAGATTGACCATAAACGCATCAACCGCGTTGAGGACGTCCTGAGTGTTGGCGACAAAATCGAAGTTAAACTACTCAAGGTCGAAGCAGGTGGCAAGCTCAGGCTGTCGCGGAAAGCATTGCTTCCAAGAGAGGACTAAACTCACAAAAGTAGAATATCAGAGAGCGCCTCGTCTAATAGACAGGCGCTCTTTGTGCTTAGTGGAACTAATAAAAAGGAAATGCAATGACAGAGCGTATTGAGAGGTCCTTACTTTCGAACGGACTTCAGGTCATAACTGAACCAATCGATTCGGTGAGAAGTGCCAGCATCGGCTTCTGGGTTAAGACAGG
The DNA here is from genome assembly GCA_964456845.1 of uncultured Chitinophagales bacterium. Taxonomy (GTDB): domain Bacteria; phylum Bacteroidota; class Rhodothermia; order Balneolales; family CAYWCV01; genus CAYWCV01. The sequence continues at coordinate 182,296 of CAYWCV010000001.1, read as the reverse complement.
CAGCCGAAACGAGACAGACAAGCAGGCAGGAATCACCCACTTTTTGGAACATATGTTCTTCAAGGGAACGTCAAAGCGCACACCCTATCAAATAGCGGCGGCTTTGGAGAGCCTAGGGGGCCATCTGAATGCCTTCACCGGTACGGAGTACACGTGTTACTATGCTCGTTGTCTAGATTCCCATCTCCCTATTGCGATTGATGTCCTCTCCGACATGGTCAACAATTCGACATTCCCGTCCGAAGAAATTGCCAAAGAAAAGAAGGTGGTTCTTGAGGAAATGAAAATGTACAAGGACTCGCCTGACGATTTCATCTTCGAGGAGTTCTCGAACCAAGTTTTCGGCAAGCATCCTCTCGGAAGGCCGATCATCGGGTTTGAAGACACCGTAAAGTCGATTGACCAGGACGCGTTGTTCGACTACGTCGACAAGCGCTACTTCCCGTCCAACATGATCATTGCCACCGCCGGCAACGTAAGTCACGACACGGTGATGGACTGCATCAATGGGTTCTTCAGCGGCCGTGTGGCTTCGAACAGTAACGGCAACTCAACACCGCAGCAGCATGCGCTTGAGCAGCCTCCTGTGGGCGATAGGCGTGTTTTGTCAAAAGCAATCGAGCAGACCCACTATATCATCGGTCGCCAAGGCTTGTCGAACACCGACCCGCTGCGCTATCAGTTGCTGCTTCTGAACACCGTGTTGAGTGGCGGGATGAGTGCTCGCCTGCATCAGAACATCAGGGAAAAATATGGCTACTGCTATTCTGTGAACAGCTTCATCCAGTCGTTCAGCGACACGGGAATGTTCGGAGTCTATGTCGGGACCGACAAAGAATACCTGGACCATGTGCGCGATCTCATTTTGGTGGAGCTTAAAAAGCTTCAGGACGAAAAGCTGACAGATCAGGAGATGTTTGAGGCGAAATCGCAGCTCAAAGGCAAGTTGTTGCTTGCGCAGGAGAATATGAGCAACCGTATGACCCGCCTGGCCAAGAGCCAGATATATTATGACCGCTATGTGCCGCTTGACGAACTAGTGGCCGAAATTGACGCGGTGACTGCCGAATCTGTGCAGGATTTTGCCGGTCAATTCTTAAATTCAGATTCGTTTGTAGAAACAGTACTTCAACCCGAATAATCAACGTATCACAATGGGCGACACTATTCATCCGGTAGCAGACATTCGCAATCTTAAAGCACACGTCGGCTCTGGGGTCACGCTGCAGGGCTGGGTTTTCAACAAAAGGGAGAGCAAGGGGCTTGTATTCCTTATCGTGCGCGACGGCACTGGAATGGTGCAGTGCGTAGTGAGCGAGGGCGATGTGTCAGCCGACGTTTTCGAGGTTGCGGAATCGCTTACGCAGGAAAGCTCGCTGCGCATCGTTGGCAGCGTCGTAGCCGATGATCGCGGCATGGGCGGAGTTGAGGTGCAGGTCAGCGGTTTGCATGTGATACAGATATCCAAAGACTACCCCATCACGCCCAAAGAACACGGTGTGGAATTTCTGATGGACAACCGGCACCTGTGGCTGCGCAGCTCACGTCAATGGGCGGCTATGCAGGTTCGAAACACCATCATATTTGCGATTCATTCCTTCTTCCAAGATCGTGGTTTCATGCAGATGGACGCCCCGATTTTTACCGGCAACGCCGTCGAAGGGACTACGACACTTTTTGAGACCGACTATTTCGACAAAAAGGCCTATCTGTCACAATCTGGGCAGCTCTACGGCGAGGCACTTGCCATGGCACATGGTAGGATCTACACATTTGGTCCGACATTCCGCGCGGAAAAGTCGAAGACGCGCCGCCACCTTACCGAGTTTTGGATGATCGAGCCTGAGATGGCGTTTTATGATCTGAAGATGAACATGGATCTTGCAGAAGACATGCTTGTACATATAGTGCAGACAGTTCTTCATAAAAATCAAAATGAATTGAAGATTCTGGAGAGAGACATCAGCAAGTTGGAGAACATCCAAAAGCCTTTTCCACGGATCAGCTATACACAGGCCATTGAGATGCTTCGCAGTGACGACATGATGGCTATGATCGAGCAGATGGTGGTCGATCGTCAAAAAGAGCAGTCTGAAATCGAGAAAGAATTGACTGAAATCACTGCTGAGTACGGGAATGCAAAAAAAGGTAGGAAGTTTCAAATAGAACGCCGCCAAAAGGATATACGTGCTAGACTCGAAGAAATCGAGGAAGACCTACGAAATATCCCCGTATGGCGAGAATCTGCCTCAAGCCGCGTGTGGGGCGATGATTTTGGCGGTAGCGACGAGACGCTGCTTACCATGAAATTCGACCGTCCACTCATGGTCTACAACTATCCTGCTGCCATCAAGGCGTTCTACATGAAGAAAGATCCAAGCAACCCCAAGGAGGCTTTGGCAGTAGACGTCCTCGCACCCGAGGGCTATGGCGAAATCATCGGCGGAGCCCAGCGCGAGGACGACCTCGACGAGCTCCTGCGCATGATCAAAGAACACGAACTGCCAGAAGAAGCCTTTGACTGGTACTTAGATCTCCGTAAGTTCGGTTCAGTACCACACGCCGGCTTCGGACTAGGACTCGAGCGCACAGTAGCATGGGTTTGTGGACTGAAGCACGTACGTGAAACCATCCCATTTCCGCGTCTTTTAGGGCGTCTGTATCCGTGACATACCATGGCCAAGCAGCAACCTGCTGATACCATTCGCAATTTTGAGGAATTCAAAAACAGCGTCCAGTCCGGAAAGCCATCGCAGGTGTATTGGATCTATGGCGAAGAGAATTGGTATCTGGACGCCTGTATCCCGCTTGCGAAAGGCCTGGTGCCTGCAGGGTTTGAGGATTTCAACCTCGATGTGATATCAGGCAGGGAGGTGAGGGTTTCGAGGGTGATAGACGCTTGCCGAACGTACCCGATGATGGCCGACTTGAGGGTGGTGATCGTTCGCGATTTCATGTCGATGTTTGACCGCCGTAAGGCAGCTGAGTCGGATGAAGACGAATCGGGTTCCACTAGCCACGACGAGCTGCTGCACTACCTGCAAAACCCCAATGGAACCTGCGTGTTGTTCCTGATCGACAGTGCGAGTGTAGCTGCCAACACAAAACTGGGAAGGGCACTACGCAATCAATCGGTATGCCATGCTGCCGAGATGAACCGGCTTGACCGTCGCCAGTTGCTGCAGTGGATTGGATCGCAGGTACGACACGTCCATAACGCTGACATTCAGCCAGAAGCTGCCGAATTACTGATCGACATCTCTGGCAACGACCTGCTTGTGTTAAGCCACGAACTGGCAAAATTGGCACAGTACGACAAAGATGGTACGGGTATCACCGCCGACCAAGTCAAACTGCTCGCCACAGAACACAAAGAGGCGGCCGTATTTGATGTGAAGGATGTGCTTTTTGGAAACAAATCGGGAAATGTGTTCGAATTGGGAAGGTTGGTCGTAGATGCAGCAGACACTCCGGTGTCAGGTGTAATCGGATTGAACGGCTACTTGATATCCCAATACATGACATTGTGGCAAATAGCGCGCCTAGCCGACAAAAAGACCCCAAAGAACGAAATCGGATCTAAGGTCGGCCGACATGGCTTTTATTTCGACAATCTGTACCGTGATGCCCTCCGAATACCCGCATCATCGTACCCAGCCATATTCGAGTCATTACTCGATGCCGATTCTGCCATAAAGGGTATGGGACACTCTGAACCCTACGATGTGCTCTATACGACCTTACGGAAGCTCAGTGTCATTCATTCAGCACGGTAAGTTGAAACATTTGTTGTAAGTTGCAGTAGAAGAATAACAGAACACCAACAGCAACAGGAGTACTGACATTGCTTCAACTTAAAGAATCTGAAATCATGACACCTAAACGACATGATTTTATTCAAGCTGATTCACTCGCCGACTACATTTGCGACTACCTTGACGGAGAATTGGACCAGGTTGTTGCCGAAGTTTTTGAACAGTACATGGCTTCAGAGCCTGAACTTGCCGATTTCGTGAAACAGGCAAGTTCAGGAAAGAAGGCGCTGGAACTGCTCCGCGACACTAATATCGAATAAGGCGCTCAATTGCCGAATTCAGCCTGGAGTTGGCCAGGTAGTCCGACTCCAGCGGTAGGGCTGTAGGAACTGGTGTGTCAAGGGAGGCGCAACGCATTACTGGGGCGTCTAGCCACTGAAATCCGTGCTCTGCAATTAATGCCGCCCATTCGCTGGATGGCCCCATCGTGATCGATGCCTCCTGCAATAGGAGCACGCGTCCCGTTCTTCGAACGCTGTCAAGCACCGTATCCAAGTCAAAGGGCACGAGTGTGCGCAGGTCAATAACTTCAATGCGCATCCCTATGGAGCTTTCAGCAGCGATGGCGGCATCCGTAGCCCAATGAACGCCCATCCCGTAGGTGACTATGGTCATATCGCTGCCCGCACGGTGGACCCTTGCCTTGCCGAACGGCTCAAACCACGCCTTTTCGTGGATGAGGCCTTTAAGGCCACGGTAGAGTTTTTTATGCTCGAATACCATCACGGGGTTGGGATCGAGCAGTGCCGAGTATGTGAGTAGCTGCGCATCTTCAGGCGTGGCGGGTACGGCAATCTTTAGGCCGGGATGCTGCATGAACCAGCCCTCGGGACATTGTGAGTGGTAGGGTCCAGCTCCGACGCCGCCGCCATAGGGAAGGCGGATCGTTATTGGTAGGGGAGGTGACCACCTGTAGTGCGATTTGGCCAGATTGTTGACGATCTGATTGTATCCGCATGAGACAAAGTCGGCAAACTGCATTTCCACAACGCTCGATATGCCTTCAAGTGCTAGTCCCATTGCTGCCCCTAAGGCGCCAGACTCGATGATCGGGGTGTTTCGTACACGATCTTTTCCGAATTCGTCATAAAAACCTTCCGTGATCTTGAAAACACCGCCATATTCGGCAATATCCTGCCCAATGATCACCAATTCGGGATCTTCGGTCATACGTTGATGCAGAGCATCGCGGATTCCATCCAAATACCTGGCCTCTTTTGTCGCCGAACCAATCGGAGACTGCGTTTCGGGTGCAGGAGCATACACTCGGCTGATGTGTGCCTCGGTGTCGGGTACAGGGTAATCGGCCACAAGGGCCCGCTCCAAATCGGCCGAATAGGTTGATTCAGCAGATTTGCGTATGGCAAGGAGGTCTTCGTCTGATAATAATCCATCGGCTACCATACGATCGCCGAACTGTTTGATGGGGTCTTTAGCAGCCCATTCCTTCATCAGCTCGTCGGGTACATAAGCCGTCCCGGATGCTTCCTCGTGGCCCCTCATTCGGAACGTGCGGGCCTCGAGGATCACGGGCATTCCTTTTGTGAGTACTTCTTTACGTATTGCTGCGACGGTTTCCATGACTTCGAGAATATTGTTTCCATCGATGGAGTAGCCCTTGATGCCGTATCCTTTGGCACGGTCGGCGAGTGAGTCGCATACGAACTGCTCCTTCGAGGGCGTGGACAGCCCATAGCCGTTGTTCTCTATCAGGAATATGACCGGCAGACCCCAGACAGCAGCCAAATTGACTGCTTCATGAAAATCTCCCTCGCTTGTGCCTCCATCGCCTGAGAAACTGAGCACAACGCGGTCTTGTCCGCGCAATTTCGATGCGAGTGCGATGCCGTCGGCAACGGGGAGCATCGCGCCCAGGTGGGAGATCATCCCGATGATGTGATACTCCGGAATGCCGAAATGAAACGAGCGCTCGCGCCCTGCCGTGAACCCGTCAGCCTTGCCGAAAAGCTGGCAGAACAAACGGTAAAAGTCGACTCTCCTGGTTGTGAAAACGCCCAAATTGCGATGCATGGGCATGATTACGTCATCTTTCTCCATCGACAGCGTCGCGCCGACGGCTATCGCCTCCTGGCCAATGCCACTGAACCATTTTGCGATTTTATTCTGCCGTAGAAGCTTGAGCATGCGCTCTTCAATGGCGCGCGGCAGCACAAGTTCATGATAGATGTGACGGGCTTGATCGGGGGTAAAATATTTTTTTTGGGGCATTGACAAAATATCAACTCAAGAATTACGTATCTTTGTGTTCTGCTTGTAGGTACAGTTACCGAGAAGCGGTCGACTGGCCCGCCCGCCACGTCTTCCAAACTTCGGATAACGTCCAATTTAGCAACAACCAAAACCACAACAAAACAACTTAGCGAGAGGTAAACAGCACAGAATTGGAAGAATATGTTGGGCAAGCGCTAACGCCGTCATATACACACATACTGGCTGACTTTCGGCAGTGGAGACTTCGGTCGATACTGTGTGGTACAAATGCGACTGGTGACGAATGCGGGTTTACCCCTGTGTCTGTCTCAGGTTGCATTTTTTCGTTTAATCACCCTGATCGCCAAACTGGCGAGGGTATTTAACACCTGGGATCACGTTCCAGGCTTTTCCCCACATATATCAATCGCAGAAATGAAAGCTTTAGGCCGACAGATACTCGTTGAATATTACGAGTGCAATGCAGACGTGATCAACGACGTTGATCAAATCGAGGAGATCCTGATTGGAGCTACCAAAGCATCAAAAGCCAGTATCATCTCACACAACTTTCACAAGTTCAGCCCTCATGGCGTCAGTGGAACCATCGTGATCGCTGAGTCGCACGTTGCCATCCACACGTGGCCTGAGTATAACTACGCCGCCGTCGACATCTTCACCTGTGGTGAAACCATCGACCCGTGGATTATCCAGGAATACATCAAGGAAGCATTTCAGTCGAAAAACATCTCCAGCATGGAGATGAAACGAGGGCTGTTCAAAGTCGCACCAGGCGAAGAGCTCCTTTTCAAGCCAAAAGACGCACAAGAAATTACATCCGTATATAATATATGACCAAGTCCGACTTGCTCACCAATGGTGTGGCCACATCCCTCGCCATGGTGAAGACCCCAACTGTGTACTGCCTCGTCAAGGGTAAAGGGGAGGGTAATATGCCTCTCAACGCCTTCGACATGGCCCTCTTGGACGCCGGAGTAGGCGACACGAACCTTGTGCGCATGAGTTCGATCGTCCCACCGGCTTGCCGTGAAGTTGATGGTGTCTCGCTTCCTAAAGGCGGGCTCATCCCGATCGCCTACGGAAGCATCAGCAGCACCACCCCTGGGCAGATCATATCGACGGCAGTAGCTATCGGCATCCCCGAAGACCCTTCACTGCCAGGCGTGATCATGGAGCACGAAGACGAGCTTCCGCTGGCCGAAGTAGAGGCTACGGTCCGACAGATGACCGTCGACGCCTTCGCATACCGCAACCGAGCCCTGAAAGAAGTAAAATCCATCGGGATTGAGCACGTAGTCGAAAAAGCTGGAAGCGTGTTTGCAGCCGTTGTGCTCTGGTACGACTAATCAAGGAATAAATTATTATGGCCATCATTTACAACGAGCACTACAACGGCTCGACTGGGCTTACTGTAGGCATCAACAGAGTCTTATTCTCCGAGCAATCGCCGTATCAAAGCGTTGAGATTTACGAAACGGACACGTGGGGAAACCTCATGACCATCGACGGAATGGTGATGCTCTCCGAAAAGGACGAATTCGTCTACCACGAGATGCTGATTCATCCGGCACTTATCAGCCATCCGAATCCCAAGCGAGTTCTCATCATCGGCGGTGGCGATGGCGGATCTGCGCGCGAAGCGCTCAAACACCCAAGCGTTGAAGTAGTCGACATGGTCGAAATCGACGAGACCGTGGTGCGTGCATCTAAACTGCACATGCCTGGTGTCGGAGATTTCGGCAACCCTAAGCTAAACGTGCTGTTCGAAGACGGCATCGCCTTCGTCAAAAACGTCAAGGATCCGTACGACATCATCATCATTGACGGGTCGGACCCTGTTGGACCTGCTCAAGGTTTGTTTCAAAAGGAGTTCTATCAGAATTGCTACAACGCACTAGCAGATAACGGAATACTTACTGCGCAGACCGAGTCGCCATGGGTCCCGTCATATCACGACAGCATGAGGAGCGTGTTCTTCGCACTGCGCGACATCTTCGCCGTGTCGAAAATGTACCTCGCTTTCATCCCGCTCTATCCGGCTGGAATGTGGTCGATGGCTTTTGCGAGCAAAGGTGTGAATCCGCTTGAAACATCCATTGTAGATAAAGCCGACCAAGCCTGCGGCAGCTATCTGGACGGCCTAAAATACTATAACGCATCCGTTCACACGGGTGCATTTGCATTGCCTAATTTTGTTGCCGACATTGTGAAATAATCCCAAGTCGCACGAAAATATGATCAAGCCCCGTTATTTCTCCGTGAATCACATTTCCGGAGAAATACGGGGCATTCTTTTTTGCGTTGCAATCGCGGCTGCAATCGGTGCACCAACGGCTCCATCAGCAGCCCAAACGACACTTCCTCTTAGCGCTGACGTACTACACCTGGTTTTTGACGCAGACACCGTTGTTGTAAACCGGTACGTGCTTGAGCCAGATGTGCAAGAATCCTTATATCAGGAGGCTTGGAGGCACGGATATTTCCGGTCGACATTGACAATCCACGAATTTCGGATGGACACACTCTATGCGCATTTCGAGGGATCAGGGCGCTTTAAATGGACAACAGAGCCGATTCAATGGAAGTATGTGTCATCAGATCCTGAAACGTCAGTGAAATGTGACTTGTCTGGAAAATGGTATACTGAGAATGCCCTTCAAGACTGCATAAAGCTTCAAACGGATGCACTTTTTAGGCAAGGATATCTGGATCCGTCGGTGTCGTTAGACTCTTTATTCATCGACGATACGTTGCTTTCGGTTTCGGCAGTAATCTCAATCCTAAAGGGTGAGTCCGCACTGTTATCTGACGTCAAATGGACGGGTTTGAGCAAAACTGGGCCAGAATGGTTGAACAAGGCTGTCGGAGCTCAGAAAGGGATGATCCTGAACGAGGCCAACATACTACGTGTATCCGATAAACTGAATCAAACAAGACTTTTTGACGACATATCAGATCCTGAAATTATCAGACATGATGAGAAGTGGGCATTGATGTATACCATCACCGAACGGCCACTTACTTTTTTTGACCTTATCGTAGGATACGTGCCTGATCAAACTGGAAAGGCTGTCATCGCCGGAAATGGATCTCTGCATATCCGGAATGCCGGATTCGACGGAACTGAACTGAAGGTTGAATTCGACAGGCAGTCACCCCGGGTAGGTAAGATGAGCATCGAACTTGATCAACATCTAATTTTTGGCCACCCACTGGGATTAAATGGGGCATTTTCACTGGCACGTCAAGACTCACTGTGGCAAAATCGGATGGCCAAGGCAGGTATATGGTGGAATATTCACGAAAATGTCAGAGTCTTCACAGCCGTTCAACGAGAGGTATCAACATCTGCGACATCGAGCCAAGCATCTGCGAACCTATGGGGGACATATGGCCAGATTGGACTCACTTATGATTCGCGAAATGATTATGGCATGACTACGGCAGGCGTTTTGGCTGAAATGGCCGTTGAGTCGGGTCGACAGATCGTCGAGCCAAGCCTTGGTGACCGGTATAACCAAGTGAGGAGGAAAATCAGTGGCAATCTGAGTGTCTATCTTCCAATTTCTACAAGAAATATCCTAATTCCTGGATTGTGGGCAGGCACTATCTTCACAGATCGAAACCCCTTCCTAAACGACCTTTACAGAATTGGTGGCGCAACATCTATACGGGGGTATCGCGAAGATCAGTTTTTTGCAACGTCATACCTATGGGGCGACATCGAGTACAGATATCTGCTCGATACAAACTCCTACTTGTTTGCATTTGGGTCCGCCGGATGGTTATGGCTACCTCCGAACGAGGCATCGAGCGACACCGCAACAGATATGACTGAAGTCAGTTCATTCGGTGTTGGATTGGCCTTGAAGACCAACCTTGGATTGTTGAAACTTACCTACGCAAAATCGCCTGAGGATCCCTTTGCCAACGCAAAAGTCCATGTTGGAATATCGTCGGGCTTTTAGATTACCTGCGTTTCAGCCTCATCAGCACGTAATCTACACCGACAATAAGCGCGATCGTCGCTCCTAAGATGGCCAACGCGAGAAGGGGAGACCAGATCACCAAGCCGCCAATCGTACCGAGCACAGCACCAAGGTATTGAATGTACCGCAGCTGCTCGTTCGTTGCACCCTTTATCATCTTCTCGAGCCGCTGTTCCTCAAAACGATTGATATTCTCCTCGATCAGTGTATGCACGTCGAGCTGGTTGATCAATCGGTACAATGTCTGGGTCATTATGGATTCAATTTGGTCGGACTTCTCCTCAAGTTTTGCGGGGAGCTCATCCAACGCATGGTCAACCTTGTCGAGCATGCGCTCGATGTTCTCGGGTAATCGAGCAATGGCCTGTTCCACAATTTCTTGGGCTTCGTTGCCCCTGACCATCAGATAGGTCTGAAGCGCCAATTTCTCCAGCTTCTTTGAGGCCATGCTTTGCTCGAGGGTCCGTATGATGTTTGCGGCCAACGACGACCTGACAACGGGGTCGGCCACCAGGTCATGCATGTATTCGACGGTGATGTTTTTAAGTTCATCGCGAAATTCGGCATCGTCTGTAATGCCACGTAACCAGCCTATGGCTTTATCGCGGAATATTGGAATCAAATTCGCATCAGCAATCTTCTGCTTGATCAAATCGGGATTGATCAAATCGGTGGATACTGCCTGCGCGAGTCGGAAGGCTATGACTTGTTTCTGCGAGGGTATTAGACCATGTCCGAGTAGTGGATGCCGTTCTTCTGGCCGGAAAAGCATCGTAATGGCGAGCCAATTAGTACCATAACCAATCAAGCCGCTGACACTCATAATTCTCAGTATGCCCTCAAAGAGAATGTTATGTCCAAAGATTACAGCCGATACTCCAGGGAAGTCCCATACGAATGAGACGGAAAAGACAACGATCAGCACATATGGGAAGAGCTGTAAAAGTTTGAGAACCCAAGTGCGCGTTATAGGCTTAAGATCCGGGCGTTGCCTGTCAATTTTGGGTTTGTCGTCAATGATTGACGATTTTGTGGAATACTTGCGGATCAGGTCCCATAGCCTGTATCCGAATGCTTTTGTCGCATCTCGAGGCCTTGAATCCTCAATGTCTGTGATATGTGGTTCGATTTCTGGTTGCATCTCAATGGGCAGAGTTACGAACCTTTGTACGGTGGACTCAATTAATAGATTCGTTGCCCTTTAGTCCCGTTGATGCATTGTCGTTTTGGCGATCGCCGTCGAGCAGGAATGGCTCTACAATTTCTTTGACCATATTGAGCGTAACCTTGCCATGATACTGCATCATGATGCGCTCAATGATCCGCTCTATACCATTGTGGTCGATCAAACCCAGGCTCTGTAGCTCAAGAATCCATCCCCATGCTTCCTTGCTGAAGACCATACGCTCCGCTATATGAAGCACACGGGGGACTTGTTTTTGCCTGCGAACCTTCAACTCTGCACCATGCTGAAGCACCCATGAATACGCAGCACTTAGCTCGGAAGAATTGTATCTGTGGCCGTTATTCATATCGGCTGGGTCGAATTCATTGAGCGATTTACCCAACTGGACATGATGCACAATTTTGACGATGAGATCTAGTATGTACGAGCTGCTCATGTTGTAAAATTCCAGATGGTTAGTATTTCGTCTTCAGCCTCGGTCATGGCAACCTTGTCAGCAGGGTTCTGGTCGTCCATACCTGTGAGGTGCAAGAATCCGTGTACGGCAATTCGGGCAAATTCGGTGGCCTCGTGTTGTTCCAGCTCGCCAGCCTGTTCCTTGATGCGAGCCACACAGCAGTAAATCGTGCCTTCGATGGCCATAAGGTCGCCTTCGTCGAGGCGAAATGTGATGATGTCGGTAATGTAGTCTCGCCCGAGGTAGGTTTTGTTAATTTCGACGATAGTTTCGGCGTCCACATAAACCACCTCAACCATTTCAAAAGCTACCTTTTGTTTGTCTGCGGTCAAGTGTGCCAACCTCTGCAATTGCGACTGGTTGATTGGCAGACTCTCATCAGTTGTGTTAAACAGTTGTATCGAATCGTATGAAGGTAAATAGTCGGGTTGTTCGGACGCCATCAGTTATTATTCGTCAAATTGAAAACCGTCGAGATCGAACGTGTCGGCATCGGTCAAGGAGAGGGCGATGCTGCACATCATGACTTCGGTTGGCAGTGTTGTGAAATCACAATTAAGGAGGTGAATACCAACATTTGCGTAGAAACTGCAACTTGCCTCGCGGTCAATGATCAAACCGGAGATGTTGTCGTTGGTTCTGCCGAAGAACGTGACCTGATTCAACAGATCACTTGCCAGAAATCCGTTGCAGTTATGTAGTTGAAGAAATGTATTGTGCGAATAGACGCTTACCATGTTAATGGGTTCACCGTTGACCATGAGATCGAAATAGAACTCCGCTGCAACTTTACTGGCACCGCCAACCGACTCGACTTCAAGCCTGACCATGTTGCCTATGCGCTTCGTTTTCGCCCCCAGCACTTCGGCTACGGCATCTATGTTTTCGATGCTGAAATCCTGGATCATTTGACCTTGGGTGGTTTGTTATCGGATTACTTTTACAATGTACGATTTGAAAGTAGTCTATTCAAATATGGGTTGAATGCATTTCTATTCACCATACATGCTTCGTACTTGTTCGTCGCTCTCCGCCGGAGTTGATGGCAGAGGGATCAGCCCCTCGGAGATCATCTCAGTAATCATACGCACTTCTTCAGCTTTCGTTGCATTTCCCGCCTTGTAATAGATGTTTTGAAGCAATGCAAAGTTGCCAGCGTTGAAATAAAGTTCACGCCGGTAGTTCTCGATGTTTTGCACCAAAACCTCGCTTTGTGCCGCCAAACTTCGTGCCTTTGCCAAGTCGCCTTTTGCTCGGGCATCGTTCGCCTGTTGGCGCAATTCGTCGATACGGTCAGCATAGTTGTTGAAGGAGCGCATGGCGCGGCGTAGCGCCTGCTCCGCCTTCGGCATGGACCGGTCGGCCAGGCGGGTAGCGTCGTCGAGCTCGCCAACCTGAGCAAACCTGTAAGCATAACGGATCGTGCTTCCAATGTCAGATTCGATCACGTCGAACGGGATCTTCTCCTCGCCCCAGCGAAGCCAGTATGCAGCACTGTCTCGATCACCCAACCTGTACCAAGCCATCGCTTGGTTGGTGATGAGTTCACGGTAGTTCTCTGTCATACGGCGCACATTCTCGTCGTAATAGACATCCGGGTTGTCGAGGTTGCGGAAACGGAAGGTGCGGAGCCTTTGTCCGTGCGTAACAGGATTCAGGCTCTGGGTTGGACCCTCTCCCTTTTTAGGTACCACCCGATAAGCCTGGCCCTCGGTACGGAAGTAGTTTTGAAGGCCGATTTGCCCGTCGCGCGAAACGGTCACAGCAAAGTAGACCGGGCGGATCCAGTCGTTCGATTTCAGGATGTCCATCACCATGTCGTCCTGTATGCGCGTGTAATAGATCTCCTGGTCTTGGAAACGGCCAAGGAAATTCCCTTGATAGAACCAGTCGATTTGATCGTCGAGTGAATCGACCGGAATGTCGAAGGCCATTTCGTTGAAGGTGGGAAGACCAGCGTCGGGGTTGAGCGGCGATTTGCTGTCGAGTGCAAACCATTGCTTCGTATTTTCGGGGTTCTCGATTTTGCCGCGCAATAGATCTTTGTCCACAGGAATCACAACCGTCTGTGGGGTCCACCAGTCTTCGGCACGTTGCGAGCTGAATTTTTCCTCAAGACGGCCAATCTGCTCGTCGGTCACAGCGAACTTGATAGGGGGCGATTCGTGCGACCATTGGTTCTTCAGCTGACGGATGTACCAGTCGGTATTCAGAAGGCTCAGGTTGGCAACACGCACGTCGGTACGAACACCTTCAACCTCCTGGGCATACCACAGAGGAAATGTATCGTTGTCGCCGTTCGTGAAAAGCACTCCATATGGGGCTACCGATTGCAGCAGGTTCCAGGCATAGTCAGGTGCCGCATAATTCCCGCTACGGTCATGGTCGTGGTAATTTTGGTATGTCATCCATGCAGGAACTGCGGCAAATGCGACCCCGATCACACCGTACATGGCCGGCGCATTTTCCTTTCCAGCTTGACGCATCCAGTCAATGAGCGCTGTGGCACCTATGCCGATCCAAATGGCGAATGCAAAGAAGGATCCAACATACGAGTAGTCGCGCTCGCGTGGCTGAAACGGCGTCTGGTTGAGGTACAGCAGAATGAAGAATCCTGTCATCAAGAATAACGCCAATACCGAAAATGCCCGTTTCCAATCTTTCTGGAAATGGTAGAGCATACCGAACAGACCTAGAAGAAACGGCAGGAAATAGTAGACGTTGTGGGCGTGGTTGTCTTTGTAGTCACTCTCCCCAAAACCGGTGGCAGTCCCGGTATCCTGAATATCTGATTCTCGGCCGATGAATTGCCAATTGAAATACCTCACGTACATGTGGTACACCTGATATCCCCAAAAGAAGCTCCAGTCGCTCGAATAATCGGCATAAACCTGCTGGTGCCGAGGATCGGACGAATGGCGTCTCGGAAACAGCTTTTCGGCGCTACGGTCTAAGCCGCCAATTTCGTTGTCGTACGAATATCCGACGAAGATCGGGGTGTCTCCATACTGGTCGCGGTTGATGTACTTAATGAAGGCCTCGACAGTCTCAGGATCGTTCTCGTCGATGGGTGGGTCGGCTATTGATCGGATGATAACCAGCGAATAGCTCGAAAAGCCAATCAATATCATGAAATAGCTGATCAGGAAGATGTTTGCAAATTTGTAACCCATCTTCTGCGTGTAGAGAATTCCGCCAATGACCAATACCCCGATGAGTGCGAAGAACACTATCGGATGGATGAATCCAAAGGTGGCCTCATATACGGACAGGGCCATTGCAGCTATCGACTTCATCGTGAACGGATAAATCAGCAAGAAACTGGCAGAAGCAAGCACAGCTGCAATTCCCAACGATATAATGCTGAAATCGTACTTTTTGAAATAGACGATCAACGCCACAAAAAAGATCACCAGCAGGTTGAGCAAGTGTACTCCCATCGCCAGCCCGAACATGTAGGCTATGAGCACCAGCCAGCGTTCGTTGCCGGGCTGGTCGTGAACCTCGCTCCATTTGAGTGCCAGCCAAACGGCTATGGCTGTGAAGAACATTGACAGGGCGTAGACCTCTGCTTCCACCGCGTTAAACCAGAATGAGTCGGTGACGGCGAAGGTCGCCGCGCCGATGATGGCACCTCCATACATGCCGATGCAGTCGCCGATCGACCATTTCGAAGTGTCGCTGGGGAGCCACTCGCGCACCAGACGCACTACGATCAAATACAGAAGCATGACAGTTAGGGCCGACGCAACTGCGCTGAGCAGGTTGACGCTCCAAGAAACCCACTCGGGCCCGGCAAACATGGAGAACAGGCGACCAATGAGCAGATACAAAGGCGCTCCGGGTGGATGTGTAACCTGAAGGCCGTGGGCAACGGCGATGAACTCGCCCGAATCCCAGAAGCTGGCCGTCGGAGCTAACGTGAGCAGGTAGATGACAAACGAGTACAGGAATACAAGGATGGCAAACAGCCTGTTCCGAGATGCGTGTGTTGTAAAATTCATTTTTGGGGTAATTACACTTGGCCGTTTATCCCGTCAAGATGGGCTAAATATCGCTATTTGCCACGACAAGATAGGTCAAAAGAAACCACTAACTTACGGGATTCGGATGATTTTTCACAGATAATGACCACGGTGACCATGCGAAATTTAATCGATGGTATTCTGACGACAAGATTCTATATTCCGTTCGTTCGGTGGTCGTCAGATTTAACGCAAGCACTTAATTGATTGTTGCCATGGCAGATAAACATGATCAGCACGAAGGATTTGCGACACGTTTAGGCTTATTGTTGAGCGTGTTGGGGATAGCGGTTGGAACGGGGAATATTTGGAGGTTCCCGCGTATTGCTGCACAGAACGGAGGCGATGACGGAGCTGGCGCCTTCCTGGTGGCATGGATCGTATTCCTCCTGATTTGGAGCATTCCGCTCATCATTGCTGAGTACGCCATCGGAAGACACGGCCGCCGAGGCACCGTCGGGTCGATCATGACCATCCTTGGGGAGAAATTTGCTTGGATGGGCGGATTCGTAGGGTTTGTCGCAATGGCCATCATGTTCTATTACAGCGTTGTCACCGGTTGGTGCTTCTATTATTTTGGAGTGACCGTAAGCGGTGGCCTGCCAACCGACATAGTCGCCTCAACTGCATTGTGGGACGACTTCCAAGGCAGCTCTTGGCCCCTTATTCTGCATGCGACAGCCATTTTCGGCGGAGCGTTCGTGGTTTGGAAAGGTATCAGGTTCATTGAGACGCTCAGCAAGATCCTTATTCCTTCGTTGGTCGTGATCGTGCTCATCAGTCTCGTGCGCGCAGTCACGCTCGAAGGAAGCTACGCAGGTATTCAATATCTGTTCACGCCCGACTGGTCGACACTCACGAATCCGACCATTTGGCTTGAGGCGCTCACTCAGAACGCCTGGGACACCGGGGCAGGGTGGGGGCTTATCTTGACGTATGCAGCCTACATGAAAAAGACCGAATCTGTGACCAGAAGCGCATTTATCACGGGTATCGGCAACAATATGATATCGCTGATGGCTGCCGTCATCATCTTTTCGACGGTTTTTGGCACATTGGGGGCATCGATGTCGAATTCTGAGATTCTCGATGTCATGAAGACGTCGGGACCCGCTTCGACTGGATTAACCTTCATCTGGATGCCTCAACTGTTCTTCGAAATACCTGCGGGACAAGTATTTGCCGGCATTTTCTTTTTAGGTCTGTCGTTTGCAGCATTCACATCGCTCATGTCGATGATCGCACTAACTACGAGGATCTTCGTAGATATGGGGGTAAATCGCACGGTTGCTGCGTGGTCGGTCGGAGCCGTGGGTTTCCTTATTGGGATTCCGTCGGCCACTAACTTGAATTTCTTTGCCAACCAAGACTTTGTGTGGGGATTGGCACTGATCATATCAGGAGCTTTCATTGCATATACGGTCATTAAATATGGCCTGCCAGCATTTCGAACCACCTTGGTCAACACGGATGCCGACGACATGAGACTCGGCAAATGGTGGGATATTATCATCGGCAAACTTGTGCCGGTTCAGGTCGTTATCCTTTTCTCTTGGTGGATTTGGAGGAGCGCGACGCAATTTGCACCCGATACATGGTACAATCCATTCGATCCGTACTCTGTTGCAACTGTATTTGGGCAGATTGGAATCTTGATAGTGTTACTGGTTATGTTCAATAAGCAGATTGCAAGAAGGACGAACTACATGCGTTGGTAATCTGCTCAGGCGATGACAGCAGGTCTCGCTTAGGCATTTTGGGCCGTAACGCAACTATAGGCAATTCATGAATGTCACATAATATATATTATGTAAAGTAATAAATTATCTGAAATGCCAGAGTGAGCCTATTATGATTAGCAATCACTCAATAATTCTCCCCTGCTGTAAGGCTATTGAACCGATTTGATATAATCACTGATAACACAGGAAAAGCAGAAAGCATCTAAACTTCGAAATTCACTGAGCTGCTGGAAAGCAGTTAAAATAAAGCTGAGCCATAGATATCACAGATATTTTGAACTCATAAAACATCTGTGTCATCAGTGCTATCTGTGGTTCTTAATTTCTGGTTTTAGTGTGTTTTTTGTGGTTGTACGATCCTGTTAATAACCTAACCCGGGTTGCGTTATCTTCGCGCCGGAGTCCGCCTTTGCCTTGGCAACGATGGCCTCGACGTCGCGAAGCAGCTGCTGGGCGTCGAACACGATGCCGTCTTTGATGGTGTACTTGATGCCGCCATAGCGCACGGCTTCATTGTTCTCGTTCACTTTGATGGCACCTGTCCCATACAGAACCTTCAGATTTTGCATTGGATTGGCATCGACCAACACGATGTCGGCCAGTTTACCCGGCTCGATGGTCCCTAATTGATCGGCCACACCCAATTCTTCGGCACCTTTAAGGGACGCTGACATAAAGATCTCCAACGGGTGGAATCCGGCCTCGCGGAACAGCTCCATCTCCTGGATGTATCCGAACCCGTAGATCTTGTAGATGAACCCGGCATCAGAGCCAAGGGTCACGCGTCCGCCGCGATTCTTGTACTCGTTTACGAACTGCATCCAGATGCGGTAGTTTTCCTTCCAAGCCACCTCCTGCTCGGTTCCCCAGTTGAACCAATACGAACCGTGAGCAACCCTGTTCGGGTTGAAGAAGCTCCACAACGATGGAAGCGTGTATCGTTCGTGCCACTCGGCGCGACGTTGGGCCATCAGGTCCCGGCTGGCCTCGTAGATCGTGAATGTCGGGTTGATGGTGAAATCTAATGCCAACAGCTCGTCCATCACGCGATTCCAATGGTCCGATCCAGGCTTGGCAGCCTGACGCCAGAGCTTGCCGGCCTCCTCGAAACGGTGCTGCTCGTCCTGGTAGTTGTAGTCGAGCGGATAATCCTGCACAATTCGGTCTTCAAAGAGGGCTTCCGGCAGGCCATACCAATGCGTCATGCTCTTGAGCCCCCAGCGGGCCGACTGCAGCACGTTGGCGTAGACGACGCGCGTCTGTGCATGGTGTGTCATCGATCCAAGTCCCAGCTTATTGGCCTCGTCTAACGAGGCTTTGTAAACCTCTGGGTTTGCGCCGAAAAACTTAATGCCGTCGGCCCCCTCGGCGTGGATTTTACGAACCCACTCACGTGCGTCGTTTGCCGTGTTGACGGGACGATTGAAGCCGGACCCAAGAGTCGAATAGGCAAATATCCGTGGCGCGGTGATTTCGTTGGCTGCACTGCGCTTCTTGTGGCGGATGGTCCAGTCGAGTCCGTTTCCAGATCCAGGCTCACGTATCGTGGTGATACCGTGGGCCAGCCATAGCTTGTACACATATTCAGGACTGGTACCCTGAGCCCCGCCGCCTGTGTGCGCATGGTTGTCGAAGAATCCTGGCAGTGCATACATACCCTCTGCGTCGATCACTTTGTCATTGGTGCCGGCCTGTGGACGCCGGTTTTGATTTATTGGTACTCCCGGGTAACCAACTGTATTCACCGACACGATCCTGTTGCCTTCAATCACGATGTCGACAGGTCCAAGTGCGGGTGATCCGGTTCCGTCAATCAGGTTCACCCCACGGATAATCAACCTGTTGAAGGGCCCCTCCCCTTCTGCACGTGGTGGAGCGTCGGCCATTTGGGCTTGTGATATCGTCGATATGGCTGTTAAAAAGGCAATTACAGCTACGAGGCACCTGAACGTCTTCATGGTGGCGAAATAATTAATATGAATGTGATTTCATTGCGTATTGTGGTCAAGCAATAGGATGGTACTGATTTTTTTGGGGATTTTGAAGTAAAACGAAAAAGGCGGCCCCAAATGGAGCCGCCTTTCAATATGTGTCGTAAAAGCGAGTAGTTCGACGGTTTTAAGCCAGTTCTTTTAATACCGCTTGGATAGCCTCGAAGTTAGGGATGTCTCCGGCACTTTCGAGCACTTCGGCGTAGCGGATAACGCCTTCTTTGTCGACAACAAAGGCCGATCGCTTGGCCACACCGTTGTAGTAGCCGATGAAGTTGTCGTAGATAGAACCGTAGGCAGTCATTACTTCCTTGTTGAAATCGGTAAGAAGTGGAAACTCAAGGTTGTTTACTTCTGCAAATTTCGCCAGCGTATGGTGGCTGTCTACGCTTATACCGATCACTTTTGCATGTATCGAGTTATAAAATGCAAGATCGTCGCGGGTTTGGCAGAGCTCTTTGGTGCAGATACCCGAAAACGCAAATGGAAAAAATAAAATCAGCACATTCTCACCTTTGTACGATGAGAGTTTCAATTCGCCACCTTGATGCGACTTAAGTGTGAAGTCGGGTGCCATATCTCCAATAGTGATAGCCATGGTCAGTTCGTTTTAGTGATAGGTTTTTGGTTTGCTCTGTCGTAGAAGGTTTTTGCTGCCAATATCATTCCCACAGTAACACAAATCGTGTACACCCAACGATCAGAAAGCGGAGGTTGAACGATCCACTTTGTAATCCAGGCAATCGAAAAGAAGGCGATGGCAACCAAAATGGGACTATAGGATTTGTCCTTGGTCGTCATGAGTGAAAATAAAAGCCCGGAAATGATCAAGGCTCCGAACTGATAGAGCGCAAGAACCCAGTTCTTGATGACGATCGTGTCAGAAATGAATGGGTAGACTGGAAGGACAATGAGAGGTAGAAGTGTGAAGAAGAATGGATAACGCGCAAACGGAGGCTTGTCCTCTCGCAGGAAATTTGCCAATGAAACGAGTAGTGTGGCTGCGACCAACAGCCACATCAAATCGGAGACATTTTGCACCAGTGCCGACTGGTTGTTAATAAGTCTGGCAACAAAATCGATGACATAGGCCAATGCTACCATTCCAACAGCTAGGGTGCCAAACGCAGTCGATGCATTTCGATGGAAACCCAGGCGTGCCAGCACGAACACTGCAGCAATGCTGGCAATAGCAGCTAAGAGGCTTTGCCAGTCAATTGTCATATTGAATGTCGCCCCGTGTTCAGTTGCGGTTGAGCGTCATTACGCGTTCGGCGACGCGCTTCAGTTGGTCGCGCTCGAAACCGACCAGCTCGTTCAGCAGCGCAAAAACGGTGAAACGCTTTCCGCCGATGAAACCGGAACGTTCCCATTCAAGCGGTTTGATCTTGCTCATGAAATTAAGGAAGGCCGCGCGATGCTTGATGATTCGGTTCAGGACGGTGTCGACGGTGTCGTTCTCGTCTTTGCGGAGCTTGAAGCTCTTTGCGTAATCGGTGGGTACGCTGACGTCGGGTGCCGAATTGCGGATGATTTCCTCCATCGCTGGTCGATAGAAGGCAACTTGGGCATGATCGATCATGCCTACCATCTCGAGGATGGAGTATTCGCCCGGCGCAGGTTTGTCGTCGTAAGGCACATCATGAATGACGTACTTGAGCGCCTCGATCTCATCCTGCAGATAACGGGCGTCTTCCAATACCTGCCTTACATCATCAATCGTGAAGTCCATCTATATCAGATAATTTCTTATGTCAGGAATCGGCTTTAGGCCTGTCCTTCAATGCGCTGTGCGGCGTTCTTTGCCTCAAGCATTTCGACGAGACTGAGGCTGGTTTCCCAGCGCTTGTCCCTGTTGCGTACCGAGTGAATGTTATTTTCTTCCTGGAAATCCCAGAACTGCCCAAACTGGCGATTTTTGTATTCGCGAAGGTAGTCGAGGCGTTCCTTGAGCTCCTCCTTAGGAATCAGAAGTCTGTCTTTGCCATAGATGGCCTCTTCGCGCGAATCGAACACCAGGTCGTAGTCTTTGCTCATGACAATGGCCTCTTCGGGGCAGACTTCTTCGCAGAAACCGCAGTAGATGCATCGGAGCATGTTGATTTCGAAGAAATCTGGGAATCGCTCCTTCGGGTCGTCACTGTTCTCGGATGCCTGCATGCTAATCGCCAAAGGCGGACATGCACGAGCACAGAGTCCGCAGGCCACGCAACGCTCTTTGCCGTTATCTTCGACTAGAACGGGTCGGCCTCTAAAAATGGAAGGCGGATCCCACCGTTCCTCCGGATACATCATCGTAACCGTAGGTTTAAACATTTGCTTGAACGAATACCACATGCCCTTGAAGACTTCTGGCAGGTATAGGCGCTCCATGAAGGTGAGATTTCTCTCATTCTGGTAGTCCTTGTTCAGGGCATTGAGTTTGGGTATATCCAGACGCTCGGACATGCCGGGGTATCTAAAATGTTTCGGTTTTGGTCACAAAAGAACAAAATAGCCTTTTCGTCACTTTCTATCAATCACTTTAACGCAAGGTGAAGCACCGACCGTTCATTATTTCGCCTTGAACACCATTGTGATGGGTACGCCTACGAATCCGTACTCCTCGCGGATCCGAGACTCCAGGAAACGGCGATAGTTTGCCGGCAAGTCGCTGGGACGGTTCATGAAGAAGCTGAATACCGGTGGATTGGTCTTCACCATTGTGCCATACTTGATGCTCAGCACAGTTCCCCGAACCGACGGTGGCTTGACCATCGAAACCGTCCGCTCGATGAAGTTATTAAGCTCAGACGTGGAAATCTTCTTGCGACGCTCATCAATGACGTCTTGAACCAGCTCCATGAGCTTGTTCAGGCGTTGCTTGGTCAGTGCAGAGACGGATATGATAGGCACGTAGGTCATTGTGGGAAGCTTCTGCCTGATCTTCTCCTCAAACTCCTTGAGGGTGTTGGTCTCCTTTTCAATCAGGTCCCACTTGTTCAGGGCGATGATGATCCCTTTGTTGAACTGTTCGGCTTCCTGGATGATTTTCGACTCCTGCGACTCCAAACCGATCACGGCGTCGACGAGAACGATGACCACATCGGCCTCGCGAATGGCCTTGTGTGTACGAATTGTGCTGTAGAACTCGATGTCTTCGTTGACTTTCGTCTTTCTGCGTAGACCGGCGGTGTCGACCAAGATATAGTCCTTGTCGTCGTAGCTGAACGGACTGTTGATCGAATCGCGGGTGGTGCCAGCGATGTCGGTCACAATGCTTCGCTCGTGGTTGAGCAGTGCGTTGACGATGCTGCTTTTCCCTACGTTTGGTCTTCCGACAAACGCCAGCTTAGGTATGTTCTCTCCCGCCTGCTCCTTTACATTGTCTGGAAACAGTTCGAGGACACGGTCAAGAAGGTCGCCAGTGCCCAAACCCGATACCGACGATATGGCGAATACCTCGTCGAACCCAAGACTGTAAAAAATGGGGGATTCCCAGATGCGCTGCTCGTTGTCCGCCTTGTTGGCAATGACCAGAACAGGTCGGTCCTGCAGGCGCAGCAATTGAGCAACTTCCAAGTCGTGGTCCGTGATGCCGATGGTCACGTCCACAATGAAAAGAATGACATCGGATTCGGCGATTGCCAGCCTCACCTGCTGCCTGATGCCGTTGACGATGGCGTCTCCGTCATCGGGCAAGTAGCCGCCGGTGTCGATGATGGTAAAGTCGACGCCGTTCCAGTATGCCTCGCCGTAGTGGCGATCGCGGGTCACACCCGACGAATCGTGAACAATAGCCTTCCTCTCGCCGAGCAATCGGTTGAAAAGGGTAGATTTGCCGACGTTCGGCCTTCCGACGATGGATACAACTGGTAGCATATGCGTGTACTGGTTCCTTGAACAGCCTGCAGCCTTGATGAACGGTCACGCATTCGGTCCGTTCTTGCGATGTGAACGAAATGTATGTGAGGTTATCGCTGTCTTTGATATCTTAGAGCTGTTATCGTGCCCAAAATACGCATTTTTTGCCTTAACAGTATGTTGGAAAATTTATACCAGACGTTCGGCATCTTCGGATCACTTATCGTGGCGCTGCTCGTTTTTATGTTCATCATTTTCTGGATCGCTGGGATTGCCGGGCTCACCGACCGTTCTCACCGAGCGATCAAGACTTGGCAGATCGTCTTGTGTGTGGTTTTACCCCCCTACCCCGTCGCTTGGCTGGTGTACGACATGGTGCGGCAGTATCGTGCGATGCACGTTGAATAATCATTTGTTCAAGCACGTCTATTTCGTTATCCTCACGAATTGCAGAACATAATCACCTGACCAGTTTATGATCCACGAGCCTAACTTGCATCACCCGGGCAGCGGGTGGATAGAGGTAATATGCGGAAGCATGTTCAGTGGCAAGACGGAGGAAATGATTCGAAGGGCGAGGCGCGCGCTCATTGCGGGCCAAAATGTGCAGCTGTTCAAGCCGAAGCTCGACGATCGTTACCATGTCGAGGAAATTACGTCGCACAACGCAACGATGATTCCCGCCCATCCCGTTGAGACCGCCGACCAGATCACGCTGTTGAGCGGATCGGCCGATGTGATCTGTGTCGATGAAGCCCAATTCTTTGACAGTAGGCTCGTTGATGTGGTCAACGATTTGGCCAACGAGGGCAAGAGGGTCATTTTGGCCGGACTGGACATGGACTACCTGGGAAAGCCGTTTGAACCCATGCCCTCGCTGATGGCCGTTGCCGAATATGTGACTAAATTGCATGCCATCTGCACGGTGACCGGTACGATGGCGCACTATTCGCAGAGGGTGGTCGAGAGCGACTCGAAGGTGTTGCTCGGCGAATATGACTCGTATGAACCCCGGTCACGCCATGCCTACAGGCCCCCAGTCGACAAGCCGACTCCCCGCAATTCAAACGCCCGCTCAGCCGTGCAAAAACCAGAACATTCTAACACTAACGAATAATGGATATTTTACGTGGCGTGATCGGCATGCTGGCCATAGTAGCCATCGCATGGATGCTCAGCAACAACAAAAAGGCCATCAAATGGGATATTGTTGCAAAAGGGCTCCTGATCCAGTTCATTCTGGCAGTGTTTATTTTGAAAGGAAGGGTCATGGAGCAGTGGTTTGCTCCACTGGGTTGGCCCAAGGAGTTTTTCAGCTGGATTTCTGGCTTCTTTGTGGCCGTGATCGAGTACACGACCGCCGGAGCCACCTTCATATTTGGCGATTTGGCAAAGGGCCCTGGCACCGAAGCGTCGCTAGGTTTCTTTTTTGCCTTTCAGGTGCTCCCTACCATCATATTTTTTGCCTCTCTGACCTCATTGCTGTATCACTACGGCATTTTGCAATGGATTGTGAGGATGATGGCAATAGGCATGCAGAAAGTGCTCGGAACCTCGGGTGCCGAATCGCTTTCGGTGGTCGCCAATATCTTTGTGGGCCAGACGGAGGCGCCCTTGGTCGTAAAACCCTATGTGGAGCGCATGACCAATTCCGAACTCTTGGCCATCATGACGGGCGGCATGGCCACAATCGCCGGCGGGGTGATGGCAGCATACATCCAAATGCTTGGCGATTCGTACGCGCTTACCTACAATATCCCGCTTGATCAAGCCAGACTTATGTTCGCAGAGCAGCTTCTTGGCGCAAGCCTTATGGCCGCTCCCGCCGCCTTGATCATAGCAAAGATACTGGTGCCAGAAGTCGACGAGCCGCTAACGAAGGGCGAAGTCAAGATGAGCATCGAAAAGACCGACGCCAATGGGATCGACGCCGCCGCCTCCGGCGCAGCCGAGGGTCTTAAGTTAGCACTCAACGTCGGAGCCATGCTTTTGGCATTCATCGCCCTTCTGGCTATGGGTAACGCCCTGCTCACAAAAGTCGGCGACTGGACAATGCTCAACCAACTGTACCCAAACTTCGAATTGAGCATACAATCGATTTTGGGGCTCATCTTTTCCCCTGTTGCCTTCATGATTGGAGTTCCGCTTCAGGATGCACTCAACGTCGGCACATTGCTTGGCACCAAAGTCGTTTTGACGGAGTTCATCGCTTACTTGGACTTGTCTACGCTGGTCGCTGCAGAGTCGCTCGCCCCGAAGACAATCGTTATGGCGACGTTCGCACTTTGTGGATTCGCGAACTTTTCGTCCATAGCCATTCAGATCGGCGGCATTGGAGGATTGGCACCTTCACGTAAATCAGACCTTGCCCGATTCGGTGTCAAGGCCGTGATTGCAGGTTCGCTGGCAAACTTGATGACGGCCACGATCGCAGGTATGCTGTATTGAGCGATTTATTTGGCGCTTCATGTATTAATTCTTGCCAGTCTGCGTTATTTAAGCGATTTTTAAGGCTGCTTGATTTTAATGTTCACAAAACTGTTATTCATGCGTCGCATTCTAGCTACACTGGTACTCTCATCTGTTTTTGCCGCGTTCGGCTGCGGAACCGGAAACAACATGGTCGGCAACGACACGCCCAGGGGCGCAGTTTCTTCGGACGTGGTTGGAATGGTGGGCGGTAATCCCGTTTATTTTGATGAGCTTGTTTCTCAGTATGAACGCAACAATATATCCGGAGAAAAGGCCGACACCACCCGCATCCGAGAACTCAACGAGTTCCTCGACTTGTACCTGCTCTATCGCGCAAAGTTGATGGAAGCAGACGATAAGGGTCTCTTTGTTTCTGAAGAAATCATCCAGGAACTGCGTCAATATGAGTTGCAGTACGCTATTCCATATTGGATCGAGAACGAGATACAGGATAAGCTCATTGACGAGTATGTATTCCGCTCGAAGCGAGAAATTGACGCGACGCACATTTTGATTGCAATCCCCGAAGGCGCTTCCCCCTCCGACACGCTCCATGCATGGAACCAACTGATAGAGGCAAGGGACAAATTCTTGGCTGGCGAGGATTTCGAGACACTCTCCAACGAATATTCAACGATATACGAAGGCCGCAGCATGGGCGGCGCACTCGGCTATTTTTCGGCTGGTTGGGCAGTTAAACCTTTCGAAGATGCCGCTTTCTCCCTCGACGTGGGCCAAGTGTCCATGCCCTTCAGAACCCAGTTTGGTTACCATATCGTCCTGGTGAAAGACATTCGCGAGAGAAAGATGGACCGTTTTGTGAGTCACATCTATTTCAACGCACGTGGCGGAACACAGGATTTCGGCGATTCGTTGTACAATGTTGCCAACGATATATACCGTCAACTAGAAAATGGTGCCGACTGGGCCCAGATGGTGCAGCAGTACTCGCACGATCAAAGGTCTATTGAATTCGATGGACAGATTGGTTGGATCAACTATGGTGCATACGACAACTCGTTCACCGACCCTGTGTTCGCCGTACAACCGGAGCAAATTGGCAAACCTCGTCCACCAATTCAAACGGTGTACGGAATCCATGTCATCAAAGTCGATTCTGTACGCACCTACAGCGACCCCGAAGTCGAGCGTGCAGAGGCATTGGCAGCTCTTAAAAACCTGCCATCCTTCCGTGACCAACGCGGACTTGTACTCAACAGAATACGCCAAGAAGTGCGGGAATATGTGGCACTCGACAACATCAAGATCTTTCAGGGGCTTCGTTCTGGCCGAGATTCGATCAGGGTGGCCGACACCACGATCCCTTCCGAAACGGCCCAGCTAGTCATTTATGAGCTAGGCGACGAGGCATACACCATCGCCGACTATCAGGGCTTCATAAAGACAAACTCTCCTTCGATAACATGGTCTGGTGTCAACGATCTTTTGTTCGATGCCTTCAAGGACAAGTTGGTTGAACAGAAGCTTCTGGAAATAACCAACGAGAGATATGAAGACTACCGAAATACCATTCGTAACTACCTAGAAGGCCTAGCTGTCTTCAAATTGACCGAAGATGAGGTTTGGAACTATGCTAGGACCGACACATCAGCCCTGATGTCGCTGTTTGAATCGAACAGAGGAACGTACCAATTCCCACGGAGATACGACATCGTCAGGATGGCGGCACGTAACGACTCGCTGCTCAGCGTCGCAAGGGAACGCATCCTGTCTGGAATGAGCCCCGACTCGTTAAGAAACGACACGCCGGTGCTCAGCGTGGTCAGAGAGACCATCAGCGATCTTTCGAATGAGCCATTCGACAAACTCAATGGCCTGAGTAGCGGGGATTTTACCGATATCTTCGATTTCAGAAGCACCCGGAACATGCTGTATCTCGAGAAGGTGCGCGATCCCGAGCCCATGACGTTCGATGAGGCGTTCTTCCGATTGGTGTCTGAATATCAACCTATACGGGAAAATGAGTGGAATAATAAACTCAGACAGAAGTTCAGAATACAATCATTTCCCGCCAATATCAGGTAAAACGCACAGGCACCCCACTGTATCGACTCAACAAATATGGTTGTATTCTTGCATGCGTGCTGGCTGCAACCCTCGTGAACTGTGGAGGCTCCAACAAGAGCGAGAACACAGTGCTCTCGAGGGTGGGCAGCAGGATTCTCATGCTGGATGAAGCGGTAAATGGCATACCGTCAGCTGAGCTTCGCTCAGACAGTGCCCGGGCAATCAGTGATTATGTCGAAGCGTGGGAAAGAAGGGCTATTCTGAGTTTGGAGGCCGAGCGTAATGGGTTGACCGACAGCCCCGATGTGAAACGGCAACTCGAACACGCGCGCGACCAAGTGCTTAGCGACGCCATGCTGCGACTTTTACAATCAAGGCTTGATACGGTGAGGCTGACCTCCTCCGACTGGGCCGACATTTTTGACTCGAATCCTACATTTGTCAAAGTCTCGGAACCGTCGTTGAAAGTGTATCATTTTTGGGACTCAGCACGCGACACCGTTTATGCATTGCACGATGCCATGTCGCGTCGTGATCGCCGAGACGATGTGCTTCGCAAGGTCCAAGAATCGAATACCGATTGGTGGGCGCTGCAACAAATGCCGCGAACGATCAGGCAACTGGAGGGTGAGTATCCCGCACTCGGGCAGTTTTGGCGTTCGTCTGGCACCAATCGGTTGTCTGATGTCGTCTCGGACAATGGTAATTGGCATTTTTTTTGGGTCGAGGGACCCGTGGCGGTTGGAACGGCACTCGATACCTCGCTCGTTCGTCCGTATATTGAAGATTGGTTGCTCGTTCAGAAAAAGAACCGGCGATTACGTGCGTTAGAACAGAGCATCATCATGAATGCACAACAGACGAATCTGTTGCAACGACAGTAGCAAACACATAAGCCGAATGAATAAACTTGTTTTAACCCTGGTTTTGTCCCTTGCCGGATTTTCAGGAGCTCTTGCTCAGAACGGCAACATACTCGACCGAATCGTTGCTCAGGTCAACGACCATGTCATCTTGAAGTCAGACATCGACAGTTTGGTGAAAGATATCATGCTGCGTGATCAGAGCATCGCCTACGAGGATGTTATCTGGTATGAAATTCTTGAGACCCAAATCGACAAGTATGTATTGATCGAACAGGCCGCCATCGATTCAGTGGTGGTTGAGGAAGACCAAATTGAACGGCGCTTGGATGATTACATCCGACAGCTCACGGCGCAGTTCGGAACGGAACAGGCTCTGGAGGAGGCCCTGGGGAAAACGATTTTTGAGTACAAGAACGAATGGCGCCCGAGGGTTCGGGAAAATGAGCTCGCCAATAAAGTCAGGGAAAATTTTCGGGCAAGAATTTCGATAACCAGACGCGAGGTGGAGGAGTTCTTCGGCAGCATCCCATCCGATTCTCTTCCGACGATCCCTGAACAGGTGCAGATGGCTCACATTGTAGCCATCCCGCCACTCAGCGCAGATGCAAAGGAACGTGCCTTCAAATTTGCCTCAGCCATCAGAGATTCGATCCTAAACCACGGAAAGTCTATTGAGGAAATGGCGCGCAGGCACAGTGCCGATCCAGCTGCTCGACAGACCGGAGGCGTCATACCCCTCATGAACATGTCGGAACTTGTTCCTGAATATTCTGCCGCTGCGGCTGCTCTTGAACCCGGTCAAGTTTCTGAAGTGGTTGAAACACTATTTGGTTACCATGTGATTCGACTGAACAGGCGCGTGGCCGACCAGATTGAAACGAACCATGTTCTAATTCAAATAAGCAGCTCCGAATCGGAAGACGAGGTCGCTATCAGGAAGTTGGAGGCAATCCGCGACAGTTTGGTCAATCACGGTAAGAGCTTCACTGAAATGGCGCGACGTCATTCCGACGACAAGGCAACGGCTCCGTTTGGCGGCAGGCTGATGGACCCCATGACAGGCGACACGATGCTCGACATCGACCGGCTTGATCCGGCCCTGTACAGCATGGTCATACTTCTAGACAACGTGGGCGACATCTCTGACCCACGGCCATATAATGTTCCTCCCAGCGCAAATCAACGTGAGCTCAGGAAGGCCTATCGACTGGTTCAGCTGCAGAAGAAACTGCCTGAGCACAAGGCCAATCTTACCGACGATTACGAACTTATAGCAAATTACGCGCTGCAGCGCAAGCAGTTGGTAATGCTCTCCAGTTATTTGGATGAGCTCAGAAAATCAATTTACGTTGAGTACAAAATAACGGTACCCAACCGAAACTAATCAGGCAGTTTCTA
Source organism: uncultured Chitinophagales bacterium (assembly GCA_964456845.1). GTDB lineage: Bacteria > Bacteroidota > Rhodothermia > Balneolales > CAYWCV01 > CAYWCV01. The sequence goes on along the minus strand of CAYWCV010000001.1, from coordinate 152,252 downwards.
TATGCAGACTACAACAATGGATCCAGTCAAGGCAGCCGAATCGTTTACGGAATCGTTCGAGAGACTCAAAAGCGAGATAGGTAAGATCGTGGTTGGGCAGCATGATGTCGTCGACCTGTTGCTCATCAGTCTATTTTCACGGGGGCACTGTGTCCTTGTAGGCGTACCTGGCCTTGCAAAGACGCTGCTTGTCAGAACAGTGTCGGAGGCGTTGAATTTGAGTTACAACCGTATTCAGTTCACACCCGACTTGATGCCAGGCGACATCACTGGCACCGAAATCATTGAGGATGACCGCAACACAGGACGTAAGGCCTTCAAATTTATCAAAGGCCCGATTTTCGCAAACATTGTCCTTGCAGACGAAATCAACCGCACGCCTCCCAAAACGCAGGCAGCCTTGCTCGAGGCCATGCAGGAGTACCATGTGACCGCAGCAGGTAACACCTACGAATTGGAGAGGCCATTCTTTGTCCTTGCGACACAAAACCCTATCGAGCAAGAAGGCACCTATCCCCTTCCGGAGGCCCAACTCGACCGATTCATGTTTCACCTGCAACTCGACTATCCGAGCTTCGAGGAGGAAATCGAGATTGTATCGCGCACCACAGTGTCAAGCGAAGCCAAAGTCAATTCGATTTTGAGTGCAGACGAAATTAAGGCGTTTCAGCAGCTTGTGCGTGAAGTGACCGTGCCACGCCAGGTGCTCGAAAATGCTGTGAAGCTCGTGAGTCTGACCAGACCCGACGGAAAAGGTACCCCGGACTTTGTGAAACAATATTTAAGTTGGGGTGCGGGTCCACGTGCATCACAATATCTGATTCTCGGTGGCAAAACGCGTGCTTTATCGAGGGGAAGGTTCAATGTAACCGACGAAGATGTCAAATCATTGGCAGTGCCTGTCCTCAGACACCGAATTGTGACCAACTACACGGCAGAAGCTGAAGGTATCGATGTGGCTGGCGTAATCAAGCGGCTCGTTGACACCGTCTACCACTGACCATGTTACTCGACATCCTGATATTTGCTGTTGGCCTCGTGTTCCTAACAGCCGGGGCCAAAATCTTGGTTGACGGTGCCAGCCGAATCGCTCTCGCTTTGGGTGTGTCCCCCCTTGTGGTAGGCATGTCGATAGTAGCCTTTGGCACGTCCATGCCAGAATTCGTGTTCAACCTCACCTCGTCTGCCACCAACGCCTCCGATCTCGCCATCGGCAACATTGTGGGCAGCAATATTGCCAACATCGCATTGATTCTTGGCATTACTGGTATTCTCAAACCAGTTGCGATTTCGTCGTCGGTAATTAAGAAGGAATACCTTTTTATGGCCCTCACGGCCTTCCTTTTATTTGCGTTTGCACTTGACGGCACCATTACCAGAACCGACGGTGCAATCCTTGCCGTGATTTTCGTCGGATTTCTGTATTGGCTTTTTAAAACGGGTAGAGTTGTGGAAGACGCTGATGTATTTAGCCAAATCCCGAAGCCTAAACCAGACTGGATCAGAAACGGTCTGTTTATAATTGGGGGATTGGCAGGCTTGATCTTTGGTGCCGACCTCATGGTGGACTCGGCAACATCGATTGCCCTATCCCTCGGCGTATCCGAAATGGTGATTGGAGTCACGATTGTAGCCATTGGAACGTCCCTACCAGAGCTGGCGGCATCAGTGGCGGCCATCATAAAGAAGGAAAATGACATCTCGCTGGGGAACATTGTGGGCAGCAACATTTTTAACGTTCTGTTCGTCATTGGGTTTGTGTCCATATTTGCTCCGTTAGTGGTTTCTGATATTTGGACGCTGCCGTTTCACATGCCTTACATGCTGTTGGTGATCCTGCTGATACTTCCGCTGTACGCTTTTTTCAAAAGTGTCAACAGGGTTGGTGGGGTACTTCTTCTCATTGTATACGCTGTTTATTTATTCTATTGCTATAGGATCAGCGTTACTGGAGGGCTCTGATGAAGTTGCTCGGAGTAGTTTTACTGCTGTTTGCCTATCTGCAAAGCGGAGCATCCGAGAAATTGAAGATGTGGGTCTATTTTGACAGCAAATCGCATCCGTACTGCGGTTCCGACGTAATTAAATGCCATCTTTTACCACCCGATGAGGCAAACATCGAAACGATCCATTCGAAAGGCATTGATATTGTCAACACAAGCAACTGGCTGAACGCGGTGGTGATCTATGCTGATTCCGCGAAGGCTGAAGATGTCCGGAGATTGGATTTCGTGAAAGAAGTGCGGCATGTAAAGAAGTTATCACAGGCGCGTTCAGAACCTGGAGCCATGTTCCCTGAACCGACTGCCAAGCAGTCGTTCTCAGGTGTTACGATGGGACAATTCCTTGATATGAATACATATGGCCAATCAGCCGCTCAGCTGCAGTTCCACAGGGTAGATCAAGTGCATGGGTTGGGTTACGACGGCACTGGCGTAGTTGTAGGCATAATGGACGGTGGTTTTGATGTTAACCACGAGGTATTCGAGCATTTGAGGTCAAATGGGCGCATACTTGCCGAACGAGATTTCGTGGATGGCGGAAACGATACCAAACGAAATGTGACCGATGCCCTCTATCACAGTCATGGAACTTCCGTAGCCGCAATCATAGCCGGCAAGAAAGATGGTACTCTGATGGGGGTTTCTCCAGGTGTGTCGCTCGTTATTGCCCGTACGGAAGACGACAAGCAGGAAGCCCCCATCGAAGAGGACAACTGGATCGCAGCCATCGAGTGGATGCAGACCTTGGGGGTGCAGGTTGTGAACTCGTCGCTAGGCTACAGCATCTTCGACAGTCAGCCTGCGGCAAGCTACACTTACGACGATATGGACGGCAAAACATCGGCGATAGCCCGAGCTGCAACGAAGGCTGCAACCGTGTTCAACATGGTGGTGGTTGTGTCAGCTGGCAATGAGGGTAACTCAACTTGGAAATACATTACGACACCGGCAGACGCCGATTCAATACTTGCAGTTGGATCGCTAACATCTACAGGTGTCAGGATATCGTCTAGTTCTATGGGTCCAACAGCAGATGGTCGAATTAAACCCGACGTGTCTGCAAGAGGACATAGCGTGTTTTCAGCAAAAAGTGAGTCAGCGAATAGTTACGGGAATGTGTCGGGTACTTCTTTTGCAGCCCCCCATGTGGCCGGAATGATGGCCTTGGCTATGCAGGCTCGACCGGGCATGCCGGCTATCTGGTATGTCCGTCAGGCTCAAAAGGCATCTTCGAAGTATCCAAATCCGGATAATCTCACCGGCTACGGTAAAATCGATGCACTAAACCTTATTACGGGCGTCACGACATCCGTTCGGGACGATTCTGTTCCTAACTTGCCACAGGATAGATTCATTGTCCAAAATTTCCCAAATCCCTTCAACCCATCAACGACGATGCACTACCAGGTTCCAGATGGTTGGAGTCTCCATAACGTGACTGTTATCGATGTGTCTGGACGAACGATTGCAACGTTGAATGGACCAAGTACCTCCACAACCGGCACGATGCAATGGAGTGGGCACACTTCTGCTGGAGTAAAAGCCGCAAGTGGCATCTATTTCGCAAAATTTCAATTCACCAATGGTGCGATCTCGAAAGTTCAGTTGCATCCCATGAGCCTTGTTAAATGAATGACTGGATCTTCAAAGGATTTGAGACGCCCATTTCAGTATGGATGGTCGCCATCGTTTTTGCGGTCGCAATCGCACTGACCGTTTGGTCGTATCATCACCTACGCGTTAGCAAGCTTCAAAAGGCAAGTTTGATCGGGATGCGAATCATGGCGTTTATTGCACTTGCCTTGGTGCTTCTGAACCCGGTTGTCCAACGCATCGGAACTGAGATTGTGAGAAACCGCTTACCTGTGCTGTTCGACAACAGTCTGAGCTCGGGTATATCCATTGGTAATTATGAGGGATCAGCAAGCTACGCCCAAGCACGAAATGTACTCGGTGGAATAGACACAACTACCGTCCAATTATTGCCGTTTGCGTTCGACAACGTCATTAAGCCAACACATCTCGACTCACTAGAATTAACTGGGCGTGAAACGGACATCGCAATGGCCTTAGGGACCATATCCGAGCTTGAACGCGATGCCAGTGCCGTCATCCTATTTACCGACGGGCAGTATAACTCCGGACGCGATCCTCGCTTTGTGGTCGATCGCATGTCACAGCCCGTATTTGTCGTTGGCCTGGGCGATTCGACGCGAACAAAGGATGTTCTTATTCAGAATGTTGTCCATCCGGATATTGCCTACAAAGATACGAGGGTACCAGTCGAGATCATGGTTGCAAACGACGGGTTCACGGGGCAGGCCACCACGGTGAATTTACGTTCGGGCGACCGTGTGATCGACTCTAAACCCGTCATTTTTCGCTCAGACCGCTCGGTACAAGCCGTGTCGTTCGAGCTTCCCGTCGATGTCGAAGGATTGCGCCAATATGAGGCTGTTGTTGAGCCGCTCCAAGACGAATGGACCACACGCAATAACAGGGTATCTTTTTCAATCGACGTGTTGGACAACAGGTTGAGAGTCCTCTTGGTATCGTTTGAGGTGCATCCAGACGTAAAGGTTGTGCAGAATCTCCTTGAAATGGATGAGAGCATATTCTCACGATCGCTTACCTGGATTGGTGGAGACAGGTTTATTAATGGCCCCTTGCCTACCAATCCGGACACCTTAGATTTGATATTCTTATACGGCTTCCCCCACAGTGGTGTTCCGCAGTCAATCTTAGATAAGGTCGGCAATCTAGTTGCGGGCACTTCGTACATTTTAGCGGCCTCTCCCCTTTTCGATCCCGCCCTGGCCATGCGACGGCTTGAAGGCAGTATTCCACTGGCCTTGCCGCCTGTCAACTCACCATTCGAGGTGGGCATAACACTGAATACGGCTTCGCGTGAGCATCCGATTCTCAATTATGAGCATCCCGAATATGAGAGGGCGCCACGTTTATTCGGACATATACGAAATCTGAGACCATCGCCCGGTGCTGAAGTGTTGATGACAGCAAATTTCAGAGGAGCTGAGGTGGATGCTCCATTGCTGGCAGTTCGCACCGTTGGAAGTCGACGGGCAGCCGTTTTGAACCTCTTTGGCTACTATGTGTGGAATTTGAACAGCAATCCTGTCATTCGAAATGGAATACAGGAGATGCTTCGTAACCTCATACTTTGGACGGCAAGCCAGCCCGACGACCGACGTCTGGTGATCAATCCGGCACGCAGGGCCTTCGACAGTGTCGATCCCGTCCAGATCAATGCGTTTTTGAAAGACGAATCGGGGCTTCAAGTATCGGATGGCACCATAAGCATGGCATTGAGGCGTGAAGGTGGCGAGTCAACATCTTACTCACTCAATAATGATGGATTAGGCAAGTATTCGATCGATGTTGGCCAACTCCCTGAAGGACTGTACAATTTTGAGGCGGTGGCCTTTCGTGGCAGCCGTGAAATCGACCGAAGAGACGGTCAATTCTCTGTGTCGGAGAATGTGATAGAGTACACCAACACGCAACGCAACGACCCTCTGCTGCGCGATATAGCCAGTTCGTCGGGAGGTGCATACCTAAGCTGGGATCAGTCTAGCGAGCTCTTGCGATTACTTGAGACGCTCAACCTGCAGAGTCCGGGAGAAAGACAGGTAGCTTTCGACTGGTACCCATACCGTAGAATCGGTTGGTTCTTACTAGCATTGGCATTCCTGACCGGAGAATGGGTCTTAAGAAAGTACTTGGCACTACCCTAGAACACAGCCTAGCTATTTCCGTAGCGAATCATTTCTGGCAGTTGCTTCCGAAAGCTCCCTTTGGGCCTTAGCAATATTGCGTCTTGCAATGATAAGCATGATGGCCATACCAATGATAATTACAAGGCTGATACCCAGATAGATGTACAGATTGTCGGATCGTGGTCTAGCTATGGTGCCCCAATCCTCAACTTTCGAGTCAATAGCTGAGATGTCCTCCATAGTGATCAGTTTCGATTCGATCATCATTGGAGCCCAGTTTTCTTTCACCTCATTCGACCAAAACTGTTTGAACATTTCGTAATTCCTGAAATCGGCTTCAGTTACACCCGTGTTCAGACGCACAAGCGTCGTGTCAAGATAGGCATTGACACTTGAAACAAATTCTACTTCGGAATCGAAATCACTCAACAGTATGCCATTGTCGGAAAAGCTACGGTACATGGAATTCCACATGGCACCATGGAGCCTCTGTTTCCATGTGAGCAGCCTGTCGTTCACCGACTGATTAACCTTGGCAGCATTCTGCTTGCCTTCGTAGATGGTAGAAATTGTCATTCCGAGCTTTGTCCACATGTCTTCAAAACGGTAATGCAGATTGTCCATTTTGAGATAGAAGGGAGCATCGAATTCGGTCGAACCCGAAATGACTTCAATATTCTCGTCGATGATGCTTTGGATCATCTTAAGCGCATGATCGTCGTTGTTTAGACGATTCACCCTGATCCTCTGTTCAGTACCCAACAACTCGCGCAACCTGGGGTCGTCGTAAGTAACGATCAGGGAGTCGACGAACAGGCGGATGAGCTCATCCCTCTCATCGAGCCGCGACTTGTAGTCTCTGACGAGATTACTCATTACCTCGCGCGACGCATTCGTTCTTGAAATCACACGACGCAGCGAGTCGGCCTGTAAGTTGGAGAATTGCAGCTGTTCTGAAATGCCGGATATCCGCTGGTTGAGCACCACGATCTCCTCGCGTTGTGAGTCGATCGTTTCGAGCTGGGATCGTTGAATCGCGACCAAATTTCGCAGGTCACCAAGAATCGAATGGAATGTTCTCGGCTCAAGAACCTGATTCAGGAAGGCGACGTCATTGGAGTACTCCAATTCAATATCGTTGACCACGTTCAAAAGTGAGTCAGCATCAGATGTGCGTAAGATCGTCAAAATAGATTTTCGGACGTCCTCGACCTTGCTTTCGAAGCCCTGCTTGATTTCGAGGTCAGACCTAACTTGCGCACTGGTTTGAGACGGGAATAGAACTAAACCTGTTAATGCCAGGCACAACAGCAAAAGTGGCGTTGCCTTTGTTGAAATCCAGTTTCTCATATTACTGCCCTCCCACGACACCGTCTTGATGTAGCATTATCGACCGCGATCCACCATAAATGAGCTGAATCATCGGGTTCCTTTGATTAAATGCAGGTCGTTCCAAACCCTCCGTAGCGACAAGCACTTGCTTATGTAGCTTCATCGCGTTTTCGGTCGGCTTCATGATATAGACATTCTTGAAGCCTGGCGAAGTGATGTAATAATATCCGTTCACGTCTCTGATTACACGGTACTCAGTATTCACCTGAGTGCTGTCGCCTGTTTCCAGGTATTGAATGGGTCGTACATTGAACTTAAGACCATAGCCACGGTCACTCACCATTCCATTTTGTTCTGGAGCCAAAACAGTTTCGAGCAGCATGGAGTAGTCGACCGACTTCAGCTCGAATGTCGATTTACAGCCACCCAGAACGAGGAAGAACATCATGAGATACTTCCAAGTGTGACGACGTTTCAACGATTGCGATTTCATAATAGAAGGTTAATTCGGAGTTGATTCCATAACAATCGGATACTTAGATTTTTTTTCGATGTTCCCAATAATCAGGTACAAAATCGTGTTAATCGATTTTTATCAACGAATGTACTGGTATGCCGTTCTTGAGTTTGTCGCGACCCTTGAGAAACAGCAGTTCAATGATGAAGGAATATGCAATCACTTCACCACCAAGACTTTCAATGAGTTGCCTTGCTGCCCCGGCACTTCCTCCCGTAGCAATGAGGTCGTCGTGTATGATGACGCGGTCGCCTGGTTTTATGGCATCATCGTGCATTTGAAGCTTACCTGTTCCGTACTCCAAAGCATACTCGACCTCCCTATAGGAAGATGGAAGTTTACCAGGTTTGCGAATAGGCACAAATCCCGCATTCAGTGCAATGGCCATATTCGTGCCGAAAAGAAATCCCCGCGATTCCAAACCCACGACCTTGTCGACAGCGACGCCCACGTAAGGACGCACAAGAAAATCTATGGTAAGCTTCATGGCGTCGGGATTGTTCAGCAAGGTTGTAATGTCTTTGAACTGTATCCCTGGAATTGGAAAATCCTCAATCGTCCGAATATTTTCCTTCAAATACTCAATGACGGCCTGCTCAATTTTTATCATGAATTCATGTTAGTATTTTGGTATATCATCCAAGTATACCAAAATTGGACTACAGTTAAAATGACTCGACACGGAAGGACATCTTGGCCAAGGACTTGAACTCACACCAAAAATGGATGAAAAGGGCCTTAGCACTAGCTCAGCAGGCATCCGAGAAGGGTGAGATTCCTGTAGGGTGTGTTATCGTCAGAGATGGTGAAATGGTGTCCTCTTCATTCAACGAGGTCGAATTATTGTCTGACGTAACTGCCCATGCCGAAATGTTGGCACTTAGAAGGGCCTGTCGGACTGTCGGCAACAAATATTTGGCCGGATGCACCGTATATGTGACTCTGGAGCCGTGTCCGATGTGCGCAGGAGCATTGATGTGGAGCAAGGTTGATCGCATCGTCTTTGCCGCGATGGATCCTAAGGCAGGTGCCTGTGGATCACTTTTCAACATTGCATCGTCCCCTCATCTCAATCATCGTATCGATATCGTACAAGGAGTGCTCGAAGAGGAATCAGAGAGACTGCTCAAGGAATTTTTCCAATCACGCAGATCTATTTAAGGTCGGTACAAGCGGTGTTCTTGAATGTATTTTTCAACAGCCGGAACAACAAAACCCTCAAGTGAATGGCCGGTGGCAGCCATCGATCGAATTTGGGTCGACGATATGGGTCGTGGCTGAATATCGATATAACGAACATCTGATAGCCAATTTTCAACGGGCTCAGTCGCCTCAGGCAAATAGTCGCCACGTCGAGCCACGAGAAGCTTGACGCTTTTCAATAACCTTTCAGGCTCTTTCCATTTAGGAAGGTCATTCAGCGAATCTTCACCTATACAAAGCCAAAACGTGGTTCCGGGATGTCTGGATTTCAAAGCCTCCGCTGTACGGTAGGTGTACCCAGGTTTAGGCAGCGTCTCCTCGATTAAATGTAACTCGATTCCGAAGGAATTCTCGAAGGTGAGCTTGGTCATGGCCAAGCGGTGCTTGTAGGGCAGCATGCTCACACCGTCTTTATGGGGTGGGTCTGGCGATACAAGAACCCAAACCAAATCAAGTGGTCCTTTTTTTCTAAACTCATCGGCAAGCCATAGGTGGCCTGTATGCGGCGGGTTGAAACTCCCTCCGAACAGACCAATATTCACGGCTACAGACCCTCTGTAACATCGGCTGGAGTGCCAATGCGGTCTAGTGCGTTTCGCGCGGTGTTGTAAAATGACTCTGCAGAGCCACGATTTTTGCCATTCGGGAAAAGCTGGGTATACCGTTGCCAACTGTCCACGGCTAACTGATACCTTTCAGCTTGGCGCTCAGGTACACTCATGTCAGCATAAAGCGTGTATGCCTGAACCTGTTTGGCCAGCGACTGTTCGGCGTACTCCGTTTCGGGGAAATTGTCGATCGTAACCTGGTAATACATCGCAGCCGAATTGTAAAGCTTCAGATTGAAGTACATGTTTGCTGACGTGAAGCTCTTTCTCGCCAGTTTGTTGCGCATTTCGTCAACAAGGCCGGCAGCTTCGGTTGATTTCTCGGAATCAGGATATTTGCTGATGAATACTCGAAACAAGGTTATGGCACGCTCGGTATCGGTCTGGTCCAGCTTAAAGCGAGGGCTAATCTTATAATATGAATAGGCTTCCATAAATTCGGCTTCTTCACGTCGCTCGCTTCTGGGGTAAAATGTTACATACCTGCGATACTCCGATGCCGAAATGATGTATTCCCGGTTCTTGAAGTAACTGTCCGCCAACAGGTACTGAGCTTCTCTTGCTTGGTCAGTGCCTCGTCCCAACGACAGTACGGTTTCGAACGCTCGAGCCGCATCACCGTATTTCTGCTTGTCGTAGAGAGCCTTGGCCTTGTCGAACGCCACATCGACGGTGTCGCCGGGTTTGATGGCGTTCTTGTTCGCACAAGCACCAACTGTTACGGCGATGATCATCAGTAGAAGAACCGAATGTGTTGTTCTGAGTGTAAACATTAATTATCACGTTGGATTAAGGAGTCAAACAATTGCTTGGCCTCCGAATAATACGGTGTATCGGCAAATACACCAAGATGGTGCATTGCGTTCGTGTAACGGTTGCGAATTTCGGTCTTTGCGTCGTCAATTACGCCTAGACCATCATATAAACGAACGATGGAGGCGATTTGTGTGTCAGTGGCAGATTTTGATCGCAAAACGTCTTTGAGCAGCATTTTGTCCCTGCTTTCTGAACGTTCGAGGGCTTTGATCATCAGCCAGGTTTTTTTCCCTTCACGGATGTCGCCACCTACTTTTTTGCCAAACTTCGTAGGGTCGGCAACAACGTCGAGGAGATCATCCTGGATTTGAAAAGCTAATCCAGCCTCAATTCCCAGCAGTTCCAAATGTGCGATCTGATCGGCTTCCGCACCTGCGACAGTGCCCCCAATGGCCAATGATGCCGATAGTAGCGCCGCTGTTTTCTGCTTGATCATATCGAGATAGTCGTCAATGCCTACCTCTTCTAATTGCTCAAATTGAATGTCATATGCCTGGCCTTCGCAAACTTCACGCACGGCCTGATGAAATAGGATCAATATATCTGAAAACTGTTTCCTGCTGATGTCGGGATCGAGTGCATAAGCCTGTAACTGTTCATAGGCAAGTCCAAAGGTCAGATCACCCGATAGAATTGCCAACGGAACTCCCCACTTACGGTAAACAGTCGGTTTTCCACGCCTTGTGTCGGCGTTGTCCATGATGTCGTCGTGAATCAGGGTGAAATTGTGCAGCAGCTCCATTGCCACTCCTGCCGGAAGTGCCTTCGTAGCCGTACTTCCACTCAGCATGGATCCCATTATCACCAACTTTGGGCGAAGTCGCTTGCCTGAATCCACCATGGTGTGCCTGATTGGATCATACAAACCCGCTGGCTCTGATGGTAGTACCAGCCTTTCGATTGCTGGCTCAATTAAGCTGAATGATGAAAGGAGTGATTCCTCAGTTAAAGACATGTCGCCAATTTACGCAAAATTCTGCATACTGAGGTTACATGCGGCGAAGTAGATGCATCCCCAGCTCGCCGGTACGAACACAGCCCAACAGGCACATTGTGAAGCGGAGATGGCGTTTAAACTGCTCGTACCAACGATGAAGTTCCTCTTCGCCGCCGTTGATGACGATTTTTATAAGTTCGCCAGCCATGGCTGCCATGTTTGCACCCATGCACAGGCATTTTACCACATCATGTGCAGTACGAACACCACCTGACCCAATGCATTCGAGCGCAGGCAGATGCTGCGCCTTAATATCGATGAGGCAGTGGCTGGTTGGCATCCCCCAGTCGTCAAAAAGGGCTTCATCTGCTTCCGAATCCAGCCGACGCATATTCTCCACCTTTGCCCAGCTCACGCCACCCGATCCCGCCACATCGATCACACGAACGCCACACTCATGATATAAAACACGGGCGATGGAGCCAGAAATTCCGGCCCCTGTCTCTTTGACGATGACGGGCACTGGCGAGAGATCGACCAAACGCCTGATTCCGTCTTTAATGCTGTCGAAGTGCCTGTCCCCCTCCGGCTGCATGAGCTCCTGAAGTACGTTGAGGTGCACGATTATCGCATCGGCTTGGATAGGATCTATCAACAACTTCACAAACTCTGGTGTGACACCAGTTCTTAACTGCGCACCACCGATGTTGGCGGCAATGAATGCGTCGGGTGCCACATCCCTCACCACAGAGAATGTGCCGGTCAGACTGGGATCTTCAATCATGGCACGCATGCTGCCCACACCCATCGGTAATTGATGCATCTGGCAAAATCGGGCCAAAATTTCGTTGACGGCCTTTCCTTCGGCATATCCACCTGTCATGGAGCTCACAAAAAGTGGGGATCCAAAGGACCGCTGCAGTATAGAAGCGGATATGTCAACGTCGGATGGCGAGACCTCAGGAAGCGCGCAATGCACAAAATCGTATTTCTCAAATCCAGCCGACTTTAAGTAGTCGGCCCGGCCAGATGCAGTCAGTTCAACATGCGCTTTTTTTCGGTCGGATGTAGCCACTGTGGTATGGGCTTATGATTGGCGCCATACGGGCACAAAGGAGCAGGCCTCGCCGTACATCACCCTGCTGGCCGTGGCCATTAAACGTCGAGTGACATACACATACAGTGATGATGGTATAGGATGGTCACCGCACCCTTTCACGAGTACTTTTTTGCCTTCATACTGCGTCCAGTCGTGATCGCCAGCTGCTGCGAGCATGATACGCTCCCTAACAGTATCTTCGGTTCCAAAATGAACGTCCGATGCAATGTCGACTGCTTTGGAGGCTACCAACATCCAAGCCCATTCGGGTACGATGGCATCTGAACTGCAATGAACGGCTACGATAGACCCCGAATATTGAGTGAAATCGTGTATGTCGACTGCCTCACGAAAATCTTTTTCCTTTAACAGAAGTTCCATGAACAGGAATGGCTTGATGTCAAACCCAAGAATGCGTGTCGCAGGCCTAAAGAGTTTTTCGAGGTCGATCGTCACCAAGCCAGACTTGGCAACCTTGTTCACGATGGTGCCCGTGTCGCTCATACTGCAAATGATTCCCCGCACGAACAGGTTCTCGAAGCATTAGGGTTATTGAAATGAAACCCTTTGCCGTTAAGCCCGTCGGTGTAGTCGAGTTCGGTTCCTGCCAGATATAAAAAGCTTCGCATGTCAATCACCACCGAAACCCCCTGGTCAATAAAGCGCTGATCGTTCTTCAAGGACTTAGTCGGATCAGTGTCAAAATCGATTGCGTAACTCAAGCCGCTGCATCCGCCACCTACGACGCCGAGACGCAGTGCGACGTCGTCCTCGAGGCCTTGTTGCGCTCTGATGGATCTGATGCGCTCTACCGCGCGTTCTGTGAGTTTTATGGCAGCCATGTCAGGATTATACGGATTCTATCTCAATATTTGGATCGATGCGTTTCACCATGCTTTCGATGGCATAGAGTGTACCGGTGGTTGCAGTAGGGCACGTACCACATGCTCCTTGGTAATGAACGCGGAGGCGGTTGTCCTCAAGTCCGAGCACTTTGAGACCCCCACCGTCGGCCAAAAGATACGGGCGTACCTGCTCGTCGAGCATTTGATTGATCAGTGCAAGTCGTGGGTCGGAAGATCCTGCTGCCTCTGCACTCAAGTGCGCATCGTCGTGCTCCAAGCCGGCCACATGGGCTGCTTCAGCCTCGCGGATAGGCGGGGCAAGCTTTCGTAGCAGATCAGACCAGTCTGTGTTGCCATCCTGGGTCACTGTGATATACTTGTCGACGTAGTAGACGCTGATAACATGGGGGATCGAGAACAGGGATGTCGCAAAAGGGTCATTCGTCGCTTCGGCAGCGTTGTCGTAAGAACGTGTAACCCCTGGCGAAATGGGCTCTTTGAGCACAAATCGCATTGCGTTCGGGTTTGGAGTGCGTTCTATTTCGTCAATTTTTGGCATGATGTCGGTAGTCCTGTTTGGTCAACGTAAATCAAAGCATGTTGAGTACTTTACGCAGCGATGTTCCAAACTGCTCGATTTCCTCAACCGTATTGTAAAATGAAAGGGATGCACGGGCAGTGCCTGCAAGTCCATATTGTTGCATCAAGGGCTGCGTGCAATGATGTCCGACCCGAATGGCGATGCCTTCCATGTCAAGCAACGTTCCGATGTCACTTGGATGTGCCTTGTCGGAAACGAATGAGGCCACGGCAATTTTGTCGGTGGCCGTACCGATGATTCGGATGCCTTCGATGGATTCCAAAACGGTTGTAAGGGCGCTGAGCAGCACCTTTTCGGTTGCGGCGATACGATCAAAACCAATTCCGGATATGTAATCGATGGCCGCACCCAAACTTTTGACTCCCATAATGTGAGGTGTGCCTGCCTCAAATTTGAAAGGGGCATCATTATAGGTGGTCTTCTCGAAGGTGACAGATTTGATCATGTCTCCCCCGCCTTTCCAAGGAGGCATGGCATCCAGGATATGTTTCTTTGCATACAATACGCCCACACCGGTTGCCGCGTGCATCTTGTGCCCGGAACAGACGAAAAAATCTGCATCCATCTCTTTGAGGTCAACATGTGCGTGGCCTGCAGCCTGGGCACCGTCTACTAAAAAGACTGCACCCACGCGATGGGCAGCTGCAATCATTTCCCTGACAGGGTTAACCGTTCCCAAAGCGTTCGAAGTGTGCACAACCGAAACCAGCTTCACCTTGTCGGACAATAGCGCGTGATAGGCTTGAAGGTCGATTTCGCCTGCATCGGTCACTGGTATTATCTTCAGGACGGCACCGGTTTCGTTGCACAACATCTGCCAAGGCACGATATTGGAATGGTGTTCCATCCCCGATATCAATATGTGATCTCCCTTAAGCAGATTCGACCTGCCCCACGTCTGGGCTACCAGGTTGATTCCGTCGGTCGTTCCGCCTGTGAAGATGATTTCGTCGGGATGACCCACATTGAAGAAACGGGCTATTTTTGCCCTGGTGTCTTCGTACATGGCCGTTGCATCCTCGCTGAGCGTGTGGATGCCCCTGTGCACATTGGCATGCTCGTTTCGGTAATAGTCGGCAATCGATGAGATAACCTGCTCCGGCATCTGTGAACTGGCTGCATTGTCGAAATAGATGAGCGGTTTCCCGTTCACCTTTCTGGACAAAATCGGGAAGTCAGACCGAATCTTCCCACTGTCGAGGAGTACGTTCACCGATTCGGAAGTCGTTATCATACGGTCAGTGCCTCCATGACACTTTGGTGGGCAAATTCGGAGACTACCTTGCCTAGTCGCTTGCGCAACGATTCGACAGGAATGTTCTCGATTACTTCAAGAGCAAATGCCTGCGTAAGGATTTCCCTAGATGCACGGTCGTCAAGTCCGCGGCTCTTGAGGTAAAACAGCTCGTCGGGGACGAGTTGGCCGATGGTCGCCCCGTGCGAACATTTCACGTCGTCAGCAAATATCTCGAGCTGTGGTTTGGTGTGAACCGTACCGTCGACCGACATCAACAAGTTTCGGTTTTCTTGGAAGGAGTTTACTTTTTGGGCGTCCTTGCGGACGAAGATCTTGCCGTTGAACACAGACGTGGCGTTGCCATCGACCAAGACTTTGTGAAGCTGATGGCTTTCGCCGTATGGTTTGGCATGATCCATCGTTGTATGCGTGTCGGATAGTTGATCTCCGCCTATGAGCACGAGACCGTCGAGCGTCGCAAACATTTGTTCCTCGGTCTGGGTCGCAACGACGTCGTTACGAGAGATCCTTGATCCCAATTGGATCGAATACGATTCATAGTGTCCGTCGCGCGCAATGGTTGCGCCTACACGGCCAATGTGAAATGCCTGCTTGCTGTCGCGCTGAACCTTCACGTGAGTGACGTGTGCGCCACGCTGCAGGTCAAATTCAAGTACTGGCACATTGAGATAGACAGCTCCCTCAACCCCAACCGACTCTTCAACTACGGTGGCCCTTGCGTGTGTGCCGGCCGTTACAAGAACGCGCGGCGCATTTGCGACGGGATTGCTTGAAGAGTTTAGAAAGAGCACGTGGATAGGAGCTTCAACAACTGCATTCTTCGGAAGGTCAATCCAGACACCGTCGGTGAGAAGCGAGCCATTCAGTGCCAGAAATGCATCTTGGTCCAAACTCATGTGGGTGTTCAGATGCTCGATGATCGATGCAGCATCTGCGGTGTTGGCGTTTGAGAAACGCACAACACGGGCAGCCGAAACTACCTTCGTAACGTCGGTGAGTGATTCGTCGATCTGGCCGTTCACAAAAACGATCCTGGCACCGACCGATTCAGGCAGCTCGGCAGAATCGACAAGCTCTTGCACATCCATGGCCGTTGCCTGCGCAAATTCCGTTCGGTACAATGGTTTGAGGTTTGTAAACCTCCACTCCTCGTCGCTCGTCTCCGGTTGGTCGAGAGACAAGAGCCGATCCGTCTCCTTGGCCCTTATCATGGCCGGAAGAGAATCGGTGCTCGTCATGTCGGACTTAGTTGCCAACAGGGATTTGAAAAATGAATGTTTCGTCACATTAACCCCTTTCAGGCGTTGCCGTTTACATGGAATTTGTCTTGATCGACCCACTCATAACCTTTGTCTTCGAGCTCGAGAGCCAATTCTTTGCCGCCGGATTTCACAATACGGCCATCTACCAGCACGTGCACTTTGTCTGGCACCACGTAATTGAGCAAACGCTGATAGTGCGTCACCATCAGTACCGCGTTGTTCTCGTTGGCGAGTTCGTTGATGCCTTTGGCAACGATGCGCAAGGCGTCAATGTCGAGGCCAGAATCGGTTTCGTCTAACAGCGAGAGCTTCGGCTGAAGAACAGCCATCTGCAAGATCTCGTTACGCTTTTTTTCGCCGCCAGAAAAACCCGTATTCACACTGCGGTTGAGCAGTTCGTCTCCCATTTCGACCAAGGCCATTTTTTCGCGCACGAAATCGTCAAATTCGATCGGGTCGAGTTCCTCTTCGCCGTTTGCCTTTTTAACCGAATTTAACGCCTGGCGGAGGAAGCTCATGTTCGTGACGCCGGGTATTTCGACCGGGTACTGAAATGCCATGAACACGCCCTTCTGTGCCCTCTCCTCGGGTTCCAGATCCAACAGGCTCTCGCCGTTGTAGATGATCTCCCCTTCAGTGACTTCATAGGCAGGGTGGCCCGCTATGATCTTGACAAGAGTGCTCTTTCCTGAGCCGTTCGGACCCATGATTGCGTGAATCTCTCCTGCGTTGACTTCTAAGTCCAGACCACGAAGTACCGGCTTGTCTTCGATGGTAGCATGTAAGTTTCTGATTACTAACACGATGATACTAGTTTGGTTGATTGAAATTCTGTTTAGCCGACGCTGCCTTCAAGCTTGATGCCCAATAGTTTCTGTGCCTCCACCGCAAACTCAAGCGGCAGTTCGCGGAACACGTCCTTGCAGAAACCGTTGATGATCATTGAAATGGCATCCTCCTCGCTGAGCCCTCTCTGTTGAAGGTAAAAAATCTGGTCTTCGCCAATTTTCGACGTCGTAGCCTCATGTTCGATGCTGGCCGTATTGTTTTTCGACTCGATGTAAGGGAAGGTGTTGGCACCACAACGGTCACCGATCAGCATGGAGTCGCATACGGAATAGTTGCGGGCGTAGTCAGCCTTCGGACCAATGCGAACAAGTCCGCGGTAGCTGTTGTTCGATTTGCCAGCAGAAATGCCCTTCGAAACGATGGTACTGCGGGTGTGTTTACCCAAATGGATCATCTTGGTGCCGGTGTCGGCCTGCATGCGGTTGTTCGTGAGAGCAACCGAATAGAATTCGCCGATGGAGTAGTCACCCTTTAGTATAACACTAGGGTATTTCCAGGTGATCGACGATCCCGTCTCCACCTGCGTCCACGAAATCTTCGAGTGGGCGCCCTTACAGATGCCGCGCTTGGTCACAAAATTGTAGATGCCACCAATGCCGTTCTCGTCGCCCGCGTACCAGTTCTGCACCGTAGAATACTTGATTTCGGCATTGTCTAATGCCACTAATTCCACAACTGCCGCATGCAGCTGGTTCGTATCAAACATGGGAGCCGTACAACCCTCAAGGTAACTCACATAGCTGCTTTCCTCGGCAATGATGAGGGTGCGCTCAAATTGGCCGGAGTCGGCATTGTTGATGCGGAAGTACGTGGAAAGCTCCATGGGCGAGGTGACACCCTTCGGAACATACACAAAAGAACCGTCGCTGAACACGGCCGAGTTGAGAGCCGCAAAGTAGTTGTCGCCCGGAGGTACGACTGATCCCAAATACTGTTTGATGAGATCTGGGTGCTCTTTGACAGCTTCGGAAATTGAGCAGAAGATTACGCCCGCATCAGCCAATTTCTTCTTGAAGGTCGTCCCGATCGAAACACTGTCGAAAACAGCATCAACGGCAACATTTGCCAACATTTTTTGCTCGGTGAGCGGTATACCCAATTTCTCGTAGGTTTCCAGAATCTTTGGATCGACCTGATCAAGGCTGTCCAGTTTGGCCTTCTGTTTGGGCACAGAATAATAGATGATATCCTGATAGTCGATCTTTGGGTAGGTCACGTTCGGCCATTCAGGCTCGGTCATCGTGAGCCAATGGCGATATGCTTTGAGCCTAAACTCGAGCATGAAATCAGGCTCATCCTTGCGCCGTGAAATCTCCCTGATGATGTCCTCACTTAATCCTCTGGGAAATTCGTCGTATTCGATATCGGTGACGAATCCGTATTTGTAATCTTGCCCAACATACGAGCTCAGAAAATCCGTGTCACTCATTGTGAAAAAAAATTAGCAGGTGGTTCAGAGACATAACGGGCATTATCTGCCTTCCGTTCGCCCCATAGTTGTTTAAGACAACAATATACAAAGAATGAGCGTTCTTATTCGGATCAAATCTTAATAAGAATAACACGAAAATCGCACGTCCGTCGGTTCAGATCTACATGTTTCTGCGGTATTGGCCTCCGGTAAGATAGAGTGCAGCCGATATTTGGCCGAGTGAAGCCACTTTGACCGTCTCCATCAGCTCTTCAAAGACATTTCCGCCCGATTGTGCGATCTTTGTCAGTTTTTCAAGGGCCGGCTGGGTGCTGTCGGAATGGATACGCTGAAATAGCTCAAGGTTATGTATCTGCTGGCGCTTTTCGTCCTCAGTGCTGCGGATCAATTCTAGAGGCTTGTCCTGTTCGCCGTCACCTTTTTTGTCGACGAACGTGTTCACGCCGATGATGGGCAGTCGCCCGTCATGCTTTAGGGTTTCGTAATAAAGGCTTTCATCCTGAATCTTGCCACGTTGGTACATGGTCTCCATCGCGCCGAGCACACCTCCCCGTTCAGTGAGGCGGTCGAACTCGGCCAATATGGCCTCCTCGACAAGATCGGTGAGCTCTTCAATAATGAACGACCCTTGCAGCGGATTTTCATTCTTTGACATGCCCAACTCTTTGTTGATGATGAGCTGGATGGCAAGGGCCCGGCGGACCGACTCCTCGGTCGGCGTTGTGATGGCTTCGTCGTAGGCATTTGTGTGCAATGAGTTGCAATTGTCATAGATAGCCATCAAAGCCTGTAACGATGTGCGAATATCGTTGAACTGGATCTCCTGCGCATGCAGCGAGCGTCCGCTGGTCTGAATGTGATACTTCAGCTTTTGGGAGCGGTCGTTTGCACGGTAGCGGTTCTTCATGGCAATAGACCATATGCGTCTGGCAACACGTCCTATGACAGCATATTCGGGATCCAGGCCGTTGCTGAAAAAGAAGGACAAATTATGAGCAAAATCGTCGACGCTCATGCCGCGAGACAGGTAGTATTCCACAAATGTGAAACCGTTCGCCAAGGTAAAAGCTGCCTGAGTGATGGGGTTGGCCCCAGCCTCGGCAATGTGATACCCGGAAATGGACACCGAATAATAATTGCGGACCTGATTGGCAGTGAAAAAAGACTGGACATCCCCCATCATTCGAAGCGCAAACTCGGTACTGAAAATACATGTGTTTTGTGCCTGGTCTTCTTTGAGGATATCTGCCTGAACGGTGCCCCGCACGGTACGGAGCGTTTCTGAGCGTATGTTACCGTAGGTCTCAGGATCGATGAGCCTGTCGCCGGTAATACCCAACAAACCCAACCCAAAGCCGTCGTTACCCAGCGGCAATTCGCCGGCGTAGTGAGGCAAGGCATTCCCGCCCGACTCCAGAAGGGCTTTCACGGTGCGAAGGGCGTCGTCCCAAAGACCATTTCTGCGCAGGTGTCTTTCGACTTCCTGGTCGATGGCCGTGTTCATAAACATGGCCAAAATCATTGGCGCCGGCCCGTTGATCGTCATCGACACAGAGGTTGTCGGGTCGGTGAGCTCGAATCCGGAATAGAGCTTCTTCATGTCGTCGAGGGTGCAGATGCTCACGCCCGAGTTGCCTATCTTTCCATAAATGTCAGGCCTAAGTGCAGGGTCTTCTCCATAGAGCGTGACCGAATCGAACGCTGTGCTCAGTCGCTTGGCAGGAAGTCCCTCACTGATATAATGAAATCGCCTGTTTGTGCGCTCCGGCGTGCCTTCGCCGGCAAACATTCGGGCAGGGTCCTCCTCGGTACGTTTAAATGGGAAGACACCAGCCGTGTAGGGGAAAAATCCCGGCAGGTTCTCCTTCAGTGCAAATAGAAGCTGATCGCCTCGGTCACGATAGGTTGGCACTGCAACCCGCGGAATTTTAAGTCCGCTTAGCGACACCGTGTTCAGGTCGTTTGTAATCACCTTGTCGCGAACACGTGTTTCAAGCACATCGCCGCGGTACTGCGACACCATCTCGTCCCAGCTTCTTAAAATGCTCTTGCTGCTGCCATCGAGTTGGTCATACAATTTTTCGGCAATCAACTTGACCGACTCCAGTTCGCTGGCCTCGCCAAGCATGTCGGCCGTTGTGGCGGCGGCCTGCCATTTGTGGGCCAATTCGGCCTGTGAGGATGCCCAACGGTGATACCCGCGTATCGAATCGGCAATATCGGACAGATACCGTTGACGCGAACCTGGGATGAGCGATTGAGCCTGCAAATCTTCAGCTGGTGCCGTCATCACAAGATTTGGTGGAGTCCAGTTGGTCTTGTACAGCTGGTTTGTGATTTCGACGAGCTTGGCAAACAGGCGGTTCACGCCCTCGTCATTGAATTGGGAAGCCATTGTCGGGTATACCGGAAGACTTGAATCGTCGGCATGCCACAGGTTATGGTTGCGTTTGTATTGCTTACGGACGGATCTTAGAGCGTCGTTAGACCCCTTCTTTTCAAATTTGTTGATGACCACCAAATGGGCAAAATCCAGCATGTTGATTTTCTCGAGCTGGGTGGCTGCTCCAAACTCTGAGGTCATAACATATGCCGAAATGTCAGCAATTTCGGTAATCTCGGTGTCACTTTGGCCAATGCCGCTTGTCTCGACGATGATGAAATCATAACCGGCGTGCTTGCAAAGCTCAACTACTCCTCGAATTGATGCGCTCGTGGCCCGGTTTTCAGCCCGAGTGGCCATGCTGCGCATGTAGAAATTCGGGTGATGAATGCTGTTCATGCGAATTCTGTCGCCCAACAATGCACCACCGGAGCGCTTTTTGCTAGGATCCACGCTGATCACAGCGATCGTCACATCCGGAAGCTCATTGCGGAAACGCAAAATGATTTCATCGGTGAGAGAACTCTTCCCTGCTCCTCCAGTGCCAGTAATACCCAAAATGGGCACATTGTCCCGCGATTCGACCAGTTTATGCCCACCAACGGTGAGGCGGTCGCCGTCGAAACGGATGATGTCTTCGTGACCGTTCTCAAGCGCAGTGATCAGCCTTCCGATATTGGCGGGGTCTGTTCGGTCGATCCGAGCAAGCTCGGGAGCATGCATCTGTACGGTGTCGTAGTCGCAGTGGCCAAGGATAAAGTTAATCATACCTTGCAGCCCCATGGTACGTCCGTCCTCAACCGAAAAAATGTGCGTCACTCCATGCGCATGAAGCTGGTTGATCTCCTCTTCGACGATCACTCCGCCACCGCCGCCAAAAACCTTGATATGCGAAGCACCCTTCTCGCGCAGAAGGTCAACCATGTAGGCAAAATACTCCATGTGCCCACCCTGGTAGGAACTGATCGCTATGCCTTGGGCATCTTCCTGAATGGCACAGTCTACGATTTCGCCTACGCTTCGATTGTGGCCCAAATGGATGACCTCCGCACCGCTCGACTGCAAGATGCGACGCATAATGTTGATGCTGGCATCATGCCCGTCGAAAAGGCTGGCAGCAGTCACCAGCCTGACTTTATTGACACTTTGATACACACCGTTCACGATGCGATGGTCTTCAATGGATCCTACTCTTGAATTGGACATGAAACGTTGACTCAAACTGCGAATTTAAATTAGGTAACAAAATTAACAATAATTTTGCTCACTGTCATTCCGTCTATCTGCCACTCCCGGCGGCCTACTCGACCGTTATGGTTGACGTCATCCTTGGAATAACGGGTATTGAGCGCTGCAGGTATACCGTTTCTCCAGGTTGTGACGCCCCAGGTTGGTCCCATTTCCCATTACCGTTGCGATCAATCCACGCACGAATAGAATAGGTGCCTTCAGGTATCGATTCCACCACTATCGATGAATCCTCGGATACCCTTCTACGAACCGTTTCACCATCCATCACCAATTCGACAATTTTTTGTCCGGTCCAATCGTCGGGAAACACGACTTCAATACTTCCAAACGAGGTGGGGTCTTCTACTCGGAATGAGTACGTCGAGAACCGCAGCTCAACCGGGTTCCAAGTCCGCAGCTGGTACTGTTGACCAACTCTCCACCCGCCACTGCGGAATACCTTCATTCGGTTAGCTGTTAATTCATAATCCGTCCAAGGCTTGACGGAGCGATCGCCGTCAATCACGGTAAGCGAATCCATAATGAACGATTCGCTTAAGATGTCGCTGTAAATGATCATCAGTGAATCGGAGGGTGTCACAATACCGGCTGCTGGCAATCGGATAATCCGGATGCGTGTGGTGTCTGTCTGTGCAGAGCCCATAAATTCGCGATCGTACACCTCGACTGCGTTTCCCTGTCGATCCGAAACCCCATCCATATGTATGGTGTACGTGTTCAATGGTTTCAGCGGCAAGCTGCTCCTGGCATAGGCAATCGTTGGATCGTCCGGTTCGGTGTAAAGCCAGCTTGCGTTGATGACGTCTTCAGATGTTTGAACCGTAATTGTTGATCGGTTGCTTAATTGAACCGATTCGCTGAAACGGATCCTGATCCTGTTCTCCGACAATAAACCAATACCCAAAACCGATGGTCTGACGGTGTCTTGCTCGGCATAAATGATGGTTGCCGCAGTTCGAATGCTGTCGTCAGACACAAGCACAGGTGAGGCAGCAGGGGTGGATCGTTCTCCCTGATCCAAACGTCTGTTACGGTTTCTGTCCTCGAAAAGGACGGCACGATAGCTGCCAGGTGTGGCGTACCGAAATCGCACGATGCCGGATGTGTCCGATTCTGCCATGTAAACGGCTTCCGGTGCTGAATCCCTGAACAGACCGACGGTCATCCCCTCCTCTCCCCTAACCTTATCGAATGATACAGTGGCTATGTCGACTCCGGCCGAATCAACTACTGCACCTGTCGAAAAAGCCAGGAGGAAAGGCTGTCCAAGCCGGTTGTTGTTCACATCCGACAGCTCTGTGCCAAGACTTATGATAACGGTTACGGAGTCGGGCAGGTCGCGTTCGAACGAGAGGACCATCGTCTTCCGTTTCCATCCTATTCGGTAGGCTATCCCAAAGTCGGGTTCAATTCGAAGAGCCCTCAAAGCAGAGCCCCTGTTCATGAAACGGTCGAATTCAAACCGTACCTCACGACCTTCGTAAAACGTTTTGCCCTGCTCTGGTGTGCTCGATACTACTTGTGGTGCGGTTCTAGACGGTTCTCCGCCCGTCGGTGCAATAGGTGTGGCACAACCAGCCAAAACAAATGTCACGGTGATGAGTAGTACGCGGATCATGCGTTATTGGGTGCGTACGTTGAACAGCAGAAATATGGTGACAGCGGCAGTCGTTACGATCAATGCCGGCTCCAGGATACGCTTTAATCTTTTTTTCCGCCCGCCGTCATCAATGCTGGCAAAGGAAACCATCGGCCACACGCCGTCGTCGAGCTCACTTGGCTTTGCCATCACCGTATGACTTTCGTTGATTTGCTGTACATGAGTTGCGGTAATGCTACCATCATATTGAGTGAGAGTAATGCCTATGGTGCCGACGGCGGTTCTTGTCGATTCGTTCTTACCACCTCCAATAAACCTGTAAGTAAGCCGCGCGTCCACATTCAGAGTAGTGATTTCGGCATTCTCGGTCGGAATTTCATAGACTCGATGCCCCATGTAGAACAACCTTTCCACCAGTTTGATGCGCACCGGATAATCATAGGCAAAATTCAGCCTGTATCCTTGCACGTTGTTCGCCTTTAACACGGAATCTGCTACTGCTGCAATGAGACGGATGGCATGGTCGGTATTCGTGGTAACGGTCTGGGCTTTGGCCGAGCCTATATGGACGAACATGGTCAGCATCAGGCCACATAAAAAGCTGACGTATGTTTTATACTGAGGCAACTCGATCATTATATCGTTTATAAATATGTGTGAAAGCTGTGGAACTAACGCCTAAAACCCGAATATATGTGGATATAAGATGTGCATTTGGCTATCATTACATCATGAAGATATCAAATCTGAGGTATAATGCTTTTATCCTTTTAGTGGTCGCAGCTTTGCTCAGCCAAATGTGCACCACTACATCGGAGACTGTTGAACCAGGCAATGGCAACACGTTGGACGTAGATTGGTCCCAGACTGATGCACATCTGCAATTACGGATGCTCGCCGAAACCATGAGCACGGCCGAATGGTTGATGATATATGCCGACCAAAACCGAGCTAAACGGCCTGCCATTCTCGTGGCGCCCATCCGAAACACGACTGGACAGCGAGTCGACAGCTACGGATTGCAGGTAGCATTTGAACAAATGTTGCAAAATCGAGCTACTACTACGGTAATGACGGGATTAGCACTACCAGACACAAGTAGGATGAGCCCAGTGACCCCAATTGCAGATCTGATCGCGATGGGCAGGAGCCATAATGCCGAATTTATCGTATTGTCGGAGCTGGGCGCACGAGCCGCCCCAGGCACACCGCACCTTACAAACTACGAGCTGAACCTTGAATTGCTCGACCTAAGAACGCAATCTAGAGTTTGGAGAGATGTGCGTACCATACGGCGAAACGAAACTTTGTCTAACTAGTAACAACAGCAAACATGTCTTTTTTGAGGAACGCGGCCTTGTACACCGACTTCTATGAGTTGACAATGGCGCAGGGCTACTTCTACCAAGGGAAGTCGAAGGAAATCGCCGTATTCGATTACTTCTATCGCGACAACCCATTCGGAGGAGGCTATGTGTTGTTTGCCGGACTAGGAGACCTTCTGAGAACGCTTTTGGATTTGAGGTTTGAGCCGGAGGATATCGACTTTTTGCGGTCGAAAGGGTTTCATCCGGAGTTTTTGTCTTACTTGAGCACATTTCGCTTCAGTGGAACCATTCGGTCGGTCAACGAGGGCGAAATCATCTTTCCGCTTACACCTATCCTCCAGGTTGAGGCTCCAATTGTTGAGGCACAGGTCATTGAGACCTTGCTGTTGAACGTGCTTAACTTTTCGTCACTTATTGCAACGAAAGCTTCGAGGATGAGACTGGCGGCGGGAAATCGCACCCTGCTCGACTTCGGGCTCAGGCGTTCACAAGGTCTAGGTGGCATACAGGCCACAGTTGCTTCCTTTATTGGAGGCATCGAAGCCACATCCAATGTGTACGCCGCTCGAGATTATAACCTTAAGCTGTCAGGAACGATGGCACACAGCTGGGTGCAGTCGTTCGAGTCTGAACTCGATGCTTTCGTCGCCTATGCAGAGCAATATCCGACGTCGACTGTGCTGCTTGTCGATACGTACGACACACTCCGAAGTGGCGTGCCAAATGCAATAGAAACAGCAAGGCATCTCGAGAAGTCGGGAAACAAGCTTTTGGCGATCCGCATCGACAGCGGCGACTTGGCCTATCTGTCGCGCCAGGCTCGCATCATGCTCGACAAAGCTGGGATGCAATACGTAAAGATTGCTGTTTCTAATCAGCTCGATGAGTACATCATGAAGTCAATTCTTGACCAAGGCGCACCTGTCGACATTTTTGGAGTAGGAACACGGTTGGTCACTGGCCACGATGATTCTGCACTGGATGGTGTGTATAAGCTTTCCAAATTTGGTGCAAAGCCCAAGATCAAGATTTCCGAGAATATCGTGAAAGTGAATTTTCCGGATAAGAAAAACGTCATCCGATATTCGAGAGAGAACGGAGAATTCACTGCGGACGCCATTTGTCTGGAATCGGAAAAATCGGTTAAAATCATGTTTCACCCCTATTTCCCCGAGAAGAATCTGGATTTGAGCACGTTCGCGAGCGAACGTTTGCTCCAACCATTCATCACAAAGGGAGAGCTTGTCCGAAACCTTGCAACTATTGACGAGGCCGCGTCGTATGCTAAAAAAAGGTTGGCCTACTTGGGTGCCGAATACAGGCGTTTTGAGTTTCCGCATCAGTACAAGGTTGGAATCACCCGTCGATTAATGAATTTGCAACGTAAATTGCTCGAGCAACACAAACGAAAGTGAGAATTCCATGAAACGCGCTCTTTTTATAGTAGACCTACAGAGAGACTTTTGCCCTGGTGGTGCCCTCCAAATTGCAACAGCCGACAAGGTGGTGCCCATTATCAACGACTTAATGAGTCATTACGAAACTATCCTGGCTTCGAAGGATTGGCATCCCTACGTCACGGTCCACTTCGAAAAATGGCCTGTTCATTGTGTTGCCGAAACAAACGGGGCTGAGTTCCACCAAGACCTTGAATCTCACCGCATCAAGCATGTGTTCCTCAAAGGAACGCACAATAAGGATGATGGCTACTCCGCATTCGAGGCCACAAACGACAATCTGGACGACTACCTTGCCCGAAATGATATAAAGGGTCTTGATATTTGCGGTTTGGCAACCGATTTCTGCGTAAAGGCAACCGTTATTGACGCCCTCAAGGCCGGCTACAGTGTCCGTGTAATCACCGACGCCATCGACGCTGTAAATTTGCAGCCTGGCGACTCAGACAAAGCACTGTCAGAAATGGTTGCTGCAGGTGCAGCGCTCATCACGTCTTCAGAGATTTAAAGTGGACACATCTGCTGATGTAGTCGTCATAGGAGCAGGATTGGCCGGTTTGTCGTTGGCTGCGGCATTATCGGATCTTGGTGTACAAACATACGTAATTGAACGTGCCACATTGGGATCAGGTTCGTCCGGAGTTCCCATCGGATTGATCAATCCCGCCGCCGCAAAACAGGCAAATTTGAGCTGGAATGCGAAATCATGCATCTCGGCGATCGATCAACTGCTCGAACGCACACGTTCGCATTCTGAGCAGCTGTTCTTCAAGAAATCTGGTGTTCTTCGACCGTCGGTGGATGCTGCCACATTGGAGGCCTTCAGCACAAGTCTCTCGCGCCATTCCTATCCCGTTGGATGGGCCAGATGGATGAATAGCGA
This sequence comes from uncultured Chitinophagales bacterium, assembly GCA_964456845.1. Taxonomy (GTDB): domain Bacteria; phylum Bacteroidota; class Rhodothermia; order Balneolales; family CAYWCV01; genus CAYWCV01. The sequence continues at coordinate 124,851 of CAYWCV010000001.1, read as the reverse complement.
GGAAGTGGACACATTTCACCCAAATCTAAAGCATGCTGGGGGTGGCTTATGGGTAAACGAGGGCTACACGGTGGATGTGCCAACCTATTTGGATGCCCTCGCATTGATGCTGAGGGAAATCGGTGCGACCGTGTCGACAGGCACCGAAATTGTCTCCAAAACATGGCTACCCATCGACAAGTTATGGGTCATTGATTTAAGCAATGGAATAACGTTACGCGCAAGGCACGTTGTTACGACAACTGGAGCAGCCATATTGGACGATCCGGATTGGAAGTGGATGCCCGTACACAAAATCAAAGGACAGATGGCCCTGTACCGGTCTTCTGAGCAGTTGAAATGGACGCATGCAATTGCTGGACGCGGATATGTGGCACATTTGAACGGGTATGATTGGGTAATCGGCAGCACCTTTGAACACCATTTTGACAACTTGGAACCAGATGAGGCTGGTTTACGTTTTCTCGAGCAGAAGGTCGATTCGCTTCTGCCTGATATTCGACTGCACAGCGAACTGTCGCAACAATGGGTTGGCGTGCGGCTCGGAACACCCAACCGGATGCCCATCATTGGCCCTCATCCACTATCAAAGGGACTATGGGTGTTTACAGGACTGGGTTCGAAGGGACTTTTATATGCTGCCTATCTCGGCCAGCTACTTGCGGCGTGCATGGTCAACTACAGCGCCATCCCTATTGAGGTGAGCACCGAACGTCTGGGTTACTGAAGCCTGAGATTATTTCACTGACGAAGGGTCACGTTCGGTGAGCATTCTTCAGCATCTCGTAGGCTGCTCTGGCTGCCTCCTGCTCGGCAATTTTTTTACTTTTGCCTGTTCCCTCTCCAGCTTTCTGATCGCCGACCAATACTTCCACAACGAAGGTTCTGTTATGGGCGGGCCCATCTTCTTGGATCACCTTGTAGACTGGAATCCGCATTCTTCTGGCTTGTGCATATTCCATCAGGATGCTTTTGTAGTTATCGTCGTAGGCGGCCACTTCCTTGATGTCAAGGTGATTGTCGAGCACACGTTCGATGAACCTCCTGGTGGCAGCATAGCCCCTGTCTTTGTAAAGGGCACCAATAAGAGCCTCAAAAATGTCGCCCAATATCGACGTGCTGTACTCGATTCCCTGTCCTTTTGCCCTTTCGCCCAATTCAACTACTTGAGGCAGACCCAACTGCCGTGAATATCCGGCAAGTGCATCACCTTTGACTAATTTTGAGCGCATTTGGGTCATAAAACCCTCATCCTTATCGGTGAATCGCTCAAATAACACCTCGGTAATAATCAGGTCAAGTACGGAATCGCCAAGAAACTCAAGGCGCTCATACGAATCGCTGTCTCTCAAGTCATTGTCAATCAACTTTGACCTGTGTCGAAGCGCCTTCAGATAATTGACTGGATCGACGATGTATTCATCGAAACATGTGCTCAAGAATGAGATTCGCGATCGGTCTTCTGGCTCGAGTCCCCTCTGAAGCCACCAGCCCCGAAACCGTTCGAACATAATCAATCCTGAAATTTTCGGAAAACGACAGATGTGTTGTGTCCACCAAAGCCGAAGGCATTATTGATGGCGTATTCGATTTCGCGAGGCTGTGCCTTATTGAAGGTATAGTTAAGGTCGCACTCGGGGTCAGCCTCGCTGAAGTTGATGGTCGGAGGCACGATGCCATGGTATATTGCCAGAATGGTGGCAATCGACTCGGCGGCACCGGCAGCACCCAACATGTGGCCTGTCATCGACTTCGTTGAATTCAGGTTCATGTCGTATGCGTGTTTTCCGAATACCTTTTTGATCGAATTTGTTTCAGCGATGTCGCCCAAAGGGGTAGATGTACCGTGCATGTTAATGTGCTGCACGCGCTCTGGGGTGATTTTAGCTGCCTTCAAGGCGTTGTTCATCGCCAGTTGAACTCCATTGCCGTCAGGGTCGGGCGCTGTGATATGATAGGCATCGGCAGAAAATCCGTAACCGACCAATTCGGCGTATATCTTCGCTCCCCTAGCCTTTGCAGATTCAAGGGTTTCTATGAACAGGATGCCTGCACCTTCTCCAAGGACGAATCCATCCCGTGTCTTGTCGAAAGGACGGGATGCTCGTGCTGGGTCATCATTGCGTGTGGACATCGCCTTTAGGGCGTTAAATCCTGCCACTCCCATTTCGATGACGGGTGCTTCTGCTCCACCACACAGCGCATAGTCCGACTCTCCCCTCATGATCGAGTTGAAAGCCAAACCGATGTTGTGCGAACCTGTGGCGCATGCTGACACTGCACAGAAATTAGGTCCCCTAAAACCGTATTTTATCGAAACTTGCCCCGAAGCGATATCGGGAATCAGCATGGGTATAAAGAAGGGTGACACGGCCCTAGGACCCCGATCTTTGAGGGCCAACGCCTGCTGGTAGAAGGTGTCCATTCCACCAATACCGGATCCGATCAAAACCGCAACTCGGTCTTTGTCGACTACATCGAGATCAATTCCCGAATCTACGAGTGCCTCATCTGAGGCAATCATGGCATATTGACAAAACTTGTCCATACGACGCGCCTCTTTATGGTCGAGATATCGACTGGCGTCGTAGTCCTCCAATTGTGCCGCGAATTTTGTGGCGTGGTTTGTGGTATCGAAATGGGTAATTTCGCGAGCACCGCTTTTACCCGACACCAGGCCTTCCCAGAAATCGGGTGTGCTCGCACCAATTGGTGTGAGCGCACCCATTCCGGAAATGACAACTCGGCGATTTGTCATATTAGATACGACTCGCCTATCAGGATACGCGGCCCTGGATGTAGGTGACGGCGTCGCCTACGGTAGCAATCTTCTCAGCGTCTTCGTCTGGAATGCTGATGTCGAATTCTTTTTCGAATTCCATGATCAACTCAACGGTGTCGAGCGAGTCTGCGCCCAGGTCGTTGGTGAAGTTTGCGCCTGCGTTTACCTCTGCCTCGTCAACGCCGAGCTTGTCGACGATGATCGATTTGACTTTCGCTTCGATATCTTGTGCCATTTTTGTAATTGATTGAGATTTGAGATGGTGGAAAGTAACGATTTTTTCAAAGACTGCCAATCGCGATGCTTACATAGCCATACCACCGTCCACTTTCAACACCTCTCCGGTGATAAAGCTGGCGGCGGGCGATGCTAGAAATACAACTGCAGCGGCTACTTCGTCCGATTGTCCGCTGCGACCCAATGGTGTGTCCTCAGAAATTTTTGCCAATACGGCCTCAGGAAGTCCCTCCGTCATGTCCGTTGAAATGTATCCCGGTGCCACAACGTTCACACGGACATTGCGTGAGGCTAATTCCTTGGCAAGAGATTTGCTAAAACCGATCATGCCAGCCTTGCTGGCCGCATAATTTGTCTGCCCGGCGTTGCCGTTGATTCCTACAACGGATGAAATGTTGACGATGCTGCCTTCGCGCTGCTTCATCATGGGCCTGGTGGCTGCCTTGCAATAGTTGAACACACTTGTCAGATTCGTGCGGATGACGTCGTCCCACTGTGTGTCACTCATCCGCATGATGAGCGTGTCGCGTGTAATGCCTGCGTTGTTGACAAGGACATCTAGTTTACCCCACTGTTTGATGATATCGTCCACAACCTCTCCCGCACGGTTCGCATCGGCTGCATCTGCTTGGTAAGCCATTGATTTACGTCCCATGGCTTCCACCTCTTCCACTACCGCCTGTGCAGGTGCTGCACTGCTTGCATACGTGATCGCCACGTCTGCCCCTGCTTTCGCGGCCATGAGTGCTATGTGTTTCCCAATTCCGCGGCCGGCTCCAGTAACGAGCACCGTTTTTCCGGAAAGGTCGATAATAGGCATACGTTTCTCCTAATGTTAATCTACACCCTGAATGGTGACATCCTTCAATGTTCGCTGCACAAGACCCCTGAGCACATTGCCGGGTCCGCACTCCGTGAAAATTCTGGCATCGTCGTCGAACATGCGAACTAAGGTTTGGGTCCAACGCACCGGGTTCAGCAACTGGTTTAGGGCATTCGATTTTAAAACGGACGGGTCGATGCTCGACATTGCCGTGTAGTTCGAATATACCGGAAAATCCGGCGATTGGAACTCCAGTTTCGCCAAAGCGTCAGACAATGGGCCATAAGCAGGCTGCATCAGAGGCGAGTGAAAGGCACCACTCACTGGCAGCCTTTTCACAAGGCGACAGCCCGCATCCTTTAGGGAAGCCATTGCCGACTCGACGGCATGCACATTGCCTGATATGACTAATTGACCGTTGCAGTTGTAGTTGGCAGCGACTACAGGCTCGCCGACTGCCTTGCTCAATGCCTCGCATATTTCTTCGACACGGGCATCGTCCAAGCCGATAACTGCAGCCATTGCCCCTGGGTATTCCTCACCGGCTTTTTGCATGCTGAGCCCACGCAATCGAACCAGTTGTAACCCATCCTCAAAACTGATTACACGGGCCGCTGTGAGTGCCGAAAATTCACCCAAGCTGTGACCTGCTACCATGTCGGCCTGCAATCCGTGTGCAAAGTAGGATGCCACCGAATGCAGATAAATGGCCGGTTGAGTGTACTCCGTCTGTGTGAGCGTCTCAATCGGGCCGTTAAACATGACATCGGTCAGGGAAAAACCCAAGATGTCGTCGGCTTTATGAAACCACTTCTGAACCTCGGTGTTCGAGTCGTACAGCGCCTTGCCCATGCCGACCGACTGTGATCCCTGACCTGGAAATATTACCGCGTGTTTCGACATAATCAAGTGATCAAATGCTCCATTTCACGTAAACAGCACCCCAGGTGAAGCCGCCACCGAAAGCCGCCAATATCAGATTGTCGCCCTTGTTGAGCTGGTCCTTCCAATCGTACAAACACAAAGGAATCGTAGCGGCGGTCGTGTTTCCGTAACGGTCGATGTTGATCATCACCTTGTCGCGGCTGATTCCCATCCGGTTTGCTGTCGCGTCGATGATTCTCAGATTGGCCTGATGCGGCACAAGCCAGGCCACATCATCGCCGGTAAGCCCATTCTTGACCATGATTTCAGCGGCCACGTCGGCCATGCCCACAGTGGCCATTTTGAAGACCATTTTGCCTTCTTGTGTAATGACGTGCAACTTGTTGGCAACGGTTTCTGCCGAGGCCGGATGGCGGCTGCCTCCCGCCTGCATGATCAGCGCCTCATTGTTCTCGCCGTTCGAACGCTGTATGAAATCGATAATGCCCGTTTCGTCTTCACTCGCCTCAAGAAGAACCGCACCGGCACCGTCACCAAAGAGGATGCACGTTGTACGGTCCGAAAAATCGAGGATGGAGCTCATCTTGTCGGCACCGATTACGATCACCTTCTTGCAGCGCCCCGATTCGATCATGCTCGATCCGGTAGTCAATGCGAACAGAAAACCGGAGCATGCCGCCTCGATGTCGTAGCCGAAGGCGTTGGTGGCACCAATTTCATGCTGCACGATGCAAGCGGTGGCCGGAAACAGATAATCGGGCGTCACGGTGGCCACCAAGATGGCGTCGATTTCGGATGGATCCGTATTCGTCTGTTCCAACACCTCTTTTGCGGCCCTCGACGCCATGTACGACGTCGCCTTGTCTGGATCCTTGAGTATCCTGCGTTCCTTAATTCCGGTCCGGGACACTATCCACTCGTCGTTGGTGTCGACGAGTTTCTCCAGTTCGGCATTGGTCAAAACATAGTCGGGGAGATAGTGGCCTACTCCCGAAATTTTTACACGCGGACGTACATTCATACAGGGATTACCGCAAAGCGGCTACAATTTTATCATTGACCTTCGCTTCCACCATGTGTATTGCGTTCAATATCATGTTGTGGATAGCCTTTGGACTGCTACTGCCGTGACCCACCAAACTGACGCCGTTGACCCCTAGGAATGGCAGTCCACCGACATTGTCGGGATCGAACGGCTTGAGCGTGCGTTGGAACACACCGAAAACCGTCTTTGCTGCCTCTTCGGGCAGCTGAAGTTCTTTCACAGTCTGCTTGAGAAGCACTCCCAGGTTGACGACAAGCGATTCACCAAATTTGAGCAAGATGTTTCCAACAAGACCATCGCAGACAAACACATCGGCATTGGCCGGCAAAATGTCGCGGCCTTCGACATTGCCGACAAAATTTGGGAGCAATTTTAAGAGCTGGTGTGATTCGCGCAAGATATCGGTGCCCTTCTCCTCTTCCTCGCCCACGTTGAGCAAGCCGATCTTTGGATCTGTGATATTCATCATGTCGCGGGCGTAAATCTCGCCCATCCTGGCGAATTGGACCAGCATTTCTGGTCGCACCTCAACGTTGGCTCCAGCATCGACTAACAGCCTGAATCCCTTCGTGGTAGGGTAATAGGTAACGATGGTAGGCCTGAGCACGCCTTGCAGGCGCCCCAACACAAGGGTTGATGCTGCAAGAAGCGCCCCGGTATTACCCGCACTGACAAAAGCGTCGCATTTGCCCTGCTTGTGAAGGCCGAGCCCGACAGCAATGGATGAATTTGGTTTCGACTTGAGCGCCTTTGAGGGCGACTCGTCCATGCCCACCACTTCGGGCGCGTCAACGATGCGAACACGAGATGCATCGTAGGACTTGCCCTCAAGTGCAGATCTCGTCATCGACTCAGGACCCACAAGAAGCACCTGTAGATCCGGATTTGACTCTAAAGCAAGCAGTGCACCGCCGACTGGACTGTCAGGGATGTGATCTCCACCTGCTACGTCTACTGCGATGACCATATAAAAGGATCAGTGTTATGCTTTGACGGCAATAACCTGACGGCCGCGGTAATAACCGCACTCTGGGCAAGCGTTGTGCGCTTTGTGCGAAGAGCTGCAGTTCGAGCACACGGCAAGAGCAACATTCTCAAGTGCGTGGTGCGAACGGCGCATGTTTTTTTTCGATTTGGAGGTGCGGCGTTTTGGGTGTGCCATGGTCTGTACTTCTAGCTGTCTGTTTTGGGTTGTTGAATTTTTTTGAGTGCCTCCCAACGGGAATCCTCACCATCGGGTTGATCATCCCCTCCAAAATCGATCTCAAACGTGGTCGGGTTCCCGTCTTCGTCAAGGTACCGCGGATGCAGCTTCTTGATTGGGATATCCAAAAGGATCGTCTCCCGCACCATGTCGGTGATATCAATCTTGTTCTTGTTCAAGTCGAGCTTGCGCGCAGCCGTGAACTCATCTTCCTCGTCTTCGGCGTGTTCCGCACGGAACAGCACCGTATACGATCGAGAAATGGGATAGTCAAACACTTCCAAAGAACGGTCGCAGGTAAGGCATGCCGTACCCTCGACCAAAAAATCGACTTTGACCGAATCGTGAAAACGCTCAATATCCAACTCTAGGTAGCCTTCCTTGAAAGGAACCTCCTCAAGGCCTACGTCTTCGCCGGAGAAATCGATCTCCCGCTCCGACTTGCCCATCGGTATGTCGCTGATCTTAAACGTAATCATAGAAAACGACCAAAATAGTCGGGAAAGATACGGAAATCAAAAGCTAAAGGCAAAAATCATGAGAACAGGCCGAACAAACGTTGTTCCACCATCGAGATGATGCGCCCTAGGTCTTCTGGGCGCGCCACAAAATCTAGGTCGTCCGTGTCGATCACGAGCTTCTGGTGCGGATAAGCAGCAACCCAAGTCTCATAGTGCTGGTTCAGGCGCTCCAGATAGTCGATACGAATGGAGTTTTCGTACTCCCTGCCACGAGCCTGAATCTGCCGCACTAAGGTCGGAACTTGCGCCCGGAGGTAGATGAGCAAGTCTGGCGGACGCAGAAAGGCGGTCATCTCCCCAAAAAGGGATTTATAATTGTCGTAATCCCGCTCGCTCATGAGACCCATCTCAAAAAGGTTCTTGGCAAAGATCTCGACGTCTTCGTAGATGGTCCTGTCCTGTATGAAATCCGATGTCCCGCTCAGAATGTGACGCTGATGACGAAATCGGGAAGACAGGAAATAAATTTGAAGATTGAAGCTCCACCGGCGCATGTCTTCGTAGAAATCGGCGAGGTAGGGATTGTCGTCGACCGACTCGTAGTAAGGCTGCCAGCCAAAGTGTCGTCCCAACAGCCCCGTGAGTGATGACTTTCCGGCGCCAATATTACCAGCGATGGCAATATATCGGGTCTTTTTCGACTGGCTGTCGATGGGATTGGTACTCATGATGGTCATGGCTTTCCAAGTAGTCTGAACATGGCCTTCTTATAGGCCTCCACTCCAGGTTGATCGAAGGGGTTTTCATCCAGGCAATATACATAGACAGCTGTCAAAACCTCGAAGTAGAGAATCAATGCCCCCAGGTGCTCGGCATCCAGACGGTCGAGCGTGATCGTCAGTGCCGGAACACCGCCTTCCATGTGGGCCTGGCGCGTGCCCTCGAGCGCCTTGGTGTTAATTTCGTGCATGGTGCGGCCTGACAAATAGTTTAGGCCGTCCTCGTTGCCTTGGTCGGGCTTGACCACATATTCGTCAGCAATATGTTTGACGGCAATAAAGGTCTCAATCTGGTTTCTGACACCGTCCTGCACCATCTGGCCAAGACTGTGCAGATCGGTGCTGTACCTTAACACTGCCGGGAACAGACCTTTGTGCCCCTTGCCTTCGCTCTCACCCATAAGCTGCTGCATCCACCCTCCGAAAGACCCAAGTTCGGGTTCGAATGATGCGATCAGGTCGATGGCGTAGCCCTTGGAGAACAACGCGTATCTGATTCCCGCGTGGTTCACGATGGTCGACGGATCTTGCCTGATATGCTCCAGCTCCGATACCGCCCCATAAAAAAGCGACTGGATATCAATTCCTGCAACGGCAATCGGCAGCAAGCCGACAGGTGTCAGAACTGAAAAGCGTCCGCCCACAGAATCGGGGATTTCAAACTTTCGATACCCTTCAGCCTCGATGATCTTATTGAGAGCACCTTCTTGCGGACTCGTGGTGGCAATAATTCGATTTTTGGAGTCATCGCCGTAGGTCTCCTTCATCCAGCCCCTGAGCATTCGAAATGCCAATGCAGGTTCAAGGGTGGTTCCCGATTTGGAAATCACATTTACGTAGACTGATTTCGGAGAGCCGTCTGCTTTCGGCTCCGAGAGATATCTCAGCAGGCCGCGGTGGTAGGCGTCGCCCATATGGTGGCCAGCGAACAGGATTTCGGGTCCCTGGCGGCTGAATGGCGAAGTAAGTGCGTCAATCACGGCCTTGGCTCCAAGGTAGGACCCGCCGATACCGACTACTACGAGAACATCTGCCTCCCGATGGATGGCGCGCCCCAGGTTAGACACTTCCTGGATGAGCGCATCGTTCGGCTTCTCGAGAAGGTCGAGCCACCCCAACCATTCGGGACCAAGTCCTGTTCTTGTCATCAGCCGGGTGTATGCCGCCATGGACGCATCTAGTGCAGCAGCAAGTTCGTCACCAAGGAATGGCCGTAGAGTCGACCGGTCGATATGAAGGCTCATCAGCTTAGGATTTTATAGAGTTCGACAAGATCGTAGTTGATGCTCTTCTTCTTGTTCCAGGTGTTACGCATCGGCGTGATGCGGATCTCATTGTTTACGATGCCGACCATCACGTTGGTATGACCGTCGATGAGGGCCTGCACCGAGGCCGCGCCCAAGCGGCTGGCAAGCACCCGGTCTCTAGCTGTGGGGCTGCCACCACGCTGTATGTGTCCGAGAATGCAGACTCGCATCTCGAACTTCGAGAAGTCGTCCTTGAGTTTCTCGGCCAGGTTGACGGCTCCTCCGGTTTGGTCGCCCTCAGCTACGACCACAAGGCTGCTGCGTCGCTGAGCAAAAAACACCTCACTGAGCTCCGACTTGATCGACTTGATGTCATTCACGGTCTCGGGAAGCAGGATGAGTTCAGCCCCCCCTGCTATGCCAGTTTCCAGTGCGATGAACCCGGCATCACGACCCATGACCTCCACGAGAAAAAGGCGGTCGTGTGCATCGGCCGTATCGCGAATCTTGTCGATGGCCTCCATGGCTGTATTCAGGGCTGTGTCGTATCCGACGGTTTCGTCAGTGCCTGAAAGGTCGTTGTCGATGGTTCCAGGTATGCCGACTACCGGTACATGGTGCTCCTCGTTGAGCAGCGTCGCACCCTGAAAGGTACCGTCGCCACCGATGGCAACCAATGCGTCGATATCTTGGGCCCGCACATTCTCCGCGGCAATTCGGCGGCCTTCTGACGTCATGAATTCACTCGATCTGGCCGATTTCAGAATGGTGCCGCCACGCTGTACGATGTTCGATACAGATGTGCTGTCCATTTCGACGAAGTCGCCCTTAATCATGCCATGATACCCCTGTCGTATGCCAATGACGGCTATGTCGTGGTACAAGGCGGTCCTGACAACAGCACGTACGGCTGCGTTCATGCCCGGGGAGTCTCCCCCGCTGGTAAATACACCAATGCGTTTAATTGTTTTCAAACCGTCTGTAGCTTTAAGCTTGTGGGGAATTGTGCCGAACCCTATGAATTCGACTACGGTTTACTCATTCAGAAGCCGTAAATTACGAACTTTTGCAAGACCATCGTTCTGTTTTTTCCAAATCCACGGACATGAGCCAGGTAACCGCTTCCACAACCTCCAACACCACGGCAACGGCAGATTTAAACACACTGCACGCGTCGATTGCGGAAGAGCTGTCCACCTTCAGGCAATACTACCGTGATGCGCTTCGCACCGATGTCTTCCTTCTGAACCAGATCATCAATTATCTGATGCGGATGAAGGGCAAACAGATACGTCCCGTCCTCGTTTTCTTGGCCGCCAAAACAGCCGGCACGGTCACAGATCGCACGAACGTGGCTGCCACCATGATCGAATTGCTACATACCGCCACGCTAATCCACGACGATGTGGTCGACGAGGCTGACCGCCGCCGCGGCTTGTTCAGCATCAACAAGATATGGCGCAACAAGGCCGGAGTGCTGCTCGGCGACTACCTCCTCTCGAAGGGGTTGCTTATTGCACTCGATAACGACGAGTTTGAGTTGCTCAAGGTTGTATCTCACGCCGTTCGACGCATGAGCGAGGGTGAATTGAGGCAGATGAAGGCCAGTTCGCTGCAAAACATCACCCGTGAAAAATACTTCCGAATCATATCCGAAAAGACGGCCAGCCTATTCTCCGCCTGCTGCGAGACGGGGGCCGTTTCGGCGGGGGCTGATGCAAGTTCCGCCGAGAGCATGCGTGAAATCGGTGAATATCTCGGCATTGCCTTTCAAATCCAGGACGACCTCCTCGACTATGGTTCGGCTGACATCGGCAAACCCACAGGCAACGACATCCAGGAGCGTAAGGTGACACTCCCCCTCATCGAAGCAATGGAACTTGGCGACAAGAAGGCTGCAGTACGCGTACGCCGCCTCTTTGGCAAACGTAAAAAGACGTCGGCCGAGGTTCGGGAGATCATCGAGTTTGTTCACAACAGCGGCGGATACTCCAAAGCGGTTACGACGATGAACGACTACGCCGACAGGGCTATCGCCATCCTAGAAACGTTTCCGCCCTCGGATGCTCGCACTTCCATGTCTGGAACCATCCGCTACATCACCACCCGCTCGAAGTGACCGAAAACTCGCATAAAGGCCTGGTGGTTGATGTGTCAGACGGCCCGCTGTTCCTCATATCCGATTTACATGCCGGTGCACTCGTTCCCGATTTAGATCTGGCGACAAGACAACAATTGGTTGAGTTGCTCCGAATTGTCGATCATCAAAAGGGCCGGTTGATCATTCTGGGCGACCTGTTCGATTATTGGCAGGAATCGGGTCGCAAAACCCCCAAACAGCTCCAGGGCTGGGTCGATCTGCTGTCGGAACATGTCCAGAGGACGAATCCTGTAGTATTAATCACGGGTAACCACGACCATTGGGCTGGCCCAGCACTCGAAAGACTTGGTTTTGTGCTTGTGCGCGACCACGTAATGGTCACAACATCTGGAAGGCCATGGCTTTTGATACATGGTGATGGCATGCCAACAGAAGGGTCTGGCTTGGATTTGGTCCGCCACGGTCTCAACAAAAAGTTTCGTAACCCGTTGTATAATGCACTGTTCCGGCTGTTGCCGTTTGGTGCCCGGGTACGCTTGATGAAAGCTTTTTCCAACTCAAGAAAACGGCGTAACGTCGACAAAATGGAGCATCAGCGAATCCACGATCACTTATCTAGATGGCTGTCAGCAAGCGATTTTCAGGGTTTGGTCTACGGCCATACACATGAGAGAGAAATTCGGAACATTGATGGAAAGTACTTGGTAAACACGGGTACGTTTTTCGGCGACGCGACCGTTATGGTCTTGAATGGTCAAAATCCTGTTCTCACCACTCTTGACGAGCTCAAATCGACTCTTTTCAGCTAAAATGAAGTATATTAGCCCCGATGGCACACGACGATAACGACATCGACCGCTATTTTAGCGACCCTGACTACCGCAAATCAAAAACGCGGGTAAAGCCCAATGCGCGGAAGGGGTCAAACCCAAATAAGAAGGGTCCCTCCTTCAATTTCGTGTCCATCCCCCTCAAATGGATCGGCGGCGGCATAGCGTTTATCTTGATCGCCGGAATCTTGTTCATCTGGTATCTGTCGCTTGGTTTGCCTTCGATCGATGAATTGGAGAATCCTCGCACTGATGTGGCGAGTTTGATCAAGAGCCGCGAGGGTGTGGTCATCGACAAGTTTTTCTACGAGAATCGAACCACGGTGCCTATCGAAGAGATTTCACCCAATGTGGTGAATGCCCTCATCGCCACCGAGGACCACAGATTCTACAGCCATTGGGGCGTCGACATGAAACGTATGGCGTCTCTCCCCTTCTACTTTATTCAAGGCAAGTTTCAGGGTGGTTCGACCATCGCCATGCAGTTGGCGCGTAACCTGTACCAGAAGATCGGGCGCGAGGTAAACGTCACACGTAAGCTTCGAGAAATGATTACCGCCGTCCAAATCGAGCGCAACTACACAAAGGAAGAAATCCTTGAGATGTATCTGAACACCGTTGAGTTCAGCAACAGCTCGTTCGGTATCGAAGCTGCATCGTTCACCCATTTCGGGAAAAAGGCGTCGGAGTTGACCGTGCCCGAAGCAGCCGTTCTGATCGGCGGACTGAAAGGCATTTTCATGTATAACCCAAGGGTCAGGCCGGAAAGATCGTTAAGTCGAAGAAATACGGTTCTCGACCTGATGCACCAGCATGGGTATATCACCCAGATGGAGCGTGACGCCTACAAGGCGGAGCCGATCGTGCTCGACTACCACCCTCCATTTCGGGCAGGCCGCGAGAGCCGCTACTTTGGTGAGTATATTCGTACACAACTCAGCGAATGGCTGACGCAGAACGGATACGACCTTTACCGAGATGGTCTGGTAATTTACACCACCATCGACGGACGCATGCAAAAACATGCCGAAAATGCCCTGCAAGCGCGCGTCGACTCTTTGCAGCCGATCTTTCAGCGCGAGTGGACCAGCCGTGGCGGAACGTATATGGACCTTTATTGGAAACGGTTCCCTGACTTTCTCGACTCATTCATTAAAGAGACCCAGGCATACAGAGAGGGCCTTAACGACGCTATCACAACATACGAGCTGCTTGATTCGCTCAAATCTAACGAGGCTTTCGTCGACAGTGTGAAACGGGCTCGAACACGCCTTGAAGCCGGGTTTGTTGCGATCGAACCCGCTACTGGACACATTATCACCTGGGTCGGAGGCACCAATTACGGAAGCGTCCAATACGACCACGTCAATCAGATGAAGCGTCAACCGGGCTCTACCTTCAAGCCTTTTGTCTATGCGGTAGCTGTAGACAATGGGTATTCGCCTTATTATCAGCTTTCCATCCTTCCCAAGAGATTTTCGTCGAGGGTCACCCAGACATGGTCACCCAGCGATGCGTCCACGCCCGATGGCCTAACCTCGGTACCGATGCACGCCGCCTTGGCTAGGTCGTACAACAATGCGACCGTGAACTTGCTGCCCTTATTGGCCGGCAATCCTGATACCGACAATCTGGAAGATTTGGAACCAGCCGCCCGAAAAATTGTGCAGATGGCTCATAATGTCGGAATCAAAAGCCCATTAAACCCATACCCTGCGATTGCACTGGGCACGGAAGATGTTTCTCTTCTCGAAATGGCAAGCGCTTACGCGACGTTCGCAAGCGGCGGCGTCTACAACGAGCCATTGGCAATACTGCGTATTGAAGACAAAGACGGCAACGTGCTCCGGGAGTTTTTCCCTCGAGAACAGCGTGAGGCTATCAGCCCTGAGACCGCTTACACGGTGGTCGACATGCTCAGGGGATCGATACAAGGTGTCGACGCCGGCGATGGCGTCCGTCGAGGCACAGCTGTAAGACTCGCAAACCAGTTCGGGGTGCGTCAGGATATTGCCGGCAAGACCGGTACGACCCAGAACTCGGCCGACAACTGGTTCATTGCCATGACCCCGTCACTTGTGATGGGTGCCTGGGTTGGTGGCGACGACCGCAGGACTCGTTTCCCGGATAGGACATCGCTTGGTGAAGGCGCCCGAATGGCCCTGCCTATTGTGGGCGAGTTCATCTTTAGATGTACCCGCGACAAGGAGATCGATTGGAGCTACGACGCCTTCGAACCACCCGACGGGTATATCCCGCCACAGCCGTTTCATGAGGCAGCTCAAGACAGCACACGCAACGTCGTTCCTGATGCCCGCCGCCGAACGAACTGGTGATTCAGGATCTGAACGTATGGTCTACTCACCTACGGGTACCGCAAGTAACCAGTCGGCCGACATGAAACCTCTCACTGCACTGAGTTTCTTCTCGACCTCAGTGGCAGCTATGGCACCCTCACGGACAGCTGCATAGATTATGTTGATATCGTCGATATTAAGATAATCAGGATGATACACTTCTGCGATAGTGGCATAATCGTAGCTCAGGCCGTCCTTTTCGACCGCAAACATGTACATGTAAAGGGCCAGCCCGGTCGGATTGATGCCACCCATCATTTCGTAGATGCTGTCAAACTGTTCGGATGGTGGTAGCAACCCGAAATAAATCGACTGCTTATCGATTATCCATCCCATATCCTTGAACACCTGGCCGATCGAGCCTCCACGGAGTATCATGTAGTGCTCTTGTAATATGGCCGATTCTATGACCGCAGGGTAAAGTACAACGGCATAGGTCCGGGTTATTCTCCTATTCCCGTCCTCGCTGTACAGGCTGGTGATGCGTGTCGTGGAATCGCTGTGCAATATATCGACTCCGTAGCTGCCGTATTTCATCTGAATCCGCTCGCTGTTCAGAAGGGTGTTGGCGGTCACTTGGGGTGTATCACTGCCACGAAGTTCTGTTTCAGCTTGGTTTGTGCAAGCAGCTGAAATCAACGTGAGGATACAAATAGATGCAAAAAGCAACTTCGGTCGATTCAGCTTGTCACTGCATGTGGACATTGTTCAAACAATTAGTTCTGTTTACTCTCGAAGATAATAATCCTGTGACTGTTGGATGGGCTCGACGAAAAGAAGTACATTTGGCAAAACCCGAATGTAATATCCGACATCTATGTCTGCTCTTCGTCTGCTTCCTTTTGTGCTGCTCCTCGTTGCATGCCAATCCCAGCCAGCCACTGAGCTGGACCGCTGGCAAGCCCAAGCCGAACGTGTGACCATCATACGCGACGATTTTGGCGTCGCACATGTGTACGGCAAATCCGACGCAGACGCGGTGTTCGGCATGCTGTACGCCCAAGCCGAGGATGACTTCCGCCGCATCGAGCGCAACTATGTGTGGGCAACCGGTCGCCT
>CAYWCV010000001.1:0-108941 GCA_964456845.1 uncultured Chitinophagales bacterium | reverse complement strand
CCGAGGATGACTTCCGCCGCATCGAGCGCAACTATGTGTGGGCAACCGGTCGCCTTGCGGAACTTGAGGGCAAGGACGCCATATATAGCGACGTCAGAGCCAATATGTACATGACCCAGGATGAGGCTGTAACCGCTTACGAGTCGGCTCCCCAATGGCTCAAGGACCTGTGCATCGCTTTTGCCGACGGACTCAATTACTACCTGCACACCCATCCTGAAGTCGAGCCTCGCGTCATAACCCGGTACGAACCTTGGATGCCCATGTACTTCTTCGAGGGATCGATCGGCGGCGACATCGAATCCATCCCGACACGACGCATACAGGCCTTCTATGAGTCGGACTCCAGTTTCAGCTACAATCTTCATGAGGAGACGTCAACTTACGCCGAATTATTCGAGGAACCCAAGGGATCGAACGGGATCGCCCTATCTGGCAACCTCACGGCATCGGGTAACGCCATGCTGCTCATCAATCCGCATACCTCTTTTTACTTTCGTCCAGAGATCCACGTCGTAAGTGAGGAAGGTCTCAATGCATACGGTGCTGTGACATGGGGGCAGTTTTTCGTCTATCAGGGTTTCAACGAAAAAACCGGCTGGATCCACACTTCCACATTCGTTGATTTCATCGACGAATATGTTCATGATGTCACAAAAGGCGAGAATGGGCAGTACACGTACCGCTATGGCGATGAGCAGCGACCAATTGAGGTGAAGCAGGTGACCATCAAATATGCCGATGGAGACAGCATCCTCGAGAAGTCTTTCCCGATCTACCGCACCCATCAGGGTCCGATAACGCACATGGTTGACGGCAAATGGGTCGACACCCGCATCAACTGGGATCCGGTCAACGCCATATCACAGAGCTTCATTCGCACGAAACAGACCGGCTACGACGGATTTAAAACAATGATGGACATCCGCACCAATTCGTCGAACAACACCGTCTATGCCGACGCAGACGGCAACATCGCCTATTTCCACGGGAATTTCATCCCGAAACGGGATCCGTCGTTCGACTTCTCTCGTCCGGTCGACGGTAGCAATCCAGCCACAGACTGGCAGGGAGTTCACACAGTAGATGAGAGTATCAACATATTGAATCCCGCCAACGGATGGATCCAAAACTGTAATTCGACCCCATTTACGGCTGCGGCCGAGTTTAGTCCAAAACGGGAAGATTATCCGCGCTACATGGCGCCCGATGCCGAAAATTTTCGCGGCATCCATGCTGTGAACGTTCTGAAAGATACCAAGGACTTAACCTTGGACGGACTCATCCAATTGGCCTACGATCCAACGATTACGGGATTCGAGTACATGCTCCCCCCTCTTGTGCAGGCTTACGGTCGCATCGGCTCGCGTTATCGCAATCTTGCAGAGCCAATGGAAGTCTTGAAAAATTGGGATTATAAGACCTCGAAGGAGTCGGTGGCCATGTCGCTGGCCCACTATTTCGGGGTGGAATTCAGCCGTAGCATTGGTAACGTGAATGGTTTGATCCCCTTCAACGAAAACACGACTTTGGCAACGCGCATGACCGATACGGCTCTACTCGATGCCTTGGCAGCCGCTGTAAAGACGCTCGAGGATGATTTCGGTACGTGGAACATCGCCTGGGGTGAAATCAACCGCTTCCAGCGCCTTTCGGGCGACATCAACCTGCAGTTCGACGACAGCCAGCCCAGTCTTGCCGTCGGCATGGCATCGGGACGCTGGGGCGCCCTGGCGTCGTATGGTGCCGTGACCCGCAACACAAAGAAGATGTACGGTACCTCGGGCAACAGCTTCATCGCCGTCGTCGAGTTTGGCGACCGTGTAAAAGCGAAAAGTCTATTAGCTGGTGGAAACAGCGGCGATCCTGCATCGCCCCATTTCTATGACCAAGCACAGCGCTACGCCGACGCGAATTTCAAGGATGTCGCCTTCTACCGCGAAGACGTGGAAGCTAGAGCTGTAACGACGTATAAACCTGGAAAACAGTGAACAATGAACAATGTATAGTGAACAGTGAAATTTTTCAATGGACGATGAGTATTGAGCGGTAAATTGCAGTTTAGGGTCGCGGAGGCGGGTGATAACGACGCCATTTTAGCCCTGGCGGATCGGTGCCCCCAGGAGGGCATGATTTCCTTTACGGTGCATCGCAAGCCACGATTCGACACGCTCCTGAAGTTGATTGACCCTGAATCTTGGCATTTTGTCGCCTGCGACGGCGCTGAGGTGGTCGGCTTGATCGGTGTGATCCATTTCAACGTCACCTTGAACGGCAAGCCTGCAAAATGTGCCTATATGATGGATTTTCGGGTTGATCCGAGGTATCGCTCTACCACTGTCACCTACCGAATGGTGAAAGGTGCCGTCGACCGCATCCTGAAATCAGACGCGGATTTCGTGATTGGCAATTTCTTGAAGGCGAACGACAAGCCGACCGTGTTCGCGAGCGGTCGAGCCGGCCTGCCACCTGGTATTCACCTCGGCGACAATCGGGTGTTCAACATCATACCATGGCGAAAGTTACGTACTGACCCGAAGTATGTTATGCGGCAAGCAACCGAAACCGACATCCCGGAGCTAGCTCGGCTGTATGCTAAGTATGCCCAATCCTTTCGGATGGCTCCCGTTATCACAGAAGAACGGATACGGTCTCTAAGTACATCCATACATGGACTTTCGATAGATCGATTCATGGTTGCATCGGATGGTGGACTGATCCGCGCAGTGACAGCTGTGTGGGACGAGCATCCCTATCGACACGTTCAAGTGCAGCGCGTCAATACGCAGATCAAGTGGGCGAGTCGTCTGGTTCGCATTCTTGGCAGTGTTTGGCCCATGCCGAAGCCGATACGGCTCAATGAACCACTGCGGCAGCGATCATTGGTGATGTATGCACACGACGGTGATCCTAAAGCACTTGCAACCTTGTTTCGGCATGCCAACAACGAACTGCGCGGAGGAGATTGCACCCTGTTGTCGCTCTACACACGCAACAACGACCCCATCATACCCTACTTATCCGGCTTGACGGGTGTGAGCGTCATGAGCGATATGTATCTTTACGCTAACGATGCGTCCATCTATGCCTCTTTGGGGCAACGGGAGGCCACCGATTGGCTCGATATGAGTCTGATCATCTGACTTGAGAGCATAAAAAAAGGCCAACCCCTTGCGAGGCTGGCCTTCAATTACGTTGCGGCCTATCAGCGTCCTGCTACCTTTAGACGGTTCACAGCACGCTGTAGCGATGCTTGAGCCCGGATCTGATCCATGTTCAAGTCTTTGACACGTTGCTCGGCCCTAGCCTTCGAAGCCCTGGCGCGCTCAATGTCGATGGCGTTGCTTGGTTCGGCAGCCTCAGCGAAGAGTGATACGACGTTGTTGTTCACATCGACCATTCCGCCAGATATTGCAAACTTGTGCACCTTGCCGACGGCGTCTACGATGGTCACAGGACCAATATCGAGCGATGACATCAGGTTGGCGTGCTTGATGAGCACTTGGAAGTCACCTTCAGTGCCGGGCATGCGGATGCTTTCGACCTTTCCGTCGAAGACCGGCCCATCAGGTGTCAGAATCTGTGCTTGAAATACGCTCATCTCGATCAGGCTTTAGCTTCGGCCATGAGGCGCTCGCCTTTGGCGATGGCGTCTTCGATGGTTCCGACCAAGTGGAAAGCGTTCTCAGGCAGGTGGTCGAGCTCGCCGTCCATGATCATATTGAAGCCCTTGATGGAGTCCTCGATTCGTACGTACTTGCCCTCAAGTCCTGTGAACTGCGATGCCACGAAGAACGGCTGGCTGAGGAAGCGCTGCACGCGGCGTGCACGTGCCACAACGAGTTTGTCCTCGTCAGAGAGCTCGTCCATACCGAGGATGGCGATGATGTCCTGGAGATCTTTGTAGCGCTGGAGGAGGGTCTTCACGCGCTGTGAGCAGTCGTAGTGCTCTTTACCGATCACGTGCGGATCAAGAATACGCGACGTTGAATCGAGCGGATCCACAGCCGGGTAGATACCGATAGCCGTGAGCGCACGCGAGAGAACCGTCGTGGCGTCCAAGTGCGAGAAGGTCGTTGCAGGAGCTGGATCGGTCAAGTCATCGGCAGGCACGTATACGGCCTGAACGGATGTGATGGATCCCTTGTGGGTCGAAGTGATGCGCTCCTGAAGGTCACCCATCTCAGTTGCCAGCGTTGGCTGGTAACCTACTGCCGATGGCATACGTCCAAGGAGGGCCGACACTTCGGAGCCAGCCTGCGTGAAACGGAAAATGTTGTCTACGAACAGAAGGATGTCGCGGCTGACCTCGTCACGGAAGTACTCGGCGACGGTAAGGCCTGAAAGTGCCACGCGTGCACGGGCTCCAGGAGGCTCGTTCATCTGGCCGAACACCAGCGTCGCTTGGCTGGTCTTGAGGGCTTCCGGATCGACTTTGCTGAGATCCCAGTCGCCGTTCTCTTCCATGCCTTTCTTGAACTCTTCGCCGTAGTTGATAACGCCTGATTCGATGAATTCACGAAGGAGGTCGTTGCCCTCGCGGGTACGCTCGCCCACTCCGGCGAACACCGACAGACCGCCGTGGTGCTTGGCGATGTTATTGATGAGCTCCTGGATGAGAACCGTCTTGCCTACACCGGCACCGCCGAAGAGGCCGATCTTTCCACCTTTTGCATATGGACAGAGGAGGTCGACAACCTTGATGCCCGTCTCGAGGATTTCAGTCGTTGCCGAAAGCTCGGAGAACTCGGGGGCCGGACGGTGGATCGGGTATGAACGCTCGCCTTTAGGGGCCTTGATTCCGTCGATGGCTTCACCGACAATATTGAAGAGGCGTCCACGGATGTCGTCGCCAACAGGCATCGAAATAGGAGCACCGGTGTCATGAACGGGCATCTGGCGTACCAGACCGTCGGTCGAGTCCATCGCGATGGTACGCACACGGTTCTCGCCAAGGTGTTGTGCAACCTCAAGGACAATCTTGTGACCGTCGCGTTCGACGTAAAGGGCGCTTAATACGTTTGGCAGGTTCCCCTGCTCGAAATCAACGTCCACAACTGGACCGATGATCTGGGCAATTTTTCCAACGTTCATGTATGATGATCCTGTGTCTGTTCGGTTTTTTTTCTGGCGCCCGTAAGCACCCACATAATGACATGATTACAGATACCAAAGATACGGCGGGAAATAATCATTATCAATTACTAGCAGTTATTAGCAATGACTATCAATGATTACCAATTACTGCCCGACGCCAAAGATCCAGATGGTTGACCTAGTCAAAATGGATAACTCTGGATAATACCTTTTTATCATGGCTAATAATTGCTAGTAACTGATAGTCATTGCTAGTGACTGCTAATGACTGCTAATGGGCTTCTAGCCAGTTGTCGGCAATGCCCATCTCAACTTTCAGAGGCACGCCGATAGGCATGGCCTCCTCCATGTGGCGCTTGATCATATCAGGCAAGGTACCAAGCTCCGATTCATGGATTTCGAACACGAGTTCGTCGTGCACCTGCATGAGCATCCTGCTGCGATAGCCGCCATCTTGGATCAACTCATGGATCGATATCATGGCAATCTTGATCAAATCGGCAGCAGTGCCCTGAATGGGCATGTTGATGGCGGTGCGCTCGGCAAATCCCCTGCTGTTGGGATTTCCGGAGTTGATTTCAGGGATATAACGGCGCCGGCCCGTCAGCGTTTTCACATACCCGTTGTCTTTTGCGAAAGCGACGGTTTTGCTGATGTACTCCTTGATGCCCGGAAAGCGCTCGAAATAAGCGTCGATCATTTGCCGCCCTTCGCCGTTGGAGATCCCGAGACGTTGCGCCAATCCGAACGCACTGACGCCGTACGGGATCCCGAAGTTGACTTCCTTCGCCTTCCGACGTTGGTCGGGGGTCACCTTGCCGATGTCGTCCAAGCCGAACACTTCGGCAGCGGTGCGCGCGTGGATGTCCTCCCCCCTCTCAAAGGCCGCCAACATCGCCTCGTCTTCGGCGATCGATGCGATGATGCGCAGCTCGATCTGGGAATAATCGGCCGACATCAGCCGAAATCCGTCCTCCGGAATAAAGGCACGCCGAATTTCGCGGCCTTTTTCCGTGCGGATAGGTATGTTCTGCAGATTCGGATTACTCGATGAAAGCCTGCCTGTTGCCGCAACACTCTGGTTGTAGCTGGTGTGAACCCTGCCCGTTCTCGGATTTACCAATAGCGGCAACGAATCTACATAGGTCGACTTAAGTTTAGCAAGCCCTCTGTACTCAAGCACAAGTCGTGGCACCTCATGTTCGGCTGCCAACGCGCTGAGCACTTCCTCGTTGGTCGAGAACTTGCCCGTGCTGGTTTTCTTCCCCGTTGGAATCCCAAGTTTCTTGAACAGGATGTCGCCCAACTGGGCAGGCGAATTGATGTTGAACTGAGCACCGGCTGCTTCGTAGATCTTTGTCTCGATCACCAAAATGTCTTCCGTAAGTTCTTTTGCGTACGCATCCAACATGGGAACATCGATTTTTACGCCCTCCAGCTCCATGTCGGCCAGGACCTCGCTGAGCGGAAATTCGATGCTCTGCGCCACTTCGTTCAGATCATCCTTCTCGAGAAGTGGGTTCATCACATTGTATAACCTCAGCGTTATGTCGGCATCTTCTGCCGCATACACCGATACTCGGTCGATGGGTACTTGATCCATGTTTTTCCACGGCGCATTCTTGCCGATGAGCGTGGCGATGGATATGGGTCTGTAGTCGAGGTATTTCTCAGATAGGTTGTCCATCTTAAGAGATTGGCCGGCGTCAATGAGGTAGCCCGCTAACATGGTGTCAAAAATGGGTCCTGATACTTTGATGCCGTATCTGATCAACATCTGATAGTCGAACTTGTGGTGATGGGCTACCTTAAGCTTCGTATGGTCCTCAAGATGGGGTTTGACGGCGACCTTTACATCTTCCCATGGCAATGCCCCCTCAACACCCACGGGTACGTACCACCCTGTAGATTCCGACGTACTGAACGACACACCGACCAATTCGGCACTGACCGCATCCACGTCGGTGGTCTCGGTGTCGAAGCTTATGACGGAGCTCGCCGACAACTCCTTTAACAACGCCGCAAGCGTCTCCGCGTCGGTAACGCTCCGATAGTCAACCTTCGATGCATCATACGAGCTTTCAACTGACAGGCCCAAGCTGTCGGCGATTTCCGAGCCGCCAAACAGGGATCCTTGTGAGGCGTCGCCACCCGATTTCGCCACAGGTGCCGGAGCCTGTGTCAGGATGTCACTGAATTTGGCCGTGAGCGAACGAAACCCCATCCGCTTGAAGAAGTCCGTCAGTGCCTGCTTGTCTGGACCCTCCCACTCAAGGGTCCGCCAGTTCAGGATTTCGGGCACATCGGTCTTGATGGTGACCAGTGTCTTGGATTTCATCGCCTGTTCAGCACCCTGAGTCAGGCCTTCCTTTACACGCTTCGAGCTGATTTCGGGCGCCGATTCGATGAGTTTTTCGATGGATCCGTATTTCAGGATCAGTTCGGGTGCCCCCTTTTTACCGATGCCGGGCACTCCGGGCACATTGTCGCTGGTGTCGCCGATGAGCGCGAGTACGTCGATAACCATTTCGGGCTGCACACCGAAATAGTTCACCACGCCGTCGCGGTCGATCATGTCAAAGCCGTCGCCGTTATTGAGCGGCTTCAGCATCATTATGTGATCGTCGACCAGCTGCATGAAATCCTTGTCGGGTGTCACCAAAAAGACGTCCGCATCAGCTGACTCTGCCTGCTTTGCGAGTGTTCCGATGATGTCGTCGGCTTCATAGCCGTCCGACTCGAGATTTGGAATATTGAAAGCGGCGATCATCTCCTTGATGATGGGGATCGCCACAGTGAGCTCCTCCGGTTGCGGCGGACGGTTGGCCTTGTAGTTGGGGTCCATCTCGTGGCGGAAGGTGGGCGCGTGAGTATCCCACACGACAGCCAGATGGGTCGGCTTGTCGGTCTCGATGAGCTTGACCAGTGTGTTCGCAAATCCAAAGATGGGACCTGTGGCAATGCCTTCCGAATTCCTGAGGTTGCTTCGAATCATGGCAAAATGTGCGCGGTACGCCAATGCCATTGCGTCGAGCAAGTAAACCTTGTGTTTGGATTTCATGCGATGATTATGGACTATTAATAAAAAACCTAAAATCTTCCCTAACTTTTCGGTCAATTTAGCGAATAAGGTAGAAAGGGTCACAACCCGATACAACTATGAGCCTGAAGAACGAAACACAGTCGGTACTACACAAATCCAAGTACTACGTTGGCCAGTACACGGAGGGCATGACCCGTGAACGCATCAACATAGATTACAAAGCCGACCGTGAACGCCTCCAAAAGCTGTATCACGACACGGTCGTGACGGAGCAGGAACACCGCACCGGTGAGGAAATCGGCATCCATGTCAAAATTGGCCGTCTTTTCACGGCTTTAGTGCAACGGCTCAATCCTGTTCGACGATTGGCGTTCTTTGGAACCTTGTTCGCGTTTATCATGCCTTACATCGCGGATGTGGGCCTGTTCACAAGCCTCATGCACCCTGTCGCGTTCTTGATGCTCATCGTGCTGCTCTTCATCGAGCTCCTTGAGAAGCTCGACGCAAAAAAGGAAATTGATCTGGCGAGGGAAATTCAGCTCAGCCTGCTTCCCCCTCCGCTCGTCAAAACGGACACCCTCGAGATCGTGTCCTTCGCGAACACGGCCCAAGAAGTTGGCGGCGATTACGTCGATGTGATCGAGACTCCTGCAGGCAAACTTGTGATTGTTGCCGACGTTTCCGGCAAGGGTCTGTCTGCTGCGCTCTACATGGTTCGTATGCAGGCATTGGTACATTTGCTGACACGTCAACACCAACTGTCACCGCGTGAACTTTTCCTCGAGTTGAACAACCTGATCAAATCGGGCCGAAAAGACAAGACATTCGTCACAGCCTGCGCCGCTTTCTTCCCCAAAGACGAAGACCATTTTCTTTTTTGCCGTGCAGGCCATAACCATCCGTTCCTGTTCAACATGGCTCAGGACAATGTCAGAAGTCTCCGTAACCGTGGCCTGGCACTTGGCATGACGACACAAGAACTCCTTGAGGAGCATCTTGAGGAGGCCATCATCCCCTTCAAAAAAGGAGATACGCTTCTGCTGTACACCGATGGACTCAATGAGGCCCGTAATGAGCGCGGTGAGGAGTTCGGTGAGGACCGGATCGAATCCGTCATGGAAATCTACGCCTCCATAAACGCCAAAACCGTCGTACAGAAATTGCAGGCGTCTTTGGAGGAGTTCATCGGCACAGCCAAGCCTCTCGACGACATCACATTTACGGTGATCCACAGAAATGCCTAGCAACAATGTCGTTGAAAAGAGTTAACCCTGTGTTACGGCGTTTACCACAGCCGATGCCGTCAATCCGTACTCTTCGTAAATCGTTTCGAATGGTGCCGAAGCGCCATATCCGTGTATGGCCACAATTTTGCCTTGGTCTCCCACCCACTCGTGCCAGCCGTATGGCGCCGCTGCCTCGATGGCAACGCGGTTCTTGACTTCGCGTGGTATGATTGTGTTCTTGTAATCCTCGTCCTGGTTACGGAACACCTCGATGCACGGAAGGCTCACTACTCGAGCATCAATTCCCTGTTCCCACAAATGGCTTTGAGCTTCGAGTGCGATGTGAACTTCGGAACCCGTCGACATGAGGATGGCATCAGGCGCATCTCCCTTTTCGCTTGACAGCACGTAGCCGCCGCGAAGTACGGAGCTATGGTCGGCCGTTTTGGCAAGTACGGGGAGGTTTTGGCGCGTAAGTACAAGCAGCGATGGTCCGTCGTTGCGCTCCAAAGCCGCAATCCATGCTGCAGCCGTCTCGTTTGCGTCACATGGCCGCCATACATGGCAATTGTGCATTGCACGCAATGCTGCCAAGTGCTCAACCGGCTGATGCGTCGGACCATCCTCACCAAGTCCAATACTGTCGTGCGTAAAAATAAAGATTGACGGTATTTTCGATAGTGCCGCGATGCGGATGGCTGGTCTGCAATAATCGGAGAACACCAAGAATGTGCCACCGTATGGAATAACCCCACCGTGCAAGGCCATGCCATTTAGAGCAGAGCCCATGGCATGCTCACGCACACCGAAATGGAAATTGCGTCCGGCATAGGAATCTGGCTGGAATACGGGAGCTCCGTCGATCCAGGTATTGTTTGAACCGGCTAAATCGGCAGAACCCCCAAGCAGATTAGGAATCTTCGATGCTAGGGCGTTCAGTACCAAACCGGATGCCTTGCGGGTCGCCATGCCCTTTGGATCGACGGCATAGGTCGGTACACTGTCAAGCCAGTTGTCTGGTAATACACCGCTCAGTATCCTTCTTAACTCCCTGCTCTTCGTTGGTTGAAGCCGCTCATATTCATGGACCAATGTGTTCCATTGCGCCTCTAGTGATGCACCATCCGTTTTGAATTTCGAAAACCAGGACCTAACCTCGTCTGGAACCAGGAACGAGGCCTCTGGATCCCAACCGTAGTTGATCTTGGTTTTGCGAATTTCCTCTTCACCGAGGGGTGATCCATGGCTGGACGCAGAATCTTGCTTATTTGGACTGCCATATCCAATATGTGTGCGACATGCTATCAGCGATGGTCGGTTCGTCTCGTTTTTCGCTTCAATAATTGCTCTGTCTACGGCATCTCGATTGTGGCCGTCAACACGCTGTACATGCCATCCATAGGCTTCAAAGCGCTTGAGAACGTCTTCCGTGAAAGCGAGATCGGTTGAACCGTCAATTGAAATTCGATTGTCATCATATAGGTAGATCAGCTTGCCCAGCTTCATGTGGCCCGCCATGGATGCTGCCTCGTGCGAAACGCCTTCCATCAAGTCGCCGTCGCTGACGATAGCATAGGTGAAGTGATCGACAACAGCATGTTCAGGTGTGTTAAATACGGCAGACAAGTGTGCTTCGGCAATGGCAAAACCAACTCCGTTTGCAAATCCTTGTCCAAGTGGACCCGTTGTGGTTTCTACACCTGGAGTGTGGCCGACTTCGGGGTGGCCAGGGGTGATCGACCCCCATTGGCGAAACGACTTGAGGTCGTCCATCGAGACATCATACCCGGTAAGGTGCAGCATGCTGTACAGCAGCATTGAACCATGCCCGGCAGACAGGATGAACCTGTCGCGGTCGAACCAATTCGGGTTGGAGGGATTGAATTTGAGATGGCGCGTAAATAACACAAATGCGGCATCAGCCATGCCCATAGGCATGCCCGGGTGTCCAGAATTCGCCTTTTGAACGGCGTCCATCGAAAGTGTGCGAATCGTGTGGACACACAGGTCCTCCAAATGATGCATATAGACTCAGAAATAGGGATTGAAAGTTTCGAAAATATACGGCAAAGCCTACGTATGTGAAACCTAAGTTCCACCAAATAAAAAAGGCCCACCCAAAATGGGCGGGCCTTTATCAGTTCCTGACAACTTCGCTAGACCGTCAGCTTAGTTGGTACCGCCACCGCACTTGAGGTCGTGCTGCATGTGGTGTTCGGCTGCGGTTTTAAAGCTTCCAACCGCAGCTTCACCGAAGGCTGTACATGCCGCTGGGAAATTACCTTTGGCCATTTGTGCCATTGCCAGCTCAAAATAGATTTTTGCCTTGTCCGGTCTTCCGCCTTTCTCGAGTTCCAACGCCTTGTTAGCGTTGGTGATCGCGTTGTCAGACTGACCCATCTTGTTGTATGTTTCTGCCATGCGATAGTAGATGTCGGCATCGTCACCATAGGCGAGAGCACCATTCAGCATGTCGATGGCTTCGGAGTAGCTCTTTGCTTCGACACGGCGCACAGCGCGCACGATCAATTCCTTGCGCACGTTTTCTTTGACAAGATTACCAGCGCGATTGTCGTTCGTTGCTGTGGCTACTTCCATTGTTTTCTTAGCCATGGCTAGGGCAGCATCCCAATTGTTCTGCGACTTCAGGGAAAGGTACTTTCCGTAGTAGGCATTGGCGAAGTTAGGATTGAGCTTGAGCGCCTCGTCGAAGGCAGCGTCGGCATCGGCAAACTTGTTCGCCTTGAGGTGGTTCGTGCCAACGGCGTAATAGATCGTTGGCAGATTGTTCTCGGCGCGGCGCTTGATTTCGGCGTCGCCATATCGTGTTCCAAATTCAGCAGCCTTCTTAAAAGCTGCAATGGACTCGTTTACTTTTCCTGCGCTGTACAAGCCGGCAGCCAACCTGAACTGTAGGGTTGGTATTTGCTTTTCAGCCTTGTCTTTGATGTCTTTGGAATCTCCGGCTTTGGTTGCAACATCGGCAGCTTTTTGAAATGCGGCTATTGCTGCATTGATATCATTGCCTTTTGCAACCTCGAGTGCGGAGTTGAATGCTGTAATAGCCTCGGTACGTGTTTGTGCCATGGACTGGCCAACCATTACGAGAGCCATTACCACGAACATGTAGCCAGCTTTAAGCAGAATTTTCATAGTGTCAGATACGTCAGTTTAGGGTTTAAACCTGAATTAAGGGTACAATAGCGTAACGAAAGTAAAAAAAATAATCGTATATCAATAGTAGAAGATGAGCAATTTTATCTTGGAGGAGGCAATATTCGTTAAAGTTTTGATATAATCGTCACTTTCACCAAATACTTGTTCCATCCGATTCAATCGACAGGGACTTGAATCTGATAATTACCGGGAGGCAACGACATGCCGACAATCCACGGGTTGACACGCCGAAGATCGTAATACGTTGTTCCGTTATCGATGGCCCACTTGGGAAGATCCTTGATCTCAGCATTTACGGCGACGGTTTTGACATCGCTGTTTCGGTATGTTTCAGATTCGTCGACGTAGTAGCCGTATAGTTCCGGATGCTCCATGATGGTCTTTACAGCCAATATCTTGAAAACGTAACGAGCGGATTCTTGATTCATGTGCATTCGGTAATAGTCGCTCGTGTATTGCTGCCTGATGTGGGTCATTGCCCTTGTGAGCCCCATGTTGTAGGCAGCTGAGGCCATCGTCCAGCTGCCTGTCTTCTCATATGCGTTTTTAAGGTATTTGAATGCCGCCTGTGTTGATTTGTCGAGATGCAACCGCTCGTCGATCACATCGTTCACACGCATCCCATACTCTTGTGCCGTTTCAGGCATGAACTGCCATATTCCACGTGCCCCTCGAGCCGACACAAGCACTGGGATGAGATCGCTCTCGATCACGGCAAGATACTTCAAGTCGTCCGGTAGGCCGTTGACCCTGAGCTGCTCTTCCAAGTAGGGGAACATCCGGGGCGCCCGCTTTAGGTAGAACATGATCTGATAGTTGAGGTTCGCGAAGATGTAGAGCTCTCGTTCAAATCGCTCCCTCGTGTCGGATGCACTCAAATCAACTTCTTCCCCGCAGTAGCTCAGCTGATCTGGTATTGGCAAATACTGGGGTACCATATGGTGACGTGTTCCAACATTCGGAATCGAATCGGATGAGATGCCCCAGTTATGGAGTGACAACCCGGTATTTCGGGCGGCTC
Organism: uncultured Chitinophagales bacterium; assembly: GCA_964456845.1. GTDB lineage: Bacteria > Bacteroidota > Rhodothermia > Balneolales > CAYWCV01 > CAYWCV01. The sequence goes on along the minus strand of CAYWCV010000001.1, from coordinate 95,377 downwards.
CCTCTCCGCCGGATATTCCCGGAATCACCACCGCCCAAATGGAAGCGCCCAGCATAAACGATACGGTGCTCCAAAACAGCAGCTGTTTGTTCATGATCGTCAGTAATCGAAATTTGGACGTAGTTTGTTGCGAAGGTAGAAGTCGCTCACAATCTTCACAGCCTGATCCACATCGTCGGTCAGAACAAAGAGATCCAAGTCCGACTTCGATATCGTACCTTCGCCGACCATACGGTCCTTGATCCAGTCGACGAGTCCATGCCAATAATCGACGCCAAGCATGACGATGGGAAATCGGTTGATCTTGTGCGTCTGCATCAGGGTCAATGCTTCAAACAATTCGTCGAGGGTTCCGAATCCTCCGGGTAGAATGATGAAACCTTGTGCGTATTTCATGAACATCACTTTTCGGACAAAGAAGTAGTGAAATTTCAGCACATGTTTTGGATCTACATACGGATTGGGCTCCTCCTCGAAGGGTAACGTGATGCAAAGACCAACGCTTTTCCCCTTTCCGAGCTGTGCGCCTTTATTGCCGGCCTCCATGATGCCTGGTCCGCCGCCAGTGATTACACCAAACCCCAATTCGGTGAGGCGCTGTGCTATTTCGACACCTTTTTGATAGTAAGGGTTGTCAGCCTTGAGTCTTGCACTGCCGAAGAGACTTACACACGGACCAATCTTGAACATTCGGTCGTAACCCTCTACAAATTCGCCCATGATCTTAAAAATACGCCATAAGTCGCTCTGTAAGCCCTCTTCGTAAGAACTAAATCTCTGAAAGTCTTTGCTTTCCATGCAGTTCTATCTCCTTGAATTAAGTGGGAAGGTCAATTTGATGTCTGCAGACGGCACAGGAAAGTCCGTTGCAGGATGACGATGTACAGTCGGAACGATGCTAAGATCTGGCCCTGTATCGAAATCTCTGAGTTGTGCGAAAACGTAGGCGTCGATGGCATTGAGCCCCCAGGCAGCCACAAAAACGATAATACTGAGATCTCGTCGATTTCGGTAACTGTTTCGGCTAAATCGTAGCTGTTCTGGAGGCAATCCTTCTAAGCCAGGACGGGTCGGACCGTACAAAAAATCGTCACGGCCTGAAATCGTGTTATAATAGGCTGCCCTGTAATCCAGATAGGATTGATGCTGGTTGATCGCAAACCACGTGATGCCGCCGAGCACGCCATAAATGACAGGCACCTTCCACGTCTGTTTGTTGACTACCTGCCCCCAGCCAGGTATGATTGCCGATTTGACCCAGACTGTCGATGGTTCTGGCACCGTGTCGTTTCGGGCAGAAATCACTTGAGCCACAGCCAGCTCAAGTGATCCGGCAAGAATCAGTGAAGCGACGCCGATCAGGAACCGCAGACAGAAATCAGGATGAAATCTGGTCAAATAAGGTAAGCAGGCGGTCAAGTTCGTCGTCGGTGTAATATTCAATACGAATTTCGCCCCCCTTCTGCTTCTTTTTGAGCATCACTTTAGTCCCCAACCTTGTGCGAAGCCGGTTGGCAAGCTCCTGCAGTTCAACTGCATGCTGCTCTCTTGGGTTAAGGAGCTTGTTCTTTTTCTTCTTCCCGCCCGCCAACAATTTGACGTACTGCTCCATCTGGCGCACGGAGAAGTCTTCATCAATTGCCTTCTGCAATACCTTCTCCTGAATGGCAGGATTATCGATGGTGACCAGTGCCCTGGCGTGTCCGGCAGTAATTTTGCCCTGTTTCACGGCAAGCTGCACCACATCAGGAAGCTGAAGCAACCTAAGTGTGTTTGTGACGGTTGTTCTGTTCTTGCCTACCCGTTCGGCAACGTGCTCCTGAGTGTAACCGAGCTCCTCGATCAGCCTCTGAAAACCAAGTGCCGTTTCAATCGGGTTGAGCTCCTCGCGTTGGATATTCTCGATGAGGGCGTATTCAAGGCTTTGCTCGTCGTCAGCCTGCCTTACATAGGCGGGTATCCTGTCGAGACCGGCCATGCGGGTTGCCCTGAGCCTGCGTTCGCCACTGATGAGCTCGTACCGACCCTCACCAATTTCGCGCACCGTTATCGGTTGGATAAGACCATGCAATTTGATGGAATCAGATAATTCCTGCAGGCGAAACTCGTCAAATTCCTGGCGTGGCTGATTTGGGTTTGCACGTATACTGCCCACAGGGATGTCGTCAATTCGACCAAGTGGCGTTTCTTGTGCCTCTGCATTGCCCTCATCGTCAACCCCAGGGAAATACACCCCCAACCCCCTGCCTAGTACGTTCTTCTTGGTTTTACTCATGCTTAAATACCTGGGGTGCTCACGTGTTGAATACAGAGCTTCCCTTGAACTGTTTCTTGTTTCTGATGATCAGCTCTCTGGCTAGCGCAAGGTAGTTTTGCGAACCTGAACTGACAGAATCATACAATAATATCGGCTTTCCGAAACTGGGCGCTTCAGCCAGCCTCACATTACGGGAGATCACTGTGTTGAACACTTTGTCGTTGAAGTACTTCTTGACCTCCTGTGCCACTTGTGACGATAGTCGGGTGCGGTTGTCGAACATCGTCAGCAAAACACCTTCAATCTCCAAAAACGTGTTCAGGTGCTGTCTCACGATTTTTATCGTGTTGAGCAGTTGCCCAAGGCCTTCAAGGGCAAAATATTCACATTGAACGGGAATAATGACACTGTCTGAAGCCGTAAGCGCGTTAATTGTGAGCAAACCCAACGATGGAGGGCAATCGATAATGACGAAATCGTACTTGGTCCGAAGGTCTTCGATGGCGCGGTTCAGTATCTTCTCGCGGTCTTGACGGTCGATCATCTCGATTTCGGCACCCACCAAGTTGATATGAGACGGAATAATGTCTAAAAACGGAAGATCAGAATTTAGAAGAGCCTCACCTGTCTGAATTCCCCCCACTAGAACGTCATATACGGAATTGGCAGTACTTTTGGGGTCTATCCCAAGCCCTGAAGTGGAGTTTGCCTGCGGATCAATATCGATCACGAGCGTCGGATGCTCCAACGCAGCCAAGCTTGCGGCTAGGTTAATGGCCGATGTTGTTTTCCCGACACCACCCTTTTGGTTGGCTATGGAAATGACTTTTCCCATGTGTTGCTTTAACGACAATGTGTGAATGCGTTATCCGAGGTGGAAGATACGAAAATTAGGCTCAGGCAATATGCATTTATGGCAGCCTATTTCGACAGCGCCACCGTGTGGTGCCATCTCTCACCCCCATGATGGACGCTTATAAGATACACACCTGATGCGAGCCCTTCGGCATTCCAGGTCCACTGGGTCTCCTTGCCCACGGATGCGTGCAACGAGTGTCTCGCCACGACCCTGCCAAGCATGTCGTGGACTGCAATGTCATGTACACCAGTGCTTTGTGGCATGATACGGACTGTAGTGGACGGATTAAACGGATTCGGATAATTCGATACGACATTGTGGCTTCCGGGCAAATACCACTTCTCTTTGAGCGACGTGCTTAGTGGGCCTCCATCACCGTCGGATGGATCGGTGGCTGTCGTGTCGATCTCAATGACCAGATATCCAGATATTTCGCCAAATACAGCCGGATTTACGCCATATAATTGCCAGAAAGCGTCATGCTCATACAGGACGACCTCTGTGGTCGAATCTGTCACCGCTTCCGGCCTGCTGTAAAAATACGAATGTACCCTTTGGTCGGTGGTCCATATCGGGCTAACGGCCCCGCTGTCGGGACCTGATGCATAGTATGCCTCCAAAGCAATGGTGGTAGCTTCATCGATCAGGCCAAGGCCAGAAAAGTTGAACGCTACCTCCGCGTACTGAAACGACCCTGCCTGGACGCTGGCCGTTGCCGCCGAAGCGTCAGTGCTATCGGGGTGGATGTCTTCGAAATTGGATGCACCTATCCAAATGTCCGCACCTATTCCGGCATCATCGAGCCCGCCGCTGTTCACCGAGCCTCCATAAAATGGAAGGTTCCATGAAAGGATTCGGTATGGCTTTTCTATTGGGGGCAATGTCGCGAACAGCCCGAAGCTGAACCGCTCCCCAAACTTGTTGGTGAACCGCTCCCACTTGCTTACGTCGGTGGACCCAAACATGATGCTGTCGGCTATTCCACTATGAGTGGTGAACTGCCCGCCCAGAGTCTCTGATTTGGCTTTGATGGATTTGACATCAATCCGTTGTTGGGCTAGCAGGAGTTGTGCACTGCCAGACCACAGGAGCATCATAAAAAGGAAAGGGCGTATCATGCCATAAGATAGCACATACGCCCCAGTAGAGCCAAGCGAGAGTTCGGGCCTGCGAACCATTGACCGTTTAATTGGCCGGTTTGCGTGAACCCGCAAGCTGAATTTCGGTGTTGCCAGCCGCATTTTCCGCGGTCGGCGTCACCGGTTTCAGTTTTGAGACGTTCGTTGACTGCGCAGAAACATTCTGTCCTGGCTGAATGTAAAGGACGTCGTTTCGGTCGACCCACTGCTTATCGTTCGATGTCGGTGCGACATTTGATGCGGATGACTCACCGATGGCATTCTGCACGACGACCGTGCTTGTCCAAATACCAAAACCTGTCATAACGACCACGGCGGCAGCTGCTACCCATTTCACACCTGTGCTCATGGTGTAAACCCCATTGGCACGAATGCCGTTTGAGGCTTGATTGATGACTGCTTCGGTGATGTGAGCAGGCGGTTCCATTTCGGGCATCCCCCGCACCTTGGCCCATGTGGACCTCATTGACTCGTACTCGATGAGTGCATCGGGATCGTCTATCATTTCGGCACGAATATCGGCCGTTTCAGACGGATCCGTCTCGTTCATCAAGTATTTAATACAAAGTTCTTCAACTCTTTTCATAGCTTACCTTATCGGAATTCTCTTTCTCGAACATCTTGCGCAGATTTATCAGTGCATAGCGCATGCGTCCGAGTGCGGTGTTTATCGATACTCCTGTGAGTTCGGCGATCTCCTTGAAGGAAAGCTCATAGTAATGCCGGAGCATCACCACCTCGCGTTGTTCCACGGGCAGGTTTGCAATGTGACGCATAAGGGCGGCCTTGTCTTCGGCCATCTCGACGCGTTCCTGCGAACCTGGCTCCCCTTCGTCGGGCAGTCGATCGTAGAAATCAAAATCTGATTCGGAGTTTGCATTGACATCCACATAACGGCGTTGCTTACGTATGTGGTCGATCGTGGCATTGTGGGCAATTCGCATCACCCACGCGATCCATTTACCCTGCTCGTCGTAGGTATCGTCCAGTTTGGTCACCACCTTCGTGAAGGTGTCTTGGAAGATGTCGTTGGCAACATCAGCATTGTTGACCATGCTGTAGATGTACGAGTAGATCTTGGACTGGTGCCTCTCCAGCAGGATCCTGAAAGCGCGCTCGTCACCCTTGCGACGGTATATGCGGACCAATTCCTGGTCGTCGAGCTCGTTGTAGTTTCTGGTGTCTGCTGTGATCGATTTCATTTGCTACCTCAACGCTAAAGAGATGAAGGTTATTGTCGGACTTTCATCGAATTCCGGTATTTATGTAAACAAAATGCACATGCATTTGTTCCAATACTGAAAATTTGATTCAGCCTTCATTGGCAGTATACGAGAGCCGGTAGCTTTGTGAAATAACATGATGATGTTAGGGATGTGGCCGGGTGCATGGCCACGGGATCGGACAAATGGCACCGCGTAGAATATATGAAAGGGAGCTGATTTTCAAAACAGCGAGGGACAATTATGCATTGTCGCTGTTTACTTCGTCATAGTAATCGCGGATTTTCCGTGCTGAAGCTTTGCCAACGGCGTCTTCGAGGTCTTCGACGAATGCTTCCCGGATTTTTTTCACACTCCCGAAATGCTTGATCAGCTTCTCGCGGGTTCGTGGTCCAACACCCGGGATGTCGTCAAGTTCGCTTGCGATGGTCCGCTTCCGCCTCTTCTCGCGATGGAACGTGATGGCAAATCGGTGAGCCTCATCCCTGACCCTTTGCAAAAGTTTGAGGCTAGCCGACGTTTTCGGAATGATGATCGAATGAGTGTCGCCCGGAAAGAACACCTCCTCCAACCGTTTTGCCAGACCAATGATCGGAAACTTGCCGTACATGCCGATGGCGTGTAATGCCTCGACCGCGCTGCTGAGCTGGCCTTTCCCCCCATCCACAACGACCAGGTCTGGCAGCACACCGGTTTCAGGATCATGCTTCCCGTATCGCCTCATGATAATTTCGCGCATGCTTGCGAAATCGTCCGGTCCAACCACTGTTTTGATATTGAAGCGTTTATATTCGCTCTTGCGTGGCTGTCCATCCACGAAGCAGACCATAGATGCTACGGCGTCGGTGCCCTGCAAATTCGAATTGTCGAAGCATTCGATGCGGCGTGGCATCACAGGAAGGAACAAATCTGCCTTGAGGGTTGAGACGGAGTGAGGTATGCGTGCCTCTTCCTGCTTCTGTCGGAGAAGCTGATGTTCACGCAGTTGAATTTTTGCGTTTTGCTCCGCCATGCGTACCAGCTGCGCCTTCTCCCCTATCTGTGGCAGGGTCATCGGAACCTTTCTTCCCCGAAGGTTTCGCAGATACTCGAAGATGGGTCCGTCATCTTCCATTTCATGACTCAGGTACACTTCGTCGGGAAGTTCGCCCGAAAGGTCGGATGTGTAGTAGTCTTCGACAAACCCCTGCATGATCGCGCTTTCGTCGCTGATGTCGATGTTTCGAATTATGCGGGAGAGGCTCCCGATGAGCTTGCCTTCCCGAATCCTGAACAGTACCCCACATGCGATATTGTCCTCGCGGTCGATGTGGATGGCAAAGACGTCCCGGTTGATGGGTTCGCCGGAAACCACCTTCATTTTCTGGCTGAACCGTTCGAGGCCCGCAATGCCATCGCGAAGTTTGGCTGCATCCTCGAATGCCATGGCGTCGGCGGCCAAGTGCATTTCCTCCTTGAGTTCGCGCACAAGTTCGCCTGTGCGGCCGTTCAGCAAGCGGGTGACTTTCACTATGATGTCTTTGTAGACATCCAGCGGCAGATTTGCCGAGCAATCGTCGAAATAGTCCTCAAAGCAGCTGTTCCATTTGGGCAGGCCACGCGTTTTATCGATGGACCTGGAAGAACAGGCGCAGGTGCACAGACCGAACGTCTTACGGATCGTCTCAAGCATGGCTCTCATGGCCATCACGTTGTCATAGGGCCCCCAATAGCGGCTTCCGTCGCGGATGACTGACCGGGTCGGGAAGATCCTGGGACGCTCGGAGGCCGTCATGCAGATATATGGATACGACTTGTCGTCGCGGTACATCACATTGTATCGGGGAGCATGCTCCTTGATGAGGGTGTTCTCAAGGATGAGTGCCTCCGATTCGGAGTCAGTGACGATGATTTCAAGGTCTTCGATCTTTGAAATCATGATGCGGATGCGTCCGTCGTGATTTCTCGAATCTTGGAAATAGGACCTTACCCGATTTTTCAGCCTCTTTGCCTTTCCGACATACAAGACAGAACCCGTTGCATCCCGGTAGATATACACCCCGGGTTGCATAGGTAAGTTCTCGAGTTTCTGTGCTAGTTGATCGTTCACGGGCATGATTTGGTTAGGCGACTTAAAGGTACCAATTTCACGATTTAAACGGACCTTGCTATCTTGGAGTAAACAGCAAGCGAACCCATGAACATACTCTACGAAGACAATCACATCATAGTACTCGTCAAACCCGTCGGGATTGCAGTACAGGCTGACGATTCGGGTGATCGTGATCTTTTGTCCGAGATCAAGGAGTATCGCCGTCTGAATGAAAACAAACCTGGCAATGTGTATGTCGGGTTGGTGCACCGTCTCGACCGAATGGTCGGCGGAGTGATGGTCTTTGCAAAGACATCAAAAGCAGCCAGCAGGCTTTCGGAGCTCGTGCGTACCAGAAATATCCGCAAGTTATACCTTGCCGTTGTACGTTCCGACCATCTGCCGGGCGGCGTGATGGAAGATTATCTGTTGAAGGACGTCTCTACGAATAAAAGCAGGGTTGTTCATAACACAATCCCTTCGGCCAAACATGCTACTTTGAGCTACCGCCCGATCGCGTCTCGCGATGGTTTGAGTCTCGTCAGTATCGAGCTAGAGACCGGCAGGTCGCATCAGATTCGTGTGCAGTTTGCCTCGAGGGGATGGCCGCTAGTCGGAGACGTCAAGTATGGGGTCGAAAAAGGAGGAACGGAGGGGCCGGCGTTGTGGTCATATGCCATAGGAATAGAGCATCCGATAAGTAAGGAGCGGCTGGAATTTGCCGAGTTGCCATCTCATGCAGGACCGTGGGAAATTTTTCACGACGAGCTTATGCAACTACAGCTTGCCTTTTGAGAAGTCGTCGAATTTTTGCGTTTTGTACGCATCGGATCCGACAAACGACAACACCAGATTAAACATGGGAACGGGCATGAATCCTGGTTGGGCCCCGATGATCTTTCCGTCGTTGTCGATGAATACATAGGTTGGGGTGCTTCGCACGCCAAAGCCTCCTGCCAGTTCCTTCATTGAGAAGGAGCGTCCGTTGTAGGTCACCATCTCGTCCGACTCAATGTCGACCCTCACGAAATGGTAGTAGGCGTCCATCGTCGTGCCTACCGTCTTGTCGACGTACACCTCGCTCACCATACGTTTGCAAAAGCCGCACCAAGAGGCGTACATGTCGAGTACCACTTTTTTGCCGTCCTGTTTTGCCAGGTTTTGAGCCTGCTCGAGATTCTTGTATGTGAAAGCTGTCTTCTCCTGGGCCATCGCACTCGTCGAGATGGCAATCAAAAACAGGAATAGGAATAGGCGCATATGGTTCTGGGTGGTCATAGTAATTTTGCTCAAAACGTAAGGTAAGCAACGAAATCGAGTGTCTCAAATTGCGATTCACAAGTCTTTTTGTGAGTATTTGCCACAGTTGATTACATTTTAGAACATTGACAATGATGTCGTCGAAAACATTATAAAAAACTACCCATGAAGAAATTGTCTTTTTTGCTGGTTTTATTGGGGCTCATAAGTGCTTCCCAAAATGCAAACGCCCAGAATCAGAATTCGAATGCTCAACCCCCATTTCGGGTGATGGATGCCGAGCGAATCATAGGGATTGAGTTTTCGGAGGCTGAGCGCGACTCGATGTCGCGGGACCTCCAGGCCCAATTGAACCAGTATGGTGCATTGCGAGGCCTCGATTTGCCGAACTCCAGATCGCCGGTACTATTATTTGACCCGATGCCGTTGGGATGGACACCACCCAATTACCACGCAGGTCCGTCGAAGTATGACGTGCCGGCAAATCTTCGCAGACCCGCCACTATCGAATCGTTGGCGTTTTCAACCGTTGTTGAACTTGCTGAGCTCGTGCGCACGCGCCAAGTGACATCAACCGAGCTCACTCGCATGTATCTTGACCGGTTGAAGAAGTTTGACCCGGAGCTGATGTTTGTCGTGACGCTTTTAGAAGACTATGCGATGGAACGAGCGGGTGCAATGGACGCTGAAATTGCTGCGGGCAGGTACCGTGGACCTTTGCATGGCATTCCGTACGGTGCGAAAGACCTGCTATCATTTCCGGGTCATAAGACCACTTGGGGTGCAACACCCTACAAAGATCAAGTTCTGGAGGAGACCGCAGCCGTCATCGAAAAGCTTGACGAAGCCGGAGCCGTACTCACAGCCAAGCTGACACTTGGAGCATTGGCTTGGGGAGATGTTTGGTTCGGCGGGATGACCCGCAACCCTTGGAATACCGATCAGGGTGCGAGCGGAAGCTCGGCTGGCTCGGGCTCTTCGGTGTCGTCAGGCGCCCTGCCCTTTGCGATTGGAAGTGAGACGTTGGGTTCCATCATCTCGCCATCTACACGAAACGGCGTTACTGGATTGCGTCCCACTTTTGGCCGTGTGAGCCGACATGGTGCGATGGCATTGAGTTGGACCATGGATAAGCTAGGACCGATGTGCCGATCGGCCGAGGATTGCGCCATAGTTCTCGAGGCTGTCAACGGAAGGGACGATCGCGACGCCACCACCCGTGACATGCCCTTTGCATATGACGCCGAAAAACCGCTCAACTCTATACGCGTCGGGTATTTCAAGAGCTTGTTCGATGCCAACTACCAGGGCAAAGCCAACGATCAGGCCATACTGAAGGTCCTCGATTCGATCGGTGTCGATTTAATTGAAGTTTCGTTGCCTGATTTCCCCAATAATGCGCTGTCGTTCATCTTGTCGGCCGAAGCTGCGGCTGCATTTGACGAGCTTACAAGAAGCAATCGCGACGATGAATTGGTAAGGCAGGTGCGCAATGCATGGCCTAATGTTTTCAGGGCGGCAAGGTTTATACCTGCCGTGGAGTACATCAATGCAAACAGAGCACGTGGTATACTGATTGACAGGATGCACGAGTCCCTGAAAGGTGTCGATGTTGTGATAACGCCGAGTTTTGGGGGTCCACAGTTGCAGATGACGAATCTTACCGGCCATCCAGCCTTGGTGATGCCCAACGGCTACAGCAACAACGGCTCGCCAACCTCCATCACCATCATTGGGCAGCTGTTCGGTGAGGCCGACATTGTTCGTCTTGGTGCCGAAATTCAGAAGCACACGGATTTTCATAAACGGATGCCACCGAAATATGCCGTGCGAAACTAGTCAGTCCAAGCTGCAACACGAATAAAAAAGGGGCGATGTGAAAATACATCGCCCCTTTTTTTTGATGCAGTCAATCTGCCGTGGCAACGCCTTATTGCCGTGGTGGCGTCACCTTTTCGGGTCCCTTGTCTTCGACGAGTTCAAAGCCCCATTCGGCGCCCTTCTTGATGGCGGGCACTCCCTCGGCCATCCACTTAGGCATAGGTGCGTCGAGCAGGTAGTGATCGAAGAACTGCGACAGTCGAATCGAAAGGTCCTTTCGGTTCACACGCTGCACCAGATTATGGGCTTCGCCGTTGTAGTTGAGCATCCAGGTGGGTTTGGCCAAGCGCCGCATCGCCACGAACATCTCAATACCTTGGTACCAGGGCACTGCGCCGTCATTGTCGTTATGCATGATGAGCAGCGGGGTGTTGATGTCGGGAACCTTGAACAAAGGTGAGTTCTCGAGATAATAGAGCGGGCGCTCCCATAGGGTTGCGCCAATGCGGCTCTGTGTCTTTTCGTACTGGAACATGCGGCTCATGCCTGTCTGCCAGCGGATACCGCCATAAGCTGACGTCATGTTCGACACTGGTGCACCCGCGCCAGCTGCGGCGAACATGTTGGTCTTTGTGACCAAGTGGGCCACTTGGTATCCACCCCAACTTTGGCCTTGGATGGCGATCTTCTTCTCGTCTACGAATCCTTTTGCAATGATGCTGTGCGTACCCGGAATGATCGAGTTTTCGGCGCTTCGTCCTGGATAACCCTCGGAATAAACGATATCAGGAGTGAATACCAGATACCCACGACTCACGAACAGTGGAATGTTGACCGTTGAAGCCGACGGTGCCGGCGACATAGGGCGGTAAAGTCCCTCACTGTGAGTCTCATAAAAATAGACCATCATTGGATATTTCTTGTTGGGATCGAAATTTTCCGGTTTGTACAGAATTCCCTCGAGTGGCACTCCGTCTGAACTGATCCATTTCGTGAGTTCGGCAGTTCCCCACAGATAATCGGACGCCTGTGGATTTGTGATGCTTTTTGCAGCCCATGAACTGAAGTTCATATTGGTCTCGAATAGCTCGGGCAGTTCACTGAAATTACCCCTGCTTACCAGCAGCACGTCTGCATTTTTCGCCTTTGCCGAGACATTGGCCGTGTAGGGACCTTCCCATACCATGCTAGGAGCTGTCATGGGCCTTGATTGACGGGCCCATCCCTGGTATTTGGTAATCGTGTTGAAGGTGTTATACATCACGGGTTTTGTTACATCCACAAACTCCTCGTCCGGGTCGATTCTTTGATAGCGGTAGCGTACGTTATTTTGCCGTCCGTGGCCGTTTGTCATGTTTTCGGGTGCTTTTTTGCCTGTTGGATCCGTTCGCCACACGTCAAAGTTGTCGTACACCAGAAAGGCCTCATCATTTGCCGTCCAACCCATGCTGCCATAGGAACCCGGCTCGCTGGGTGAGTCGTGCGACTCGTTATAGAAGTTCACGCCAGCCGACTCGGTCAAGTTTACCAATGTGCGTGTCTTGACATCCTGGGCATACCAGTTGCGGTCGGCGCTATTGTACCAGAACAGGTACTTGCCTTGCGGTGAAACCTGTGGAAAACCGTAGAATTCCTGGTGCAAGAGTTCGCGTTGCCCATTGGTGAGATTGATCATGTACACATCGCGAGCAGATGTGCCCAACCACGAGGAGGCAAGCCTGTAGTTGGCGTCGTCAGAACCGATCGCAAAGTCGGCCTCACCATCCATGGGTATGCTGACCGTTGCCATCTCTTCATTTGCGAGCTGGATCATCGCCTTGTCGCGCAGTCGAATCATGGCCGTGTAGGTACGGCGCTTTTCGCGATCGAGGTTGACGAGCTGCATCGGCTGGAGCTCTTTGTCTTGCCAATGCCAGATGTCGAGCTTGGCCATGTCCATTTCGATGATAGTGGTGTCGATTGGCGCCGGAATGGGGGCAGTGCCGAAGAGCAGCCTCGAGTTGTTCTCTGTGAAGGAAAGGTTTCCGTTGTCGCTTACCATCCAGCCTTCTGGCATGGCTGAATTCGACCGACTTGCCACGACCACGGCCGAGTCGCCACGACCTTCGTAGAGGTAGAGGTCGAAATAGCGCTGCTTGGCGTCGGTCGTGTCGCGATCAGCCAAAAAAGCAAATTTGTCACCTTGTTCATTGAACGTCATTGACTTGTAAGCGATGGCGCCAGTGCTGATTACCGTCGGTGTCAGCGATTTAAGATCGTACAAGGTGATTCCTGCTTTCACCGTGCTGTCGTTGCCGACACTTGCGATTGCCAGAACGGTTCCACTCTCGTCAAATGTGTAGTCGTTGACGAACATGAAGCTGGTTTCATCACCAGACCGAAGGTTTCTAAGCACCAATGTCGTGCCTTCGCCTCGCTTTGCCTTTCCTTTTCCATCGGCATCAAGTGCGACATTGTCAAGAAAGGGTGAATCTCCGTTTCCCTGGCGAGTGTTTCCATTGGTGCGTGTTGTGTCGAGCACGGGCTTTTCCTTCTCCTTATGATATGCAATCCAATTTGACCCTTTTTCGGGCATCTTGAACGTTTTCACATCGGCAATTTTGACAAGATCGCGTGAGGCAAGCGTGTAGATCGCAAGCGTGTCCTTCGGCATATCTTCACGCTTTACTTTTTTGATGCGGGCCTCCCTAGTCTGGGCATACGTTGGGGAAATGAAAAATGCTGCATGAGCGGCATCGGCACTCCATGAAAGCCTTGACACGCGGTGAAGTGTGTCGATACGGTTTGCATTGCGCTCATGAATGATCAGGCGGTTATCGCCTTCCTGAGGGTTTAGGACGTACATAAACCAACTGCCATCGTCGGATATCCGTGTCTGTCCCAACGAATGCCAGCCATCATATACGTCATGATCCATTGCGCGTTTCTGTGCAACAGCTGGCAAGGAGATGCAGACTGCCACCAAAAATAGAATCGTTCTTTTCATGTTCATAGTAATTGGAATTTTTCTGGACATGGCAGGATACTGAACCTTATCAAGATTGTAAACCGTCAATTCGTTTTTAGACTTCCGGCAATGTGCCGTTTACAAAGTTTTTCACACCAAGTGTATACCTCACAGATGGTCCGTGCGAGTATTCGATGTTACACGGCATGGTGTGGCAGTTTGTGTAACCAGATCAAGTTCAAAAACCTTACCTTTAAGATTCCAAAAAACGATTATCAAACGTCAGCACACGTATTTTCATGGCAAACATCGACATCATTCTTCCGTACCTGCTGCAAGATCGCGCCATCCCCGACCGATTTCGCAAGGAGTTCATCTCTCTCATCAAATCCATCGACAAGAAAGACGACAAAGACAAGACGGCCGAGGAGTGGTTTGTCGAGGGGTACATGGCCGCCAGCCAGGAAGACTACGACGCCGCCGAAGACTGCTTCTCGGAATCCATCAACTTAAAACCGGATTTTGAGGCAGCCTGGAAGCAACGCGGCGATATGAAGTTTGTTTCAGGCGCATCCAAATATGCCATCGAAGACTACAATAAGGCCATTGAGTTGGATTCGACCTATGCATCGGCATACCTGAAGCGAGCGCAAGCTTGGTTAGATCAGAACGATTCCGACAATGCCCAAAAAGATCTCGACGCCGTCACCGAAATGGACCCAGACGCCCCTGAGGTGCTGTTGCTGGCCGCATCCATCTTCGAGAAGCAGGGCCGCATCGAAGACGCCATCACGAGTTATGACAAGGCGCTGAGCAATTCCCCAAAAGACACGCAGGTATTGAATGCCCGTGCCCTTATCCATCTATTTAACGGCAAACCAGATAGTGCCGTAGCCGATCTTTTGAAAATCCAGGCATTGGAAGGCTCCAACTTTGTAAATTCCTTCAACTTGGGTCTGGCGTACGGTCAGATGGAGGGTAAGTGGAAAGACGCGTTCCAGCATTTTGAGAAGGCCTTCAAAAAGAACCCCGATCTATTGAAGGGGTACTTCGAATCGGCCGGCGAGTACGAAACATCCCGCCTGAGGAGGGTGCTCGACGCAATCATGGCCAATGTTAAGTCGGTGGATGCGTCCCAGCCGGGCGCTTTTTACCGTGACGAGCTCACGATGTTGCTCGACCGTAAAATGTCCGAGATTTGATCGGCATGCCGCCAATCACCTATCCCGAGCATTTCCGCACACCGGCGTTCATTGTCGACATGGACCGTGTGCGCACAAACGCCGCGGACATGTCTTCGAGGGCGCAAGACAAGGGCGTGAAGCTGAGACCTCACGTCAAGACGCATAAAACACTCGAAATCGCAAGGATTCAGACAGAAAAGAGTTTTGGTGGGATTACTGTGTCCACTATGGCCGAGGCCAGGTTCTACGCAGAAAATGGTTTCAACGACATCTTGTATGCTTTTCCCATCACGCCCGACAAGTTGCCAGAAGCTGCCGAGCTGGCAAGAATCTGCACGTTTTCCGTTCTAGTAGACCACACTTCGGCTGCCGAGGCCATGGCGCGAATATTTCGGGACTCTGATTCGGAAATCGGTGCTTGGATAAAAATCGACAGCGGAGCAAACAGGGCCGGGCTGCAGCCAGCGGACACGGATATTGAACAACTGGCTACGTTGTTGCACCTAGCGCCGGGCATCAGGTTCTGCGGTGTGCTGACGCATGCCGGGCAGACCTATACAGCCCCCTACAATGAGGGTTTGGAGCAAATCGTGGCCGATGAGGCTAGGATTTTAGTTGACATAGCGCATAGGATCGAGCATTCCGGAGTGCCTTGCGCCGGCCGTAGCCTTGGATCAACACCTGCTGCTAGGTTG
Organism: uncultured Chitinophagales bacterium; assembly: GCA_964456845.1. Lineage (GTDB taxonomy): Bacteria > Bacteroidota > Rhodothermia > Balneolales > CAYWCV01 > CAYWCV01. Next base: position 79,921 of record CAYWCV010000001.1, on the reverse strand, counting down.
GACATATCAGCTGAGCTCTACGACGGAATTACGGAGATGCGGCCCGGCAACTACATTTTTTTCGACCGCTACATGGCCGAAAGCGGCCACTGCACGATCGATGACGTCGCCTGCCATGTTGCCACACGGATCGCCGGGATATACCCCGAACGCAGACTGATCCTCATCGACGCAGGCGCCTTGGCTTTGAGCAAAGATGTGGGTCCTGCCCATTTGCCGGGTTACGCTGGCGGTTACGGTATCATTTTAGGGTATCCCGATCTGTCGATTGTGAAACTGAGCCAAGAACACGGAATGGTGATGGTCGAAGATGGTTTTGACCGATTCAAGATCGGGCAAATACTCGAGATCGTACCCAATCACAGCTGTCTCACAGCTGCGATGTTTCCCGAATATTCAACCGTTGAAAATGGGGTTTTGGGTCAAAGCATAAAACCCGTTCGTGGCTGGTGATCCGCGTATGATGTCCAACCAAGAAACTGAAATCATCATTGCCGGATCTGGTTTGGCAGGCACAACTGTGCTGCGAAACCTTTTGAAACATCCAAGCACCAAAGAAAAGAACATTCTGGTCATCGACAGAGACCACAACATTAAAAATGACAAGACGTGGTGTTTTTGGTCAGATGAGGACGAATTTACGGAGAACTTGGTTGCTCATAGGTGGAAGTCTATCTCACTGGCCGATTCGGAGGGTGTTTACGATCATTCTCTGGAAAAGTACACCTATAAGTGCATTAAGAGCGAGGAGTATTTGAGTGCGTGCCGGTCTGAAATTGATCGGCACCCAAATGTTGAGAGGATTACTGCCGATGTTCTGAATTTCGATCATGACGGATCTAGAGCCGTCGCAACGACCAGTGCCGGCGATTTTCGAGCAACGCTTATTTTGCAGAGCATCAAGAAGCCACATCCCATTGCAAAGCAACGTGTTCCGATATCTTTATTACAGCACTTTCTAGGATGGGAATTAGAGACTGACTATGACTTCTTCGATCCTGATAAGGCTATGTTCATGGATTTTAGGACGGATCAGAAGAACGGATTTGCGTTTGTATATGTGCTCCCCTATTCGAGGAGGCATGCGTTGGTTGAATATACGCTGTTCACGCCCGCGTTGTCGGAGATGTCTGTCTATGTTGAGGCGTTAGAGTCATATATCCGCGACGTGTTGAAATTGTCGGCTTCCAACTGGGAGTTGACCCGAGAGGAATACGGTGTCATTCCGATGGAAGACACCAAATATCCAGCCTGGTACACGCGCTCCGTGTTAAACACGGGCATGAATGGCGGACAAAGCAAGCCCTCTACGGGCTACACGTTCAGCAGAGTTCAGAAGTATGCGCTTGAGGTTGCCAAATCGATTGCCAAACGCAGCATGCAGGATCTGAACCAGCAATCACATCCACGGTTCATGACCTACGACAGGCTGATCTTGTGGTTGCTCAAGGAAGATCCAACGGTTGTACCTGGGATATTTATACGCCTTTTCAAAAAGAACGGGGCTGACAGAATGTTTCAATTCTTGAATGAGGAGACTCATTTCGGACAGGAGCTTTCAATAATGGCAAGCACCGAGTGGAGACATTTTTTCAAGGCCATCTGGCGATCGATCATTCGCAGATAAAAAAAGCCCGGCGCCTTTTCGGGGCTACCGGGCTTGTCCACTAATCAACCTTGTGTTGATCGAAAATTGTCAGGAGCACCCGCTAGTTGCTCCACATGTGTTACACTTAAGGCACGTACCATTGCGAACTAAGGTCATGTTGCCGCACTCAGAGCATGAGTCGCCCGTGTATCCAAGCTGTTTGGCCCTGTCGACATCCGACTGCATCTTGGTGCGGTTGTCGGTGCCACTGTGTATGGACGGTGTGTAGGAGGCAACGGTTTCGTTCTCGACGGGGGCCTTCATTGAGATGGCATCAGCCACGGCTGAAAGAGGAGCTGTGGTGTCTGCGTCTTCTTCGCCGTCAACTGGCCGGAGTGTGCGTTGAAACGTTTCTTCGGGGCTGACATGCGCGAGGTCGTCCCTTCCGAGGTAGGTAACCGCCAGTTCCCTGAAAATGTAGTCGATGACGGATGTCGACATCTTGATCTGTGGGTTGCCCACAACCATGCCGCTTGGTTCGAAGCGTGTGAACACGAATGCATCCACAAATTCTTCGAGCGGCACACCGTGTTGCAAGCCGAGACTGATCGAAATGGCGAAGCAGTTCATCAGGCTTCGGAAAGCGGCGCCTTCGCGGTGCATATCGATGAATATCTCACCAATTTGGCCGTTTTCATATTCACCGGTTCTCAGGTAGACGCTTTGTCCGCCGATTTTTGCTTTTTGGGTGTATCCACCGCGCCTTGTCGGCAGACGGCGACGCCCTGCCATGTACTTGTGTATGATGCGTTCGGCCGTTTGTACGACTTTGTCTTGAGCTACCAGGGTCTGCGGATCTGCAACGACTTGTTGGGGCTCTGGCTCGTCGAGCACGCTCGCAATTCCGGAGGTGGTGTTGAGTGGCTGACTGAGTTTGGAGCCGTCACGATACAGTGCGTTAGCCTTAAGCATCATCTCCCACGACTGCATGTAGGCAGACTTGAAGTCTTCCACATTTGCCTCGTTCGGCAGGTTGATGGTTTTCGAGATGGCGCCAGAAATAAACGGCTGCGCTGCGGCCATCATCATGATGTGCCCCTCAGCTGATATGTACCGTGTGCCGATGCGTCCGCACTTGTTGGCGCAGTCGAATACGGGCAGGTGCTCGTCCTTAAGGTATGGGGCACCCTCCACGGTCATTGTTCCGCAAACGTAATCGTTGGCAGCCTCGATTTCACGGTTTGAAAAACCGAGTTCAGCTAGGAGGTTGAAGTTCCAATCGCCGAGTTGCTGTTCAGTAAGTCCAAGTACATCCTTGCAGAAGTCTTCGCCAAGCACCCACTGGTTAAAAGCGAACTTGATGTCGAACACACCCGGCAGAGCCTTCTCGACTTGGTCGATCACTTCGTCGGTAAATCCGCGTGCCTTAAGCGCCTCGATGCTGACGGGTTTGCAACCTTTCAGAGATCCGTGGCCTTTTGCATACTTGATAATGGCATCCGTTTGTTGCTCATTGTACCCCAGTCGTTTAAGTGCTGCCGGTACTGATGAGTTGATGATCTTGAAGTAACCTCCGCCGGCAAGCTTCTTGAATTTGACCAAGGCAAAGTCGGGTTCGATGCCCGTAGTGTCGCAATCCATCACCAGACCGATGGTGCCTGTCGGCGCGATAACGGTGACCTGTGCATTGCGGTATCCGTGCTTTTCCCCAAGTTTGAGGGCGCGGTCGGAGTCTTCCCTTGCAGCCTTGAGCAAGTATTCGGGGCAAACGCTTGCGTCGATGCCTAGGGGTTTGATCGTGAGGCCTTCATACTCTTCGGGAGCGGCGTTCCAAGCGGCCCTGCGGTGGTTCCTGATCACGCGCAGCATATGCTCTTTGTTGCGTTGATAACCGGGGAATGGACCCAACTCTGCCGCCAGTTCCGCACTGGTTGCGTAACTCGACATATGCATGATAGCAGTCAAAGCACCGGTTATTGCCATGGCCTCCTTGCTGTCGTAGGGGATTCCCTGCACCATCAGCAATGTGCCGATGTTGGCGTATCCGAGCCCGAGCGTACGGAACTCATACGAAAGCTCGGCGATTTCGCGTGATGGGAACTGGGCCATGAGAACGGAGATCTCAAGCACGATGGTCCACAGACGGGATGCGTATCGATACGACTCAACGTCAAATAATCCTGTTGCCTGGTCATAAAATGTCATCAGGTTGAGCGACGCCAAGTTGCAAGCCGTATTGTCGAGGAACATGTACTCGCTGCACGGGTTCGAGGCTCGGATCTCACCGTCCTCGGGGCAGGTGTGCCACTCGTTGATAGTGTCGTGGTATTGGGTTCCTGGATCGGCACATGCCCAGGCCGCATAGGCGATATCGTCCCACAGCTCCTTGGCCTTGAGGGTCTTGAGCGGTTTTGGACTGCGCCCTTCCGCTGCCGCCTTCTTTTTCTCGATGCGTCCGTATAAATGCCAATCACCGTTATCCCTTACAGCCTTCATGAAGCTGTTCGGTATACGCACGGAGTTGTTCGAGTTCTGGCCACTGACAGTGGCATACGCCTCAGAATTCCAGTCGGTGTCGTAGGTGTCGAACTCGATGTCGGTAAACCCTTGTGCTGCCAGCTGGATCACGCGCTCGACATAGTTGAGCGGCACTTCCGCCTCTTTCGCCTTGCGTATCACGGCGGCAAGCTCCTTGTTCTTGCGGGGATCTCTGCTCACGGCACCGTTGTAGGTGCGGCCTTCGATTTCGATCGGCTTATGGCACAGCTGGATGACCTGCTTCAGGTACTTCTCGATGGTCTTCGAACCGGATACCAGTGCGGCCACCTTCTGTTCCTCAACCACTTTCCAGTTGATGTACTCTTCGATGTCGGGGTGGTCCAGATCGAGGGTTACCATCTTCGCGGCACGGCGCGTGGTGCCGCCCGACTTGATGGCACCCGCCGCGCGGTCGCCAATCTTGAGGAAGCTCATCAGGCCGGATGATTTTCCGCCGCCACTCAGTGGTTCGGTCGAACCCCTCAGGTCCGAGAAGTTGGTTCCAGTGCCTGATCCGTATTTGAACAAACGAGCCTCGCGTACCCATAGGTCCATGATGCCACCCTCGTTCACGAGGTCGTCGCTGATGCCTTGGATGAAACAGGCGTGTGGCTGGGGATGTGTGTACGCATCCTCCGATCGCATCAGTTTGCCGGTGTTGCCATCCACATAATAGTGGCCTTGTGCAGGACCGTTTATTCCATAGGCCCAATGAAGCCCGGTGTTGAACCATTGTGGCGAATTCGGTGCCGCCATCTGCTTGGCGAGCATGAAGCACATTTCGTCGTAGAATGCCTTGGCGTCGTCCTCGGTGTTGAAATAGCTGTACTTCCAGCCCCAGTATGTCCAACATCCCGCCAAGCGGTGGAACACCTCCCTAGAGTCTTTTTCGTTCCTGAAACGCTCCCCTTCCGGCAACTTTGACAGTGCATCGGTGTCGGCTTCGGACCTTTGAAGCCACTTCGGCACACCCTTCTCGGCCACCTTCTTGAGAACGGCAGGTACTCCAGCCTTTCTGAAGTACTTCTGTGCTATGATGTCAGTAGCCACTTGCGACCAAGCCTTGGGCACTTCGACGTTTTCCATAAGGAAAACCCGTGAGCCGTCGGGGTTCTTGATCTCAGATGTGCGTGTATCGAATGTGATGCCGTCGTATGGCGTCTTCCAACTTGCTTCAGTAAAGTGGCGCGGGCAGATCATAGGTGCGTAAAATTTTGTCTCTAGTCAGAGTCTTTCAGGTTTGTCAGTAGGAGTAGTCTTTTGGAGTGACACTCGTGGAATATCGACACATGATGCAAACCAGTGCTGCAGGGTCGAAGGGCAATATATCCGACGCGGCTGGGCGCATCAATTAAAAAATCATCTATTTATCCACAAAATGCAGGAGTTATCAACAGACCATGAAATCGCTTCCATGCAGTGCGAAAAACCGAATGATGTAACGCCAGATTTTTTAAAGGTCGACAATTCGAAATATGAATGGCAGCACAAACAGAGATAAAAACGTAACGCACTGTCTCTCTTTTAGTTACGCATTATTATATTCGACGTATAATCGTGTTATCTTATAGCTATCGTTTATCAACAGCAATATTTATCGTGTTGGCACATGTATAGTGCATCTAAAGCAGAGAATAAACAAAAAGTTATAAACTATTATATTTTTGTGCTTATATGTATTTTTTTATTGTTATTTCATATCGTAGAATGCGTAATGCCATAATTAGTTTTTACGTTTAACTCTAAGAGCGATAAGCAGATGTCGACCAGGCATGGGATACCAAGCTATCGTGCTGTATCTGGAGTCAAACGCATTGACAAGGCTAAGTCGCAACGAGGGTTCGAAGCCTGCCATGGCCATGCGAAATTGTGTGCTGATGTTGGCAACGGTGTATGCCGGCATGGGGTCGGATGGACCATTGTGATCTTCGCTGCTGAATCTTTTCCCGTTGTATGACAGTTCGGCGTTTAATGATGCAAACTTGTACTGAGCACCACCTTGAACACGAAACATCCAGGACGGTAAGTAGCGGAGCTGCTTGTCAACGGCCAGGTCACCCTCGAAGCGAGACCGTGGAATGTATGCCCTGTTCCAAGTGGCCTGGGTGCCGAGATGGATCTTGAGCTCGCTGACACGAGCAGAGACATTCACACTTTGTTCAACGCCGTGTCCATGCATCTCCTGCAGGTTGACGGGCGACCACATGCCCCCTTCGCCGGGTTGCCAGATGATTCCGTTCTTAGCCCTTGTCAGATACGACTGCAACTGCCAGTCGATGCTTGTGGAACCAAAGACCTCCTTGAAATGGAATCCAATATCTGCCTTGTGCGCCCTTTCCGACTCTAAATCCCGATTGCCGCCGTAATTCCAGAACTGGTCGTTGAGTGTCGGCGCGGTAAAATTATAACTCCATTGCGACCGTAGGTGTAACACATCTGAGACGATGGCCTTGTTCAGTCCAATTGATGGGCTGACGGCAGCACCCACATCTTCGATCACATCGATTCTCGCAGCCGGAAACAGCAGGAGATGCAAAGGCAAACGCACGATCCCCCGCAGGGACGCCTGCATGGCATTGCGAGACTCGGGCGAATCGTAGTTATTCGTGTTGACGGCAATCGCCTCGACACCTACCATCGACGAGATGTCGAACCATGGTGCCGGATCATGGTTGTAGTTCAGTGAAACAGATGCTCCCCTCACCCGGTTGTAACTTGTTTCGGTGAGCCAACTGTCGTCGTAGAGAAGTCTGCTTTGCCACAATTGGCCCGATACGGTCCACCTCGAATCGTCGCCGGAACCCGAGACGTCCGAAGTTATTCGCACCTCCTCATCCTTCTGGGATCCCAAGGTGCCAGCAAAGTTGATCGGGTCGGGAATACCCCTGTCGGCCGTGTGGGCATACAGGTTGGTACGCACAGTCATTTTGTTGTTTGATATCAAGGAGCCCAGCTGCAACCATTTTTTGTCGAGACTGTTGTTGTTTCGGCGAAGCATCGATTCTTGCTCAATGCCTTCGTATTCAAAATTGTTGTCACTTGCAGTGACGCCGGCATTCAATGCGACCGTGACTGCGCCAAGATCGCCTATTACGGACCCATGCGTTTCCTGATAACCCCAAGGTCCACGCTCATGTGATGCAGACCATCCTTGATTCCAGTCGGTGCCCAAAAGCAGGCTGCCTCCGGATGCGGCACTTCCATATGTGGTTGATGTGTTTGCGGTTGCGATCTCAGCAAATCCTAGTGCGGCAACCGGGATCAACGCCATGTCAACTTGACCGTGCATGGGTTGATTGAGCGCGAAACCGTCTCTTACGACTTGAAATGAGGTGGTGCCAAATCCTCGTTGGGTGAGCCCGGCGGCCAGGCCTGGCCCGTATGAACGCAGATAAGCATGCCCGTAGAGTGAAAGCAAGGAAACCAGGTCTCGAGCGGTTGTGTTGCTCAGCAGCTCTCGCCCGATGATCATGACCTGCTGCGGCTGCTCAATGGCCGGAACCCTGTAGCGCGTGCTTATCACTTGCACCTCCGGAAGGCTGTCGCTGCGTACCTGCCCTTGAACATTTGTAGGTGCCAGATGCGATAGAATTCCGACTGATATAACAATGAGACAGAATGTGCGCTGCCACGCAATGCGATGTGTTTTCATACACCCTTGTACTTTTATTCCCGAAAGTTGGTGTTATGTCCTGGGGCAGGTCTCCTGGCTTGCAACGCCTGTATCGGCAAGCCTTCCCGAGTGTTTCTCAGTGACTTGCCAGGCTAATTGTTGCTTACAGTTGCGGGTACAGCTTCCGAATTGTACGGAATTCCCTTTTCGTTGGCTTGATGACGAAGCCAAACCACAGAACGCATGTGTTGAAAAGAACTCCTTTAATATAAACGATAGGTACGGATCGAAACAAGCTAAACTGGTGTTTGCCAAGAAACATTTGCCTTGATCTGCAACGCAATCCTGTTTAGATTACATACCTTTTGTATGCAGTATTTATTGGGGCATATCCGATAAACCTAACCAAGTATGAGCATCTTATGAGCACCATCAACAGAAGAGACATGTTAAAACTTTCGGCCGGCACGCTTGGAGTCTTGGCGACGGGCGGGCTGTTCCAGCGGGCATCCGCAAGTTGGAAGATGTACAACCCTGAGACGCGCAAATACGAGCTTCCCCCCCTGCCATACCCCTATGAGGCGCTTGAGCCCCATATCGACGCGCAGACCATGCGTCTGCACCACGACATACACCACCTTGGGTATGTGAACGGATTGAACAATGCCATCGCCAAGTTGGAGGAGGCGCATGCATCCGGCGACTACAGCCTGGTCAAGCACTGGTCGCGCGAGTTGGCCTTCCATGGTGCCGGTCACTTGCTGCACGTCATCTTCTGGAACACGATGGCGCCGGCAACATCTGGCGACAATGTTCCCACCGATCCGGAGTTGGTTGCCGCCATCGATGCGTCATTTGGTTCCTACGAGAATTTCCGCAAGCATTTCGTCGCCGCCTCCACCGCTGTGGAAGCGAGCGGATGGGGTGTTCTAGCCTTTGAGCCCATCGGAAACCGTCTTGTGATACTGCAGGCTGAGAAGCACCAAGACCTCACCCAGTGGACTTCCGTTCCACTGTTGGCAATCGACGTGTGGGAGCACGCCTATTACTTGAAGTATCAGAACCGCAGGGGCGAGTACGTCAACAATTGGTTCAACGTGATCAATTGGGATGAAGTTGCCAGAAACTTCAAGGCGGCAATTGGTTGATATTGGACGCTTTTTTGGCAATCTGAGTTGATAACGAAACTACGCCATTTGCTGGGCCAACGTATCCTGCTCCTTGACGGGGCCATGGGTACGATGATCCAGCAGTTCAGGCCGGACGAGCAGGTTTACAGAGGCACGCGCTTCAGTGGGTGGCATGTTGACCTAAAGGGCAACAACGATTTGCTCACACTTACGCAGCCCGACATGATCAGGGGCATACATCGTTCCTTCCTCGAGGCGGGTTCGGATATCATCGAGACGAATACGTTCAACTCGAATGCAATCTCTCTGGCCGACTACGATCAGCAGGATCTGGCCTACGAGCTCAATCTGGAGGCTGCCAAGTTGGCACGAGCCGCCGTTTCTGACTTTGTGCTGAAGGGCGGCTCTGAGAGGTTTGTCGCAGGGGCAATTGGCCCCACGAACCGCACGCTCAGCATGTCGCCGGACGTGAACAATCCCGGCTACAGGGCCATATCGTTCGACCAGCTCATGGATGCCTACCAGGTGCAGGTCAAAGGGCTTCTCGACGGCGGTGTCGACATTCTCCTCATCGAAACGGTATTCGACACCTTGAACTGCAAGGCGGCCATCCGCGCGGTGGCAAATGAAACTAGGAGTCGTGGTGTGCGCGTGCCCGTGATGATATCGGGCACGATCACGGACGCTAGCGGCAGGACCTTGTCGGGTCAAACGCCCGAGGCCTTCTGGTTGTCGATCGCCCACACAACCGATCTCGTAAGCGTGGGTCTGAACTGTGCCTTGGGATCTGCCCAAATGCGCCCGCACCTCCAGGCCTTGTCGCAAATGGCATCGGTTGCAGTGAGCCTCTACCCCAACGCCGGCTTACCAAATGCCTTCGGTGAGTATGACGAGTCTGCCGCATTTATGGCTGAGGTAATTGGCTCGTACGCCAAGGAGGGGATGATCAACATTGCTGGTGGCTGCTGTGGCACGCGACCAGAGCACATCTCGGCGATGGCTGAGGCTGTACGTGGAGTCAGGCCCCGATCAATCCCATCGCCTTCGACAACTTTTTCGTTGAGCGGTCTTGAGCCTCTGATCGTTCGTACCGACAGCAACTTTGTGAATGTCGGCGAAAGGACCAACGTGACAGGTTCGAGGAAGTTTGCTCGCCTAGTGCTCGGCGGCGCCTACGAAGAAGCGGTGGAAGTTGCACGCCAACAGGTCGAAAATGGTGCTCAGATCATCGATGTCAACATGGACGAGGGCATGCTCGACTCGGTAGCGGCAATGACGACGTATCTGAATCTTTTGGCCGCAGAACCCGATATCTGCAAGGTCCCGTTCATGATCGACTCGAGCAAATGGGAGGTTCTGGAGGCCGGCTTGAAATGTGTCCAAGGCAAATCGATCGTCAATTCGATCAGCCTCAAATCAGGTGAAGATGTTTTCTTGGACCAGGCACGCATCATTCGTGAATACGGCGCGGCCGTTGTGGTGATGGCATTCGACGAACAGGGTCAAGCAGACACGTTCGAACGGCGAACAGAAATTTGCAAGAGGGCGTGGCATCTCTTGACCGAGAAGGCAGGGTTTCCGCCCAACGACATCATTTTCGACCCCAACATTTTGACGGTCGCCACGGGTATCGAGGAGCATCGCCGATATGCGATCGATTTTATCGAGGCGACAAAATGGATCAAGAAGCATCTCCCCGGAGTGAAGGTGAGCGGAGGTGTGAGCAATATATCGTTCTCTTTCAGAGGTAACGACAGAGTGCGTGAGGCCATGCACGCCGCATTTCTGTACCATGCCATCAAAGCGGGACTTGACATGGGCATCGTCAATGCCGGCCAGTTGGAAGTGTATGAAGAAATTGACCGCGAGCTGCTTGTGCTGGTTGAGGATGTCCTGTTTGACCGAAGGCCCGACTCTACCGAGCGCCTGGTAGCCTTCGCCGATGCCATGGGTGAAACATCCGGACAATCGCACAGCACTGGGCCAGATCTGACATGGCGGGAAGCTCCAGTAAACGAGAGGTTGAAGCATGCACTCGTCAAGGGCATATCAGACTATATCGAGCTGGACACTGAAGAAGCGCGTCTGATGGTCGACAGTCCGATTAAGGTGATCGAAGGTCCGTTGATGGATGGCATGAACGTTGTGGGCGACCTGTTTGCCGACGGCAAGATGTTCTTGCCCCAAGTCGTGAAGAGTGCCCGTGTGATGAAGAAGTCGGTGGCGCATCTTATTCCGTACATTGAGGCCGAAAAAGTCAAGTCGGATCTAGTTTCTGCACAGGCCAAGATCCTACTTGCAACCGTTAAAGGAGATGTCCACGACATCGGGAAGAACATCGTAGGCGTTGTGCTTGCATGCAACAATTTCGAGGTGACCGACCTTGGCGTAATGGTGGCGGCCGACAAAATCCTCGATGAGGCGCAGCGAATCGGCGCAGACATTATCGGCCTGAGCGGCCTCATTACACCCTCGCTCGACGAGATGGTTCACGTGGCCCGCGAAATGGAACGCAGGGGTATGAAGACACCCCTGCTTATCGGCGGCGCCACAACCAGCAGAATGCATACTGCAGCGAAGATCGCCCCAAATTACAGCGGCGCGGTCGTTCACGTGCTCGATGCATCCCGTAGCGTTCCGGTTGTGTCCAGTTTGATCAACACCGACAAGTCTTCTGCCTTTCTTGATGATATCCGAAGCGATTACGCGCTTCTGCGCTCACAGCTGGCATCTCGCGGGACATCGAAGGAATACCTTGACATCCAGTCAGCCAGAAACAATGCCACAAAGATTGACTGGGGTAATTATGAACCTCCTGTACCCGAAACTTTGGGAGTGGTTGATCTTAATGTGACCGTCAGTACCCTGAGGCCATACATCGATTGGACACCGTTTTTTATCACATGGCAACTGAGCGGAAAATATCCTGCCATTCTCGATGACCCTACAGTTGGTGCCGATGCGCGCCAGCTGCTCGACGATGCCAACCAAATGCTCGACGAGTTGGAGAAAAGCAATTCATTGGTCTGTCGTGGCGTGGTCGGATTATACCCTGCCAATAGCAGTGGCGACGATATCATCATATATACTGACGAGAGCCGCACGGCAGAGTTGACGAGGCTCCACACCATCAGGCAGCAGTCGCAAAAACGTGAAGGCCAACCCAATAAAGCGCTTTCCGATTTCATAGCTCCTGTCGATTCCGGAACCCCAGATTACATCGGTGGTTTTGCCGTCACGGCCGGTTTGGGGATCGAACCTCTGCTAGAGGTGTTTGCTGCAGACCACGACGACTACAAATCGATCCTCCTCAAGTCGCTTGCCGACCGACTTGCTGAGGCTTTTGCTGAATATGCGCATGAACACACACGAAAAGTTCTATGGGGTTACAGCCCTGACGAGCACTTCAGCAACGATGAGCTTATCCGTGAGTCATACAGAGGGATCCGCCCCGCCCCAGGTTACCCGGCTCAACCAGACCACACTGAAAAAGGGACCTTGTTCGAGTTGCTTGAAGCAACTGAGCGTACGAACATCATATTGACGGAGCATTTCGCGATGTACCCAGCAGCATCGGTCTCCGGGATCTATTTTTCCCACCCGGACGCCGACTACTTCACCGTCGGCAAAATTGGTGCCGACCAGGTACGTGATTATGCGATGCGAAAGGGCTTTGACGTGGAAGACATGGAACGGTGGCTGTCTCCCATACTAAACTACGAGCCACAGTAACTTCAGATTGATTTTACAAATTCGAGCAGTGCCGCATTGAAGGCCTCCGGTCGCTCTATGGCGCTCAGATGTCCCGCATCAGCAATCGTGTAAAAGTGGTCTGAACTTACTATCGCTGCCATTTCCTTCATGACCTCGGGCGGCGTAAGTGTGTCATTCTCACCGACAATGAATCCCACTGGGACCGAACAATCTCTAAGCGCATTGGTGGTGTCAGTCCTTGCAGCCATTGCCATTAAAGCGTGCTCCAATGCGGATGATTCACTCTTGCATATGATAGATTTCACATGCTCGACGATCGCAGAATCGCACTTGGGATGGACCACCTTTTTCGTGAAGGCCTCTGAAAATTGATCGATGCCATTCGATCGAAGAGACCGAATGGACTCTGAGCGGCCCAATCTTCCCGCATCGTTATCAGAAGTCGACTTGGTGTCGACGAGTACCATTGCATCAAAACGTTCGGCATCGCGCTCGTATGCCCGTAATGTGACATATCCACCCATCGAAAGACCTGCCCATATGCACGATTTCCATCCAATGGTATCTAGAAGTTCGAACAGTTCATCCACAATCAGGTCTATGCTCAGCGCGTTCGCAGAGTCTTCTGACCTTCCGAAACCCGGTAAATCAGGAATTAGAATGGAATTGAAGCCAGCGATCAGGGATTCCTGCGCAGCCCATGATTCGCCTGTGAGAGGAAATCCGTGAAGGAACATAATATTCCCCTTCCCTCCTCCGCCCGTGATCAATTTATAGTGCAGGTTCATGATTCCTCCTCAAAAGCAATTGCATACATTTTTATCTTCTTCAACATGGCACCCAATCCGTTGGCCCTGGTAGGCGACAAGTGTCGGTCTAGACCAATGTTCGAAATGAAGGAAGGTTCGGTGACGATGATTTCAGAAGGCGTCCGCCCGTTGTATACTCTGAGCAGCAGTGCGATCAGGCCCTTCACGATAAGCGCGTCGCTGTCAGCCTGGAAACGTATCGTTCCTCCATCGTTCACTGCATGAAGCCATACTTGCGATTGGCAACCGTGTACTTTGTTATCCTCGGTACGATGTTGTTCCTCCAATGGAGGCAGTTTCTTGCCCAAGTTGATGATATGCTCGTAACGGTCCGTCCAATCATGAAACAGATTGAATTCCCTGACGATGCGGTCTTGCACCTGCTGTATCGTCTGCTGTTGCGTCGACAAAATGTAGTCCTAAGTTGTGATGTTTTTCGAATGTCTACGCCCCTAAGGTACTCTGACACAGATAGAGTATCAAGGGCGATCACTGTCTTGGATCGAGGTAAGAAAGTCACGAACCGCCTCACACGAACCCATGACGATCAAGTCGCTGTTGGCCTTGAGCTCGTAATTGGCTGGTGGGTTTGGATTTACCGTTTTTTCTTCCCTCGTAGCAAGCAGTGTGATACCCATGTCCTTACGCAGATTTAGCTCCATCAACGACTTGCCGACCATCCAAGATGCATCGGGTAGACTGACGGTTGTGATTTCCACGTCTGCAAAGTAACGGTGAAGATCGGTGATCTTTCCTCTTGGTTTCGGTGTGCGGAGCATCTCATACCTAGAAGCACGTATGTCTTCGGTGAGCTTTTCGATCTCCTGCCTTGGAATGAGGTACTTGTACAGCACTCGGGTAAAAATCTCTATGGAAGTCTCGAACTCCTCAGGGATCACCTCGTCGGCGCCAAGACGATACAAGGGGTTCAATTCGCTCAACAACCTGGTTCTGACAATCAAATAGATCCCCGGATTTCGTTCTTTGACGATGGCCGTGATGGTGCGTGAGGCAATAGGGTCGGAAATGGCGATGACGATGACCCTAGCACGGTCCACTCCGACGAATTCCAGCACAGGTTCATGTGAGGCATCCCCAAAGTGGATGGGTTCCCCTTTTTCGCGTTCGTCCTTCACGGTGTCGGGGTTCATTTCGAGAATGATGTACGGGATGGTGCCATAACGCGCCGCACGTGCCAAGTTTTTGCCGTTCACCCCATAGCCTACAATAATGAGATGGTCGCGAAGCTCAGCCACTTCTTTGTCGTCAGAACTTCCGGCACTCCGCTTGGAATCGATAGCATCAAGCCTGGCGCCGAGCTTCTTGCCAATGACGGGGCCGATGGCGAGCAGCACAGGCGTAAGCATCATCGTAATTACAGCCGTGGCCAAAAATAGTTGGTAGTACTCGCTTGACAACAGATTCTCGCCAAATGCCACGCTTCCCAGCACAAAACCAAACTCGCCAATCTGGCTGAGGATGATAGCTGTAGTAATAATGGTTCGAATGGGTTGACGCAGCAGGAAACCCATCAATACAATGATCAGCGCCTTAATGAGCAAAACAGAAACCGTCGTAACGAAAACCCAAATAGGGTTGGCAAAGACGAAGGCCATGTCGAGCAACATGCCGATGGACACAAAGAAGATCGACGTGAAAAGATCTTTAAGCGGAAGCACACCAGCCATGGCCTGATGGCTGTATTCCGACTCTGAGATGACCAGGCCGGCCAAAAAAGCCCCCAATCCCAGCGATAATCCCAGCTCGGCAGTTGCACCGGCAATGATGAAACAAATAGCCACAATGCTCATAATGAACAATTCCCTGCTGCGCGAACGAGCAACTTGGAACAGCACGTAAGGCATGATGTATTTTGCGGCCAAGAGGGCGACTACAACGATGCCGATACCCTTCACAAGTAGCAGTAGAAGAGACGTCCCAATGTCGCCTTCCCCTCCGGCCAAAAACGGGATGATCAGCATCAATGGAACAACGATGATATCCTGGAAGATGAGCACTCCCAGGGCGTTGCGACCATGACTGCTGTTAATTTCGTTGCGTTCCTGCAGCGATTTGAGCAATATCGCTGTTGAGCTAGTCGCAGCCAGAATACCCATTGTCAACGAAAAAGCGTCGCTGAAACCTAACTGCCTACCTATGAACCATATTGCGGCGATGGTGGCAAAGACCTGAAAACCACCGCCCAAGAGCACGATCTTTCGAATTTTCACCAAGTCAGACAGGGAAAATTCGATTCCTATCGTGAATAAAAGCAGTATGACGCCAACCTCGGCGAGCATCTCCACCTGTGCGATTTCGGTGACGAGTCCAAGCCCGTAGGGACCGGCGATAAAACCCGTTATCAGGAATCCGATGATCGGTGGGATCTTGAACCGAGTTGTCAATAATTGAACAACGATGGCAAGACCGAGAATTATAATAATATCGGGCAGAAGCGGTATGTGCATGTCCTTAATCTATCGACATTGCATGTTATCTGCCAACAAAAAAACGACTAATTAAATAGTCGCTACAACTACCGACTCAGAACTGTTTTGTGAATCTGCATCGAGTTCTGGCATGTTGTCGATCATGCTCTTCCACATGTCGCGCACGATTGTGAATTCCCTGAGGTATCTGGCGTCGATGGCGTCGGCACTTGGTAGCTGTTCCTTTAGGAAATCCACCTGCGATCCGTTTTTCCAGAACCTGAAGCACAGATGCGGCCCCGTTGCCAGGCCCGTGCTGCCGACGTATCCGATCACTTGACCTTTGCTCACCTTGACTCCGGGCCTCATTCCAGATGCGATTTTGCTCATGTGCAAGTATCCTGAATCATAGGTGCGGTTGTGACGCAGTTTCACGTAGTTGCCGTTTCCGCTGGTATAGCCCGCATTTTCAACGATACCGTCGGCAATGGCGAATATCGGTGTGCCAGTCGGAGCCGCATAGTCGGTTCCAAGATGAGCCCGGTAACTTTTGAGCACGGGATGAAAGCGACGGTTCGAAAATGGGGAGCTGATGCGCGTGAATTTCAGAGGAGCCTTCAGGAAGGCGCTCTTCAGGCTCTTTGCTTCCTGGTCGTAGTATTCAATCTTTCCGTCCTGGTTGAAGGCGAAGGCGTAGAATGGCTCGTTGTCTCCGTGGTAAAATACAGCCGCCTTTATGTTGCCATACCCCACAAAAGTATCACCGACGTATTTCTCCTCAAAGATGACCTTGAAGGTATCGCCCTTCCGGATTCTGTAGAAGTCAATCTTGTGTGCAAAAAGATCGGTCAGCTTCTCGCCGAATGAAGCGGACAGATCCAACTTGTTGAGCGTCCCGTACAGCGATCCCTCAATTTCACCTCCGATACGCTTGGTACGAAGTGTGACCTGCCGGTCATGCTTGCTGATGTTCACACCGTCGGTGAAATCAAAGACGACATACTCGAGGGCAGTAGGCTCATAGACCAAATAATCGACCCTTCCCAAGGAATCCAATGTCTGATAAGCTGTGATGCTTCTCCCTGCCACGATGCGGCGTATGTCAATGACATCCTTCGAGGCGGTGAGGATCTCGTCAAGGTTTGCGGTGCCTACACCGTATCGCTCGAGGATACCAGAAAAAGTCTCTCCAGACCTGATCTGGTCTGAAGTGCTAGTGTACCGGCTCTCGTCGATACCATACTCGTTTACCAAGGGTGCCATCATGGCCGCCATGTCTGCCAAGACATCCTCGCCTTTGGCATCGTAGTTGTGAAGTGCGTCGTACTGACTGCTGATGAGAAAGACTGCGCTGATAACGAGTAAAAGAGATACGAGAGGCTTTGCAGCTTTCAGGCAAATCCGTAAGATTGATTGCACCAGTTTACGGGTTATGTTCCAAGTTTCAATGTCGACCAATTGTGTGCATCACGTCAACTAAATATGAGACATTCACACTCAACCCGCCTAAGATGAGGTTTTTATCCCATTTATGCCACAATTTTACATGCATTTTTTTCTTAAATGAAACATTTTTTACAATTGGTAGTTCATACAAAATTGTGGTACTTTCGATCTTATATTAATGATAGTATCTCATTATGCTACAACGTATTAGTGATTATGCCTTGTCAAAACCCGGAACTGAGGCAACATTCCCTTTCGATGATAAAACACTTGTGGTTAAAGTCATGGGCAAGATGTATTTACTCATCGATATCGAAGCTCCTTCTACCGTCAATTTAAAATGTGACCCCGATTGGGCGATTGAGCTCAGGGCAGAACACGACGACATTCAGCCAGGCTATCATATGAGCAAGAAACATTGGAATACGGTATGTGTAAACCGTGGGCTTTCATGGGATTTCGTTAAGGAGCTTATCGACCACTCGTACGATCTTGTTGTATCAGGATTGCCTAAGAAAACTCAGCTGGAGTTGCAGAAGTTGCCCACTCCACGGATTACAACCTAACGACTTGAGGTGTTCTACCACAGACCAAAATGGCAAAGTTGAATTACCATGCTTCGTTTCCCGGAGTAATTCCGGCCTCCGAATCCCCACTGTTCAGACGTCTGTTCAGGCCGTATGCCCTATGGCTGTTTCGTAGGCGGTTTGATGCTGTTTATTTCAAGGGAGATTACAGGCCTGGTTCTCTTGACTCGACCGTATGGTACATGAACCACTACACCTGGTGGGATGCCCTTACGCCGTTTCTGCTGAACGAACTTCTCCACAAGCAGCATATCAGAGCTATAATGGATGAAGTTCAACTACGCAACTATCCATTTTTCTGCAAGTTAGGAGCATTTTCGGTTGACCGGACAAACCCTCGGAAGGCGGTTCAGTCGTTGAGCTATGCGGCAGATTGCCTCACTCACGAACGGATTGGACTATATATTTTCCCGCAGGGTTCCATACGCCCGGAAATGGAACGGCCAATCCATTTTGAGTCGGGTTTGGCTTGGTTGTACCAGTCGTGTCCATCGATCGACTTTGTACCCGTCGTAACGACCATGAACACCCGCTATTCCGACCGCCCTCGCCTGTACATACGCTCGGGTATACCTGTCAAACGATCTGCTGGAGACAGGGACCAGCTCACCACTGCTCTACGGGATGGAATGCACGGTCTGATGGATGATCTCCACACTACAGCTGAAGAGAAGCATCCGCTGTGGCAGCGACTCATTTGATTACCAAGTTAGCCTGGACAAAGCGATGGAGCGTTGGATCCAGTTACCGCGACTGCCCGCCGTATGATGTCGAATCCTGATCATGGGTCTCACCCATCCCGCCGTAATTCGGTCCGGTTTAATGTACTCGGCAATGCCCGGCAAAGCCCCGCCCACAACACGATCGTCCGCATCGAGCAGCTTCACACGGTAGCGCTGATAAAAAGGCCCGTTGTCCCACACATGTTCCTCGACAATCCGGTAGTTTTGCCCTTGAACGAGGACTTCCCATGAACCGACCTTCTCCAAGCCAAAGATGGATCTGCCGGCTTTGCCCAAAGGCCTCATAGCGACCTGCGAAGCAAAGTCCACTTCGCCTTTTTTGAGCAGCCAAGATTTATTTTGGGCAATCCCCGACATTTTCATGTTGTACCACACGAGCGTGTCGTCCCCAATGTGTATGCGGCCCCAATACCAGTCGTCAAAATCGTTTTCAAGTTGCCGTGTTCCAATATTGTGATCATGGTAACCTATTGTGTCAAAAGAGCATAGATCTAGGATATTTCCGTTCAGCGTTAGCTGGACTTCGCCTGCAACCAAGGCCGAGGGCTGCACGAGGTTCCATCGATGACTTGAATCCGGATTGCCCGAGTTACTTGATACATCATCTTCTGGACTGGTGAAGCGCAATGTGCCCGTGGCATTCAGCCCTGAGGGAAGCGTCTCGTCGATATGAACATCGTAAACCAAATTCCCTTCAGAATGGCTCACCTCCACCCTGTTGTTCCCAATTGTAACAGGTTTGTCGTGTCCGGCTAACAGTGACAAGCTCTCAGGATAAGATGCCAACGAGTAGAAGATGGTCTTGTCGTTGTGGTAGATCGACAAACTGAAACCGGGGTGGTGGTTGGCAGTGTCCCTCTTGCCTATCGCCACCGCCTCATGATAGTCCGGCGAAAAAAGTAGCCCATCATAGAAAATGATCACAATTCCGAAGCCGCTTATTGGATCGAGTGCATCGAAATACCACCATTCATAAGCCCCTGACTCATCTTTGGGATGCCTGATATCATCGAATGGATCGGAATAGAGGTACATTGGGTTTGATTCTGTACTTTTAATACGTCCAAGTTACGGACTCAGCTTTAAATTCGTTCCATGACCCTGGTAATCGGTATTATTTGCGTACAGATCGCCCTTTTTGTGGTCCTGATCAGGAACAGGATGACGTTTCGGCCATTGAGCCAGCATGGGCAAGGAACAGATGGCTCAGAGTCTGCCATGGTGTCGATTCTGATACCTGCACGCAACGAAGAGCGGGTGATCGAGCAGGTGGTTACGGCATCTCTCAACCAAGATTGGCCGAATTTCGAGGTGATTGTGCTGAACGACAGAAGTGAAGATGGCACAGGATCGATTCTTGATCGCCTCTGTGCGCTTCACCCCAGGCGGTTGCGAGTGATACAGGGAGTGGAGCGCCCTGCAGGGTGGCTGGGCAAGCCTTGGGCCTGCCATCAGCTCAGCAAGGCAGCCGAAGGCAATATCCTCGCCTTCATCGACGCCGATACCATTCCGGGAGTCACGTTGGCACGCAGCATCGCACAGGAAATGAACGTGAACGGTGTCGGCCTTGTGACGGTATGGCCACGTCAAATCCTAGAAACGACGTGGGAGAAAATCGTTGTGCCACTGGTTTATTACACCCTCTTGGCCTTCCTTGTAACCGACTACACCAAAAGGGATCCCAAATGGATGCCGGCAGCGTTCAGGAAAACGTTCCGTCCATTGTTCGCAGCAGCATGTGGCCAGTGCCTTGCCATGCCTGCGACACTCTACCGAGATATCGGTGGACACACACTGGTGAAGTCGGATGTTGTCGAAGACGTCGGAATAGCCCGTGCAGTACGGGCGTTAGGTGTGCCGGTTCGTATGTATCATGGCATCGGCTCGATCCAATGTCGCATGTACACAGGCCATGAGGAGATCTTCCAAGGGTTCCGGAAGAACTTTTTAGCAGGGTTCGGCGGCAATGTGGCCGTGTTCGTGCTTTCGGCCCTTCTCCATTTCGTCGTATTTGTGATTCCGCCCATTGCGTTGGTATTCAACTTGATCGATTCGGAATATCTGAAGGCACTATTCTGGTTTGTCGCGGTGCTGTTACCCGTTATGCAACGAACGATACTCAACCGTTGGATGCGGTGGGATACATGGACATCGCTCACACACTTGGCGGGTGTGCTTTGGTTTCAGTACCTTGGTTTTGTAGTGCTGGCCGACAAACTAACCGGTCGTAAGGCCATTTGGAAAGGCCGCAGCGTCGAATAGTTATTTCAGTGATGGATGACCACCTTGAATGAGTTAATCGAAATATTCCTTCGGTATCAACGCCTGGAAAGAAATGCTTCCGTGCATACCTCAACGGCGTATAAAAGCGATCTGCTGCAGTTTGCGAGTTGGATACGCGTCAATTACGGCGATAATGCGACATGGAACGATGTATCACGAAATGAGATCCGATCCTGGCTGTCTGACCTGGTTGACCAAGACCTTGCGAAAAGCACGCTCAGCAGAAAAATGGCTTCACTTCGTTCCTTCTACCGATACATGGCCAAGAGGGGCCATATCGACAGGAACCCCATGACAATGATGCCTTCCATCAAAAAGGGTCAGCATCTACCCCCTTTGGTCACTGAGCCCGAGATGGAATTACTTCTCGACATACCTAGCGACACGGCTGATCAGGGCGATATCCTGCAGCGAGCCGTGCTTGAATTGCTCTATGGATCGGGGATACGTGTTTCTGAGTTGACCAACATCAAATTGGGCGACATCGACTTGGGCCGACAGCTGCTGAAGGTGACCGGCAAGGGTCGCAAGGAAAGGATCGTACCAGTTGGCGCCAAGACCGTCTTTGCCCTGCGAGTGTGGTTGGAAGAAAGGAGTCGACTGATTGACGCATATGGCAACAAGGCTGGCGACCATTTGTTTTTGACACTGAAGGGTGGCAGACCCTATCGAGAATTCTTCTACCGCATCGTTAACAGCAGGATGAAGCCATTGGAGGTCGGTCAAAAAAGCCCACACACGCTGCGACACACGTTTGCAACCCACTTGGTCGATCACGGTGCGGACATAAGGGTCGTCAAGGAGCTTTTAGGGCACAGCAGCCTGGCCACGACGCAGATTTACACGCACACAAGTAAGGAACACATGCGCAAAACGTATATTAAAGCACATCCAAGAGCCGGCGACGCCAATAAGGAAGAATGAAAATGGACCCAAACCAACTCTTTTCCGACCTTTACAAACCCATACCGCGCAAGGCACACATAACAGTTGCCCACTTGGTCGACGAACTCATGCAGAAGATCCAATTGAGCTTCGAGGCCTGCGGCGCCGGAAACATGGATAAGAAGCTGGTTACCGAAGCAGAACTGCACAGGCCAGGACTGGCATTGGCCGGCTTTACCGATTTGTTCACATGGCAGCGCATTCAGGTAATCGGAAACACCGAGACCAACTACCTTGCCATGTTGTCGCCCGAAGATAGGATGAAAGCCGTTGAGTTGCTCACCGGCTACGACATCCCTGTAATTTTCGTCACTAGTGGCAACCGTGCCTGCGAAGAGCTTGTGTTGGCCGCGTGCCGTCAAAGTATCCCCATGTTCGAGACGCCAACGGAGACGACCCGATTCATGTTTCTGTTAAGGGACTTTTTGGAGGACCAATTTGCCGTGCAGACCATGATCCATGGTTCGATGGTGGATGTATACGGAATTGGGATGTTGATCCACGGTAAGTCGGGCATCGGAAAGAGCGAAGTTGCGCTCGACTTGATCGAACGTGGCCACCGTCTGGTTGCAGACGATGTGGTAATCCTGACCAAGAAGAACAACACGCTCATGGCCAGTGCCACGGAGTTGACCAAGCACTTCATGGAGATTCGCGGTTTGGGTTTGATCGACATCATGGCCATGTTTGGAATCAGGTCCATCCGATATCAGAAACGCCTCGAAGTCTTAATTGAACTTAGCTTGTGGGACGAGTCGCACCACATCGACAGAATCGGCCTCGACAAGAAGACCGTTCCAATCCTGGACGTCAATATTCCTATCGTCCATCTGCCAATCACACCTGGAAAAAATATTACCGTAATTGCTGAAGTCATTGCCATGAATCATCTTACGTCGCATTATGGATACGATGCGGCAAAGGCGTTTCAACAAAAGCTGAATGACCGGATCAAGAGCAAGAAATCAGGAATAGAGCTGCCACAAAGGGCTGTTGAATACTTCGAGGGCGACTATGAATGAGCATGTTATAAGATTTTAATTGCAGATTTCGCCATTATCATAATTAATCGTCCATTTTGTTTTGACGGCTTGGAGTCAATTAGTATTTTCTACGGATTCTAAATCGGTCTAGCCAAAGTAATAGATCACAACAATTTGTGAATGAAATCTGAGAATCTTTTTCTCTACGATAAGGACGAGTGCAGATTCATAAAGGCGGATTATCCGAAGCGTGATCGGGTGGTCCACTATTTGTGTATGTGGGTGCTTACTGGTGTCGTGTTGGCAGGTGCAAGCATTGCCGGCTTGAGCGTATTTGCCGGAAGCCCCGCCGAACTTGCTTTGAAAGCCGAGAACTCCGAGCTCATCCGCCAGCTACGTGTCACCGACGCGCGCGTTAAGACGATGCAAGACCAAGTGACCAAACTTGCAACCAATGACGCACAGTTGTACAGGTCAATGTTGGGGATGGATCCCATCTCCGACGATGAGAGAATGGCAGGCGTTGGTGGTGCAGACATTTTTTCAGGATTTGACGTATTCAGCGAGTCGGCATCAAGCGTGCTCAAGTCGGTGAACGAGAATCTCGAGATCATAGAGCACAGACTCCGTATCCAACAGCGAAGCTTTGATGAAATCATTGCGGCTTATTCAGAGCATGAAAACAGAATGGCAGCACTCCCGGTCATTAAACCAGTAGAAGGCTCGTTGATCAGCGGATTCGGAATGCGCAACCACCCCATCTACAAGATGCGCCGCATGCATGAGGGTGTCGATTTCAAGGGTGACACAGGAGATCCAGTTTATGCCACGGGCGATGCAACTGTAGCTTTTGCCAGTCGTTACAGTGGGTTTGGCAACCTGATCCGTCTTAACCATGGTGATGGCATCGAATCGGCCTATGCACACCTTAGCAAATTTGCAGAAGGAGTCGTTCTTGGCAAAAAGGTCAAACGGGGCGACTTGATCGGTTATGTCGGCAATACCGGCCTTTCTGCCGGCCCTCACCTGCATTATGAAATCAGGATCGATGGTGTTCCAATTGACCCGCTCGATTACCTAGCATTGGACGTCTCACCTGAAGAGTACCGTGAATTCCTGCGGATCTCAGCGAATAATCCGCAATCGATGGATTGATAGTTCCGAGCAGGTAGACGATATTCCACTGTTGCTTGTCGTCGAGTTACGCATCTGTAAACAAACCCTACTCGGAGTTATTTGATGAATGATTATAAGAAGGCCATATTGTTGGTCATCGTTACACTCTTCTTGGTTCAACATGCTATCGCACAATCGATCACTGAACGTTATCGCGACAAGGTAAACCAGCTTATCGACGCCTCCTTAGCTACCGATTCGGCATGGAGCAGACTTGCCTACATTACCGACACCTTTGGGCCACGCTTCAGCGGAAGCCAAAACTTGGAAGATGCCATCGACGAGATTGTCCGCATGATGCAAAAGGACGGCTTTGACACCGTCTACACCGAGCCCGTCAAAGTACCACACTGGGTGCGTGGCAACGAATCAGCGAAGATGGTCTCCCCCCGTCCACGCATACTGCCCATGCTTGGACTCGGCGGAAGCATAGCCACACCGCCAGAAGGCATTACTGCCGAGGTGATTGTAGTTGACGAGTTAGACTCGGTGGCAACCCTTGGAGATCGAGCTAATGGCAAGATCGTCCTCATCAACCAAGCTTTCGAGGAAGGACGCGGTCCTGCCCCATTCCGTGGTTACAGCCAAACCGTTCGCATCCGTTCTATGGGTGCCGTTGAGTCTGCCAAAGTGGGTGCTGTTGCCACCCTGATTCGCTCTGTGGGCCCCTACGGCATGCAGACACCCCACACCGGATCGATGGCATACGTCGACGGTGTGCCTAAGATTCCTGCCGCCGCCATTACCATCGAAGATGCCGAAATGATCAAAAGGATGACGGAGCGTGGACAAAAGGTGGTAGTGACCCTGCAGATGGAGGCTCAGACCCTGCCAGATGCCGACTCCCGCAACATCATCGTCGAGTTGCGCGGCTACGAAAAGCCGGACGAAATTGTGGTCATGGGTGGACACATCGACTCTTGGGATGTCGGTACGGGCGCCATGGACGACGCCGGCGGCTCCATCGTGACCTGGGAGGCATTGCGTCTGATGAAAGATTTGGGGCTACGTCCACGTCGCACGGTTCGTGTCGTATTTTGGACCAATGAGGAGAACGGCCTTAGGGGTGCCAATGTGTATAAAAACAACCGTCTTGCAGAGGTCGAAAAGCACGTGCTCGCGATGGAATCGGACTCAGGCGTGTTCTCTCCCGAAGGATTTGGTTTCACAGGGGTCAACGCCGCCTACGCAGTCATCAACGAAATCGGCCAGATGCTAACGCCCATCGGCGCGAATACGATCACCAGAGGTGGCGGTGGAGCCGACATTAGTCCTCTCACACGTGAAGGTGTGCCGAGCATGGGGCTCACCGTCGACGGCACCAAATACTTCTGGTATCATCATACGGATGCCGACACCATCGACAAGCTCGACCGCGACGAAGTGAACCGATGCGTAGCCGCAATGGCCGTGATGGCATTTGTGGTGGCCGACATGCAGGAGCGCCTGCCTTGGGAGCCCGTGATCAACGATTGAGATCGTCAGTCTAGCACGTGAAACCGATTCATTCCGTCGAGTGCAAGCACACATTCGGCCATGAGGTCTACCAAGGTCTCCACATCCGACATGGAGGCCATCTCGACGGGCGAGTGCATATATCGTAGCGGCAACGAAATCAGCACGGATGGGACTCCGTCACGCACGTGGTAGATGCTGTCGGTATCGGTACCGGTGCGCACACTGGCAGCCTCATGCTGAAGAAGAAGCTTCTTACGGGCAGCCACATCTTCGACGTGTCGCACCAACAGCGGATGTGAAGCCGCCCCATGGGTCACCGTTGGACCGCCGCCCAACTTAACGGCCCCGTGCTCCTTCTGATTGATCCCAGGTGTATCCGTTGCATGGGTCACGTCTGTCACGATAGCCAGATTTGGTCGCAGTCGATGCGTCATCATGCGGGCACCGTAGCCGCCTATCTCCTCCTGCACAGCGTTGAGCGCCACCACGTTCACCTTTAGTTTTTTCCGGCTCTTCTGGAGCTTTTTGAGCGCCAATGCGACAACAAATCCGCCAATACGGTTGTCTAATGCCCTGCCGGTAATAAGGTTGTCGTTGACCCACTCGAACTGATCGACGTAGGTGATAGGATCGCCGACCTGAACCAGCTCCAGTGCCTCCTCGCGTGTGGACGCACCGATGTCTACAAACAGGTCCTTCCAGGTGGGTTGCTTCTGGTTGCCGTCGCGCACCTGGATGTGGATAGCCGTATTTCCAATGATGCCCTCCACGATGCCGTCGCGACTGTGGATGTGGATCCTGCGTGCTCGGGCAATCGAAGGGTCGCTACCGCCGATCCTGCTGATGTAAACGAAGCCCAATTCGTCGATATACTGAACCACCATGCCGATTTCGTCGGCGTGCGCCTCGAGCATCACCGTCATGAAGTCGGGATTAACATCAAGACACCCAGCTGCACTGCCGTAGGCGTCGGTCACTTGCCGGTCGCTCACGGTCTTCACGAAATCCAGCCACATCCGCTGGCCGGCGGCTTCGTAACCGGTCGGACTCGGCGTTGATATCAGGCGTTCGAGAAATGCGCGGCTGTCGTCGTTCATGGGCATCAAGTTTCAAGATTTGTTGGATGATGGCAGAAATCTACACAAAAAGCCGTTATTATAGTACCACATTTCAACAACGACTTTCTTGCATGGACCGCAGCAGTCTTTTCAAGACCTTCACCGACCCCATCCACGGTTTTGTCACCGTACCCAAAGGCACGGTTCTAAGACTCATGGACCATCCCTACGTTCAGCGTCTCAGGCGCATCCGGCAATTGGGGCTGGGATTTCTGGTCTTTCCGGGGGCGGAGCATTCACGGTTTTCGCATGCGCTTGGGGCGTTGGGGCTCATGCAGCGGGCGCTACAGAACCTAAAAGACAAAGGAACGACCATCACCTTCCAGGAGATGGAGGCGGCCTGCATCGGCATCTTATTGCATGATATTGGCCACGGTCCGTTTTCCCACACGCTCGAGGGCACCTTCATCAAGGGGTTTCACCACGAGCTCATGACGGCTGCCCTGATGAACCAGCTCAACAAGGAGATGGACGGGGAGCTCGATTTGGCCATTTCCGTCTTCAATGACCAGTACCGCAAACGGTTTCTGCATCAGCTCATATCGTCGCAGCTCGACATCGACCGGCTCGACTACCTCAAGCGCGACAGCACCTTCACCGGCGTCTATGAGGGATCGATCGGCATCGACCGCATCCTGCAGACCATGCGTGTACACAAGGGAAACATCGTGATCGAGCGAAAAGGCGTGTATGCCATCGAAAACTACGTCATATCGCGGCGACTGATGTATTTGCAGGTTTATCAGCACAAGACCGTTTTCAGCGCCGACAAACTGTTGCGGTCCATCTTCACCCGTGTGCGCCACTTGACATCACGAAAAATTGAGGTGCCCTTCCCTTCGCCCTCCATCGGCTGGTTCATGCAGAACAATCCCGATGTGGTAGACGGACTCACCCCAGATTTGATCCGTCACTATGTGGGTCTCGACGACAACGACGTGCTCATGAGCATCAAAGTGTGGATGCACCACAAGGATCCGGTACTCCGGGATTTATGCACACGTTTCATGAACCGTAACCTGCAGCGCTGTGTCTTCTTGGAGGATGCCCCAAGCGAGGATTACAGGCAACGTCTCACGCAGGCAACCAAGAGGGAATTGCTCAATCGAGGACTTCCCAACGACGAGCACACGGTGAGCCTATACCTGCAGTTCGGGAGCGTGACCACCGAGACGTACAAAAACGAAAACGACCGCATCTGGATTTTAGATTCGACAGGCAAACAGGCACGCGAATTTTCAAAATCGACCGATGCGGCGAACATTATGGCTCTCACGAAACCGCTCGTGAGACACTACGTGGTGCATTTCAAGAACGTGTCCGTGTAGGAACCTTTGCATTACCAATCATTCAGGCACAATTTGCCCGTCTGGTGCGATTTTCATGCCCGGAGGTGGCGGCTGCTGAGGGAAGTTGTGCAGCGGCACGTTTGGATCACGATCCTTGGGCACATAATGGGAGTGGTTTCCATGCGGAACTTCCGTGTAGGGCTTGTCGTCGAAGATGCCCAGCGATGAAAGCATGGCCAGCAGGAAGAAAATTCCTAAAAAGACGATAACAGCTGGCTTCAGCCAGTTGGGACGCGGTGGAGATGTCGTGGTGTCGTCAGACATTATCGGGGATGGTTATCGGGGATCGGGGATCGGGGAAAATTAGACCCGTAAGCTACGCAGGTAAGTAATCGTTATCAATAGCGGGTCACCACGATTCCAGTCGAGCGGATACAAAAAAGGCCCACCGGAAATTTCCAGCGGGCCTTTTTCAAAATTGCGTGGTTGGCTTACCAGCCACCGCGGCTGCGTCCGCCGCCGCCGTTGCCGCCACCGTATCCGCCGCCGCCGCCGCCATTGCGTGGGCCGCTGCTACGACGTGGTGCGCCGCCGCCGAAGCTACGCTCTTCGCGTGGCTGTGCTTCGTTGACGGTAAGGGCACGACCTTTGAAGTCGGCGCCGTGGAACTGCTCGATTGCAGCCGTGCCGTCTTCATTGTTAGCCATTTCGACAAAACCGAAACCGCGCGAGCGGCCAGTCTGACGGTCAAGGATTACCATGGCAGAAGCGACTTCGCCTGCCTGTGAAAAGAAAGATTCGAGTTCCTCGTTCGTAGTTTGATACGAGAGGTTACCAACATAGAGTTTCATGGATGTAACAAAAGATAAATGTACGATTCACACAGGTTCCCGACCGGCTGGCGTTTCAATACGAAAAACGTTCTTGGATCGCTCCCATGAGCGGTGTATCTGTGCAGGTTGAAATGCCAAAATTGAACTGCCGGACGAACTACGAAACCGCAAACTCATCGAATCAGACAATACAGGCATCCGTAAGGTACATGCAATCTTCATTATATCCAACTATTTATACAAATGATTATCCTGATAAGCTTTTTTTTGCCATGATTTATGGCTTTCATACCGTTTTTCGGTATTTGGAAGCATATTTGAGGTATCTTTTTTCCATGCTAATGAAAATTCTTGCATATCTGGTACTCGGCATCGTACCCATCGTCATGATCCCCGACATGAGTTCGGCACAAGGTGGCGACCGAATATCCATTGAAAGGACCGACAGCCTCAGGAGCTTCGCATCGGAGGGCATCCGTGTGAACAGGCTGATCGGTAACGTGCGCCTGCGCGATCGCGACCGTGTATTTGAGTCGGACAGCGCCTACCACTTCCCCGACCTCGACCGCATCGAGGCATGGGGTAATCTGCGCATAACGGGCAGCAATGAAACCATCTGGGCCGATGAGCTAGAATATACGGCTGCTGACGACACCGGACGCCTGAATGGACGCGTGGTCATTGAGCAAGACAGCCTGACTCTGTTCAGCACATCGGCGGTGTATGATTTCACGAACGAGATTGCACGTTTCCCCAGAAGTCTTGAGCTTAAGGACCAAACATCCATCCTTCTTGCAGACTCGGGTATCTTTTACAACCAGAACGACAGTGCCGTATTTGTCGGAAATGTGCAGTTGTCCGATTCAACCTCCTACCTCGAAGGTGACACGCTCAGGTATAAGCGTGATGCAGGACGGTTCTGGATGTCGGGAACGATCTATGGAGAAAATCGTGCAGATTCTATACGATTTCGGGGTTCGGACGTTTATGGCGACAGCACCGGGTATAAAAAAGTGACCGGGGAATCCCTCATCGAAAAGCTTTCCGGCCAAAAACCCGACACAACGTACATAAATGCAGGGGTGTTGGAGTATTTCAGGCTGGGCGACTCCTATCGGGTGGATGCCTTTCGGAACGCGACAGTTTTCAACGCGAACTATTCGGCACGTGCCGATTCTATCTTGTACGTCGATTCGACCAGCACTGTTTCGCTCAGGAGCAATTCGCGCATCTGGCAGGATCGTCTTCAGCTGAGCTCAGTACGCCAAACGATTTATCTGAACGGGTCGGATGTGGACTCACTCCTTGCTGACAACCGTCCATTCGCCGTTATGGCAGACAGTCTGACGGGTCGTCTGCATCAGCTCACCGGCTCGTCCATTATTGCGCGGTTCGATTCGTCGCAGGTACGGCAGATTGATATTCCCAGCGATACGCAGCTGCTCTATTTCCCTACGGACGACAATGACGAGCCTGACGGCGCCATTTTGGTGAGAATCGGTTCGATGAGCATTTATTTTGTCGACGGCGAGCTAGACCAGATATTTGGTGTCGATACACCCGACGGAGAGGTCTACGAAGAGGCCGATGGCATTGAGCAGATGCGTCTGGATGGATATACATACGAGCCGGAGCTCCGACCATTGCGTCCCACGCAGCGACCGGAGCCCCGTTTACGTATTCCAGATTGGGAGAAGGTGCGTTTCGAACACCCCCCCCTCTATACAAGGCATTTACGAGGCGTTAAGCTGTAGCCTCAGCCTCCATGTTTTCCTTGACAACTTTCTCTTGTACGTGCGACGGAACGGGTGCATAATGCGAAAATGCCCGCTCGTGTGTTGCACGTCCTTGAGTCATTGACTTCAGCGAAGTTGAGTATTTGTACAGTTCTGCCAATGGCACCTTTGCTTTGACGATCTGCATGTTGCCGTCAGAATCCATACCCTGAATTTGAGCACGACGTGTGGCGAGGTCGCCCATGATGTCGCCCATGTACTCAGATGGAATGCGTACGGAGATGTCGTAGATCGGTTCGAGCAATTGGGGCGCCGCATCGATGAAACCTTTTCGGAAAGCCATCAACGACGCTGTTTTGAACGCTGCATCATTTGAGTCGACGCTGTGCATGGAACCGTCGTACACACTCACGCGAACGTCGCGGGCGCGGCTGCCGGTGAGTGGGCCGTTTTCCATTTTATCCATGACGCCCTTCAAAATAGCCGGTAAGAAACGGGCATCAATAACGCCGCCCACAATGCAGCTGTAAAAGACAAGTTTACCACCCCAAGGAAGATCGTGTTCCTGGCGGTCGCGTACGGTCATGTCCTTCGGATCGGGCATACCTTCGTACCAAGGTTCGATCAGCATGTGAACCTCGGCGTACTGGCCAGCACCTCCCGACTGCTTCTTGTGCTTATAGGTGCTCTTGACCGTCTTCGTGATGGTTTCGCGGTAAGGAATTCGCGGCTCTTCGAGTTCGGTCGTGATCTTGTACCTGTTTTGGAGGGTGTATATGACCTGGGCCAAGTGCTCCTCCCCTTGCCCACTGATGATGGTCTGACGCAGCTCCTGGCTGTGCTCCACCTGTAATGACGGGTCTTCGCGGGCTATCTGATGCAGGGCGCTGGCTAGTTTGTCGTCCTCCCCTTCTTTGGCCGATTTAATGGCCGTTCGGATGACGGGTTCTGGAAATGTGATGCCCTCGAATTGAACATTCGAATTTTTGTCGCGCAGCGTATCGTTGACCCCCACGTCTTTGAGCTTTACAACGGTACCGATATCCCCTGCCGACAGTGAGGGCACTTCCACGCGTTTGTTACCTTGCACGGAGTACAGATTGCCCATCCGCAGGTAGTTTCCGTTTGCCGCATTCACCAGGTCCATGCCTGGCTGCACACTGCCACCGTACACTTTGAAATAGGACAGATCGCCGACGTGTGGTTCATTGTGCGTCTTGAATATGAACAGAGCGGCTTTATCCTTTGGATCGACGGCATACTCACCGCCATCTATAGTAGCAACGGTGTTACCTTCGAGTGGCGATGGTGCAACGTTGTCGATGAATCCCATTAAGCGTCCACTGCCCATGTTGCGTTCTGCCGAAATGCAGAATACCGGGAAAAGTGCGTGCGAAACCATCGATTTACGCAATCCTTCGCGCATTTCGTCCTCATCTAGTTCGCCTTTCTCGAAATAGAGGTCCATCAGCATTTCATCGTTCTCGGCGATGGCCTCGATGAGTTCGTTATGTAAAATTTGAGCCCGATCTCGTTGCGAATCGGGTATCGGCAATTTCTCGGGCTTGCCGCCGCCTTCGGGAAATTCGTACATCGTCATTTTCAGGACGTCGATGATGGCGTTGAATCCCGTGCCCTCGTTGTAAGGGTATTGAACTACGGTGACTTCGCGACCAAAACGCTCTTTTGCCTGCTCGACGACACCCCAAAAATCTGATTTTTCGTGATCAACTTTGTTGATGACCAGCAGTGAGGGGCTCTTATAGGAATGGGTGTATTTCCATAGGGCTTCTGTTCCCACTTCTACGCCCGATTGAGCATCTAAGACATAAATACCTGTGGCTGCAACCTTCAATGCACCGATCACTTCGCCGAAGAAGTCCATGGTGCCCGGTGTGTCGATGAGGTTGATCTTGTATCCTCTCCAGTCGAGGGTGATCAACGATGAAAAGACGGATTTCTGTTTTTCGTGTTCTATTTCGTGATAATCTGAGACGGTTGTCCCTTCCTGCACGCTTCCACGACGATTGATGACTCCGGACTCGTAGAGCATGGTTTCAGCTAGCGTGGTTTTGCCGGATCCGGAGTGACCCAGCAAAACCACATTTCGAATGCTTGATGGTTCATATACTTTCATGGCGGCCTACCTTTATGTTTAGTTAATCTGATATCCTTGGCACGCTATTAATGGCTGATTTTGCCTTTCAGACAATTAAGACAATTTCAGATTAAAAAGCGATTGTGAGAATTGTTTTTTCTTTTACCATCCATGCCACCTTCACTACCTTTAGCTTACATGAAGAAACGAAAACACATCCTCATCCTGCAAACGGGCGGCACCATCGCCATGAAGGACGACCTTGACGAAGGCGTCGGCTTCAGCGAACCTGGAAAGGGCCTCCGCCTCAGAGAGGACATGCCTGAACTCGAGCGCATTGCCACCTTCGATGTGCGCACATTGTTCGTCGAAGACAGCTCCAATTTGAACCACTACCATTGGGATCGCATCGGAAGGCACATCTTTGAGCAGTACACCCATTACGACGGGTTCGTCATTGTTCACGGAACTGACACCATGGCGTACACGGCGTCTTTTTTATCGTTTGCGTTCGCCGGTCTGACAAAACCGATCGTATTAACGGGCAGCCAGATCCCACTTGGAAATGTGAGAAGCGACGCTCGCCGAAACCTGATCAATGCCGTCGAAATCGCCACCACCGGCATCTGTGAAGTGGGAATCTGCTTCAATGACAAATTTTTGCGGGGCAACCGGAGCACGAAGATGAGCATCGGCGATTTCGATGCCTTTGCGTCGCCAAATTTTCCGGCAGTAGCAGAAATCGGTCTTAACATCTCGTTCAGGGAAAAAGTACGCAAGAGCCGCATCGATTTGGCCTATGACG
The DNA here is from genome assembly GCA_964456845.1 of uncultured Chitinophagales bacterium. Classification (GTDB taxonomy): domain Bacteria; phylum Bacteroidota; class Rhodothermia; order Balneolales; family CAYWCV01; genus CAYWCV01. Next base: position 46,600 of record CAYWCV010000001.1, on the reverse strand, counting down.
GACGGTGCGACAACAGGATTGCACTTGTCAAGATTTTCCCCGGGATGAACATCAGCTACATTGAAGCCATGGTTCACACGGACGTTCGCTGTGTCGTCCTGGAAGTTTTCGGTTCGGGCAATATTCCGATTCTGGACGAGTTCAGCATGTTGCCCTTCGTTGAATCTTGCCTGCGTAGGGGTATCATTGTGGTCGTTACCTCTCAGGCCCCCTACGATGCCGTGGACCTTTCAAAATATCTCAATGCACGGCTGTTGCACGAGGCAGGTGCCGTGAGCGCCGGCGACATGACGATCGAAGCCACCATCACGAAGTTGATGCTGTTGCTGGGGCGCTATTCAGACAATTCACAAGTTAAGGACCTGTTCCTGTCTGACACAGCTGGAGAGAGGACCGTTTAATGCCATTTAATCGCTATCATTGTCTAATACTCTGCATTTTATCCTGATCCGTATGAAATCATCCATCACAAGATCGCTCTTTCTATTTGTAAGCCTCCTTATTGTCGCGTGCGGCAACCAGCAGCCGGACGTACCCCAACTTGCACAGCCGACGGGTCACCTCGAATGGAGCCGAAACGCCGTGATCTACGAACTGAATGTACGGCAGTTCTCCGACGAGGGCACCTTCAACGCCGCGACCGAGCGGTTAGGCGAGCTTCGCGAGATGGGAGTCGGCATCATCTGGCTGATGCCCATCCATCCCATCGGCGAGCTGAACCGCAAGGGATCGCTAGGGTCCTACTATTCGGTTCGCGACTATAAGGGCATCAACCCCGAATTTGGAACCGAGGATGACTTCCGTCGTTTCGTGAGTGCTGCGCACAGCCTAGGCATGAAAGTCATTATCGACTGGGTGGCGAATCACACCTCCTGGGATCATGCGTGGACCATCAGCAACCCAGAGTGGTACACAAAGGACGAAAATGGCAATTTTGTGCCGCCGGTTGACGATTGGAGTGATGTGATCGACCTGAATTTCGACAATGCTGAGCTCCGTGAAGCTATGATAGATGCGCTCGAATATTGGGTGCGTGAATTCGACATCGACGGCTATCGCTGTGATGTGGCCGATATGGTTCCTGTCGACTTCTGGGAAACGGCACGTGTGCGCCTCGACGCCATTAAGCCTGTATTCATGCTCGCAGAGGCCGAAACACCAGTACTTCACGAAAAGGCTTTCGACATGGGGTATGCATGGGAGATGCATCACACCATGAACCGAGTGGCACAGGGCGCCCCGCTTGCAAAGCTGGACAGCATGATCGAGGTTACACGGACGAAATTCCCGGCCGATACATGGCTGATGAACTTCACCAGCAACCATGACGAAAACTCTTGGAATGGAACGGTCTTTGAACGATTGGGCGATGGAGCCCAAGCATTTGCAGTTCTGTCGGGGACCATCGAAGGGATGCCGCTCATCTACAGCGGCCAAGAAGCCGGCATGGACAAGCGCCTGGCCTTCTTCGACAAAGATTCCATCGAATGGAAAGAGAGTCCATTTAGGGACATCTACACGCGCTTGAACCTGCTGAAACGCAACAATCCCGCACTTTGGAATGGCGAAGATGGTGCACCCATGCAGCGGCTGGCAGCCGAAAATGACCGTGTATATGCATTCCACAGATCCAAGGATGTTTACTCCGTCGTAGTCGTACTGAATCTCAGTGCTGATTCCGCTCAGGTTAGTCTCAACACCAACGATCTACAGCATACCTACCGGGACGTTTTCACCGACTCCGTTTTCGACATTCCTTCGAATTTTAACGTCAATCTCGGCCCTTGGGATTACAAAGTGTACGCACGTGTCCAAAACTAATCTACCCGACCTAGACAGCTGCCACGCCTCCGGGTTGCCATCCCTGGGAATGATGGGGTTGGCTGGCAGCTGGGAGCCTTCCGAAATTACGGACGTCAACCGCCAGGCAGCTGTTCGGGCCATGCAGACAGCCTTAGAAGCTGGTTACACCTTTTTCGACCATGCCGATATTTACGCTTTCGGCCACTGCGAATCCATCTTTCGCCACTGTTTGGAAACCATCAAGCCAGACCGTTCAAAACTGTACATAGCCAGCAAGTGCAGTATACGTTTCCAAGACCACGAGGGTCCGCATCGGTACGACTCCAGCTACGACTATGTGATGCATAGCATTGAGGGGACGTTGGAACGCTTAGGACTCGACTACCTCGACCTTTATCAGATCCACCGCAGAGATCCGCTCACGCACCCCTCTGAAGTAGCGCGGGCTTTAAACCGACTTCAACAGGAAGGCCTTGTTCGGCATATTGGGGTCAGCAATTTCAGCCCATCGCAGATACACGCCCACCAAGAGTACCTTCATGAGCCGATCGCATCCGTACAGAACGAATTCAGCCTTTTGCATTTGGATGCGATGACTGACGGGGTCTTTGATTACTGCGAGCAAAACGGAACGGTCTTTCTAGCGTACAGTCCAATCAAAAAGGGGGCCATTTTTGGGCACAATGTGCCCGACCATTTAATTGATAGGGTGCACAGCCTACGTTTTGAGCTACAGCGGCAGGCTGAAGCCCACCAGGCTTCCTACAGCCAGATTGCCTTAGCCTGGATCCGCCGCTTCCCGTTCAAGGCTATCCCTGTTTATGGCAGCAATAATCCGGACCACATCCGAGAGGCTGCCGATTCATCAAAGGTCGACTTGTCGCGCGCCGACTGGTATCGTTTGTGGCGGGCGGCCCGCAACGAGCCCCTGCCCTGATCAGGACATTAATGCAGCAATGCACGCGGTGTCGACAATGTCGCTGGCAGAAGCGCCCCTGGAAAGGTCGTTCATGGGCCTGAGGAGCCCCTGAATGATGGGGCCGGTTGCTACGGCGCCACCTAGGCGTTCGGTGATCTTGTAGGATATGTTTCCGGCATCCAGATTGGGGAACACAAATACGTTCGCTTTTCCGGCAACGGATGAGCCAGGTGCCTTCCGCTGGCCAATCTCGGGAAGCAAGGCTGCGTCGAACTGGAGCGGTCCGTCGGCATCCATTTCTGGATGTGCTTCACGAAATCTTTTAACGGCATCGTTAACGAGTTCAACGCGTTCGTGATTCGCGCTGCTGCCCGTGGCAAACGACAAGAATGCCACCTTGGGATCGATGCCGGTAAGTTTGTAATACATGGAAGCCGTATCGGCTGCAATCGTTGCCAGCTGCTCGCCATTGGGGTACGGAAACACGGCACAGTCGGCGTACGCGAACACCCTTCCATCATCCCAGCTCATCATGAACGATCCCGAGACAACCTGCGACCCTTCGGCAAGGCCGATCATCTGAAGGCCGGCCCTGAGCACGTCGCCCGTTGTGTTGACAGCACCCGCAACACAGGCATCCACGCTCCCAGTGGCGACCAAACCCGCCGCATGCCACAGTGGCTCGCGACACAGGAGTGTTGCCTGCTCCAAGGTCATCCCTTTGGCCTTACGCCGTTCGTAAAGGTGATGCGCCATCGCACGTAGCTGTTCGTGGTCGATCATGTCGACAAAATGCACCTTTATGGAATCATGCAATTGCGTTGGATGATTGGCTTGGGCCGAGTTGAACGCAGCCGATTCAGCAACAAGATGCACGGTGCACAATCCTTTGTCTGCCAATATGTTGGCTGCTTCGAGTACACGGATGTCATCGGCCTCAGGAAATACCACGGAGGCATTCTTGGCTGCTGCCTTGGTGTGAAGTGCGGCAATAAATGGGTTCATACGTCCATAGTAAGTAAAACAATTGCAGCAATTGCGAGGGATATCACAATATAGTGCCTACGCGTCAAAACATCCTTCCAATACAGCCTGCCGAGGATGGTGCCACCCGTTATGATCGTAAGGTTCGACGTTGGAAATGCGATCGAAGCCGGAACCAGCTCCAATCCCATCAGAATGAAAATCGATGCCGCCAGGTTGGGAATGCCCACAAGAAAACCCACCTTAATCTCTTCTCCAGAAGGGATCGGTTTCTCACGAAACACGATATACACTAGGCAAAGGATGGTGCATGTGGTAAAAACGACACCCATGAACATCCATTTGTCGAATATCGGGCTTCCCGAGGCCTGAAACACTTTCAGCGAAACGTCACCGATTCCCGTTAATAAAAATATCATCAGCAAATAGTAAAGTGCCGTTGAGCTTCGCTCCACCTTACTAGGCTTGAAAAGGATTCCGAGTGCCGCGAACGCAAGAATGAGCCCCACGATCCTGAGTGTGCTGGTCTGTTCAGAATATACGATGATGGAAACGATTACAGGGATCACAAGGGAAATGCGCATCACGGACACCGTGAGGCCGATTCCATTCTCAGTCATCGACCGGCCCATCAATATTAGATTTGACATGTAAAGCAGGCCTACAAAGACACCGAATCCCAACTCACCGACCGAGTCTACACGGAAGATCGTACTTATGGGAGTATCGGACAGCATGAAGGCGGCAACGCCAGCAACCAGGTAGTTTATCAGGTAAACATGTAGCTCGCGCATGCGGTGATGGCCCGCATACTTTAGCATATGCGCCAAAATGACCGAGCTGAAAGCGCTCAGAAAAACAAATATCAAGGCCGTAGATGATTATGCGATCAATTGCCGGTCAATCTCAGATCCGGGTCACCCAAAAATACGGGTGATTGGGCACGATCGTGCAACAGTCTTGAGGTAAAATTCACATTATTGTCGATATACTGGAAAATATCGCCCATTCTCGTGCGATTTTCCTTCAAAGCGCGGGCAATAAAGTAGGTCCCAATGCTATATCGATTGTTTACCCTTCCGTCTTGCGAAATGTAATCTCCGGATCGCTGATGCGCTTGATTGGTAAAGATGACGGCCGTATGTGGGCGATTTATAAACTCACCCGTAATTTGCCTGTATAACTCAAGACCACCCACATTCGATGCATTCGGAGCGTCTGTGGAATATGGTATGAAATCAAGATCCACAATAACGGCACATTGCGAAAACGGCAACCTCCCGAGGGCTTTGAAAAAGTCATCCATTCGCACTGCTGTAAAGGATAGAGCGCCAGGCTGAGCATCCGACGGCAGCATGTACACGGTATCACCATCAACGAAGCCTAGCCCTGACAAATGAATCAAGAGATTTGTTTGGTCGTCAAGAGATCGCACCAGACCTGATTGGCGGTTGCTAAAACCGAAAATATCCTCGAAATCAAACCTCTCCGGATTGTTCAGAACCATTACATTATCGCTTGGAACGCCCAGAGCCAAACGTGTATACCGTTGGATGAGGTCCATATTCAGCCCAGCAATTCGCCTGCGGGGTAGTTCCGGAAGATAATCGGTGTTGCCAATAACCACCGCAAATGCGTTGGTGGCGGTTTCATTGCGGGTCGGTATGTCGTTCTCTATGTCGATCTGGCCAAAATTCGCCTCCCGTTCGGTAACAACCAGTGCCTCGTCTGTTCGACCCAGGGGCCTCCATATCAATTCGACATCCGATCTTCTGATGTACGTGGAAGCAACTCCATATTGAACCCGAAGCCAATCGGAATCATAGGTCTCCAGGTATTGCAGCTGGCTGTCCTTCACAATGTCTGCCAGTATGTTGCCGGGGACATCCCGTGGACCACTTCGGAGGGGTGTCGACTCTGTGACGACGCGCACATACTGCGACATCACCGAAGTCACAGGCACTTGAAGTTGCGAAACGGAGCCGTTCGACTCTATCTGGATCTCCAAGTTTCCGGGATCGACCGACTGAACCGGAACAAACTGAACCTCACGATTGATGTCGAACATCATCCTGCCACGCGAGAACTCCTTACGTACGTTTTCGACCAGCGTGTCCCCTTTGTATTTCACTGTCACATACGATTGTGATGGCATGTCGTTGACATACGAAACGGTGTCGCGCAATATTACTGTGCCCGTCTGGGCAAGCATCCTGCGTTCGTCGGTCGGGATTGGGGCTCCGGCTGGCTTTAGCGCGACGAATCCGCTTGCAGCCAGAACTGCTGCAGCACTGTTAAGGATGAGTTTTTGATTTTTGAAGCCCCCTTCGATGCTGACGTTCGGCGAGTTGGCCACGTACAGGACAGCCGCCGACGAAGCCAATGTAAGGGCTACCAAACCAGGGCGCAGCTTATACTGTTGAACGAATCGCTGCGACTCGGCGCGCTGAGGGTACTCAACAACGTTCACCTCCCTCAGCTCAAACTCCACAATGGGTCGTGACGGCGAAGGCACGTTCACCTGCCGCACAAAGGAATAGCTTTCGATGATGTCCCCAGCCCGATAATCTACGACTGGATCGGGCTGGATGACCCACTTCGTTCCTGAGCAGGACGCAAATACGAGCGCTATTACTGGAATAAAAGCAATATGTGTAAACTTCTTTAGACCCATGGTGATTGCCTGGCAGCCGTTGCGATCTTTGCAGTGTCTTGAGCAATCACGAGCTCCTCGTTAGTCGGGATGACGTAGACTTCAACTTTTGAGTCTTGCGAACTGATCTTTCTGTCGCCGTGGGTATTATCCAGGCTGTTCAGCTGCGGGTCTAAAAGAATGCCAATGCCCTCGAGATGTTGTAATGCTTTTTCGCGTATCAACGGGGAATTCTCTCCGATCCCAGCCGTGAAAATGATTGCATCTACACCGTTCAATACAGCCATGTAGCTGCCGATGTACTGTTTGATTCGATAAGAGAACGCATCTATTGCCTGCTGGCATCTTCTGTCCCCGTTCTCTGCCTCCTGAATAAGGTCCCGCATGTCGGCGGCATATCCGCTCATGCCAAGGAGACCACTGTGGCGGTTCAGCAATGCATGCAGATTATTCAGTGGCAGTTCTTCCTTTTCAATGAGGTAGAAAAGAATGGACGGGTCGATGTCGCCCGTCCGTGTTCCCATAATCAGGCCAGAAAGGGGTGTAAAACCCATGCTTGTATCTACCGATTTACCATCTTTGATCGCACAGGCCGACGATCCGTTTCCCAAATGTATGGTTATGACCCTTTTTTTGGTCTGCCCGGGATCGAACACCTGATGGTACCTGCGGCTCACATAATAATGGGATATGCCATGAAAACCGTACTTACGAATTTTATACCTGCGGTAGAGGCGGTTTGGTATGGCATACAGGTAGGCTTCAGCCGGCAGCGAGTGGTGAAACGCCGTGTCGAACACCGCCACATGCGGCACATGCGGAAGCTGTTCCTTTGCAGCTTTGATCCCTTTCAGGTTTGGGGGATTATGTAGCGGGGCCAGATCGATGGCAGCTTCAATCGCATCAATGACGTCATCGTCAATGAGGACGGAGTCCTTGAACATTTCCCCTCCGTGCACGACACGATGGCCCACTGCCTCGATCGAGCGTCCTTCAGGTAGTGCCGACTTGCCAGATCCCATGATGAAGTCCATGATGGCCTTGATCGCCTTCGTATGGTCCTCGATGGTCATCGTCTCCTTGACGCCCTTTGTACCAGGTGTTTCGTGCCGGAATATCGATGTGACGGCACCAATGCGCTCAACCATGCCTGAACAGAATGTTTGGCCCTTTTCCGCATCCACCACCATGTATTTGATGGATGAGCTGCCGCAGTTGATGACTAGTGTGATCATTTGACTACAGGTTGATTATGCTCCAAATGCCAAAAACGGATCGATAATTCCATTTCGGTTCGCCCGACTGTGGCTTTGATAGCCATGCAGGCACATCGTATCGAAGTGAAAGAGAGCGGTTTCTTCCAAGATAATCAGGAATATTGAGTCCGACCGAGAATCCTGCGCCGGCATTCGATTTCACCGAATTGTTGGCCATACCGTGATCAGAAAACACATACATCCGGCTGTTGAGGACCCCTCCAAGCACCGGTACTCGCGACAGCATCCAAGTAACGGGATTTGGGTAGTCGAGTTCCAGGTTCAGAGCACCGACATTCCGGACTGTAGCTGGTCTGCCCTCAAGTAGTCGGCTCATCTCGATGCGACCATAACCACGAAGGTTTGGACCGTCGGCAGTGTGAATCCATCCATTGTCAACTCCGGATTGTGGAAGAATGCCTCTCGACCGTGTAATTCCCGACCCAATTTCATCAATCGCCTTACCGCTCGACATTCTGTATGCGCGCTCAATGGGTGTGTCGGAACCGGATAGACCCACAAACACCCTGTGCTTTATCGTAAAGCCTGTTCCAAGATACTTGCTCGAAAGGTGTTCTGCTTCCAATTGCATGAACGACCTTGTGTCGGCTTGCCGGTATGACCCGACGGTAAGCTGCAGCATCTGAGCTGCAGTGCCCCAGAAGTCCGACTCCCGACGGGACTGGAACGTTGTTTCAACGGCGTACACCGGTCGTGTCTGCCACATCGAGGGCAATAAGGCGTACCGCGTGTCGTACCGTTGTGCATAAGTGCTCAACAGTCTGATGGACGTAAATTCCTTCTCGTTGAACCCCCTCTGCCACCTCTTGGATACTGTGAATCCGTGTGTATGATACCCATCCCGAATGGAGCTGAATCCTTCGACAGATGCTTCAGACCCAAAATCGGAGAAGGCAGGAATCGGCTCGGTGAGCGAGACGTAGTAGGAAACTGGGTCGGCCGGCAATTTCGAGCCTAGCCAAATGCCGGCATCCAACCTATGTGGTCCGTCGCCAAATGTACCCGCCATCTGTCCGCGAATGCGTAAGCCGATTCTGGCACCATCAATCGAATTGTACCAAAGATCGGGCGCTGGCGACAGGTTATACTTCCCCTGGGCCGCCACTTCGTTGCAAGTCGCGACTAAAAAGAGCACCAGTAGGATCAGACGGATAGCTGCCATTCAGGAAGAACGGAGTTCGAGGTGATAATATCGTGTGCGATCTGTAGAATTCGCCTTTGTTCGTGCCAGCCTAAACGCTGGATGGCTACTTCAACCGTAAGCCATTCGTAGGCGTCGTGTTCATGGTTGAGGCGAACCTGATCTGCCCCACACTCAAATGCGAACGCGGGAATATACCGAATTTGATCGGCCTTTGGATCATAGAACGCATTTACTGCGGGCAAAACCCAGGCTTTGACGGGTGTTTGTGACGTTTCTTCGCCGAATTCTCGTAAAGCGGCTTCCACGCTGGTCTCTCCCGGCTTTACCTTGCCACCGATCATGCGCCACTGTCCGGAGTAGATCACATCCGGAGATCGGTGCAGCAGCAAATATTTGGGTTGACCGCCATCAAACCGGTACGGATAAACGTCGATTAGCCTCATTTCCGGAAATTGATTTAGTTGCATTTGAACGTGCAGTCCTAATACATTTTTTCCATGCTGCGAGGGTCATATGCACCCTCCCTGTCGACCCAATAGCTGCCTTTTTGCCGATCAAATGCCTTGCTGTAATCAGACTTGCTGCGCAGAACTCTTCTGAGCACACCAATCGGCGTTATGAGAAGTACAAATACGACGGTGATGATCACCGCTGTCATGATCGTACCAAGCACCAACGCCAGACGCATCCACACCTTGTAGACAGGTGCCATCATCATGCCGGTACTCATACAGAGCAACAACATGGCAACACCTGCAGCGACTGACCAGTCGAGCCAAGCCACCCATGACCAATCATTTCGCCAAGCGACAAACAAAGGCAGCACTACCGATAGCACGGCAAAGAAGACCGCACCAAATTCAACGATTTTGCGGCGAGTAACAGGTATGTCGATGTAGAGGAGTGATTTCATGCCATCAGTCCGGTTCAAACGTTTTTTGGAACGCTTCAGCCCCGAGCTCGGCACCGGGTTGTTCATTTTTGTAAAGGACAAAATTCTCCATCACCAGAACGTCCATCTCGGTCGCCATGAAGCAGTTCCAAGCATCTGCGGGCGACTGCACAGGAGGCTCTCCCCTCACATTAAAGCTGGTGTTGATGACGACCGCACAGCCTGTTCGCCTTTTGAACGCCGTAAGCAGGTTCCAAAAGGATGGGTTTCGGTGCTGGTCGATCGTCTGCACCCTGGCCGAGTAATCGACATGGGTGACCGCGGGAATGTCGCTGCGCAGCTGGTAGAGCAAATCCATTCCGGAGGCATCCTTGTCTGGCTGCTTCTTTCGATGTTCGGTAACTGGAGCCGTCAACAGCATGTAGGGGCTCTCAACGTCGAGATCGAAATACTCGCTGCAATGCTCAGCCAGCACGGCCGGGGCAAACGGTCGGAAGCTTTCACGATATTTAATGCTGAGGTTGAGTTTGCGCTGCATTTCAGGGTTTCGAGCATCGGCGAGAATCGTTCGGTGACCCAATGCGCGTGGACCAAACTCCATCCGGCCGTTGAGCCACCCGATGATGTTCCCACTGTCGATCAACTCGGCCATACGATCATACAAGGCTGTATCATCCAGTTCATGAAACGGGAGATTACGGTCATCGAGCCATGCACGGATGTTGGAGTTGGAATACAACGGCCCCAAGAACGATCCATTCATGCTGTCGGAGGTTCTTGCGTCCCTGGTTTTTCCGAGGTACAAGTGCCAAGCCGACAAGGCTGCCCCCAGTGCCCCACCGGCATCACCCGAGGCAGGCTGTATCCATAATCCATCGACAATGCCCTCACGCAGGATTCGTCCATTGCCGACGCAGTTCAACGCTACTCCACCAGCCAGGCAAAGGTTGCGGGAACCCGTCACACGAAGTGCTTCCTTGGCCATGCGCACCATGATTTCTTCGGTCACCACCTGCACTGAGGCTGCCAAATCCATGACGTGCTGCGACATGGGTTCTTCCGGCTTCCTTCGCGGAAAACCAACCAGTCTCGAAAACGCATCCGACGTCATCTTTAAACCGGAAGCGTAGTCGAAGAAGGTCTGATCCATCCTGAAGGATCCATCCTCCTTCAAGTCGATCATCTTCTCAAAAATCAGATCGGAGAAGATCGGTTTCCCGTATGGAGCCAAACCCATGAGCTTGTATTCGCCGGAATTGACCTTGAACCCTGCATGATAGGTTAATGCGGAGTAGAGCAGCCCCAACGAATGGGGGAAGGTCAGTTCCTTTAGGATGTGGAGTTTGTTGCCGACGCCGTGACCGATGCTCGCCGTGGTCCATTCGCCCACTCCGTCGATCGTGAGAATGGCCGCCTCATTGAACGGACTTGGATAATACGCAGATGCCGCGTGCGAAAGATGGTGCTCAGGGTACAAGATACTCCCGTCATAACCAAGCTCTTTGCGGATCGAGTCTTCAATCCACAGCTTCTGCTTGATCCAGATCGGTATCGCCTTCAAGGCTGAACGCAGACCCTTTGGCGCTTCGACCACAATGGTCTCGAGGATGCGTTCGAACTTCAGAAATGGCTTATCGTAGAATACGACGTGATCGACATCGCCGATGTCGCAGCCTGCCTCTTTAAGGCAATAGGCGATGGCATAGGTCGGGAAACTTGAATCGTGCTTAATTCGGGTGAAACGCTCCTCCTGAGCCGCGGCAACAATGTCGCCATCGCGAAGAATGGCCGCGGCTGAATCATGGTAATAGCATGATATTCCGAGGATGATCAATGCGTTGGAATTACAGTTCTTCTGCCGATGCTGTAATAGTGGATGCCTGCCTTTTCCATGCGGCCCAAATCGTACAGATTCCTTCCGTCGAAAATGAGGGGCGTTTTCAGCTGCTCTTTGAAATCCTCGAAGTTCGGGCGACGAAATTCATTCCAGTCGGTGCAGATCAACAGAGCATCGCTTCCCTCGAGCGCCGATATCGGATTGCTCGCGTAGTCGATCTTATCTGCATAATCTGGCCCCATGTACTCCTTGAAATTCTTCATGGCCTCAGGATCGTATGCAACCACCTTTGCCCCGCTGTCGACAAGTTCCTTGACGATGTAAAGAGCAGGTGCCTCACGAACGTCGTCGGTCTCGGCTTTAAATGCCAGGCCCCAGACAGTGATCTGAACACCTGTCACATCCCCGAAGTGCGCACGAATCTTGTCGAGCATGCTAAGGCGCTGCTTGTCGTTTACGGCCATCACGGCGTCGAGGATCTTAAAATCGTAGTCGTACTCGTCGGCTGTAAAGCCCAGCGCCTGCACATCTTTCGGGAAACAGCTGCCTCCGTAGCCAATGCCGGCGAAGAGAAAACGCTTGCCGATGCGCGAGTCCGTACCAATGCCACGGCGCACATTGTCGACGTTGGCTCCAACCCGTTCGCACAGGTTGGCGATTTCGTTCATAAAGCTGATCTTGGTGGCCAGGAAGGCGTTGGCGGCATACTTGGTCAGCTCGGAGCTGCGTTCGTCCATAAAAATGATCGGGTTGCCACTGCGAACGAAAGGTTCGTAGAGCAGCTGCATCTTCTCCATGGCCTTCGGACTCTGGGTGCCTATCACAACCCGCTCCGGCTTCAGGAAGTCGTCGATGGCGGCGCCCTCGCGCAAAAACTCAGGATTGGATACCACGTCGAATTCTACGTTGGTGACCGATGCGATGCGATCGCGCACCAAATCGGCGGTCCCGACGGGCACCGTGCTTTTGTTGACAATAATTTTGTACTCATCGAGCATGGGGCCGATCTGTTCGGCCACGTTGAGCACGAAGCTCAGGTCGGCCTGTCCGTTTGCTCCTGGAGGTGTTGGAAGGCACAGGAATATGACCTCAGCGTGCTTCACGGCCGACTCGAGGTCGGTGGTAAATGTGAGTCTCCCCTCACGCACAGACCGCTCGAACAACGTCTCGATCCCCGGTTCGTATATGGGTATCTGCTTGTTGCGGAGCATCTCCACCTTCTTCTCGTTGTTATCGACGCAGATCACTTTGTTGCCAGAGTCTGCGAAGCAGGTTCCCGTCACCAAACCGACATAACCCGTACCAATAACGGCTAATTTCATGAGTGGCCTCCTTAGCGTTCGATGTTCAAAATTTCGAGTTCAAGCAATCCGGCTGGTACCTTAACCTTAACCGAATCGCCCTTTTCCTTGCCCATGAGGGCGGCGCCAATTGGTGAGTCGCTCGAAATCTTGTTCTGCTTGAAATCGGCCTCCTGAGCTGAGACGATCGTGTACACCATCTGCTTATTCACGTTTTTATTGAGGATGGTCACCTTCGAAAGCAGGTAGACCCTGTCGTTATCCAAGTTCTTCTCGTCGATCACCCTGGAGTTGGCCAGAATATTCTCCAATTCGGCAATTCTCTTCTCGAGGTGCGACTGTGCCTCTTTAGCAGCCTCATATTCGGCATTCTCGCTCAAATCGCCATGAGAGCGCGCCTCGGCAATTTGTTGCGCGATTTCTTTGCGTCCGCTGATGGTAAGCTCTCTGAGTTCTGTTTTGAGCTTGTCGAAGCCTTCTTGGCTCAAATAGTTGATTTTCACGACCTTTTTGTCTGGTTGTACATATAAACAAGACCCTGCGCCATGTGGATCAAACAGTGAACCGCATAGGGCAGGGTTTTGTCGGGTAATTTCGCCCGTATCTTACATAATACCCAAAATAAGGTATTATTCTAATATAAGACAGCCTACGAACGATTATCTAGGATGAGATCACCGAATATCAAGTTAAGCACAACCGACCTCGAGACGAAGCACTCCGTGCAGAAGTCGCCAGTGCCAAGTGGGGCGGTAATGGTGTGCCTGCACAACATACGAAGCTTGCACAATGTGGGGTCAGCTTTCCGCAGTTCGGATGCTTTCGCCGTGTCTAAACTGCTCCTTACGGGCTACACCCCCCATCCACCGCGCATTGAGATATCCAAGACCGCTCTGGGTGCCGACGAGTGGGTGCCATGGGAGCATCACCCCGACGGTCTTGCAGCTTTGGCCGGCTACCAACGCGCCGGTTGGAAGCTGGTATCGGTCGAACAGACGACCCGGTCCGTGGCCATGCCTGACGGTCTTCCTGATCCAAGGCATGAGAAACTGATCCTCATTTTCGGAAATGAGGTATTGGGATTGGACGACGAAGTGATCGAACTATCCGATTACGTCTCAGACATTCCGCAATACGGCCGCAAACACTCGCTGAATGTCTCCGTCAGCCTTGGAATTGCGCTCTTTGCCGTTCATGAGCGCTCTCTGCGATGATCTCGTTTCAATCGAGGTCTCCATCGTCGTATATTACTCGGATAATCGAATCATACATCCAAACATGAGCAAACGCATACTTGTAACGGCCGCCCTGCCGTACGCCAACGGACCGCTTCATCTGGGACACTTGGCCGGTGCCTACCTGCCTGCAGACTTTTATGTGCGGTTCAAGCGCATGAACGATGCCGACATTCTGTTCATATGCGGTTCGGACGAACACGGTGTGCCGATTACGATTGCCGCCGACAAGGAGGGAGTGCGCCCTCAGGATATCGTGGACCGTTACCACCCCATGTTGCAGGGCAGTTTTCGAAAAATGGGGATCGATTTTGACCATTATGGCAGAACCAGTTCAGATGTTCACCATCGCACTTCCCAAGACATCTTTCTGAGGTTGCTCGAGAAGGGACAGTTCAAGATCAAAACCGAACGGCAGTTGTACGACCCTACTGCTGGCATGTTCCTCCCCGACCGCTATGTGAAGGGTACCTGCCCTGTCTGCTCGAATCCTGAAGCGTACGGCGACCAGTGCGAGAAATGCGGCACGTCTCTGTCCCCTTCCGAGTTGATCGACCCAAAAAGCGCCCTCACTGGAGGCGAGGCGGAGTGGCGCGACACCGAGCACTGGTTCATCCCCCTCGGCGACTATCAGCCATGGCTGGAGACCTGGCTCGACAGCCGCAAGGGTTGGAAGTCGAATGTGATGGGACAGTGCAAGAGCTGGCTCAACACCGGCTTGGGCGACCGCGCGGTGACCAGAGATCTTAAATGGGGCGTTCCTGTGCCATTAAATGATGCAGAGGGCAAGGTTCTCTACGTATGGTTCGACGCGCCCATTGGGTACATCTCGTCCACCAAGGAATGGGCGATAAAAAAAGGCGATCCGGATGCCTGGAAGACTTGGTGGTGCGACCAGGACACCGACCTGATCCACTTCATCGGTAAAGACAACATTGTCTTCCATTGCATCATGTTCCCGGCCACGCTGCATGCGCACGGCGATTTTGTGCTGCCTGTGAACGTGCCCGCCAATGAGTTCTTAAATCTGGAGGGGCGTAAGCTGTCGACCTCGAGGGGCTGGGCGGTGTGGGTCGACGAGTTCCTCGACCATTTCGACGCTGACCTTCTCAGGTATGTGATGGGTTCCATCATGCCAGAGAACAAAGACTCCGACTTCTCTTGGAAAGACTTCCAACAGCGCGTGAACGGCGAGCTGGCCGACATTTTGGGCAACTTCGTGTTTAGGACCACGTCATTTACCGTCCGCTATTTCGACGGCAAGGTTCCGCAGGTGGGCGCACTATCAGACCATTCCAACGAGACCCTGGCATCGATCGTCGTTCAGAAGAACAAGGTAGCCGACGCCTATAACCGTTTCAGCTTCAAGGAAGCCATCACCGAAACCATGCAACTGGCACGCATCGGAAACAAGTATTTCACCGATCGGGAGCCATGGAAGACCAGGAAGACCGATATCGATTCCTGTGCCGAGACCATGTATGTCAGTCTGCAGCTGTGTTCGGCCCTGTCGGTCATGTTTGCTCCGATCATGCCTGTACGCATGGCCCAATTGCAGCAGCAATTGGGAACTCAAAAGTCGAAATGGGATGACATCGGAGAAGCGATGCTTAAATCGGGTGCGCACGTAACCGGGGGTACAATCTTGTTTGCCAAGATTGAGGATTCCGCCATTCAGGCCAGAATTGACGCCCTTACAGAGCGTGAGGCGAGCTTGGCAGCGAGTTCCAGCACGGTTAATTCGGTCACATCCGACAAGCCATATGCTCCCCCGCGCGACGAAATCGTCTATGACGACTTCGCCAAGCTCGATCTTCGTGTCGGCGTCGTCTTGGAAGCCGAATCGGTGAAGGGGTCCAAAAAGCTGCTCAAACTTTCGGTTGACATCGGCTATGAGACCCGCACCATCCTATCTGGCATTGCACAGCATTATGCTCCCGAAGAGATGGTCGGCAAGAAGGTCATCGTCGTGGCCAACCTTAAACCTAGGCCGATGATGGGGACGGAGAGCCACGGCATGATACTCATGTCGGAGGATCGCGATGGCCGACTCGTGTTAACCACCTCAGACAATGAGCCAGGCAGTCCCGTCACATAATGTCTGACGCCTCAAGACCCATACTGGATTTCAGCAGTTGGCCCCCTGGTTGCACATGGAGTGCAAAATATTCTCTTTTCCGTCTGTACAGCCCACATGCCCTTTCCGTAGTCCTCGAAGTGTGGGATTCTCTTGACGACGATACCGGCAGTCGCTTTTCCATGATGCGCGGCAATGACGGCTACTGGAGCGTTCGAGTGAATGGAAACTTGGATGGCAAATGGTATGGCTATCATGTAATGCCTCCAGATCCACTTCCAGCGTCTATGGAACCCTACCTCGGTGCCATTTCCGACCCATGGTCAAAACATGTGGCCAGCAAAAACCACTACCTGCAGTTTGCGCGGTCGTTGGTGGAGCGACAGGACCACTACAACTGGGAGGGGGATCAATGGGTGCCGATCGACGACCCAAGAGATTTGGTCATCTACGAAGCCCACATAAAGGACTTCACAGCCCACTCAAACTCGAACCAGAAGAATGCGGGGTCCTACAAGGGGTTTCTGGAGGCTGGCGAGCGCGGTGGCATCCCGTACTTGAAGCACCTTGGTGTGAATGCGGTTGAATTCCTGCCGTTACAAAAGGCTGCGCGTTTCGAGCCTCCTTACATGGAGACTACAGCAACAGGTGTCAGCAACACCTGGAATTATTACGGTCGAAACCACTGGGGGTACATGACATCAAATTTCTTTGTGCCTGAGACCATGTACGCATCGAATGCCGACCAAACCCCGGGTGCGTGGATCGGAACCGACCTAGCAGCGAGGAACGAGTTGCGGGATGTCGTCAAGGAACTGCACCGTAACAAGATCGCGGTCATCCTCGATGTGGTATACAACCATGTTTCGCAATATGACATCAATTCGCTCAAACAGGCGGCAAAAGGCGAATATTTTCGCCTAGACGAGAACGGGAAGTACACATCCGAGAGCGGTTGCGGCAATGATTCTAAAACCCTGCATCCTGAGTTTAGAAGGCTGATCGTGGAGTCTGTGCTCTATTGGATGCGCGAATATCACATCGACGGCTTCCGTTTTGATTTGGCGCACCTGATCGATTGGGAAACCATCGACGAGATCACCCACAAATCGAGGAATGTAAACCCCGACGTGATCCTCATTGCTGAGCCATGGGGAGGCGGGTATGATCCCGAAGGGTTCAGCAAGCGGGGATGGTTGGCATGGAACGACCAAATCCGAAACGGCGTCAAGGGCTTTGATCCTATCCACAGCCGTGGATTCATCTTTGGGATGTGGCACCATGAGTCCAACCGTGGTTCCATTGAAAACTACCTGAAGGGGACATTGATGGGAGGTGGAAACGGCAGGTTCATGACGAGCCGGACGACCCTGAACTATCTTGAGAGCCACGACGGACACACCTTGGGCGATTTCATACGGATCGGTTTGAATCAGCGTCTGATGCATGATGCTGTCGACCGAAATAGCGTCATCAAACTGTCGGATGCCGAATTGAGGCTCTCTCGCTTGGCAGCGATGTACTTGTTTGCGGCGCAGGGAGCGGTAATGATTCACCAGGGCCAGGAGTTTGGAAGAACCAAGTGGATAGCACCAGATCCGGTGAATGACCCGAATACCGGCAAGCTTGACCACAACAGCTACGACAAAGACAACGAGACCAACTACATCGACTACAACGACCTCGACATGAACAGGGAGTTGTACGATTATTACAGAGGGCTCATCCAACTGCGCCAAGACTCCCCCGCACTCCGCAAGTGCCATCCCGATTCGATCGGCATCATTGGCTCAAGCGACGCCATGCTGTTGACCGCCATCATTGACGGCGAATCGTCGAATGACCCGTACCGTTACGTGGTGGTTCTAAATGGAAATGTGCTCATAGAACATGAATTGGTGTTACCGGAGGGTTTTTGGGAAATCATGGCCACCGGCCAATATGCGTCGAACAATTCTTTGGCAAAAATATCGGGAAGAGTTATAATACCACCTGCCTCGGGATCAATAATGCGTCAGAAACGCTGATTCCGTCACAGATCTTCGCTATCGTATAACAACCCAAAAAAAGGAGTCACTTTGGCTGGAATAGATACAGGTGCAAGCCGTGGGCTGTGGAGCTCCAAATTAGGATTTATTCTCGCAGCGGCCGGATCGGCAGTAGGTCTCGGTAACATTTGGAAATACCCGAGCGTGGTGGCCGAGAACGGTGGTGCAGCTTTTATCATCGTGTACCTGATATGCTGTTTCCTAGTCGGATTTCCGGTAATGGTTGCGGAACTCACCATCGGTCGTCGGACGGGCCAAAACCCCGTGGGCGCGTTCAGGGCACTTTCTGGTGGCAACAAGCTCATGCCTCTCATTGGTGCGTGGGGAATAATCTGCGGTGTGATGATCCTGTCCTTCTATTTGGTTGTGGCCGGTTGGACCCTCGGGTACGTATTCGAGGAAGCTGCCTACTTTGCCGGCATGGAGGGCGCCGTCAACTCGCTCAAAGACGTCACTCTCGGATGGAAGAATGCACTCTTCGCACTCCTTTTCCTCGGTGCTACCATCGGGATCATCGTCGGTGGTGTGAGCGGAGGCATTGAAAGGGCAACCAAAGCGATGATGCCAGCATTGGTCATCATCATGATTGCAATGATCATTTACGTCGTGTTTCAAGACGGAGCCGGCGAAGGTCTGCGGGTGTACCTTACTCCCGACTTCAGCAAGATCAATCCTCAGCTCGTCTTTGCCGCTATGGGCCAGGCGTTCTTTTCGCTGTCGCTTGGCATGGGAGCGCTGATAACCTACGGATCCTATTTGAACAAAAAGCAGAATATCCCGGAGGCTGCGGCGTATGTGACCCTATCCGACGTCGGAATTGCGTTCATCGCAGGGTTGTTGATCATCCCTGCCATGTATGTGGCCTCACACAACGGCATCCAGATTTTTAACGAAGATGGCAGCCTCATCGCCAGCACACGCCTTGTGTTCGACGTGCTCCCTGCGCTATTTCACAGCATGGGAACAGGACTCGGACTTTTCTTTGGTGTTGTTTTCTTTATCCTTCTTGGAATGGCTGCATTGACAAGTACCATATCCCTGCTTGAAGTGCCCGTTTCATACATCATCGACGATTGGGGATGGTCACGTAAGAAAGCAGCATGGTCTGTGGGTGGTTTTGTATCTATCTTCACAGTGATCATCGCCTACGACATCAACTGGATCGACCGTCTGTCGCTCATATTCAACGACATCGGCCTCCCATTTGGTGGCCTGATGATCTGTCTGTTTTTAGGATGGTTCTGGAAAACAGAAAGTGCACTTATGGAAATAAAGGAGGGGTACGATGGTCTTGATTCGTCAAAATTCCGTACCTTATGGCCTATTTTCATAACCTACATCTGTCCGATTCTGATCGCGATTGTATTTGGCATGACAGTCTATAATCTGTTTGTCTGATCAAGGATATTGCGGTCCGTTTCGATACCAACCCAATTTGACTTTATGCCAAAGATCACCACTGCCGATATCAAGAACGGTGTGACCATAATCATGGATGGCCACATCTATCAGATTATCGAGTTTCTGCACGTTAAACCGGGCAAAGGCGGAGCATTTGTCCGCACAAAAATGAAGGGTGTTGTCAACGGCAAGACCATCGACAAAACCTATCGTTCGGGTGAAAGCCTCGAGACGGTTCGTGTAGAACGCCACCAGTACCAATTTCTGTACAACGACGGCGAGATGCTCCATTTCATGCATCAGGAGAGCTACGAGCAGATCATAATCAGTGTGAACAACATGGACAAGACGGAGTTCATGAAGGAAGGCGAGATCGTGACCGTGGTGATCAATGCCGACGACAACACCATTCTCTTCGCTGAATTGCCCGACCATGTAAACCTCTTGGTCACCCAAACAGATCCCGGTGTACGTGGAGATACAGCAAACAACGCCGTCAAGCCGGCAACCCTAGAATCTGGTGCAACCATCAACGTTCCGCTTTTCATCAACGAAGGCGACTTGCTTCGGGTCGACACTCGCAGTGGCAGCTACATTGAACGCGTAAAGCAGTAACACAAAACCTCTCATTAAGGACGCACATGGATCTTAAGCTGATCAAAAATCTATTAAACATGATCGCCGACAGCGATGTCAGTGAAGTGTCAATTGAAGAGGGCGATTTCAAGATCAAAGTAAAGAAGCAGGCTGAGGCCCCTGCTTATGCCCCTCAGCCAGTGTTTCCACCTGCAGGTTTTGCACCGCCTGCCCCTATCGAAGTGACGATGCCTGCACCGCAAACAACGCAGTCTTCGGGACCTGCACCTGCAGCATCGGCGGCAGAGGCGCCAAAATCCGGCAGCGGCACAACCGTGATCAAATCCCCGATTGTCGGCACCTTCTACAAGGCACCATCCCCCGACAGCCCATCCTTTGCCGAAGTAGGCAAAGTCGTGAGCAAGGGCGACACGCTATGCATCATTGAGGCCATGAAGATCATGAACGAAATCGAGTCGGAGTATTCCGGCAAGATCGTCAGAATCATTGCCGAAAACGGTCAGCCTGTAGAATTTGATCAGCCTCTCTTCGAAATCGAAGCATCCTGAGCACTACTCCATGTTTCAAAAAATACTGATCGCAAACCGTGGTGAAATCGCCCTTCGCATCATCCGTACATGCCGGGAGATGGGCATCAAAACGGTCGCGGTTTATTCCACTGCCGACGCCAACAGCCTTCATGTCAAATTCGCCGACGAAGCGGTCTGTATCGGTCCTCCTCCGAGCCGCGAAAGCTACCTGAAGATCCCACGGCTTCTAGCGGCGGCGGAAATCACCAACGCCGAGGCCATCCATCCAGGTTATGGATTTCTGGCCGAGAATGCCGAGTTCTCCCGCATCTGTGAAGAACACAACATCACGTTCATCGGCCCTACGCCCTACATGATCGAAACCATGGGAGACAAGGCGAGGGCCAAGGAGAACATGATCAAGAACGGCGTGCCGGTGGTCCCCGGCAGCGACGGACTTGTCGAATCGTCCGATCAGGCCCTTAAACTGGCCGAGGAGATCGGATATCCGGTCATCATCAAAGCCAGTGCAGGTGGCGGTGGTCGTGGAATGCGCATCGTGAAGGAGCGCTCCGAGGTCGTGCGCCAGTACGAGTCTGCCCGCGAGGAGGCCCGTGCAGCATTTAACTGCCCGGACGTCTACATGGAGAAGTTCGTCGTCGAACCTCGACACGTCGAAATACAGGTGCTTGGCGACAAATTTGGAAACATCATCCATTTAGGCGAACGCGACTGCACCTTGCAACGCCGTCACCAGAAGCTCGTTGAGGAGGCTCCATCGCCGGCATTGGATCCTGAATTGCGCGATCGCATGGGCAAGGCCGCCGTCGCAGCAGCCAAGACCGTTGGGTACCACGGCGCAGGCACGATCGAATTCCTGCTCGACAAGAACAAGGACTTCTATTTCATGGAAATGAACACCCGTATTCAGGTCGAGCACCCTGTAACGGAAGAAGTCACGAATTACGACCTCATCAAGAGCCAGATCGAAATTGCCGCCGGCATGCCTATCGATCATGCCAAGCCGCTCAAGATGCGCGGACATGCCATTGAATGCCGAATCAACGCCGAAGACCCTGCAAACGGATTCCGCCCATCGGCAGGTAAGATCACGGTGTTTCACCCGCCGGGGGGGCACAGTGTGCGCGTAGACACCCACGTCTATTCGGGCTATGTCGTTCCGCCGAATTACGACTCGATGATCGCCAAGCTCATTGTGAGCGCACCCACTCGCGAAGAGGCGCGCAAACGCATGATCCGGGCCTTGAACGAGTTCATTATTGAGGGAATAAAGACGACGATTCCGTATCATATTCAACTGATGGCCGATGAAAATTTCATCAACAGCACCATCAACACCCGATTCTTGGAAACAAGCTTTACATATAATCCGTAGCATAATCATCATGTCAACTATTCCATCCGAGCTTAAGTACACAAAAGAACACGAATGGATCCGTAACAACGGAGACGGAACGGCAACAGTTGGCATCACCGACTTTGCCCAAGGCGAATTAGGAGACATTGTCTTCGTTGACATTAGCTCTCTGAACGAAGATGTTGACCAAGATGATACCTTCGGCACCATCGAGGCTGTTAAAACCGTTTCCGAACTCTTCATGCCTGTTTCGGGAACAATCGTTGAGATTAACGAGGCACTCGAGAACGACCCGGAGCTTGTCAACAACGACCCTTACGGCGAAGGTTGGCTCGTAAAGGTGAAGATGAACGACGCAAGTGAGCTCGACGCCCTTCTCGACGCCGATTCCTACGGTCAAATCATCGCCTGATCCATTATAAGGGCCTTCTTGGCCCTTTCTTTTTTGTTACAACCTGATTCTTGAGACGTACATGCACGATTGGATTCTAATTCTCGACTTTGGCTCACAATACACCCAGTTGATTGCCAGAAGGGTGCGCGAGCTCAATGTCTACTGCGAGATCCATCCCTTCGACCACGATTTCGGCACGTTTGAGCGTCTGCCCAAGGGAATCATCCTGTCGGGTGGTCCCAAGAGCGTGAACGACTTGGACGCCCCCGACCTAAACCCTCAAGTTCTGGAGGCAGGGGTACCCATCTTGGGCATCTGCTATGGATTGCAGCTGCTGTCGCACACACGTGTACCTGGCAGTGTTGACAGGGGCATAAAACGTGAGTTCGGCCGTGCTGAATTGATCGTCGACAACCATGACGATCTGTTCAAGGGAACACCTGACCGCTGCCCCGTCTGGATGAGCCACGGCGACCACATCCACGAGCTTCCGCCCGAATTCGAAATCATCGCGCACACCAGTTCCGTGCCCGTGGCTGCCGTGCGTCACATGTCGCAGCCTATCTGGGGTGTACAGTTTCATCCTGAAGTGGTTCACACATCGAACGGCAAGGATCTGCTCCGCAACTTCACCTACGACATCTGCAAGCTTGAGGGCACATGGACGCCCGAGTCGTTCATCCAGAAATCGATCGACTACATCCGTGAGACGGTCGGCGACAGCAAGGTCATATGTGGTCTCTCAGGCGGCGTAGACTCCACCGTTACCGCCGTACTCATCCACAAAGCCATCGGCGACCAGCTCCAGTGCGTGTTCGTCGACAACGGGCTTCTCCGCAAGGATGAATACCGCAAGGTGCTCGATATTTTCGACAAGGACCTGCACTTGCCCGTCAAAGGCGTGGATGCCTCCTCCCTGTTTCTTGATCGCCTTGCCGGAGTGACCGACCCTGAGCAGAAGCGCAAGATCATCGGAAAGACGTTCATCGACGTGTTCGAAGACGAAATGCACACCGACGAACGTTATAACTATTTGGCCCAAGGCACATTATACCCCGATGTGATCGAGAGTGTTTCGTTCAAGGGTCCGTCAGCCACTATCAAGTCTCACCATAATGTGGGCGGCCTCCCTGAAAAGATGAAGCTCAAGCTCATCGAACCGATGCGCGAGCTGTTCAAAGACGAGGTTCGAAATGTGGGACGCAGCCTCGGTATTCCCGAGCATTTCATCAGCAGACATCCGTTTCCAGGTCCGGGTCTTGCCATCCGGGTAATGTCTGACATCACCCGCGAGAAGCTCGACGTGCTGCGCGATGCCGACCAGATCTTCATCGACGAGCTGCACAACCACAACCTCTACGACCAGGTATGGCAGGCGTTCGTCGTGTTGTTACCCGTTCAGAGCGTGGGTGTGATGGGCGACGAGAGAACCTATGAGCATGTTGTGGCCGTGCGCGCTGTGACCAGCCTAGACGGCATGACGGCCGACTGGGCACACCTCCCGTACGAGTTTTTGGCACTTGTGTCGAACCGAATCATTAACGAAGTTAGAGGCATCAACCGGGTGGTGTACGACATCAGCTCCAAACCTCCGGCAACCATCGAGTGGGAGTGACCTCAACTGATCTGTAGATCGATGAATTTTCGCGTTTCCGTTCTAGCCGTGCTTGCTCTTCTCTGTTTCATGCCGAAGCTGAGTGCCCAGGAACTGAGCCAGTCCGAACGCCTCCAACAGGCTGTCGACTTGTTGAAGCAGGACAGCCTCGACGCCGCATGGGAGCTGCTCACCGGGTTAGAGACATCGCAGGCGGTGCTACTGAAATCACGCATTCTGCTCAAAAGGGGCAACATCAACGAGGCCTACGAGCGCGTGTTGCCAATCACCGACGATCAACTGCCAGCATTGCGCGAAGAAGCACGGTACACCCTGGCAGTCATTCAGTTCTGGAGACGCAATTACGGAGATGTGCTGAGCATCAGCGCCGATCTGAGAACGAGCTCGCGCACCAGCACGATGCGCCGCGAAGCCGAGCGCCTCTACGACCAGACGTTGAGCTGGATCTCGCCCGTACAGGCCAGTGACCTACTTGCCAACGTGCGTGAAGACGGCATCCGCAGGGATATCATCCACTCGCAAGTCCGCAAAGTCGATTGGGTGGATGCCATCAATTTTTACGAGGACCATAAAAGTTGGATGCCTTCGTCGGATTCAGCCTTGGCTGACGAAATCTCTCAAGCCTTGAGCAACGCTGTGCGCCATTCGGCCTACAGCCGAACATTTGTCAACCGCCCACCGTCCGGTGTGATTTACACGATCGGCATCGTATTGCCCGATTATGCGCAAAACCGAGACTTTCTTCCCATCAACAGAAATCTGTACGCCGGAATACAGTCTGCCATCGACACCTTCAACGCGCAGAACACCAACAGCAAGTTTCGGTTGTCTCTGTTCCGCTTGAACGAAGATCTTTCGAATATTGGCGAGGTGGACGCTTGGGCAAGGAGCGAACAGATCGACGCGGTGATCGGTCCGCTTACTTCAGTCCAAGTGCGTGCGGTATCTAATGAATTGCGGGGGATGCGTACTCCCATCTTTGCGCCATTGGCGAACGACCCCTCCCTAACGTCTGCCTCCGAACAGATTTACCAAGTGAACCCAGGCGTGGAACAACGGGCCAAAGCCTTCGCTGAGTTTGCCTACTCCACAATGAGATACCGCTCGGTTGCCTTGGTTTCAGACGGATCCGACATTGCCGAGTTGGAACAAGCCGCTTTCAAGGAGCGATTCTTGGCACTTGGGGGCACCGTCGAGTATGAATTTGACCCTTTAGTTTTACGAAACCCAGCTCAGTTCGACGAACAGGCCGTGGTTCTCACTAGCGACCCATTCTTAGCCGACAGCCTGCAGGCCAAGCAGGTCGATGCACTCATGCTGTCGTTGGGAGCAGGTGAAAGCGAGCCGCTGTTCAATCTTGTGATCACGGCACTAGATGCCGTCGGAAGCCGTGTTTCAATCTTGGGCACGCAAGACTTGAATATCATCCGGATCCCATCGCGGGTGAAACGCGACTATAACGTGTTCACCTACAGCCCGTACGACGAAAACCCGATCGGCACGCAGATCGTCGAATTCGACGCTATGTATCGCAGGTTCACCAGCCAGGCGCCCGACTTATACGGCTATCTGGGGTTCGACATCGCGAGGTACATCACGCGTCTGACCGAAAAAAGCCCGAATCCGTCAATGTGGTTGCAATCGATATCGGAGGAACAATCCTACCGGGGTCTGGCCGTACCTATCGCCTTCGACGAGAACCGGGTGAATCGCAGGGTCTATTTTTACAAGCTGACCGACCCCGACAAGATTCAGATCGGAAACTGATCAACACCTAACCTAGCGCTGGCTGTTAAGGTAACGCCGCCATTCGCGTGCAGCCCTTTGGTGTTCTTCGTAGGTCTTCGAAAACAGATGCCGACCCTGAGGTGTGGCGACCATGTAGATGTAGTCGTGCCGCTCTGGAAACACCGCTGCCTCAATGGCCTTGTATGATGGGTTGTTTATTGGTCCTGGTGGTAAACCCCGAATCTTGTAGGTGTTGTATGGGTGCTCGACGGCATAGTCGGCATAGAACAGCCTTCGCTTGGCCCCCAAAGCGAAACTGACGGTCGGATCCGCCTGCAGCGGCATCCCGATGCGGATGCGGTTCCAATAGAGTCCGCTGATACGGGGCATTTCGTCGGAGTAGATGGCCTCGCCCTGGATGATCGATGCCATTGTGAGCACCTGCGACATGCTCAGATTACGAGCCTCCATTTCGGCGAGCAGCTCGTCGGTCAATTTCTTCTCAAATTCAGTTTTTAGCCGCTGGATGAGTCCGCGCGGCGAGGTGGTCCAATACATCGAATACGTGTCAGGATGCAGGTATCCCACAACATCGGCCGGTTTTACCCCCAACGAATCGAGAAACTCCGTGTTTGTGAGGGCCTCCTGAAATTCAGCTTCGGTGAAGCGGAACAACTCTGGGATTTCGGCGAGCAGCTCCTCCTTAAAATGACCGGGGATGATGGTCACCTGACCCGCGTCTTGCTGGCCACGCGCCAATTTTGACAGGAATCCGCGGTAACCCGACTCTGATGGGATGAGATAGCGGCCAACTCGTACGGTGCGGTATCCGAAAATGTCTGACGCCCAAATCAGCTCTTCCCTGTTGTACTCAAAGCCCAAGCTGTCGAGAAATCCGCTTAAATCGGCGATGTCGAAAGGATCATGAACATAGATGACCGTATCGTTGCCACTTGGAACCGAAATGGCCACCGGTGCGTTAAGACGCCACGTGCGTGATGTCCAGGACGCCATGAAGGCGCCTCCCGACACCAACAGCAACATGAAAAAGAATCCGATTTTTTTAAACGGGGATGATCGCGCCGAGACTTCGGTCATTGTGTAACGATTTTGGGTCGGTGTGTCACGTTATTCCCATGCATGAAATTCCGTATCTTTGAGCCTGAATATAAGATCATTTATGGCATTATCATCCATCTCGGCCAAACTTGAACGTGGATTCAAGCCGGTAGCAGATGCCATCCGCACCCCAGGCGCAAAAATCCGCGCCGACAAGGTGATCGGGTCGGCACTCTCGTTCCTATTGTCTGCCATCGACCAGAAGAAGGGCCTCACATTAGTTGTGGCGCAAAGCCTCGAAGAAGCCCAGTACATCAAGTCGGACTTGGATGCCCTTGGTACGGAGCACATCTGGCACCTCCCCCCCACCAATGCAAAGCCCTACGACAGCGAACAGGTTCGCGACCTCCATGCAGCCGTGCGCCGCACCGAAATCATGGAGCTGCTTGCCGCCGGACAAATCCGCTGGTTGGTGGCAAGCCCAGAAGCGCTTTACGAGCAGATTCCCGACCCTGGCAAAGTAGCGTCAAGCTCGCTCGCTATTACCCGCAATGCCATACTCAGCCAAGAACAAGCGATGGAGTTCCTCGCTGGTGCCGGCTACACTCAGGTCACTTTTGTGGAGAATCCGGGCGAGTACGCCCGTCGCGGTGGCATCATCGACGTGTTTCCCTACAACACCGACTACCCTGTGCGCATCGAGTTCTTCGGCGATGAAGTCGACTCCATCCGCGAATTCGACTCGGGCACCCAGCGTTCGGTGAGCTTCCTTGACCAAATCCGCCTCGTTCCTGCAATTGTGTACCAACGCGGGCTGTACGGTCCCATCACGAAGTACTTGCCCAAAGATGCCCGCATCGTGCTGGTGCAACCCGAGAGTGTCGTCGCCGAGTTTCATAAGCTCTACCATCAGGCCGAATCGGCATACGACCCCGACCAACATATCGATACACCAACCGAGCGCTACGTGTCGCCACAGGTTTTGTCCGACGAATGTACCCGTTTCCGTCTCCTCGAAATCAACGGCACGCTCGATCGCACCGCTGCGAGGGAAACATTTGATCTTGGTTGTAGTCCACAGCCCGATTTCAACGGATCCATCAAGCTGCTGCGCCAGCAGATCGAGCAGAATACCGCCGCGGGCATGGAGACGGTGATCCTCTGCGACAACGAGGGTCAACGCGATCGTTTCGAGGAGCTGCTTGGCGAGCCATCCGAGAGTCTGAACTATCGCCTGATGCTCGACAGGCTCTGGAAAGGGTTCGTTGCTACGAGTCAGCAGCTGGCCGTATACACCGACCACCAGATCTTCAATCGGTATTATCGTCCACAGGCACGCAAGGTACGTCGTGGCGGCATCAGCCAGAAGGAGCTTCGTGACCTGCACATCGGCGATTTCGTGGTGCACGTCGATTTCGGGATCGGACGCTTCGAGGGATTCAAGACCATCAAGGTGCGCGACATCCCGCAGGAATCGGTCGTGCTGCGCTACGCCGAAGACTCGCTCATGTACGTGAACGTGAGCAGCCTGCACAAGCTGCAGAAGTATTCGGGCAAGGAAGGTGGCGAACCGCAGGTCACCAAGCTAGGCACGGGTGAGTGGGCGCGCAAGAAAGCCAAGACCAAGAGTCGGCTTAAGGACATCGCCCGTGAGCTGATCCTCCTGTATGCCAAGCGCAAGGCCCAGCAGGCATTCGCATTTGCACCCGACCACCCATGGCAGACCGAAATGGAGGCCTCCTTCATGTACGAGGAGACCCCCGACCAGATGGGTGCCATCGAGGCCGTGAAGGAAGACATGGAGAAATCCACCCCGATGGACCGCCTGGTATGCGGCGACGTGGGTTTCGGTAAGACCGAGGTAGCCATACGAGCAGCCTTCAAGGCTGTGATGAACCAGAAGCAGGTGGCGGTGCTCGTGCCCACCACCATCTTGGCCGACCAGCATGCCAAGACCTTCCGCAGCCGGATGCAGGACTTCCCCGTGCGCGTCGAGGTGCTGTCGCGCTTCCGCACCGCCGCCGAAATAAAGGAAGTCCTCAAGCAGCTGAAGCTGGGCAATGTCGACATCATTATTGGTACCCACCGACTGGTGTCGAAAGATGTTGTCTTCAAGGATCTTGGGCTAATGGTCATCGACGAGGAGCAGCGTTTTGGCGTCGCCACAAAGGAGAAGCTCAAGGAATGGCGCTACAGCATGGATGTGCTTACCCTTACCGCCACGCCAATCCCGCGCACCCTGCAGATGTCGCTCATGGGCGCACGCGACCTGAGCGTGATCACTACGCCGCCACCCAACCGTCAGCCGGTTTATACCGAAATCCACAGCTTCGACCCGTACATGATCCGCGATGCCATCCTCAAGGAGACCTCGCGTGGCGGACAGGTGTTCTTCATCCACAACCGGGTGCAGAACATCGAGGAGGTGGCGGCTATGGTGCGCGAGTTCGTGCCCGACATCCGCGTGCGATATGCCCACGGACAGATGACCGGCGCCGAGCTCGAGAAGATCATCACTGACTTTTACGACCACCGCTTCGACGTGCTCATATCGACGAACATCGTCGAGAACGGCATCGACATATCGAATGCAAACACCATCATCATCAACCGGGCTGATCGGTTCGGGCTGTCGGAGCTGCACCAACTGCGCGGACGCGTGGGCCGCTCCAACCGCAAGGCCTTCTGCTACCTGATCACCCCTCCCCTGCAGGATCTCAGCGCCGAGGCGCGCCGCAGGTTGCAGTCGCTGGTCGAGTACTCCGACCTGGGCTCCGGCTTCCACATCGCCATGCGGGATCTTGACATCCGCGGTGCAGGCGACATCCTGGGGGCCGAGCAGAGCGGGTTCATCAACGAAATCGGTATCGAGCTGTATACGAAAATCCTCAATGAGGCCGTGCAGGAGCTCAAGGAAACCGAATTCAAAGATTTGTTCAAGGATCTTCCCGTACAGGTCGCCCTGCCCGAAACACAGGTCGAAATGGATCTCCCGGCTCAGCTCCCGAAACGCTACGTCGCCGACGACGTCGAGCGCCTCAACCTCTACCGCAAGATCGCAGGCGCCGAGGATGTGTCCGAGCTCGACAAGGTACAGGATGAGCTTGTCGACCGGTTCGGCGCCATGCCTGAAGATGCCGTCAACCTTCTGTTGGCCGCCACGGTCCGTATTCTCGCGGCCCGCCAGCAGTTCCTGAAGGTGACGGTACGCATGGGTCGCATGTGGCTGCAGTGCCCGAACGCCAACACGGAGACCGACTACTACAAGGGCGGACACTTCCAGCAGTTGATGGACACGCTCGAATCGGTCGCCAAGGGGGCGTTTTCGTTAGCGCAGAAAGAACAGGCTGTTCGCATTGTGGTGAACAACATCGACGGCTTAGACGGCGCCATCGCTTTCCTCCAGAAGCTAAGCAAATCGGAGGTCCATGCCGAAACGATCGCTTGACGAAGCAGCCGACCGAATAAACGGCGGCGGCGTGGTGGCTTTCCCCACCGAAACCGTGTACGGGCTCGGTGCGCGGATCGACCACATCCCCGCGCTCGACCGGATTTTCGAGCTCAAGGGACGTCCGGGCGACAACCCACTCATCGTGCATATCAGCACCCTCGATATGCTCCGTGCCCTCACCCCTTGGCACGATCATCCGCGAGTCAAAGCTCTTGCCGACGCATTCTGGCCGGGTCCGTTGGCCATTGTGGTGCCGCGCAACCCCATCGTGCCCGACCGCGTCACAGCAGGGCTCGAAACCGTGGCCATCCGCATGCCGAACCACCCGCTGGCGCTTCAGCTCATTGAGAAGACGGGTCCACTGGCAGCCCCGAGCGCGAACCGGTCTGGGCGTCCAAGTCCGACCCGCGCCGGTCACGTGATCGAAGATTTTGGGGATGAACTGGATGTGCTCGACGGTGGACCCTGCACTGTTGGACTCGAATCGACGGTGCTTGATCTGACGTCCGACCAAGTTGCCCTGCTGCGTCCAGGAGGGATATCTTCAAAGCAGATTGAGGATGTGCTTGGAGAAGCCGTCATATCCGACCGGCAAGAGGGTGTCGTACGGAGTCCGGGCACCCGATACCGCCACTATGCACCAAAGACACCCGTCCAGCTGGCGTTAGACGACGGGCCGCTGACCAAGCCGGCAAACGCACTGGTCATATCGCCTGACGCGTCCCCAGATCTGTCGGTGGATGGATTCTATGGGTATGGCGGTGATTACGGGCTGCTGGCTTCTGAGTTATATGATCGGTTTCGTCAGGCCGACTTGGAGGGGCGTTCCGTAATCATGATCTCACCACCGCGAGACCACAGCCACCCGATGCATGCGGCCTTGGATAACCGGATTAGGAAAGCAGCGGATTTGTGATGGAACCACTGATTACACAGATGACACAGATATGAATTAAAACCATCTGTGTTATCAGTGCCATCAGTGGTTTTAATTCATAATCGCAATTAGCGATAAAACCCCATCCCCAGAACGACTTCATCGGGTAGCGTCGGGACCGTCCGCCGCGAACGCGTGATGCTGCCGAAGAATCCTAGTCCGTAGCTCACGTTCGACCAAACACCCGGGGCGGCCAGCACTTCCGGATCACGGGTGCCACCCGGGGTGTTCCATTCATCGCTGAGGGAGCTCATTCTCATCTGGATGCACAGCAGCTCAAGCTGCCGGTTACCGACACGCATTCCGAGCGCTTTGTACACCGAATCGGCATCCTGTTGCAAGAAGAGCACATAAGCCGTGCCTCGGTTCTCCAACAACCGTCCGGCTCGGCTCCCCTGATAAGCAATGGCCACGGAATCCACTTCTGAGGTCGAGCGGTTTCTTACGGTATAGATTGCTTCCATAAAATGCGGCTCAGTCACCTTGTCCAAAAACAAATTCTGCACCCACAGTAGGTCTCTCTGAAAGATTGTGTCGAATAGGAGATTTTCACTTGGTATGGCCATCGGAAGGGACGTGGTGGCCTCCGCCCTACGGCCCGTCGTTGGGTCCTCGACAATCAGACGGTACGTCCGTCCGCTGCGTGGACGAAATACCGCTGTTGAGCCAAGTGCTAACTCCTGATTCGGGAGCTCGTATAGATCGTTCGTCCACGGTAGTAACCCATTCGGACCAATGGTAGATGTATTGTATGTTAGATCTTCCTCCGTGTACGCGCGCAGCAGTCGGTTTCGGAGGGGAACTACACGAACGACTTGGTCGCTCCCGTCACTGTCTAGATATCCGTAGACCGAGAAGGCGGCCTCGCTGGGGGCAAGCGGCTCGAATGCTGTATCGCAGCCCATAGAGACGAATAAAACCAACAAAAGAAGTATCCAATGCTTCATGAACGAACGTGTGCTACATTCAACTAGGGGAGATATCGATATTTAATTTTCTCTTAAAATAGCCTATCCTCCCAATATACGATTTGAATCATATTAATCGCATCATGCCAATTGCCAGGTTCAATACAGCTCGATTTCACCTTTGTTTAGGCATGGTGATAATATGGCTTCTCTCCACCTTGGATGCAGCACATGCCCAAACAGCCATCTTTCGTGGTTTTGTGGCCGATGCGTCCGACGGACGCGCACTGCCCGGTGTGAACGTGGTGCTTACCGGGAGCGATGGCTCGCTTCTCGGCAACGCAACCGACGGTGACGGGTACTTCGCCGTAGTGCGGATTCCGGCAGGCATTTATAATTATCGTATTTCATACATAGGCTACAAGACCATCAGCGACACGCTTCATCTCAAAGCCGGAGACATCCGCACACGCTCATTTCGTCTCGAGCCCGATCAGGGCATGCTCGACGCCGTCGTAGTAGAGGGCGAGCGTCCGACGGGCGCCGCCATCATCACAGCCGGCAAACAGGTGATCGGCCAGACTGAAATCAACCGCATCCCCATCCCCGACGTCTCCGGCGACTTGATGGCCTATGTCCAGACCATCCCCGGCGTGGTAAGCTCGGGCGACCGTGGCGGACAAATGCACGTGCGTGGAGGCACCCCGACCCAGAACTGGGTGCAGCTCGACGGAATCCCGATGTTCCAGCCGTTTCATATTGTGGGATTTTTCTCGGCGTTCCCCTCCGAGCTGATCCAGCGTGCCGACATCTATGCCGGTGGATTTGGTCCTCAGTTCGGTGGACGCCTATCGTCCGTGATGGATATTTACAGCCGCAGCGGCAACAAGCAGCGATTTGCGGGCAGCGTGTCGCTGGCTCCGCTGCTATCGTCGGTACACGTCGAGGGTCCACTCGGCCAGGGCCAGACATCCTTCTTGGTCACCGCGCGGGAGTCGGTGGCAGACCGGCTGTTGCCGGAGGGGCGCCTCAAGGATGAGCTACCGTTCAGTTTCGGCGACCAGTTCCTGAAAATTCACTCCAACCTTGGCGACAACGGTCAGATCGGATTATCTGTCATCAACACCCACGATCGCGGCACCGTTGATGCCACCGAAACCGACAAGTCGGACTCACCCGAAGGCGCCCCTGCAGATGGTCCACCCAACCAGGTGGCATGGAAGAACATGGGCATCGGTCTGCGGTATCTCATCCTCCCCCCCACTCAGCCTTTCTTTGCAGACCTCCAGATCAACCTTAGCCGCATGGGCAATGAAACAGGCCCCAAGGGAGACCCGGAGCGCACATCTGACATGCGCCGGCTGGGTATCAGCGCCATCGTGACCCGCGATTACGGAAACTGGAAGCTGCGATGGGGTGCACAGGCGAGCAATACGAACCTCGAGTACAGCCTCGACGGTTTCTTCCAGGATCTCGAATCGGGCCGCTCGTCGGTAGTCGAGGGCGCTCTGTTCATGGAGGGTGAAATTTCCGTAGGTAGGAACCTACAAATTGTGCCCGGGATGCGTCTGAGCTCCTACCCCGCCAGCCAGACGGTGTCGCCGGAACCCCGTTTTCGGGCCACATATTGGCCAGGCGGCCGCTCAGGCAAATACCAGTTTAACGCCGCCTTCGGAGTCTATCGGCAGGAGCTGGTTGGACTTCAAGACCACCGCGATGCCGGCGATGTGTTCACAGCTTGGGTCATCACACCTGGTAACAAGGCACCCACTGCCATACATGGAATCGTAGGCTGGCAGGCAAGCCTGATTGATGCGGGCATCGACGTGGGTTTGGAGGGATACTATAAGGGACTCACAGATATGTCGATTGCGTCTTGGAGTGCCTTCCCACGGTTCAACACCACCCTTCAGCCGGCCGAGGGACGTGTACTCGGACTTGATGCTCGCATCGAATGGAAACGAGGCCCCTGGTACACCTACGGTAGCTACGGTCTCTCGTTTGTGGAGTACCTGGCCATGCAGGAGTCTTTTGGAGTCTGGTACGGCGAAGAGGTTCAGGCATTCAACCCACCCCACGACCGGCGGCACCAGATCAACATTGTGGGTAGCTATGCCATAGGAGGCGTCACACTTTCGGCGCGTTGGAATTTTGGGTCGGGTGTGCCCTTCACGCGTCCCATCGGATTCGACGACTGGATTTTCATGGACCGCCTGCGCGACGTGACCCGCGAACCCGGTGAATACCGCGTGCTCTTTGAGAAGCCCTACCAGGGACGCCTGCCCACCTACCACCGCCTTGATGTGACTGCAGACTGGAAGTTCAGCTACGGCAAGGCGAACGGAACGGTTATGGCTGGCGCAATCAACGCGTACAACCGCGCCAACCTGTTTTATTTCGACCTATGGACCCTGAGCCGAGTCGACCAGCTGCCGGTGATACCGACTTTAGGGCTGAAATTAGAGATTTGAGTAGGGAATAAAAGGTCCTTCGCCGACGCCTCACTCGGTCCTTCGCTTTGCTCAGGATCTGCGACTCGGTGTGTCAGCTCAGGATGACAAATGTACATTTAATGAAGGGCAGAGCAAGACACGGGCGACTGTGCCGCCCGTGTCTTGCTCCCACCCCCTCCTATAAGCGCTGTTGTCATTCTGAGCTGACACATTGAGGGCGTAGCCTGAAATGTCGGCGAAGAACCTTGGATTTCGTTTCTGATACGAACAAAAAAGGCGACCCCGAAACCGGAGCCGCCTTTTTCTTGATCCTTTACCCCTCACCCTCCAAATTGTTAGAGATAGAAGCCAGGGGTGAGGGAGGTTGTTCAGCTTACTTGCTGCCCATGGTCACACCGTCGCTTTTGCGGATCACGTAGTTGTGATTTTTACGCTCGAGCAGCTCGGGTGCATTTGCGGCATGGTAGGCAAAGGTTGCCAAGATCACAGCGTTGCGCATCATATCCTGAGGCACGAAACGCTCCCAGAGGTCCATGTTCGAGTGGTGGGTCAGCGTGCTGTACTCCATCGGATCCTGGATGAACTGGAAGCCCGGCAGGTTCACACGGTCGAACGACTGGTGATCGGTTCCGCCCGTGTTGTTGAAGCTCACCGTGCCAACTCCCCACTCACTGAACGGAAGCAGCCATGAAGCAAATGTGGAACGCAACTGCTCGTTCTGCTGCAGGTAGATGCCACGTACTTGTCCACCACCGTTGTCGATGTTGAAGTAGGCGCTAAACTTGTCGTACTCAGGTCCAGCGTAGAGGGTGTCGCCCGACACACGGCCAAACTTGTCCTCGACATACAGGCGCGAGCCGATCAGGCCCTGCTCTTCGCCGCTCCACAGACCGATGCGAACCGTACGCTTCATCGGGAGGCCCGATGCCTTCAGGATGCGCATGGCTTCGAGCATGATGGCAGAGCCGGCGGCGTTGTCGGTGGCGCCGGTGCCGGTGTGCCACGAGTCGAGGTGGGCGCCGAGCATGACGATTTCGTCCTTGACGGCAGGATCCGTTCCAGGGATTTCACCAACGGTGTTGTAGCCCATCAAGTCCTGTGTCTGGAATTCGACGGCCATGTC
Organism: uncultured Chitinophagales bacterium; assembly: GCA_964456845.1. Lineage (GTDB taxonomy): Bacteria > Bacteroidota > Rhodothermia > Balneolales > CAYWCV01 > CAYWCV01. Next base: position 10,877 of record CAYWCV010000001.1, on the reverse strand, counting down.
GAGCTCCATGGTCACTTTAATGCCCTTCTCTAGCATACGGTAGATACGGCCGTAGTGCTCACGCGCCATCGAAATCTGTGTTCCTGGATCGGGAGCGGTCATGTCCCACGCGCGCGGACGCGTCGTGAAACCGGCACTCGGGTCATACGGAATGGAAGCGCCGCTGATGGCAACCTGTCCGTTCCAGCCGCGGTAGCTCATGTCGATGATGCCGAGCGGCTTCTCCTTCATGAGGAAGATGGCCTTCTCGTCGGCCTGTTGGGCACGACCAAGTTGACCTGGATTCACGCGGTTCTCGGGATTCGGCAGCGGACGCGTGGCATTCGCCAGACGGAGCAGGCTTTCCTCATTGTGGCGACGGGCGATCGGTGACCAGTTCGGCTCCGACTCGAACGGAGGCACGAGTAGGACAAATTTATCCTTCAGTTTGCCTTTGTAGCTCTCGAGGGGAGTGTTTTCATCCACTTTCAGATAGATCACCTCGCCTTTGACCGGCTTGCCGGCTGCTGTCGACCAAGCCTTTGGGTAGGCCAATACCGGGAAATAGCCAAACTCCGTGTTGGCGTGCATCGCAAAGCGCTTGAGCTCCCAGCCTTTGCCGAAAGGTCCCCACTGATGCAGATGCACATTCGAAAGACCTAGATCTTCTAGGTATTTCTTGGTGTAGTCGTTGGCACGCTTCATCTGCTTAGAGTTGGTCAGGCGTGGACCGTAAACGTCGGTGAGCCAGCTGGCCGTCTCCATGATCTGGGAATTCTCAATCCCCTCCTTTTTGAATGTTTCGATGGCGGCGAGATCCACCGGCCCTGCAGTCTGTGCCAAGGCGCCGAATGGGACTGCCACGAAGCCCATGGCCAATGTGCCGAGGGCGATATTTCGTAGAGTTGTACGCATGAAGAATGAATTAGTGTGAACGAATAGGGTAAAATGCTAAGTGTACGGCCAAAAACCAATTCACCTGGCAATTAATTGGGATCAAAATGCCGTAAAATCTTGTAAAGTCAAGTATTGATGTTAAAAATTGGGTAGTTTTGACCCTGGAATTTAAAGTATCATCCAACATGCCTACATTTACCTCAGCAGTTAGAGTTTCATTTTTCGTCATTGCAATCATCGGCTTGGTCTTGCCTATGCAATCCGTGTTCAGCCAAGACGCCTCCTATTATTTTCGGCCAGTGCCCGAACCTAAAGATTTCGGGGCTATTCTGTTTGCATTTGGACCTACTAAAGCATCGGGCGAACTTGGCAAGACGGACTACCGCGACGGTCAGTCAGGATTCGTCGAGGTCGGGTTTAGCGGCTCCGTGAGCTACCTATCCCCCAGCTTCGGTGGCTTCGGCTTCATTGTCCGTGGCATTGGCGTGGTAAATCCTGTCGACAAGGGAATGTTGAGGGTCGCCCTTGAGGACCAACTGCTCAACGGCAGTTCGAATATCACCAGCATCTCAAATGCCGAAATGGGTACTTGGTCACACCTTGGAGGTCTAGGCGGCGTCAACCTGTCGCTGCCAGCAGACCGCCTCACATTCGAGGTGCGAGCATTGGGCGGGATTGTAAAGCACACTCGTCCAGACCTCTCCTTCGACTATACAGCCGTTTCGCCGGAGGAGGCACCCATCAGCGGTCGTCTATCCGTCGTAGGTAACAGCGCAACTGCACTTGCCATGCAAATTGAGGCAGGCTTCAGATACAAATTCAGTACTGGGGCCGCCTTGGGCATCAGCGCCGGTTACCTCAGCTCTAAACCTGATCAAGGCATCAGCACAGCCTTGAACGAAGAAATGAGAACGACCGTTTTACCGCCTATAACTGTCCCGATCATCAGCGCCCAGAAGCCTTCCATTTCTATGCTGTATCTGAATTTCGGTATCGGTGTAAACTTAGGCACAAAATAAACGAACGGATTCAAGGTGACCAAGCGCAAGTCCATCATCATAGTAGAGGACGATTTCATCCTGGCGAAGGTGACTCAGCTTCAGTTGGCACGCCTTGGTTTCGAAGTAATTGCTATTTACAGTTCAGGCGAACAGGCGTTGCAGGAATTGGACAATCATGAACCTGATCTCATATTGATGGACATCCAGCTGTCAGGCAAACTAGACGGCATCCAAACTGTGGAAATCGTAAGGCAGCGGAGAAACATACCGGTCATATATGTTACCGGAAACAGCGACCTCAGCACGAAACAGCGCGCCATCGGCACCAATTGCAGTTCCTATCTGGTCAAGCCCGTCGACAAAGAGATTTTGGAGAAATCGGTGAAAGAGGCCTTAGATTCCGATCGATCGTAGCATTTTCTTGGTGTCGACCCTCGTGCATAGCTCCTCGAGCTTTCCGAAATCGGCGGGTTTCATCTCTGGAAGAGTCCCCAAAAGCGGCACCCCGCTCATCCTTTCTATCGTGGAGAGATTGTCGTCCACCCCGGTACCTCCGCTCGATATGAAGCCCATCACCGGAATGGTACGGCTCTTTAGGGCTTCTAAGGTCAAGAGCATATGGTTAATCACCCCCAGACGGTTACGGCATACCACCAATACGGGAAGACCCAAATCCTTGAACAGATCAGCCATCAGGTAGGTGTCGGTGATCGGCACCAAGATCCCCCCTGCACCCTCCACAATGAGCGGGCTATTGACGATTGTCTCGGCAGGCGGCAAGGTTATTCTTGAGGGATCGATCTCAACACCGTCAATCCTTGCGGCTTGATGGGGTGATAGGGGCTGCTGAAGGCTGTAGACGTCATCCAAAAAGTGCTGATCACCTAGACCCGTGAGGCGTTGTACCATGGCGTGGTCGCTGTCGGATTGGGCACCCGACTGGATGGGCTTCCAATAGGTGCCGTTCAGAGCTTTCATCAGCACGGCTGAAACCAGCGTCTTTCCGACATCGGTGTCGCTGCCTGTGACAATAAAACCCGGGTAGCGTTGACTCATGACAAATGTGGCATCAGTTGGTGGATAGTACAGCCGTATGGACCTTGTAGGTCGCCATAATGCGGCCGTCGGATAGACCATCCCAGACACGGGCGAGGCGGAGCAGATTGCGTCGGCCTTCGACGACATCCCTCTCAATACCGGCTCCGATGTTTCGGATGCTCCTGAAAAAATCGACAGCGCTAGGGTACTCTAGCACAATGTCGTCGACAGAGTGATAGTCGACGTCAGCTCCCGTACGGGCCGAGATCCTGTCGATGATGTCGGCACCTGGCAGTATGTTGCCAGTAAACGCAAGTCCAGCACTCTCTGATGCGCGCCGCCACTCCGGAAAGCTGCCTTCACCGGGCCATGTCAGAAAGACCATGCCCGGTTTGCCCATCGCTTCGAGCCAGCAAGAGACAGAAGCAACAGCATCGTCAAGCCACTGCAGGGTGAACCCACTGACAATAGTTTGGACCATCGCCATCTCTAGATGGGCGACATTGGCATCATGCAGCTCAAATCGTAGCTTGTCGTATTTCGAATACTTCTCACTGATCATTGCTATCATATTGGGAGATATATCAGTAGATACAATATTCGAGTCGGGAAACAACCTCACTAAGTGATCGGTCACCATGCCGGTTCCGGCACCAAGTTCCATCATCGACTTGCCTTCCAACTCTCGCTGGTAGGTCTGAAGCACATGGGCCATATTCCTGGCTGCAATATGTTGGGCAACGGCAAACTCGTCGTACACCAAGACTTGGCTGTCGAAGGTTTTCCGATGTTCCTGCGAGATCAATAGCGTGTCGTTTGTCATGTGCCAAATATAAGCGTTCGAATCAAACCTGCCTCATCTTCGGGCAAATTATGTGACTGGGATTCCACAGTATGGTGTTCTGCATCTGGAAAGTCAACTAGGGTGTCGCTGGTTGCGGATTTGCTCACAATGGGATCGGCAGTTGCATGGATGAATCGTACCGTGGCTCCAGCGCGTAGCCGGCCGATATCGACCCTAGCCGTTGCCAACATATCGAGGTCGGCCGTCAAACGGGAGACATTCATACCCTTGGCGTAGGCGGCAGGCAACTTCATCCCCGCTTTAATGCAAAAGGCATTCACCTGGTCGACCGGGTTACGTTCAAGATTGGATTTCATGAGGGACAACATGGAAAGGGTGCGACGCTGTGTAATGGGGTCGCTTGATGGGAAGAAGCTGAATCCGTTCACCACCACGAAGCGCTTGGCGACAGCCAGAGCGGCATCCGGAACAAACAACAATCCCATGGAATGTGTGAGGATCACGTCGGCGGGCTCATTATGGGGCACACCGTGCTCCGGTCCGAAATACCCCCTGTCATAGCTACGGAAGGTCACACCCGAACCAATCGTAACCATCACCTTATCCCAGACGGATGCATCCGATGCCCACCCGTGATACGCGTGTATGATCATGGCGTTACTTTTTCCATGCCCTGAAGACCTCGACGATCTGCGTGACATGGGTCTCTGTGTGGCCGGACGTGAGGGTCATGCGAATGCGCGAGCTGCCTGCTGGAACAGTTGGCGGACGAATGGCACCGACCAAGATTCCATGCTGTAGCAAATGCTCAGACAATGCAATGGTATCACTCTCAGATCCGATGAGCACGGGTATGATGGGGCTGTCGCCGGACATCACCTCAAAACCCAGACGACGCAAGCCGTCCCTTAGTGAAGCGCTGATCGATGAGAGGTGCGCACGTTCGCGGTCCATTCCTTTGATCAGGCGAAGGCCGGCCTGTAGACCGCCAAGCACCTGTGGAGGAGGTGCCGTCGAATAAATGAACCCGCCGGCATGATTGATCAGATATTCGGCGACGACGTTGTTGCATGCGATGCAACCACCCGACCCGCCCATGGCCTTGCCGAACATGGCGCCAATGATGTCGACGCGTGGAAAGGATGCTGCCATGCCCTGACCGGAATCTCCTTTGATGCCGTAGCTATGCGCCTCATCCATGTAGAGAATGGCATCGTACTGATCGGCAAGCTCGCACAGTCGATAGATGTCGGGAGAATCGCCATCCATGCTAAAGATTGCCTCGGTAACGATCAGCTTCTTTCCCGAAGCCGCTGCGGCCGGCTCAAGGAGCGATTTCAAGTGGGTCAGGTCGTTATGGCGGAACCTATGTATCGTGGCGCCCGACAAAAGTGCCCCCTGGTAGAGCGAGTTATGTGCCAGGCGGTCGATGTACACATGATCATCCCTGCCTAAGAGTGCCGAAATCATGCTCACATTCGCCAAATACCCGCTTGAGAAAAGCAGACTACGCTCTCGCTGCACATGCTGGGCCAACTCCGCCTCGAAGTTCGTATGCAACGTTCTCGTGCCGCTCACAAGGCGAGACGCCGTTGATCCGGCACCCTCTAACTGGCCTGAATGCACCGCACCCTCGATGACTTCGGGATGCCTGCTCAGGTTGAAATAATCATTCGAGCATGCATTCAAATACCTGAGCCCGTCGACCACCACATGGGCAGGGTCATCGTCGATATCGAACGTTCTCAGTCGACGGTACCGATGTGTTGCCGTCCTGTCATCGAGCGCTTTGTGGAAATCGTCGAATCGGGTTGACGGCATTTCAGATTACCGTGAGGTGGAGACGACCTGATATTCGGGCAGCGTTTTGCCGGGTTCGAAGGACCATGCGATGGCATCGAACTGGTTCAGGAAACGACGGTGAGGCACGGCAGGTGCAAATATGCTCCCGATGACGTAGTAGAGTCGGTTTTGGTCCGGCACGTACACCGTATACTGTATGAATGAGCCGCCCATCGAGCGGTTGTTCATCATCCATGCGCCTCGGGTATGAAACGCATAGTATCCTTTGAAATCAATCGCCTCGGTCTCGACGGGGAAGGCATATTGGGTGGTCACAAACGATGAGTCTCTCGTGCCTTGAACCCATTTTTTCCACAGACTGTCGCGTCGGGCGTTGATCCAGTCGGCGTCAATGGTGGTCACATCGGTGACGTTTTCGTCCCAAAAGATCCACATGTACCGGTAGTTCTCGGGCATAAGTCGAGCAAACGACACAAACTGGGTGGTATCGACACTCAATTCATAATCGTGCTGAATGCGGATCTTCCACTTGTGCTTGTCATTCACGCTGTCTGCAAGGGCTATGTTTTCCGCCTTGCCGAAGACGTCGAAGGTCCACCGCTCGCGCTCGACATCATTGAGGTTCTTTACCAGAGGCTTTGCATTTTCAACAATTTTTTCGGCGAGGGTAGCCTGATCGGGAGCGGCAAGCACCAACACCCATTGATCTGTGGCCCAACGGTCGCGCAATGGGAAGGCAAAATTCTGACCCTCCTGAACACGTCGTTTCACATCGTCGCTCAGCAGTGCATTCACATAAGTTGCGACGTTCGACTCCTCGTCGAGCGAAGCTACAAAAATGACATTCTTCGTCAGTTTGATGCTCTCCAAGTCGGCGTTGTTGCGAATGTCTGCAAACCGGAGGTCGTATAACGGCTCTGATCGCGGCATGGTCCGAATATCCGCGCCAAACGTGTTGCGAAGCGCATCGCCGAGCTCAGTGTCCCATTTGGAAGCGTCCATCACGACGAGCACTTCCGATATCTGTCCACGGCTCGATGGCTTGTAGACGCCTTCGCACGCCTGAGAAACAAGCAGCAAAACGATTGCAAGGATTGAGAATGGGGACTTTAGGTATGCCATATCAGGCCGATGGGTTTGTTAAAATCTCGTGTACGAATGTAATAGTAGATTTTGAGTTTCGCAAATCTGAGTGACTAACGCAAGGATTTCACAAAAGTGTATACCTGATCTTTCCAGTCACTGTTCGGGAAGTTGGATTCGATCGCCTGAATGAGCGCACTCCCCACGATAAAACCGTCCACTTTGGCTGCGATGCGTTCGGCGTCACCTTTCGACTTGATACCGAACCCGACCAACACCGGATTCTTGGTCACATTTACCTTCACCCTGCCGATGAACGTGTTGACCGAGTCGGACACCTGCTTTCCGTCGCGTGCGCCTGTAACACCGGTCACTGAAACGCAGTAGACGAAACCGTTCGAGAGTCCGTCAACCAACCGCATGCGTTCATCGGATGTGTTTGGAGCAACAAGGTGGATCATAGAAATGCCCAACCCATCGGAGAATCGGCTCACCATGTCATGCTCGTCGGCAGGCAGATCCGGTATGATGAACCCGTCGACACCCGCACTGGCAGAGTCGGCACAAAAAGCCTCAATGCCGTATTTGATGATGGGGTTGATATAGCCCATCAGTATGATCGGCACTTCCGAGTGGCGGCGCACTTCCCTCACGATGTCGAAGATGACCGAGATGGTAGTGCCGTTCGAAATGGCAACGTTGCTCGACTCCTGGATCGTCGGTCCGTCGGCCAGTGGATCGCTGAAAGGCATCCCGAGCTCGATGATGTCTGCTCCAGACTGCACGCAGCCAAGGATCAAGTCTGCGGAATCTTCAATGGTCGGATAACCGGCCGTTATGAAAAGGCTCATCACTTTTCGATTGCCGGCTTTAATGAATGCACTACTGATGCGGTTGCTCATGTCATTCTCCAAAGATTTCGTGCGATATCGTACCCATGTCTTTGTCGCCCCTGCCGGAGCTGTTGATGACCACGATCTGATCGGCGGTTGTTTCTGGCATCATGTAATCGAGCCAAGCAAAGGCATGGGCCGTTTCTAGGGCAGGAATGATGCCCTCCAGGCGTGAGACCGACTGCACGGCCTCAAGTGCCTCAGCATCGGTGATGGCGTGATAGTCGACTCGTCCCGATTTGAAGAGGAAGGCATGCTCGGGTCCGATTCCAGGGTAATCCAAGCCTGCACTAACAGAGTGAGCCAGCTCTACCTGCCCGGATTCTGTCTGCAACAGCATACTCATGGCGCCATGAAGCACGCCGGGAGATCCCTTGGTTAAGGTTGCCGCCGTCTGATTGGTGTCTACGCCCAAGCCGGCCGCCTCGATGCCGATGAGTTTGACATCCGTGTCGTTCAGGAATGGGTAGAAGATGCCCATGGCATTCGATCCACCGCCCACACATGCGACCACGTAGTCGGGCAGACGATGCTCCAATGCCAATACCTGATCCCGAGTTTCTTGACCGATGATCTGCTGGAAATCGCGCACCATCATCGGATACGGATGTGGACCCACCACAGAACCGATGATGTAAAACGTATCGTGAACATTGGTCACCCAGTCGCGGATGGCCTCGTTGGTGGCGTCCTTGAGCGTTTTTGAGCCGCTGTGCACGGGTCTGACCTCCGCTCCCATAAGACGCATACGGTCCACGTTCAGCTTTTGGCGATGGGTGTCTTCGGCACCCATGTACACGATGCACTCAAGGCCGAATTTGGCGCACACTGTAGCGGTGGCAACGCCGTGCTGACCGGCGCCAGTCTCGGCGATGATGCGCTTTTTGCCCATCCTGCGAGCAAGCAGGATCTGCCCGATCGTGTTGTTGATCTTGTGGGCACCGGTGTGGCAAAGATCCTCTCTTTTGAGGTAAATTTTGGCTTTCCCGAAATGTTCGGTGAGCCTCTGCGCATAGGAAAGCGCCGTCGGACGTCCTACATAGGTCTTGAGCAGATGATTGTACTCGCTCCAGAAGGACGGATCGTTGCGGGCATCCGCATACGCCCTTTCAAGCTCGATGACGGCCGGTATGAGGATTTCTGGTACAAACCGGCCTCCAAATTGGCCGAAATAACCTTTGCTGTCTGGCTGACTGTACTGTTTTTCTAATGTGGCTGTAGTCATGATATGTTTAATCGGGGTCTTGATGTTTCCAAATCTCACGAACTTCATCGAAGAACTGCTCGAATTTTTCGAGCTGCTTCATACCTGGTTCCGACTCAAGTTTGCTGTTGGCATCCACACCAAATGGATGCAACGTGTTGACCACCGAGGTCACGTTTTCTGGCCCGATGCCACCGGCAACGAACCAAGGGGTTTCCGTGTAAAGATCGAGGAGGATGGTCCAATCGAACGATTCGCCCGTACCTCCGGTCTGTCCGTCTTTGGACGTGTCGAACAGGAAGAAACTCGCCGTGCCCTCATAAGGACGCAGCTTCTCAGCCAATGAATCGGCGGTGTCGTCCGCCTCAACAGGGATGGACTTTATAACTGGAACCGGCATCAGGCTGCAGTATTCAACCGATTCCTGCCCATGTAGTTGCACAAGTCTGACACCCGTTTTGTTGATGGTGTCGACCACGTCGTCGAGAGGCTGGTTCATGAACACACCGACGGCCTCTGGACCTTCGGTCCAAGCGATAATGGCTGCCGCTTGGTCGGGATCAACGTATCGTTTGCTGCCTGGGACAAATATGAATCCAAGGTAGTCGGCCATAGCCCCCGAGGCGTACCGTGCATCTTCGAGGGAGGTCAGGCCACAAATTTTGACCCTTGTTCGGGCGTTATCGTGTTGCTGGAACATCAGGCCTCCTCCAAAATGCGTTCAGTATCGGTCAGCAATGTCTTTAGTGCAATACCTGGATCATTTTCTCTCATGAACGATTCCCCGATGAGCGCCGCATGGATGCCATTTCGCACCAAGGAGCTCAAATCCTCGGCAGAGGACAGCCCACTTTCAGATATTCGAACTATTCCCTCAGGCGACGACTGCAGGAGTTCGGTGCCACGGTGAACATTGGTCTCGAAGGTGCGCAAATCGCGGTTGTTGACGCCAAATAGCTTGACACGATCCCAAGGCATGCGATGCACCTCATCTTGGTCGTAACATTCGACCAACGCTGGAATTCCATATTCGATACCGGCATGCAGCAGCTCGTCCAACTGTGAATCACTCAAAACAGCCATGATGAGCAGGAAGGCATCGGCTCCGTGAGCACGTGCCTCAGCAACTTGGTAGGGATCCACAATGAAATCCTTTCGAAGCAAGGGCAAGTCGACGCGTCGGCGAATGGCTTCAAGATATTTGAGAGAACCCTGAAAGAACGGCTCGTCTGTGAGAACCGACAAGCACGAAGCACCGGCATCCTCGTAGCGTAGGGCAATGTCGACTGGATCGAAATCGGCTCTTATGACACCTTTCGACGGACTCGCCTTCTTGACCTCCGCGATCACCGATATGCCGTCGGTCGTCAGCGGAGCAATAAAGTCTTTACGCGGGGCCTCAAAGAGCTCGAAGCCGTTGAAATCTGTCATCGACACTTTTTTACGGCGTTTTGCCAGATCTTCCGTCGTCTGCTCGACAATGCGATCAAGGATGGTGCTCATGCGACAGCCCCCTCGGGTTTGTTGATGTCGCGTGTGCACTCCACGAAATCCTTGAGTTTGGTTGCCGCAGCTCCCGAACTCAGGCTCTCGCGAGCAATGGCGACGGCCTCGAGCAGGTCGTCCGTCTTGCCGCCAGTAACAATGGCAAACGCAGTGTTCAAGATAACGGTATCGCGCAGACCAGGTTTCGACCTGCCGTGGAATAATTCCGTTATGGCAAGCGCATTTACTGCTGCGTCACCTCCCTTGAGGTCATCAATGTGAGACGTTTCGAACCCAAGACTTCTGGGGCTGAAGCGCTCGGACATCACTCCTGATCCGTTGAGCACCCGAAATACGGTCGAATCGGCCGAGACCGTGAATTCATCGAGTCCGTCGTCGCTGTGAACGGTATGAACATGTTCCATCCCTATGTTCGACATGATACCGGCGATCATCTGGGCTGTCTCGACGTTGAAGGCCCCGATTACCTGACGTTTCACGCCTGCGGGATTCAAGAGCGGGCCCATCACATTAAAGAAAGTGCGCATGCGCAGCGCCTTGCGAACAGGAACCACATGTTTCATGGCCGGATGGAAATACGGAGCAAACATGAAGGTCATCCCCGTCTGCTCGTAACACTTCTCGGCTATTTCCTTATGCATCAATGGATTGGCACCCAAATGCTCTAA